>JAFYAW010000017.1 GCA_017540505.1 Bacteroidales bacterium | reverse complement strand
GACCAGAATCTTTCCTTGGTTCAGGAACTGCAATCGCAGGACGAAGTGACGGTGGATGGAACTTGGGAAACGCGTGTGCCATCCACACTTACCATAATACAGGCTCATTCAACTTATTTGGAAGATGAAACCGGACTTCCTCGTTTCTGTGACACGGAAGAAAATCCTTTCGGTTCCGATGACCAAATGTTGGAAGGACTGAATAATACTGAGACGCAGGAATAGCATACCCCGCCATGGATACTGAATTCTGGAAAAGCAGCCCCTTCGGGGAGGAGAGTGTCTTTCACCCGAGCTTCGACAAAAAAGATTTGAAAATCAGATATGTGTTTTGTCAGAAAGACGACAAATACACATATCTGTATTTTGACATCGCGGCTCGGAATTTGTCAACGGAAAAAGCTTTACTAATAGTGGTCGAATGTGAAGTGTTTAGAGACGAGCCTATTGTTTCTCAAACTATTGACATAAGCAGGAACGGGACCAAAAGGTTTCGGGTCAGGTTCAATGAAACGATACTTTCAAAGTCCTTTTTAGAAGGAGAATTCGAGTTCAAAGCAACTGTTTCCTGTGACGGGCTTTCTGACACCACGGGTGAGTTTAGAGTAAAATATAGTCAAAAACAGACTGAAAAAAATGAAAACTTCAAACAGAATGATTTTTCTTTTTTTCAAGTTTGTCCAATAGACAAAGATCATCGAAGTCATTTCGTATTACATTGTACTGCTGGAAACATGTCAATAAAAGCGATAAAAACGCTCACAAAATATGATGATGTTGAAAATAGAGCTAGAAGTAAGGCTCACGCATATGTGTTAAAAGACGGAACAATCTTACAGATTTGGCCATTCAGCGAAAGAAGAGTATGGGCAACTAAAGCCGAAAGTATGAAAAACTTAAAAGGGCAAATGTTTCACATAGAAATTAATTATGATTCTAAAGAATCTCCCACAGAAGAGCAATATCAATCACTGGTAGACCTTTATTTGGAAGCAAGTGCCGTGGAGGGTTGTTGGCCTATTATTGTTCCACATATTGAAGTGGATCGTGGTATTCCTAACGGTCATAGTGATCCAACCAATTTCGATTATAATCATTTTTATCAATTACTAAAAAACAGGGATGTTCCTATTGATTCCATACCAAAATTCGAACATGAAAGGTATTGGGGTAATCCCACTTACAAAGTTCCATGGGCTAACGACAAATATTCTTGGCCTCCAATACTATCCGGTAATCCACACAGCCATGATTAAAGTTATAAAATTATTATTAATTAGTCCTATTTGTTTTGTGTTAATAGGATGTACCCATCATGTAGATAGAGAAGGTAATTCTCACTTGAACAAGTCGCTAAATCTTGGTGGGGAGTGTTATTCGTTGAACCAATGTTTTCACTATCAATTCGAAGGTTCAGAGCCTTTCTGGCGAATGGAAATCCAAAATGAAAATCTCTTTCTGTATTGTTCCAATAAGGAAGTGCGAACGAAGGTGTCTTTTGCTGAAAAGAGTGCAAATGGCAACACTATAGGTTTTACAAGTAAAGAGATTTCGGGCATTATCAATGAGTCGTGGGATCATAACTGTTGTTATGCTGTCACCGAAGAAGACACATTGCCGTATGAGATATTCTTTGTTTTTGAAGGGAAAACATATAGGGGGTGTGGGAAAAACTGAACAATGAGACTTCCCGAGATTTAAAAAATATTCTTCAAAAGATAAATAAAAAAATCTGAATAAAAGTTTATCTTTGTGGAGCAAAAAAATTTGATAACCAATGAAGCGTCTTTTTCCATTCGTTATACTCCTTCTGCTGGTGTCCTGCGGTTCAAACCGGGGCGTTACTGGCGATTCGGTGAAAAACACGGGTAGAGAGTGCCATTTTGATGAAAACATACATTCCACTCTTGCATTCGATGACGGTAGTTTTGTGGTGCTGAGTGGCAAATACATGAATTACTCCGATATTGACTCCATCCACTGTTTCCACCTCTCTTTTGAGGCTATATTCCATTCATGCGGAAAAGGCGGTTTCGGTTTTTCCAAAGAGGACTTGAAACATATAAAGAATGCTGATTTGCGGGAAAAGATAGCCTATTATTACAGAGAATGGGATTATGATGAGAATAATATGCCGGCAGAACCCACCGCCGTCCTTCTGGCGCAAAGAGGGGAAAGTTCTATCTCAACACATTGGAAAGTGTGGATAATGCTTGCAGTTTGCCCCAAAACACGCCAGTCACCTGCAAGGCCTATTGCCTTGAAGTATTTACTAAAGAGGGGGTCTTTAACGACGTGGTAATTTATGATATGAGAATGTGCCAAAAATGAACAACAGCATCATGTTATTTGACTAATCTGCGAATATATGGCGTTAAGAAAAACTTTAATGATCTTGTTGATTAGCTTTTGTTGCTGTTTGTTGTGCAACTCTTGTTTAAAAAAAGGAAACACAGTGACGATTTCAACAGAGGAGATAAAAGATCGCGAATATCAACCATTTCTAAAAAATGATTCTATATTGCGAGTTTTTTTTTCTTGTAAAACTTCACATGAAATCAACCATTTCATAGACCCTGAAATGGGACTGACCATCCTTTATGTCAATGGTTGTTATCCACAATATGAAAAATTGGACAGCGTTTCATGGGATAAGGACTCGTACGACCTTCCATACTGGATAATAGAAGACATATTACAATGCCTCGACTTCAAACACACACATATAGATACTTTCCAACATACGGATTCTCCTGTTTTCAATGGCGAGATGATTTTGCAATATGGGGCTTTTATTGACGAAAGCGATGATAAAAATATTATGAGCAGAACCATACAGCATTTAATCCGCACTACCTCAATGGAAGACGGTGACATTAGTTACTTGAATAAGCTGGAGAAGGATTATTACTATTACAAAGACTTGGAAAGCAAGTCGCTGCGGGTGATTCTGACAGAAAAAGGTGAGGAACGAAATAAAAGTGGAATTAGGATTTTTCATTTTACAGAAAAACAGAACAAGTGGTATCTGACTTTGATGGATTTTTACTCATTTGATACAAGTGTGTGAAACTATGGAAAATAAAGCGAAAATAGCATACTGTCTTTTGTCCTTTTTATTCCTTTTCGTTCTGTCAAGTTGCGTAAGAACAAAACAGGGAACAGGTTATTTTTTAAGGGAAGGAGGTTGAAGGCGCAGACGCGACATCTTTCCAAACTATAGAAGTGTTGCAAAAAGATAGTGAATGGCCCGTTGTTATGGGGAAAGATGATAAGAATTTCTATTTGTATGACAAACCTATAACTCAAAATCAGTCGGAATTGTTTTTTTTAAGGACAAAAGCGCTTAATATCCTCTCATACTGCCGCAAAAACTCCCGCCCAATGGTCTCGACGCTGAAATTCCGGACCGCATAGTCGCGGATGGCGGTGCCGTCGAAATCGCGGCTGTGGTCCAGCATGTACTGCAGTTGTTCCAAGAGGCTCTCTTCGTCCTTAGGGGCGACTAACCGCCCGCGGGAAGGGATTACGATTTCGGGGATGCCACCCGCGCGCGTGGCCAACACCGGCTTGCCGGCAGCAAAGGCCTCAATCAGCACACAGGGCTGGTTCTCATAATTGGAGAACTGCAGCATGAACGCGCACCGACGGACATGCTCCGCCACGCCCGCACTGTCCATTTTACCCAACAACCGCACATAATCCCCCATTTTATTCTCTTCTATAAAATGCTCTACCTCAATATTCTGCAGGTCGTGAATGATATCGAGCACAAAATCCTGCCGTACGTCACGCAGCTTGCACACGGCACGAAGGATGCCCATAACGTTCTTGGAGACATCCTCCAACGAGGAGACATGCAGAATATGGTACAGGCCGTCGTCGGGCAACAAGGAGGGGCCCGGCGTGAACAGATCCGTGTCCACCACATTGTTGATATGCTGCCAAGGCACCTTCCGGGCAGGGCCTACGGTATCTGAAATGGCATGGTGCAAATCTTCCGATACCGTGGTGAGCAAGGCGGCACGGCGGTAGGTGAACCATAGCTGCAGACGCTGGAAACGTGTGAGCTGATGACGGTTTTGCGGCTGATAGACAGACCAGTGCTCACTGATAATCAGTGGGATACGATAGCGAATGCTGAGCCAGGCGGCCAACGGTCCCATCGGCAGGGCCACATGCAGATGGATGATGTCAGGCTTCCCATACTGGCGGACGATGTCGCGGAAGGCCTTGTCGTAAGCGCGGAAAAGCGCCCATCGGCTATGTTTTGAGACGTTATCTATAGGATAGAATATCACCGCATCATCCAACAGGGAAGCCAATTCCCCCTTAAAGGCCGGCTCCGTATGGTGCAGCACGATGGACCGTGTATGTGGGGCCACGGCGGCAATCTGCCGGAGGATGAAATTGCCATCCAACGGCTTCTGCGGATTGGGGAACCAGGAAGGGATATGCAGGATGGTCATTTCTTACGGGTACGGTATGCGGTGAGTTTTTCGTGTAAAATATTTTTCAAAAGAAGCCAGTCGGCGCGGGTGATGAGGAAATCGCGCCCTGTGGCGGAAGTGTGGCAGACAAAGCAGATGAGCGTGAAGACAAAGGAGGCGAAATAGGCGGCGGAGGATATCCAGCCGGCGGTGCGCAGGGCCTCGGGCGCACCCGCGTGCGCGGCAGCGGGCAACCATGTGAATCCCAACGCCGCCGTGACAGCCAGCCCGATAAGAGAGCCCACCGCGTTGATCCAGTATTTTCCGTAGCCGGCAAAATGATGCGACAGCACCGACATGCAGGCCAAGAAGACCACGCCGGGCAACAGGCTGCAGATGACGGGCTTGGAGGCGGCGAACTCCGGTCCGAACACCCAGGCGATGAAGCTGGCCGGCAACACCCATAGGAACAGCACTGCCAACAAGGCGAATACAAACACGATCTTAAACAGTCCGAGGGTCAGATTCTTGGCGTATTCGGGCTCGTGATTGTTGGAAATCCGCGCATACTGCACCAAACAAATGCTCTTGGGGAAAATCCAGACCGCCTCCGATATGCGCGTGCCCAACTCGTACAGGCCGAGCGACTTGCGCCCGACAAATCCCTCAATAAGATAATAGTTGAGCCGGTAGGTCAACAGCTGCGTCAAGTTGGCGATTTGGGTCCAGAAACCAAGCTTCAGCATCTCAGCCAGCAGACCACCCATCCCGTCGAAACAGGGTTTTCCAACATGGCGGGCGATGTAGAAACAACTGATAATCGTGGGCACCAGATAGGAAAAAAGGAAGGCATACAGATACAGATCCACCACTGGCAAATGTCCACAGGCACGACTGATCAGAATGGCGGCACCGAGGAAAAGGATAAGCAGTAGCACCTGAATCAGCTGGAGCATGTTGAACTGTTTGATATCCTCCCGTCCCTGCATGATGCCAGTATGAATATAAAAGACACTGTAAACCAGCGTAATGAAAAGCAGATGTAAAGTATATTCGGTGGGGATGAGCTTGAAATGGTACAAGATTGTGATGCCGCCCAGGTTGCTGACAATCGCCCAAAGGTAAGAGAGGAAGAGCAGCTGGAAGATGTTTTTCTGCGGAGTGAGGAAGACCAAGGAGGTTCCGCCCACGAAATTCGACAGCACCTGCAACAGGGTGAGGCCGAGGATGACCAGCGCGATGGTGCCAGTACCCTCCGCCCCGAACGTGTTGGTGTTGATGATAACCACGAGGAACATCATCAGCATGGAAACGACACGTGTCAGGAAGGTGTTGAGGATTTTGTCGAACATTGGATTTGGTGGCGGCGAATTATACAATTATATTATTGGTATGGATTAAGTACGGCTTCCATCTCGCGGAGTTTCTCCTGAAGCATCTCAGGGGTGCGGGCTTCCATGAGGAGGCGCAGATAGGATTCCGTGTTGGAAGGACGTATGTTGAACCACCAGTCTCGGAATTCGATACGGTAGCCGTCAAAATCCATCAAGGTGGTGGGCTCCTCTATAGCGCAGAAATGCTCGCGCACGGCTTCCATGGCTCCTTTCTTATCCTGGATAGTGAAATTGATTTCGCCGGAGTTGGCATATTGTTTGATTTGCCGGATGAGCTGTGACACGGAGATGCCCTGTCGCTTCATGTCGCTGAAGACGTGAAGCAGCACTTGTGAGGCGATCATGGCAGAGTCGGAGTAGAAGAAGTCGCGGAAATAGTAATGGCCGGCGAACTCCCCGCCGAAGGCACCGTCAATCTCGCGCAGTTTCAGTGCGGCGTAGGCGCGTCCCACACGCCAGATCTCGACCTCGCGGCCCATCTTGGCAATGTATTCGGAAACAGATTTGGAAGTCCGGATGTCCACGATGACTTTACCCTGGTAGTTTTTCTCTTGTATGAAATAATGTCCCAAAACGGCAATCATCAGGTCGGGTGGGATGAAGTCACCATGTTCGTCCACAAACATCACACGGTCGGCGTCGCCGTCGAAGATGACACCAATGTCGGCGTGCGTCTCCCGCACCTTCTCCTGCAGGGCGACCACGTTTTGCGCCTCCAAAGGGTTGGCTTCGTGGTTCGGGAAGGTGCCGTCAAGGGTGTCGAACAGGTAGGTGGGCGCAGTGCCGAAAATCTCCTTCACCAAAAGGGCAGCCATGCCGTTGCTGCAGTCCATGACGATGTTAAGGTTGGAAAGGTCGTGGTGGTAGCGGCTTTGGAAGGCGAGATATTCGTCCTTCACGGGGTATGGGATGATGCGTCCCTTGGTGGCAGCGGGGATCACGGGATCCTCTTTCACGCGGCGCTCCAATTCGCCAAGACCCGAATCAAAGCCCACGGGCAGGGCGTTGGTAGTCGAAACCTTAAGCCCGTTGTGGTCCTTTGGGTTATGAGAGGCCGTAATCATCACCGAAGCATCAAAATGGTGCTGGGCAGTGAAATAATAGACCATCGGTGTCGTGGTCAGCCCCATGTCATAGACATCGGCACCAGCATCGGTGATGCCCCGAGAGAGGGCCTCAAACATCTGCGGCGAGGTGGTGCGCATGTCGCGCCCGACGAGCACCTTGTCCGTTTTTAAAAGCGATGGAAGGAAATAGCCGAATTTATACACTGTGTCCAAGTCGAAATCCTGGCCGAAGATTCCGCGGAAGTCGTATGCTTTGAATGCACCCATATTAAAAATCAGATTATAGGATTAATGATGTCCGTATGTTGGAGTTCCTGTTCCTTGACCATGTTCTCCCAACGGAGATAGTCGTGGTTTTTGATATCGAAAAGGAGGTTGTAGAAGGTTCTGGCCCAGTAGTTGCGGGCTCCAAAGCCGCCCGGCGGCTTCATAAACTTCTCGCACAGCACCACTTCCGAATCGGCGGTTTGGAGAATGATGACCCAGATGGAGGCTGTCTTGGCCATAGAGTCGAACGACTCCACCACGAAGATGAGGGCGAACCGGAGTGCTGTGGGGAACGCGTGTTGGGCAACATACGAGCGCAACTGGTCTTCATTCAGCTGATCTTTCAAACCAAGGTTCGACACCAGAATGTTGGAGGCCTTGGCAGTTTTGTTGATCTTGGTCACTAACGAAAGGTCGTACTGCATGATAGGCTTGCGGAAGCTCATACGGATGTCGTATTTTTTCTGGTCGTTGAGAATCAGCCTGTTCCAATCCTGGAAATAGTGCTGCATGATTTCTTGTGAAAAGTCCAGCCCCTGGCGTGTGAACTTCGCATGCGAGAAGTTGATACCCAGCCATAGTATCTCCCTGTTGCTTAAAAAGTCTTTGAAAAGGGATTCATTCATGTACATACTGGCGTAGGATTTAAGGGTGCGGACCTCTCATCCGACTGAAATGAGATTCGCACGGCAAAAGTAGTAAAAATCTGCCAAAAATGGCGGCAGAAAGAGATAAAAAATGAAACGGTTCGGGGAAAGCCTATTGTTTTCCGCCGAACATAGCGGTTTCCACAAGCTCACAGACGATGTGGCCGATGAGGATATGGCTTTCCTGGATGCGCGGGGTGTCTTTGGAAGGCACGTTGAGCAGGATGTCGGCATATTCCTTCATCAGGCCGCCGGTCTCGCCGGTCATGGCGATGACCTTCACGCCCATCTCCTTAGCCACCTCGAAAGCCTTGAGGATATTCTTGGAATTGCCGGAGGTGGAGATGCCCACGATGACGTCGCCGGCCTTGGCAGTGCCGCGCAGGAGGCGCGAGAAGATGAGGTCGTAGCCGTAGTCGTTGCCCACGGCGGTGAGGTAGGAGGTGTTACAATGGAGGGCTTCGGCGTTGAGGGGCGGGCGGTCGAAGTAGAAGCGTCCGGAGAGTTCGGCGGCGAGGTGTTGCGCGTCGGCGGCACTGCCACCGTTGCCGCAGAAATGGATCTTGCCGCCGCCGCGCAGCGACGTTGTGATCATTTGCGCCGCGCCTTCAATGCGGCCCAGAAAGTCATGGTCGTTCAGTATCGCCTGCTTCGCGGCGACGGATTCGGAGATGGATTGGGGAATGCGGGGATTCATAACTCATTAATATTATTGTAAATTCAGCAAAAACAATTCTGTTTTTTCAGTCTGCAAAGATAATCTTTTTGCTAGTTGAATAATTTGTATTTTTGCGTTTTCATTTTATGGACATATATTATGCTGTTTAATTCGTTCTCTTTTGGCTTTTTCCTAATTATCACCTATTTGCTATATTGGATTTTCTTTAATAGAAATGTCAAACTGCGTAATGCTTTTCTTCTGGCGGCCAGTTACTTCTTCTATGGCTTTTGGGATTGGAGATAACTATCCTTAATTGTAATCATCTCAACTTCAGATTTTTTGTTTGGCTATTTGATTGACAAACAATCAGCTGTTGCCAATGATGATTCTAATTTGAAAAGAAAATCCAAAATCTATCTATGGTCGTGCCTGATTATCAATTTAGGCATTTTAGGATTCTTCAAATACTGCAATTTTTTTATTGAAAGTTTCTACGATTTGTTGTCCCTGTTCGGATCACATGCGGAATTCACACCACTCAACATTATTCTTCCCGTCGGCATCAGTTTCTACACATTCCAGGGATTAAGTTACGTGTTGGACATCTACTACGGAAAATTCAAACCGACAAAGGATGTGGTGGCCTTTTTTGCATTCCTGTCATTTTTCCCGCAACTGATTGCCGGCCCCATTGAGCGGGCCCGCGACCTGCTGCCGCAGTTTTCCGAAATAAAAAATTTGATTATGATGCCACTCGAAAGGGACTTTTCCTCATTGCAGTAGGCTTGTTCAAAAAAATTGTTATCGCAGACAGATTGGCCGTGTATGTGGATTCAGTTTACGGAAACGTTGCTGAAGTAAGTGGTCTTCCTATGGTTATGGCGGTGCTGTTCTTCTGCTTCCAACTCTATCTTGATTTTTCCGCGTATTCACAGATTGCTATCGGGACGGCGCAGATTTTCGGCTTTAAACTCTCCTCAAACTTCAACAAGCCCTATCTTGCCACTTCATTCAAGGATTTTTGGTCACGTTGGCATATTACACTCACGAGCTGGTTCCGGGATTATCTATACATCCCTCTAGGCGGTAATCGTAAAGGAAAGGTCAGAACTTATATAAATATTCTAATAGTGTTTACCGTCAGTGGACTATGGCACGGGGCATCCTGGAATTTTGTAATATGGGGCTTTCTGAACGGACTTTTTTTGGCTGTTTTTGATAAGATTTTCCATTTGAAACCGAATAATGTCATAACAAAGATTGTATGTTGTCTTTTTGTGGTCGGATTATGGGGTCTATCCTTGATTTTCTTCCGTGCAGAGACTTTCGGCGATGCCATCACAGTTTGGGGGAATCTCGGATTCAGTAATGTTGAAATGCTTTATTCATACGGACTTAATTCGATGGAGTTCAAATTCACTATCTGGCTGTTAGTCGGACTGATGGCCATTGAACTGATGTTGAAGAACCATCAGGATAAGATAGAGACCTTCTTCTTCAACCGGTTTTTCCCCCTACGATGGGCCATTTATATTGCAATAGTGCTGTCAACCATATATTTGGGTATTTATGGGATCGGGAGTGACAATACATTCATTTATTTCCAATTCTAATAGCTATGACAAGGATACAATATAACAACAAAAAACGACCTAAACAGGCGATAGTTGATGCGCGTATGAACCATACCGACGAGCCAAAATCCAAACGTCCTTGGCAACTGCTTTTAAAACTGGCGATAGTGGCAGTGGTGGCCACCTTATGTGTTAAATATACCGACAGTAAAGGATTTTTCCTTTCAGACCAACAGAACCGACACCATGAACGAAGATGGGAATCATTTTATAGGATGACCAATCAAGACACTATAGATGTCGTTATCATAGGTTCAAGCCACGCTTTTTGTGGCATCAACCCCAAAAATCTATCAGAAGCCCTCGGATGCAATTGTTTTGTGATGGCTTTCAATGCTTCTACAACCCCTGATGCCTATTATGTGTTAAAAGAGGTGCTGACCCGTACAACTCCAAAAATTGTGATTTTCGAAACATACAATCTTCGTAACCTTCACAATCATGATTTGGAACCGTCAACTTTGTCGAACCAATTTCGAAGCTTCTATCCGCGACAAAATATTCCAATAAAATTGGCATCCATGCCTGTACTTTTCACTCCGGAAAACTACCTGCTGGCATGGTCAAGCACCTTGCGCAATCATGAGATTTTATTCAAGAATCCAGAGGAAATTAAAGAAAATATCAAAATACAAAAGGAAAAAGAGCGGCCAGATACAAGTCTTTACCTTGGACGGTTTGTCCGCTTCACATCCGGAATCACAGATTCGATTTTGCATGTTTATGACTCCCTCGGTCCAGCAATTGATGGATCCCAAATGGATGTTAGTGACGAAGAAATTCTATATGCCCAAAAAATCGTGGACCTTTGCCGAAGCAAAAACATTCAACCCATATTTCTCACCATCCCATCATATTACAAAAACGTGAAAAATGCGGAAATATGGACAAAGAATCTGAACAAAGCCATTGAACCCACAGGAGCCCCATGGTTGAATTTTCAATTCCCATATGACACTCTTCTATTTGACAGGGACTGCTTTGAATCCACACGAGCATCGAACCAACACATGACCTATTACGGCTCGCTTGTCGCCACCTACAAGCTGGCTCACTATATCGTAGATAGTCTTCATGTGACTCTTCCCGACCGTTCCAAAGACTTGCATTGGCATAATATGTTCTACGGAGAGGAAGGTTACTTTGAAAATTATCCGGCAAGGGAGAATGACACTACTAATATTTTGATTTGCAAGAATTTGACCAAGAACGGTATTACCATCAAGGATGCCATGCTGCAAAAAGGCGAAGACAATAACAAATTACTTGTGAAAGTGGCAAACAATAACTCCTCTGACAAAACTCCCAATGCCAAACTGCGGATAATGGCCAAGTGCAACTACCAAGGACGAGAAATCGTCACATGGATAGACATGTACGACACTCCGCCTTACCGCCCGATCGGGCATTCACTTTACAGCATTAGCTTGCTGAAAGAGGTAGAGCTGTTGGAAATCCTTGATTTGCAGTGGCTACCCTAGCAACTCTCTCTGCGCCCGAGCGTAATCTTTAGGAATACCAATGTCAATAAAGTAACCGTTGGAGGGCATCCCGAAAAACATCTCTTTTGTGTAATATTGGGTCATAAGATCTTTTTCAAATGAAAACTTCTTCGGCTGAGGATACTTGTCGAACAGTTCTCTATTGATGAGATAAACCCCTCCGTTAATGAGGCCACTACCCTCTGATGATTCTTTTTCCGAAAAAAGCACAATCAGGTTGTTGTCTCCAATGACCACACTGCCGTATCGGGACACATCATCCACTTCGCGCAACACAATGGAAAGAAGCCCACCCTTTTCACGATAGAACCTTTCAAAAGCATCCAAATCCACCTTAAACAGCGTATCTCCATTGATTATCAACACATTGTCCGTTGTACACTTGGACATGGCAAAGAGGATGCCGCCACCTGTGCCAAGAGGTTCCGTCTCCACAGCATAGTCGATTTCCAACGACTTATACCGACTGCCAAAATAATCTTCAATCTTTTCATGCAGATATCCGACGGACAACACGACTTTGGTGTAATTGTAATCTATCAGATAATCAAGAATATAGGTTAAGAACGGACGCCCGTTGACGGGTGCCATCGGTTTGGGGAGGTCTTTCACCACATCCTGTAGCCGCGTGCCAAATCCACCGGCGAGGATGATTGCTTCTTTGGGTTCCATATTCATTGTTTGTCATTACTTGCCCCATACTGCGCTGCGCTTGTGTGGGGTTACTTGCACTTCGTACGTTTTGCCTCTTCGAGGCTGCTTAAGGAATATAATTATGTTAGAGACGCAAAGCATTGCGTCTCTACAACGGATTACATTGTCCAGGTTTTGAGGCCTTCGGTCACAAATTCGTAGCGCTTCGACTGTCCGCCGAATTCTGCGAGGCGGTCGATGACCTTGTAGCGGGCGTTGGAGGGACAGTAGAAGAACATGAAGCCGCCGCCGCCCGCACCGGAAATCTTGCCGCCGGTGGCACCTGCCGCCCGCGCCGCCTCATAGACCTCGTCAATGAAGGTATTGGACACGCTGTCCGCCATCTGTTTCTTGTGCTTCCATCCTTCATCCAGTATCTGCCCGATAGCATCCAAATCGCCCTTCAGCAGCACCTCCTTCATGTGGAAGGCCTGCTCTTTGAGGGCCAACATCGCATCTATGGACTTCTGCTTCTTCTCCTTAACGTTCTTTTGCTGCTCCTCAATGATTTTGGCAGAAACATGACTGGTGGCCGTATGGTAGAGTACCAGATTATGGGCCAGCTCGTCAAGATAACGCTGGCGGATGCGCAACGGATTGACAATCACGTTGTCGCCGATGAACTCCATATAGTTGAACCCTCCGAACGTGGCCGCGTATTGGTCTTGTTTTCCGCCCGCCATCTGCAAGTCCACGCGCTCAATCTCGTAGGCTAACTTGGCAATGTCATATTCGCCCAAGGGCAGTTTCAACCATTCCACAAAAGCGCCGAGAATGGATACCACCAACGTGGAGGAGGTGCCTAACCCAGAACCTGGAGGCGCATCCACAAACGTGCTCATCTTAAACGATAACGGCTTGTGTGTAAACTGCTTGACGATACGGTTATAGACACCCTTGTGCAGGATGAAATAACCTTCAGGGGTCAGCTCGTCGGTTGCCGTCAGGGTTTCCCCCAGTTCTTCTTTGGCAGGATTTTCAAAAATGATTTTACCATTATCAAGGGGTTCCAAGGTGGTGTAGGCGTACATGTTGACCGTGGCGTTGAGGATAGCACCGCCATAAATGTCAGAAAACGGTGACACGTCGGTGCCGCCACCGGCCAGACCTAATCGAAGGGGAACTTTACTGCGAATAATCATATTTATGTGTTTTACTATTGTTTACAAACGTTATTCTCTATGTAGAGACGTTTCACGAAACGTCTCTACGAATGACATACCTCCCAAATCGCCTCGATGAATTTCGGCCACGCATACTTCTTCTTTTCTTCCACCACATTCGCCTCGAACTCCTCCTGCTTGTTTTCAGCAAAGAACTTGCACAAGGCGTCGGCAATCTGCTTGCTGTCGGGTTCCACCACGTAACCGATCTTCCCGTCGGGGACAATTTCGGGCAGGCCGCCCACGTTGGTCACCAACATGGGTTTCTCGAAGTGGAAGGCTATTTGGGTCACGCCGCTTTGTGTAGCGGTCTTATAGGGCTGTGCTACAATGTCGGCAGCACTGAAGTAGCGGTTCACCTCACTGTCGGGGATGAAATCGGTGCAGAGGACGACACGGTCTTCAATGCCCAACTCTTTGATTTGGTTGAGATAAGGTTCGGAATCCCCATAAAACTCACCGGCAACAAGCAATTTTACACGATTCTCTTTCAGGCGGTTATCGGCAAAGGCTTCTAACAGCAGGTCCAGTCCCTTGTACCCGCGGATGAAGCCGAAGAAGAGCACATAGTGATACTCCGGGCTGAGATTTAGCAGCGACAGTGCCTCCTCACGCGGCAGGCGTTCGCCATAATGGTCGTACAGCGGGTGCGGGCTGAAGACAGCGGGCTTGTCCTTCGTGAACAGCCGCAGATCGGCCAGCACCGACTTCGACATCGCCACGAAGCCGTCGGTGGGGCGTATGAAATAGCGCACAAACATCTTGTCGCCGATGCGGTGCTCGTGGGGGATGACGTTGTCGAGGATGGAAACCAACCGGGTGTGCTTGTTGCGGCGCACAATGCGCGCGATGGTGCCGAAGCAGGGGGCCATGAAGGGCAACCAGAATTTGGTGATCATCAGGTCGGGTTTCTTGCGTTTGATCTCGCACCCCACCTTGAACCAGTTGAAAGGATTGTAGGAGTGCACTTTGCGCACAATCTTGAGTCCTTCGGGCACGGGTTCGGTGCTGTATTGCGTCTTGCCGGGGAACAGGAAGTCCGGGTACTGGTGGGTGAAGGTGTAAATCTCCACCTCATGTCCCTGACTTTGAAACTCGTAGGCGATGCGTTCGTTGAAGGCGGAGAGCCCTCCGCGGTAGGGGTATGCGGTTCCAAGAATGATGATTTTCATAGAGATGAATTAAAGGTGCAAAGATAGGTATTTTTTCGTACCTTTGCCGCCTCAATTTATTTGAAATAAAAATATCTTAGTACATGACAAAAATTTCAGTCGGGTGTAAGTATTTGATCAACAATGGCTGAAAAGTCAAAAATCGGTATTTTGTATTCATTCCTGCCTCTCAACAGGAACTCCGTCACAATGTCGAGGCCGTAGCGGAAGATGCTCTTGGCCTTTCTGCCGTGTTTGAGGATGCGGATGGGGTTGTACTTCAGCCGCACAAGCTCGCCTATGTTGTAGCACCACACGAATGCAATCATCACCAGCAGGAGCAGTTTTCCAATCCTGTGCAAATCAGTTAGATGCGTATCTTCGATATTGAAACCTGCGCTCTTCATCGCCTTGAACATTGTCTCAATCTGCCAGCGCTTCTTGTATGTGTCGAGGCTTTCTTCCGGCCGGTTGTACGAGATGAGAATCTGCAGCTCAGGCCTGCCGTCTCGCCCTTTGACCCTGCTTGCGGACAGGTAGCAGGCCTGCCCGTTCACATAGTAGATCTTGTGCAGGCACTTGGCCTCTCCCACACGCAGGTCGGCGAACAGCCAGGAAGCCTTGGCGCGCCTTCCCGACGATGGAATAACAACCCAGAAGTTCTCCCTGATGCGGATATGGTAGCGGATGCCGCTGTCATTGAGCCACTTCACCCAGTGCTCACCCACGAACTCGCGATCCGCCAGCAGGCAATCGATGCTCTCGGTCCCGAACAGACGTATGTAGCGCTGTAGCAGCCCTATCCGCTCCTTCGTGTTAGAGGTCCCCTTTTTGGGCAGCATTGTGAACATCAGCGGGTAGGCCACCCCGTCGTGCACCACGGCGAGCATAAAGATGTTGATGTCGGTGCTGCCGAACTTCCAGTTGCTCCTGTCGATGGCCAGGCAAAACGGGCCTTTTATGGGCAACAGGCGGAAAATGACGCGCGCGATGAGGTCGCGGTCAAGGTCGAATTCGGCGAAAAAGCGTTGGATTCTCCGCAAACACGACGATGACTTCGCGGGCGAGTCAAAAACGGTTGACAAGAGGCTGAAGCACACTGTTTTTGCCTTGCACAGGGCCACGACAAACAGCGATATGAGCTTGATATGGGCAAGGTTGATGTTTTTTCCTAAAAAAGTGACCAACGTGTCGGATAATTCGTTATTTTTGCTGCCGTGATTGATACTCATAGAAGAAAAGATGTGGTAGTTTTTTGCTTCTAAAATACTGAATATCAATCACTTTATCAAGGATAAAACAAAAAAGTTACCAACAAAATTTGTTGATAACTTGCTAAATATAAATACGTTAGGCTAAAAATTCAAATTTTTGTCATATACTAAAAAAATGGGTAATAGTGTAACAAAAGTTGGAATAAGTGTGTAAAAGTATCAATCTATGTAGTAGATTACATACCAGAAATAAAAATATAATATGGGGAAGATTTATACAATGGGGAAGATTTATAAAACAACAGGGCAAAAATTGAGACATACAGTCAGCGTAATGGGCATGGCCCTCTTTCTGATTGGATTGGCTTTCAGTACGATGGCGCAGGAGAGTGACCGTTTTTCAAACACGTCTCAGCAGAAAAGCTGCCGAATTGACAAGGATGGCGGCGCAGTGGATTTTACCATTATCGGCAGGATGCCTGCGCAAGCGCGTGTTTGCGCCACGTCACTGGAGCGCAACGATGCAGACGGTGCCCCTATGCTGGCCGCCTACGACATCACCCTCACCGATGCCGACGGCAAGGAGTGGCAGCCTGCTTACGGGCAGCCTGCAGAGGTGACCATCACCGATCCCAGTTTTGGCAACGGCAGGAGTCTTGATATCTACCACGAGACGGACGAGGGCCGGGAATATGTGACCACTGTAATCTCTGTGAACAACAGCGTGACCTTCCTTGCCAAGCACTTCTCCGTCTATGTGGTGGGCACTGCCAGAAGCAACCGCTTGGTGGTCATGTTCTACCGGGCATACAACCCATACGCGGACCCGAACAGTCCTGACTACGAGAGCCCTCTGACTCCGGAACATCAAAACTATTATGTGCCTGATACCATCTGTATGCTGGTAAAGCGTGCTGACACAATTGGCAACGGCGAACTCCTCAAGACCCTCATCTACGCACCCGGCCCCGGTTATCTGTGCCCTGGCGTGCGGTTCTTTGGCTGGTCTTGCCGCCCTGACTACTCCGCTGACCTTACCAATCGCATGACCATTAACGACGTGCGCGACTCCGTGTATCACAGACTTCTCGATACAGAGAACACGTTCAACGATCTGGATACCTTGAAGTTCTTCCCCATACGCTTGCGCAACCACAACGTCTGTTACCGCAGCTTCCGCAACCCCAGAATAGTGGTCGGTATCGATGACATTCTTTACCCCGCCGACTCCTCCAGCATCCGTCCTTACATCGTCAACGAAAACTATGTGCCTGAAGATGTCAATGCGCACTTCAACGGCTGGAAGTTAGTGATTGGTGATACTAATGTTACCTACGGCAACAAAGGGCCCGGATTGTACTATAGTGGCGACTCCCTCAATATCAAAGGAGACCTTACCTTCATGGTGGACCTGTCCTACGGTTTTTGGCTGTCATTCAACGAAAACGGCAAGGGTGCCTCCTATACCGCCCCGAAGTTCTTGAAAACGGACCAGGTTTCCCAGCAGCTTGGCGACAATTTGGCAGACAACATACCCGAAGATCCCAAGCGGTTCGGATACACCTTTGACGGCTGGTACGCTGACACCAACCTCACCCAAACATTCGTGTTTGACGGATACCTGTATCAAGACACCATCATCTATGCCAAATGGCTTCCTAACGAGAGTGCCAACTACACGGTGATGGTATGGCGGCAGAACCTATCCCGCACAGGGTACGACCTCGCGCTTTCCCTTTCCGATTCTGGCAGCGTAGGACAAAACATCACCCAGGCGGCAAACATCACGACTGGCACCATCGGTAACCTGACCTACGTGAATGTGCTTGGGCGGCAGCTCGGCGGAATCGTCTCCGTACCGCACGACTCGTTAACAGATCCCTTCACGGGCTTCACCCTATCCACGACCAACCCCATCCGGGACACTGTAATCACCCCGGAGGGACAGTCGGTGATCGACATCTATTTCGACCGTATGCATTATACGCTCAAGCTCTACATGACACGGACCAATCTCGCAGGAACTGACAGTATCATGGGTGCAGGTACAGGAAACAACAAGAGATTGGACATTGACACCAATGATGCCGGCGGTAAATATTTTGGGTTCTGGACCGCAGGTCTCGACTATATCACAAGAATAAAAGGAGAAACAACGGCAAATTATGTGGTCAATGGTAACAACCGGTATTATTACCACACCATCTCGGCCTATTACGGCGAAAACATAAGCGATCAGTGGCTCGCCTACGACGAAATCCAGAGCAGCACAAGTTTCGTCAGCTGGATATTAATGCCTACATCCAAGGCGTGGGTCGGTCCCAACAATGGCGGTAACACACTGAAAGGCGACGTGAGTATCATGGACGAACAGTTGCTGGGAAACTTGGCCGACTCTATGGGCAATCTGATTACAGCCCGATACGGGCCGTATGAAGACTGGTACTATCACCTCTATCTCGCTGACGACCAGGGAAACTATCCATCCGAGCCCAGCATCATCATGTATGCAAGATCGGCCGGATCCCTTCAGAATAACCGGCAAAAAATACCTACCGTTGAGGGTTATATATACAATGATAGAACAGAAACACCTGGAAACAACATCATCCGTCATTACTACATCCCCGCCAAGTACAGCATTATATTCATGGACGGCAACTACGTAAACGGAAATGAGCAATCTATCCAGAACAAGAAGCGCAACGAGTTGCATGCTGTGCCGAACATCCCCTATGGTTCTGACATCTCCTCGTATGCCACCTACATCCCGGATCTTCCTACAGGAGAATATGGATTTGTTTTTGAAGGGTGGTTCGCAGACGAAGCCTGTACCCAGCGCTACGAATTCACCACGATGCCTCTCGGCGGCGTGCGCATATATGCCAAATGGCGGCAGATCCAGTACCGGGTGTTTTTGCATCCGCAGGCAGGCCGCGACCAAAGTCTCAACTGGGGCAACAGCAGCCAAGCCATGAGTTTCCGTATCAGTTACGGCGACAAAGTCAGTCTACCGAACACCGCACTGCGCGACCTCTACACGTTTGGCGGCTGGTACACCGATCCGGAATGCACGGTGGTCTTCTTTCCCGAGGCCAATCCGCTGAACGAGAACCGTGTCACCGCCGATTACGACAAGACGGTCGATATGACTGATGCGATAGACAAATGGGGTGACATCCAGAACCCCGTCAACGACCCGAGAAGTCCGGATGGGCAGCCCTATAATAGCGATGCCATCGGCTTTAATGGCGGCGACCGTTTCTGGATCACCAAGAAACTGGACCTCTACGCGCAGTGGAGGTACAAGTTCGACGGTGCAGAAGGCGCGATAGTGGAGTATGTGTGCGACGGTTGTGTGCCGAGCACTCTTCCCAAGGACACAAACCTCTACCTTGACAAATCCAAGATGGTGTCAATGCCCGGCCCCACGCCGTCTTCTTACGACAGCATTTTCACCTACTGGGTCATCCAGCGCTGGAGTACGGAGGAAGGCAAGTATTTGGATGACACCATCACCTATCCTGGTGGCCCGTTCATTTTAGACCTTACTGCTGCAAGACGCCGGCAGATCACTCCTGACAGTGCCACCTACATTTTCCGCTTGCGCGCAAACCTTGAACCCGCCACTGCACAGAGAACCTTCATTGTGTGGTACCGAAATATTGAGGACGACCCGTTTGGCCGCAGTGACACGGTCAGGTTTGACTCGCCCGACACACTGTTCCTTAATATGGAGGTGTCTATTCCTCATCCCGGCCTGATCGGATCTCGCGAAGGCTACGTCTTCAAAGGATGGTATAGAAAGGACTATCTGTCCCAAACCGGCAAGGAAGACATCAACCCGGAAATCCTAATCGGGAATGACACCACCAACGTGAATTTCCTCTGGTACAACCCTGACAATGACCAGTTCTATTCCTCAAGCACGTTCGATCCCGAAAATCTCGCCTTAGGTGTGGCCGCCGACAAACAGCAGCCCTACCATTTCCTGTATGCCGTCTGGAAACCCATCACCTATACCGTCCGCTTCAACCCGAACACTGATGAGCTGTCCGAGGATGGTTGTGACAAAATGGACTATCAGGACTTTACCTATGACGAGGAGAAGAAACTCCTTCCCAACTGCTTTGTGTGGCCCTGCCACAAGTTCCTCGGATGGACCTTCACGAGTGACGGCACAGGAGACACCCTTAACGACCAGCAATTAGTGAAGAATCTCTCTCTGATTGACAAAGACACCGTGGACCTCTATGCTGTTTGGGCAACGGTGACACCGACTCTGACGGTGACTCCCGACAGTGCCACTTGTGTCAACCCCGGCACCCTTTCCATTACGGTGAACGACGGAACCCCTAGTTACCATTACATGGTATATGGACTGGACGTCACCCAAACACCCGCCGTGGAGACTGCAAATCCCGTTTGGGAGGCGACCCTTGACAATGAGGTCACCGTGCCAAACCTCGCACCTGGGAGCTATCGCGTAAAAGTGGTCACTGCCACTGGCTGTCCATTGGAAAAAGACACGACTATTTTTGTCAAGCCTGAGGAAATTACCTTTAGAGACAACAGTATGACATTCTGTGGGTTTTCCACCTTCAGCATCGTGCCCAGCGACAACCCTAACGTGCTATACCTGTGGAGCGATCCCATCATCAGCCCATCGGACGCAAATGTGACCGTGACCCCCATGGCAAACAGCACCACTCCGATGAGCAGCATCTCTGGCACGCTGCAAAACAACAGTTCCGATGAGGTAACTGTGACCTACGAGGTGTATCCTGTTCTCGGCAACTGCTTGCCAGGTGCGCTTAGTTTACCCATCACCGTGGGAGAAGTGTCGCCAAATTACGAGATTTCATTAAGCGGACCGGCGGAAAGCGTTTGCGCTGGCAATGATGTTACGGTGACCGCCACTGTGAACAACGCTATCTACAACAATCCTTACACATTGCACTGGGTGGTCAATGGAGTCACCACCGATCGGATGCTGCCTGCCCAACAGGACACGGCGAAGACCACCGTGACCATTCCCGCCGATCTCTGTGAAGGCAGCTACACCGTGGAGGTGTTCTATGAAGATTCAGAAAACCGTTGCCAAGTTAACGCATCCACCTCCATCAACGTTGTGGTGAAAGAGTGGACTATGCCTGCTGACGGTGAATCCACTATCACCTGCGTGACCGACACCCTTCCGCCGCACTTGCTGAATCCCAGTGTGATGCCCAATGTCACAGACGGATGCGGCAACACACTTTCCCCCATGTTTACGGGTCGCACAAAGAACCTTGGTCTTCACAACTGTAGTGGTACTGTGACCTACACCTACCAATATTCCGACTGCACGGGCGAGACAAAATATTGGAGATATGTTTACACTATCCAGCCGGAGGATCCTGTACTGACCATCAATGGAACGGCAACATCCATCCCTATCGGAAACTGTCGCCATCGCATACCGGCGATAGACTATACGGTGGAAGGCTGCGGCAACATTATCGTGACACAAGATCCTGTCATTGGTTATGAGGTTAGTCAAAGCGATGTGTCTCAATACATCACAGTCACGTTGACTGCCACCGACGCATGTGGCAATACGGATGTGGAGGAGACCGTTGTGACCATTCCTGCCAAGCCGACGATAACTGTGGAGGCGACACCAACCACTGTCTGTCCCGGCACACCTGTTGCTTTAAATGCCAATGTGACCGGCACAGATGAGACACCCGTTTGGACATCCAACCCATCCACGGGAGTGTTCAGTGACAACACATTCACATCGGATATTGCCGGCAACTATACGCTCACCGTGAGTGTGGGTGATATGGCCAGTAGCTGCTTTGCCAGTGCCAGCACGGTGGTGACGGTGAACCCGGAAGTCACCCTATCGGCCACAGACACCACTCAGACTGTATGCAAAGGCGAACCTATCAGACTTATCCACGTTGACTATACAGCCGCCACCGTCAGTGTTTCCGGTTTACCTGCTGGCGTGGATTTCAACAATGACCCCATTGACCCCAATATCAACGGCACCCCTGCGGAGGCTGGCACGTTCCATTATATCATTACAGCCACGAGTAACAAAACTCCATCGTGTGGTGTCAAGACTTTGACGGGCACCATCACGGTGACGGAAACGGGCGGTGAAATCGCCATCTCCAGCGACTCGCTTTGTGAAGGCCATACCGCCACCTTGGTTGTTTCTTCAACAGTAGGATCGACATACGCTTGGGAGAAAGACGGTGTCGAGTTGGAAGCGACCACGCGCACGCTGACCGTCTCGGAAGCCGGCACCTACACGGTGACGGTCACCTCACCGCACGGAATGTGTGTCAGCACGGGAAGCAAAACGCTGATCCAGCACGAGACCGAGCGCGACACATTGCGCAAATCCATCTGCGAGGTGAGCTTGCCCTACATCTGGGATCATGTGACATTTGTGTCCGCAGGATCCCATTCGGATACACTGAGCTCAATAATCGGCTGCGACAGCATTGTGACAAGAGTGCTGACGGTAAACCCGCAGCCAGTGGTGCAGATTGGCCTTCTCCGCGGATGCCAAGGAACAAGTGGACCTCTTCCTGCTTGGTTGAAAATCAATGGCGGAAATGTATCTACCAATTCAGTGACGGGTTACACATTTTTATGGCAGAACGGCAGTACGCAGCCGTCCCTTTATTTCGA
Source organism: Bacteroidales bacterium (assembly GCA_017540505.1). Lineage (GTDB taxonomy): Bacteria > Bacteroidota > Bacteroidia > Bacteroidales > WCHB1-69 > F23-D06. The sequence goes on along the minus strand of JAFYAW010000017.1, from coordinate 68,765 downwards.
AAGCTTACAACCGAGTGATGATCACGAATACACGCTGACGGTCACCGAAACGGCCACCGGCTGCCAAGGGTCCGCCATCGAAGAACAAGCGGTTGTGGTGTATCCCAATCCTGTCATTGTGGTGGACACCACCCGTGAGTCCTGTTCTGGAAACAACGGCACCGTGAAGGTGACAAGCGTCACAGGCGGGACATCCCCGTACACCTACAAGTGGACCGATGGCACCAATACCGTCTCCAGTGCCGCGTTGGCCGAACACCTTGCCGCCGGCAGGTACTATGTGACGGTTACGGACAACAACGGCTGTACGGTTACAGCTGACACGATTGTCACACTGTACAACCCGCTGGCCATGGAGCCCATTACGGGCCCGACAGTCTGCGCCCAATATGAATTCAATATTATTCCTGTGAACGGTACAAACGGTGTGATTCCTAACGGTACGCTGTACAGTTGGTCGGCCCCAAGCTCCACCGTTTATCCTAATGTGAGCGGCTTGGCAAGCGGCGACCACCAGAGCAGCATCAGTGGAACGCTCACTAATAATGGCACAGTGCCTGTAACCGTTGTTTATACGGTCACTCCTTCCAACGGCAAGTGCGTGGGTAACGATGCCGGCGTTTCGATTACTGTTACTCCCGCCACTATTAATCCGTTGGTGACTATCGCTATGAAAAACGACACGACACTGTGCTCCAACGCACCCGCATTTGATCTTGTCGCTACTTTCAACAATGGTTACAGCGATTATACCGTGGTATGGAAGAAGGATGAGGCAACTGTCGCCACCCGCACCAAAACTGCTTCCCAGCAGACAGACACCATAAATATTGATCTGGATGACGAACATTGTGACACAATCTATACATACCATATTAGCTATACGGACGAAAGCGGATGTACTGCCAACGACCAGTGTGTTGTCACAGTGAATTCAGGGACGTGGAGCATAGCCGCACCCGACGGGGCCGCCACAGTAGCCTGTCTGACGGATGCCGTCGCTCCCGCTTATCCCACGAACGTGAAGGATGGTTGTGATAATCCTATTAGCGGTGAACTTGTAGAAGGTTATCCCGTGTCCAACATGTCCTCGAACGGCTGCACGGGTACTGTGACGTACAAATACCGCTACACGGCATGTGACGACACATATAATGACTGGACCTATGTTTATACGGTGAAGGATACGGTGAAACCCGTTATTAATATCACCTCGACGACACCACCCGCATTTTGCAACCCGACTTCCATCACGCCTCCGACATTCTCCGGCACCGACAATTGCGCAGGAGACATCACTGCTGATATCGTGGTGACGACCAACGGCGAGGAGGGCACCGACTGCGAGAAGTCCCAAACCTGGAAGGCCAACTACACCGACCCGTGCGGCAACGCAGCAGTCGAAAAGACCGTGACCTACACATGGACGACCCCACCGACCCCTATCATCAATACCGAACTTACCAGCCGTAATCTCGGATGTAACCCGACGATAGTTGCACCCACAGTCGATGATTTCACTGTCACCGACCAGTGCGCCAGTGGCACACCTGTCGTCTCCTTGACCAGAAGCGATACGGCCAAGAACGGCTGTGACCGCACTTTGATGTGGACAGCATCCTACACCAACGCCTGCGGCACTACTGTATCGAAGAGCATCACTTACTCTTGGAAGGTGATGACCACCCCGTCCATCAGCACCACGCTTCCTCTCACCGGTACCAAGGAATGCAACTGGGATTATAACACCAATGCACCCACTTATGCCGACTTCACCGTGACCGACGGTTGCAACAGATCCGCCACGGCTACGGTTACGCCCGACACTCTTGACGAGAGCGCTGATTGCCAGAGAAGTATGACTTGGACGGCCACCTACAAGAACGCCTGCGATATGGATGCCACGGCTCAGGTCATTACCTACACTTGGCCGTACGACGTGACCAAGCCGGTGATTACCGCCTTCGATACCGTCGCCACGCCGAAACTCAATTGTGAATACGAGATGCCCGATTTGAGCGCTGCCACTTTGCGCAGAACCACCGACGGCTGCAGCACGCCCACCTTTGTGAGCCAGAGCATTAATGCTGGCGAAATATATCCTCAGAGTGATGCGCAGCAGACCATTGAAGTCGTTGTGACGGTTAAGGACAACTGCGAGAACACCCAGACCGCGACGGTGAACGTCATCATCCCTGCCAAGCTGAGTGTGACGGCTGAGGCCAACCCGACGCCCATCTGCCTTGGCAGCAGTTCTTCGCTGACCGCCACACCTGCCAGCGCCACGGGAACGCCCACCTACACCTGGACACCTGGTGCCACGCTGGATGCCGCCAATGTGGCTACCGTGACCGCCACCCCGACTGCAGCCGGCACCTCCAGTTACACGGTGACTGTCCGCGATGAAAACGGTTGTGAAAACACGGCTAATGTGTCTGTGACCGTGAACGACACTGTGAAACTCTCCGCCGAAAACCTCACGCAGAACGTCTGTCTTGACAATGCCATCACGACCATCAATATCACGGCCGAGAATGCCACGCTTACACAGACGGGCCTTGACGGCACGGGCATGACGCTTTCGGGCAACACCATCACCGGCACCCCGACCGCTGTAGGCACTTATCCCTATACTATCATCGCCACCAGCAACAAAAACCCGGCCTGTGATGCCAAGAGGATTACTGGCACCATCACGGTGAAGGACCTCTCTGTTTCCGCCAATGCCAACAACGCAACCTGCGCCAACAACGACGGTAGCGCCACGGTGAACGTTTCTGACGGTTTTGGATCCTACACCTACAGTTACGCCTACAAGTATCCATCTGCTACTCACAATACAGAAGTGAACCTGTCCACCAAGACGACGGCCGTTCCTACTGGCTTGGATACCGCCGTTTATGTGGTGACCGTAACGGATGCCAACGGCTGTTCAAAAACGGCCGAGTTCACCGTTGGCCTGATCAACAACTTGAACATTGACATTCCTGGAGAGGATCAGCACATCTGCTCCGGCGGCTCCTTTGTTATCACCCCGAGTGTCACTCCTGCAGGTGCCGCTGTCACCTACAGCTGGGACTATCCTTTGCAGTCGGTCGAGAATGGCGTCAGCAACACCGCAAGGGGCAACGACCAGAGCACCATTCATGGCGAGAATCTGGTGAACAACACTACAAGCACGGTGGTGCTGACTTATTCCGTCCAACCCAAGTACGGCATCTGTCTGGGTGTCACTACACCGGTGACGGTTGCCGTGGATGTGACCACTCACCCCGTTCCCACCATCACCGTGAGAGATACTACAGTATGCTGGAATGTGGGCAGTGTCGGTCTTAAGGCCACCTTTGCCAATGTAACCGCTTCTGTAGATACTGTCTCCTGGAAGTTTGTCGGCACTACCACCGACAGCGTGGCCCATCTGAATGCCGTGTCCGCCACCGATCTCGTTGACGAGTACACTACTCCGGCTATCCCGACCACACCTTGTAACAACACCTATCCGTATGTGGTTTATTACAGCGATGAGTATGGTTGTAAGAGTCAGCGTTCGGCCAATGTGATTGTGAGCCTGCCGACAACGATCACCATCACGGGCGGCACCAACAACCACAAAACCATTGAGTGCGTCAATGACACGATAGCACCGCATCTCATCTCGCCGAGCGTAATGCCGACGGTGAAGGATGCCTGCGACAACGATATCTCCAACGAATGGACGCTGCAACGCCCGACCAACGCGGTGGACTGCGAAGGCACGCTGGAGTATGTCTATACGTACAAGAATTGCGCTAACAACACGGCAACGTGGACCTACACCTATAATATCACCCGCACTACGGCTCCGCATCAGGAGGGTTCAGTAGCTTCCACCAAAATCGTGGAGTGCTTGGCAGCAGCCACGCCTCCCACCACGCTGCCTTTGGTGAAGGATGTGTGCGGCAAGACACTGGACGCTCCTTCTACGCCTGCACCAGTGGATGTCATCACCGAATGCAAGGGCACCAGAACCTACACTTACGTGTATGAGGATTGTGCCGGCAAGAAATTCACCTGGAATTTCGTCTATACCATCAATCCCACCACGCCTCCCACAGTGAACGCTACTGGTATTGAGGCTTCCAAGACGGTGGACTGCATTGACAAGGCTACGGCTCCCGCCACCATCCCGACAGCCACCTCCCATTGCGAAGAATCCCTCACGGGCACTCTGACCAGCACGGTGGACGCTATCACCAACTGCGCCGGCACGCGCACCTATACCTACACCTACACCGACTGCTCAGGTCTGACTGCCACGTGGGACTATGTCTATACAATCACGCCTAAGACATTCGATAACCCGACCGATGTCACGAAAGACGTGGCTTGCATTGACCAGGTTGTTGCCCCGCACACTCTTACGGGTGTGATGCCGACGGTGACCGACAACTGCGGCAACACACTGTCACCGGAGACCCCGCTGCCCACGACCTACACAGTTGGCACATACAACGGTTGCGCTGGCACAGTGACCTATACCTATAATTATAGGGATTGCGCTGGCAACACCCAAGACTGGGTCTATACTTACAACATTGCTACGCCAACGGCTCCCGCTCTGACGGGCACCTGGCCGAGCGACCAGATGGACGTGAATGGCTGCTACGCCGACAGGCCTGCCTTCCCGACGAAGGCTGCCGTGAAGGCGCTATACACCGCTTCCTGCGGCAAGACCCTGACCGTGGATTCTGTGGAAACCGTGGTTGACAACGACAACTGCGACTGGGAAATCAAGTGTGAATACACCATCACCGACGGTTGTACACCAGTGACCCACACCATCACCTATAAGGGTGGCGACAAGACCAAACCAGTCATCGGCACAGGCTATACCACCACGTTGGGTGCTGAGGTGTCGAGCTGCACCTACACTTACCCTGATTTCACCACCAACGTGAAGGGTTTCTCTACCGACAACTGCACGGCGCAAGCCGATTTGACCGTTACCCAGAACCCTGCTGCCGGCAGCACCATCACACAGACCACTTCCGCGCAGACGCTGCCCGTGAAGGTCTATGTGGCCGATGCTTGTGGCAACAATGACTATGTGACGGTGACGGTTACCGTTCCGGCATCTATCGCCCTGACCATTGATACCTCCGCCAGTGACTGTTATAACACTGCCGACGGCTTCCTCAATTACACCATCACCGGTGGCGTGGCCGACTATACGCTTGCACTGACCGGTCCGACGGCTGGCTCCGCCACCCAGGCGATTGCCGGCAGCTACAGCTTCACCGGCCTGGCTGACGGCACCTACAGCCTGAAGGTGACCGATGCCAACGGCTGCGAGGCTACGGCGACTACCACCATCCAGCAAATCAACACCACCCTGTCTATCAAGGCCAACAGCCATAGCTGGACCTACGATGGCAGCGCCCACAGCGATGACGGCTTTACTGTGACCTTCGGCTCGGAGAGCCACACTGGCACCTCTGGCAACGATGTTACATTGAACAACGGCGACATCATCACGGACGTCACTGTCAGTGGCTCCATCACCAACGTGATCGAAAGCCCTGTGGCCAACGCCCTCGGCACCGGCATCAAGGTGATGCGCGGCACTCGCGACGTGACCTGCTTCTACAAAATCGACACAACCTTCGGCAAGCTGACGATTACCAACAGCGGCGAACTGGCCCTGAACTGTGTTGATCAGAGCAAGACCTTCGACGGCACTTCGTTGAGCTATACTGCTGAACCTACCGTGACTACGGGTACCACCGTGTACTACAGCACCGACGGCGGTATCACGTGGAGCACTACTGTCCCGAGCATCACTTATGTAAGCGAAAGCCCGCTGACTGTGCTGGTGAAGGCCGAGAACAACAACTATACCACGGCCACTTGCTCTTACAAGCTGACCATCAATCCGGCACCGTTGACCATCAAACTTGATACCACGAAAGTCTATGACGGCACCGTGTTTGTAAGCCCGTATGCAGCCATTGGTGCCGGCTATACCGTAACCGGTCTGGTGAGCGGCGACGCTGTGACGGCTGGCACAGTAACCTCTTCCGACATCCATAAGGGTGACTATGTGTATAACGCCACTGCTACTATCACCACGCCGTTTGCCACCACGAAGGGTATCGACAACTACAATGTGACATACGATCTGAAGCAGCATATCGTTTGCCGCGATGTGGTGCTGACCAGCGCAACCGCAAGCAGGAAGTATAACGGCACGAATCTGTCCGACAACACCGTGACAGTTTCTGGCAGCGGCTGGCTGAGCGGCAAGGCAGCCACTTACGACAACTTCGCTTCCATCAAAGACAAGGGCAGTATAAAGAACGCCTTTATCTACACCCTGGCTTCCGGTGAGGTTGCCACCGACTACTGCGTGACCATTGACACGGGTATGCTGACTGTGACCTGTAGAGAGATCACCATCACGGCAGCTTCTCTTACCAATATCCCTTACGACGGCAATGTGCATTCCAGCAGTGCCTTCACTGTTACCGGTGACGGTATGGTGAGCGGCGAAAGTGTCAATCCCGTCATTGAGGGCAGTATCCAGTTTCCGAGCCAGAGCCCGGTGACCAATGCTATCACCAGCTACACTTTCACGCCTGCATCCACCACCGACAACTACTGTGTGGCCACGGAAAACGGACAGTTGACGATGGAATGCGTCTCGAAGACCATTGTCATCACCGCAGATGACGGAGAGTGGACCTACAATGGCGCCACCCACACGAAGAAGAGCTACACGCTGACCATTGACGGCGGTGCGCCCATCACGGTGCCTGCCTCCGCCGACGGCAACTACATCTTCCCGAACGGTGACTCCCTGCACGTGACCATCTCCGGCGAAGTCAAGAATGTGACCACCGGTGTAAGCAACGTGGTGGCCGGTTGGACCCTCTACCACGGCGATGAGAACATGCTCAGTTCTGATAACGGTTGCTACACCATCACCAAGAATGATGGTACGCTGAAGGTGAACTGCCGCAAAATCACCCTGACGAGCGGCACTGCCAGCAAGACCTACAACGGCTCCGAACTCAAGGAGGAGACGGTGACCATCGGCGGCGACGGCATGGTTTCCGGTGAAACCCTGAACTACTCTAATTTTGCCTCCATCACCAATGTGGGCAGCATCTCCAACACCTTCAACTACAATTTCGTCTCCCCGGCTCTTGCCTCCAACTACTGCGTAAACATCATAAACGGTAACCTTGAGGTCACCTGCAAGGAAGTCACCATCACTGCCAATAGCAATAACAAGACCTACGACGGCACACCGCTGACAGATGACGGCTTCACGGCCACGCCACTTGAGACGGGTGACACGCACACCTTCACGGTGGCCATGACCTCAGGCAGTACCATCACCAACGTCGGCACACAAACCAACGTGATTGCCACGGTGGACGGAATGCCTGTAATGACAGGCGTCGAGACCCTGGTCGGCAACTACTGTGTGACGACGGCAACCGGCAACCTGACGGTGACACCCGCCGCACTGCTCATCAAGCTAGACACCGCGAAGGTCTATGACGCTACACCGTTCGTGAGCGACTACATGGCCACCACCGACGGTTACACGATCATCGGCCTGGTGCCCAACGACTACATCACTGCCGGTGTGGTGACGAGCTCCGCGGCTGATGTAAACACTTACATCGACAGCGTGGCTTCCGCCTCCGCCGATGTGACGACTCCGTTCGCCACACACAACGGCATCGGCAACTATATTGTAACCTACGACCTGAGACAGGTGATCAACAAGAAGAGACTGATCATCACGGGTGAATTCACGAAGGTCTATGACGGCGAGGAGTTCAAGGTATATTACAACCAGCTGACCTACATCGGTTTGGAGAATGGCGATGCGTTCACCTCTGGCACAGTCACCACCGACGGCTACAGAGTGGGCGACTACTACTGCCGCGACAACCGGTTCCTGCGCACGATGGACGAGCTGCGCGCCTACAACAGCGATTTCGGTCCGGCCAGCGTGACAGCGAACTACACCCCCGAGTTCCACGTGGTGCTGCACATCATCGTGCGCCCGATCGAGTTCACCGCCAAGAGCGGCGAAAAGGCCTATGACGGCACCCCGCTGCAAATCACCGACCTGCCAGCTCCTGGATACGACATCACAAGCGGCAGCATAGCCGCCACTGACAACCTCGCCCACATCGACGTGAGCGGTTCGCAACTGTGCGTGGGCTCGAGTGCCAGCGAAGTTGCCAACGCCGTCATCATGCATGGCACAGGATCCGATGCAGAAAATGTGACAGACTGCTACTCCATCAGATATGTGGACGGCACCCTCCGTGTGACGGATGTGACCACACCGCTCATCTGCCCGGCCGACCTGACCATCACGCTCTGGTACGGACGTTGCGATACGATGTTGACCCTGCCAGAGATGGCCACGGTAACTCCGCCGGTCGATAACACGACCATTGTCAACGACCTGGCCCGCCAGAACCCGCTGCCAGTGGGCACCCACTATATCACCTGGAAGCTGCTTGACAACTGCGGCCACGTGATGAAGACCTGCACACAAACCGTGACGGTGCAACGCTTGCCGTGCAATTACGTCAGGGACTTTGACGGCAACGTTTACCCGGCCGCCTATATCGGCTGTGACTGTTGGACACTCGTCAACCATGTGAGCGAGCACTACAGCGACGGCACGCCTATCGCCCAATACACGCGCTACTCCGATAGCGACTCCCTCGAGAACATTTACGGAAAACTCTACAGCTGGTACTCGGCGGCGCGCGTGCCCGAAGGTGACGACACAGCAATGCCCGTTGACTCCCTGTGTCCTACAGGAACATACGTGCAGGGCATCTGTCCTGCCGGATGGGCCCTGCCTACGGTGGAAGACTACATGAACATGTATGTCGCCTCCGGCGGTGTTGCCGGCCTGGTGAAGAGTCCTTCCACCCTCGTATGGCTGCCTGGCAAGCAGGGCATTGCGCCCAACCTGTTCAACGCCTACGGCGCCGGCTACTACGACGGCAGCTTGGACAGATATTTCAACCTTTTGGGTGAGACACACTTCTGGGCTGTTGATTACAGCACTGGCTCCTCCATGGCCAAGAACTTCGTCCTCAACTACTATTGTGACACGGGTCTGTTCCAAGATGCCAACAAGGGACTTGGATACAGTATCAGATGCGTGAAGAGGAACTACTTCATATCAGAATAAAAAAAGGAGAGGCGTCACAATGTGGCGCCTCTTTTTTTGACGGTGAACAACCAGAATCTCACCTTTCTTTGCCCGCACACCTGACGGCGTGCGCACTTCACGTACACCATGCATCGTTCAGCAATCTCATCTATACTGAACCCCGGAAGTTGAAAAAAACTTTTGGGGTTCATTGCATTTTCCGGTGTTATGCGTTTTTTCTACCTTTGCAGGCGCGTTTGCAATGTGGTGACACAGTTGTTTGATTTTGAATTATGAGGAAATTTCTAATTATAGCAGCCACCCTCCTGTTGTGCATGACCGTCCATGCGCAGTACGACCTTGCCACCAGCAGCATTGACCCTGCTGCCGATGCGGTGGCTGTCGCCAGGATGCGGCAAAAGATGGACTCCATTCGCCAGTTCCGTCCCACCGTGGCCGTGGTGTTGGCGGGCGGTGGCGCCAAGGGCGCTGCCCATGTGGGCGCGCTCGAATATATTGAGGAACTCGGCATCCCCGTCGACATGGTGCTCGGCACCAGCATGGGCGGCCTGATTGGCGGCCTTTACGCCATGGGCTATCCTGCAGCCCATATCGACTCCATCCTCGTCAACATGAACTGGGGTGTGATGATGAGTGATTTCGTGCCCACGGAAAAGCTCAACTACCGCCGACGCAAGTTCAACGAGACTTACGCCCTGCGTATCCCGCTCTATTACGAAAATGACAAAAGGTGGCCCGGACGTGAATTCCTGAAGAAATATCAAGAGAGCGTGAAACTTAACGAAGGGGCCCAGAATGCCTCTTCCGACATCGGTGAGCAGACGCTCCGGCAAGGCATTGTTGCCAACATGCCGGAAGGCATAATTTATGGATACAATGTCTATAACCTGATCAACAGCCTGACGGTCGGCTATCAGGACTCCATGAACTTCTCCGATTTGCCCATTCCCTATTGCTGCGTGGCCACGGACCTTGTGACCTTGAAGACCAAGTACTGGACCAGCGGTTGTCTGACGGAGGCGATGCGCTCCACGATGTCCATCCCGCTCTATTTCACACCGGTGCGCAACAAGGATATGGTGCTTGTGGACGGCGGCACGCGCAACAACTTCCCTACCGACATGGCTTGCGCCATGGGCGCCGACTATGTCATTGGCATTGACTTGAGCCAGCCGAGAGGGTATGAGGAGATTAGTGGTGTGGGCAAACTGCTGCAGCAGAACATCGCGCTCATGGGCAAGGAGGCCTTCGACCACAACAGGCCGCTTGCCAATGTCTATATCCATCCCAACATGGATGGTATGAACATGTTCAGCTTCCAGACCAAGAACATTGTCGAATGCATCCGCCGGGGAAAAGAGGCCGCATGGCAGCAGGACTCCAGCTTGCAGGTCATCCTCCGTGCCGTGACGCCTGGACTTGCCCAATCGCAAGAGATGAAAGACCAAAAGCAACAGCCTCGTGGGGTGAACATCGCCACAGAGGACATACTTGTCGGCAATATTCGTTTCGAAGGGATCAGCAGCGAGCTCACGGACTTCCTTCTGCGGAACATCGAGTTGGACACGGGAAAACGTTACAACCGCGATGATGTTGAGAATGCTTTGGCCGTGCTCTATGGCAGCGGACTCTTCAAGAACGCGTCCTATCGGATTGAAGGCTCGCGCGAGCCATACACCTTGGTGTTCAAGGGCGAGCGAAGCCCCATCCACCAGGTAGGCATCGGACTGCGGTTCACATCCCACGACCTGATCTCGTTAGGACTCAATTTCGGATTCAACAGCCGCAAGCCGTACGGCTTCAAATTCGATGCCTCCGCTGTCATTGGCAAGAACCTCAAGGGCGAGCTAGACCTCTATTACGTCCCGCGCCGCGGCCCGGCCTTCGGAGCGGATGTTAAATCATACTATACTCAATTGAGAGTCAGTCCTCTTCATTCCATGATATCCGATTATATCCTCAACACGCTTTGTACATACAACTACTGGAACAATCGGCTGCAACTCTATATCAGGGACAATCAATGGATGCATAACGGTTATTACAAAGGAGGATTTGAACTGAATATGATGCCGTATGCATTGTCAACTGTGTTCCTGAATTATTTGCCTGACGACAGTACGGCAAATGATGCTGTCAATGATTACGATTATTATATGGAGGGCGCAGCATATATGTACAGGAATCGTTGGGACAACCATGCTTTGTCATTTTTCGTGGAGGGAACATACGACAATACCGATGACAAATATTTCCCCACTCATGGTGTCGATGTCGGCGGACGATATGATTTGGTCTTTTACAGCAGGACTCCGGAAGGCCATGTTCTCCGTTACCATAACTTTAACATGCACATCAAGGGTGTCATTCCTGTGGTCAACCGTTTTGTTATCATGCTTTCCGGGAGCTTGGCTTCTGTGCAAACCCTGGATTTTTCCAGTTTCAACCGGGAGGTTGCAACGCATAATGATGTCCATCAGACTTTTGTCGGGGGCATACGTGACGGGGAATATATCAACAATCAGCTCTCGTATGTGGGCTATAATGTGCTGCAAGCCGTGTTCGGCAGCAACACCACGGCTGTCGCCAGGATGGATCTGCGCTACCAAATTGGGCGTAAAGACTACATTTCGTTCATAACTTCGCTCTATAAGGCCTGCGTTTTGTTCGATAAAAACGGTGAACACATACACGGAGTTGACTATGTGCGACCCACGGATTTTTGTTTTGTCCTTCAGTATGGTCACAAGTCGCTCATCGGGCCGATATTGTTCAACATACACTGGTCGGCCAACGGCCAGCCCGCCCGATGGGGTGCCTATTTGAGCATCGGGTTCGACTTTTAGCGGCCGGCAGTTGCGGGATGGTGTGTTTTGTTGAAAATTTGCAGAAGTCGTCTGCCAAACAAAAAATATCTGTAATTTTGCCGTCGGATAACATAACGATTTGTATTTTGGGTTTGACGATGCTAATATACAAAAATATCGTTATATTATTCTTTTTTAGGTAATTTATTCCTAAAAAAGTGACCAACGTGTCGGATAATTCGTTATTTTTGCTGCCGTGATTGATACTCATAGAAGAAAAGATGTGGTAGTTTTTTGCTTCTAAAATACTGAATATCAATCACTTTATCAAGAATAAAACAAAAAAGTTACCAACAAAATTTGTTGATAACTCGCTAAATATAAACAAGTTAGATTAAAATTTCAAATTTTTGTCATATACTAAATGAAAATATCTGTAATATGAAACCTGTCCTCAAGAAAACTTTAATCCACGGTGGCATTGTCCTGTTCTTCTTCCTGATTGCCGCTATCTATATGTCCCCCGCCTTCGACGGCAAGGTCATCCAACAAGGAGATATCCTGAAATGGAAAGCCATGTCCAAGGAACAAGTTGATTATCAAGAAAAAACAGGCGAATACACCACATGGACCAGCTCCATGTTTAGCGGTATGCCATCCTATCAGGTAACCACTCCGCCCTCCAAGTCCGTTTTTAGTAAGATAAAAAGCGTTTTCCTCCTATACCATCTCGGTTATGGAGGCAACATTGGTATCCTATTCCTTTATATGCTGGGGTTTTATGTTGCATTATTAGCATTGGGGCTTTCTCCTTGGCTGAGTCTTTTGGGTGCTTTGGCTTTTGGTTTGGGGAGCTACAATATCATCATTATTGAAGCCGGTCACAACACTAAGGCACAGGCCTTGTCCATGATCGCTCCTATTTTGGGCGGTATGCTTTTAATCCTTCAACGGAAAAATTATCTTTGGGGAGGCATTCTTTTTGCTGTTGCATTGGGCCTCCAAATTGCCTGCAACCATATCCAGATCACCTATTACACCATGCTCATTGCTCTTATCCTTGGCCTTGTCTATCTGGTCTATGCCATTAAAGACAAAGCAATCAAGTCCCTGTTAATAGGAGTTGGTGTCATGCTGATCGGGGTCGGATTCGCCATTGGTGCCAACGCCCGTCTGCTGTTCATCAATCAAGAGTATGTGAAATACACCATGCGTGGCGGCTCCGAAATCACAGTAACCCCCGAAGACCTGTACAAAGACGGTGAGCCCAAATCCATCGCCGCCTCCAACGGTCTGGACATTGATTACGCATACAGCTGGAGCTACGGCAAAGGCGAGACCTACACATTGCTCGTACCCGGTGCGTACGGCGGCGGCTCAGCCGAAATGGTCGGCACCGATTCCGAATTCTACAAGAATTTCCGCCAAAAGCAGGCCCCGCTCTACTGGGGCGACCAACCCTTCACCTCCGGCCCGGTATATTTCGGTGCCATCATCGTCTTCCTGTTCGTGTTGGGTATGTTTGTGGTGAAAGGTCCCGAACGCTGGTGGATCCTTCTCGCCACCATTTTGGCCATTCTCATGTCATGGGGAAAGAATCTGATGGGATTCAACAGCTTCCTGTTCTACCACCTGCCGCTTTACAACAAATTCCGCACCCCTTCCATGAGCCTGGTCATCGCGAATGTGACCATGGTTTTTATGGCAATTCTGGCACTGAAGGCTATTTTCGACAAAGAGAATCCCATTGACAAGAAAAAGCTGAATCTCGGACTCTATATCTCCACGGGCATCTCCGTAGGTTTTATTTTGCTGATGATGGTCGTTTCCGGTGGTTTCTCCTTCTCTGGGGTGAGCGACGTGCAGATGGCCGCGCAATATGGCAACCAGTGGGATATGATTCAGGATGTGCTGATTAAAGACCGTAAGGCTCTCTTTATGTCGGATTCCTGGCGTTCGCTGATTCTGATCCTGATTTCCGCCCTCTTCTTGTGGCTCTACATCAATCAGAAAATCAAACAGTCCGGCATCATCATTGGCGTTTTGACATGTCTGGTGCTGTTCGACCTCTGGGGCGTGGACCGTCGCTACCTCAACGAATCCAATTTCATCACTGAAAAACGAACCAAACTGAGACCTTCGCAGACCGACCAGACGCTGGATCAGTATGCCGCCCAATTCAACGATGAAGATTACCGGGTGTTCGACTTGTCGGTCAACACCTTCAACGACTCCTACCCCTCCGCCTTCCACCATCAGATTGGCGGTTATAACGCAGCCAAATTGCGCCGTTATCAAGACCTTATCGATTTCTACCTGTCCCGCCATATAAACACCGATGTGCTCAACATGCTGAACGCCCGCTATGTGGTTGTTCCCGGACAGAATGGACAGGCGATCGTGCAGCGAAACCCCGAGGCTTTGGGTAACGCCTGGTTTGTGGACACATACCAATTGGTGGAGGATCCTAATGCTGAAATCTTATCGTTGAACGACTTCAATCCGGCAGACACAGCCATTATCGACAAACGATTTGCTTCAATGGTACAGGGCAAAAACCTGGAACGTGATAGCAATTCCGTTATCGTAATGGAGCATCAGAAGCCCTATAATCCGGACTATGTGGTATATAAGACCAAGACGTCAAAGGACCAGTTGGCGGTCTTCTCCGAAGTCTATTACGCTCCCGACTGGCGCGCCTACATTGATGGCAAACCGGCCGAATACTTCCGTGCCAACTACATTTTGAGGGCAATGGTCATCCCCGCCGGCGAGCACAAGATCGAGTTCAAGAACGAGGCGCCGCTGATGCACAAGCTGGACAAGGTCACCGTGATCTGCTCCATCCTGTTTGTTTTGGCCCTGGCGGGAAGCTTGGTGGTGTATTATCGGAAAGGGGAAAAAGAATGCTTCAACAAAGGTGAAATACAGTAATACATCTTACACTATTTTCCCACTATGACAGCTGACCAATTACAGGAAATTATCTTGTGCGGTGAAACTAGCACTGTGCAGTTCAAACGGCAATTTACTTCCAACAAACAAATTGCCGAAGAATTGGTCGCTTTCTCCAACAGCAAAGGAGGTGTTCTTTTATTTGGAATTGATGACAAAACTGCACAAATAATCGGATTGTCATTCGAGCAGATTCAGCAGTTGTCACATGTTATCAGCACATTAGCAAATGACCAGATACGCCCTGTTATCTATGTGCAGACAGAAGTAGTGAAGATTCAAGAAAAGCACGTATTGGCAGTTACTGTCCAAGAAGGGATTAATAAGCCCTATAAGGATCTGACAGGGCAAATTTGGATTAAACAGGGTTCTGATAAGCGAAGAATCACGGAAAATGCAGAACTATTAGGGCTCTTCCAACAATCTCAACAATATTTTCCAGAATTACAAGGGGTTCCTGACACGTCTCTAAAAGACATTGACACTCAGGCATTAGACCGATTCTTCAATAGAACATACGGGAGACCGGTCGATGCCATTGATGTTCCCAAAGACCGGCTTTTGCGAAATCTTCATATCATCAATGCTAATGGTGAATTAACTTTAGCGGGATTACTGTTTTTCGGACGGGAACCTCAGATGTTCGTGCCTCAATTTGTGATTAAGGCTGTCTCCTTTTATGGAAATTCCATTGGAGGAACACAATATCGGGATAGCAAAGACATAGACGGCACGATTCCAGAGATGTTCGAGCAAGGCATGTCTTTCCTCAAATCAAATTTGCACAGTCTGCAAAACGGACAGAATTTCAACTCCATTGGCATTTTGGAGATTTCTGAGATAGCGTTAGAAGAAATATTGCAAAATGCATTGGTTCACCGTGATTATTTGTGGCCTGCAGCCATTCGTTTGCTCATATTTGAAGACAGGGTTGAAATCATCAGTCCAGGTTGCTTGGGTGGCCACCTGACGGTGGAAGACATTAAAGCGGGTGCAACATATCAGCGAAATCCTCTAATTGCGGAATTTTGTAGAAAAACGATGATTTTCAGGGGTTTGGGATCTGGGATAATTCGTGCCTTGAACGAGGGGGCAAAGATGTCGTTTGTGGATAACGAATCGGCGAACCAGTTCTCTGTGGTTATCCAACGCCAGAATACCACACAAGCAAGCGCAAACACCACACAAGTAACCACACAAGTAACCACACAAGTAACGGATAATAAAATACCCTCCCAACAATTGCTCTCGAACTTAAGTTCAACGCTTCAAAAAATGATTAAGGTTATGGATGGTGAATGTTCCAGGGTTGAGCTAATGAAGATACTGCAATTGAACAATTACAGTCATTTTAACCAGAATATTCTTAACAAAGCCTTACGACTTACTCTCATTGAGAAAACCCAGCCCCAATCCCCGAATAGCCCCACCCAGAAATACCGGCTGACCGAAAAAGGCCTGCAACTCCAAGAATATCTACGAACTAATCCCTAATATTATGCTTTCCGTCATCATCTGCACCTATAACCGCGACAAGTACATCTATAATGTGTTGAAAAGTCTGGCTGAAAACACATTGTTGCCCGACCAATACGAAATAGTGCTTGTGAATAACAACTGTACCGATAACACGCAAAACGAGTGCGCGCGATTCGTACACGACTTCCCGTCTGTTACCTTCCGCAGCTTTGTGGAAACGAACCAAGGGCTCTCTCACGCGCGCAACCGCGGCATAAAGGAAAGTAATGGCGACATTTTGGTGTATGTGGATGATGATGCTCTTGTCAACAAAGAATATCTGCAGACGTACGCCGACTTTTTCGAACAACATCCGGACATTGAGGCCGCCGGCGGACCGATCATCCCGAAATATGAGACGGAGGAACCCGATTGGATGTCACACTTCACGAAGGCGCTGATCACAGGGTACAAGTATCTAGGTGACAAGCCCAAAGAATTCCCGAAGAACGATTATCCCGGAGGCGGCAATGCTGCTTACAGGGCTTCTGTTTTCGAGAGAGTGGGGTTGTTCAATGTGGAACTGGGCCGCAAAGGCGACAGCCTGGTGGGGGCAGAAGAAAAGGATATTTTTGACAAGATGACAACGTTGGGAATGCGCTTCTACTATCTCCCGACGGCCATCCTCTACCATCTTATCCCCGAGAAGAAGCTCAGCAAGGACTATTTTGACCGACTGACGTACTCCATCGGCAAGAGCGAACGCATGCGTACATTGAATATTGGGAAGGGGAAATATGTGAAGCGGCTCGTGTCAGAGGCAATCAAGTGGGCGGCCTCTATTGTGCTGTGCGTCGGGCACACGCTCGCAGGTGCGCCGAAGCGCGGCTGGAAGCTGATCCAGTTCCGGTGGAATGTGACGAAGGGGTTAGTGGGGAAATAGTTTGTTGTCAGCTGTTGACTACATTAGTTTGAAGCAAAAGTTAATTTTTTATATAGAAAATCTTTTTATATAAAATTAAAATTATACTTTTGCACCATGAAAGAGAATCGAACAAATGGAACAAAAGTCGTTGTGCTACACGACAATCAACCCGTATCGCTTGCAGAGATACAAGCCAGAATATTTATGGTCCGAGGCGTCCAAGTGATGCTGGATAGGGATTTGGCCATTCTATATCATGTGGCTACAAAGGCGTTAAATCAGGCCGTGAAACGTAACATCAGACGCTTCCCTGAGCGATTTATGTTTCAGTTGACAAAGGAAGAGTTTGAGCATTGGAAGTCACAAATTGTGACCTCCAATATTTACTCACAGGAAGAGATTGATGCATTGAAGATGGGGGCGAGAAGATGCCCTTATGCTTTTACAGAGCAAGGTGTCGCACAGTTAAGTGCCGTGCTTCATTCTGATGTGGCAGAAGAAGCGAGCGTGAGAATTATGGATGCCTACTCTTTCTTAGTTATTGACGGCAAAGGTAGAATTCGAAGTCGTAGCGCGGTTCCTGGCCCTTTCGATATTCACTGCAATTTGCATTAAATTTCAAATGTGTGACAGTTTTGATTAAAGAAGAAAAATGTATCTTTGCTGCTGTTAATCACAGTGCTATGAAGAGACTGAAAATAAGAAATTTAGGACCACTTTCTGCTGCCGATGTTGACTTGGGGCAGGTGAATGTGATAGTCGGAATGCAAAGTTCCGGCAAGAGTTGTGTGCTGAAGACCGCATGCTACTGCTCATGGGTGGAAAAACGTATCGAACTCACACAATCTTCCAGCGAGTTCGAAGAGGGTAGTCGGTTTTTGGATATTTTAGTGAACTACCATAAAATGAAAGGATTCATTTGGCCTGATACATATATTTCATATGAGTCTGATTACATGGGATTTTCGTATGACCACAGTGAACAGAAGTTTACATTTTTTTGGAAAGAAAAGCAGTGGGATTATCAGCGCCCGAAAGTCTCCTATATCCCGTCTGACAGAAACCTGGTAGCCACCATTCCCACTTGGAGCAAATTGACCTTGGAAAACGACAATTTGTTAGATTTTATGACAGACTGGGACATCGCACGGAAATCCATGGACACTTCATCAGAGGTGCTAAATCTTAAAATGAGCTATCATTATGATTCCTTGTCCAATAAGGATATCGTTGTCTTGCCTAATGACAAAACGATTCAATTATCAGAAGGTTCCAGTGGAATTCAGTCGTTGGTTCCCATGTTCATGCATTTACATTATCTTTTTGGGAAACAGCATGAAAAACAATCTCTTACTGCTATGTCTTTTGAGAAGAAGAATGAAGCGATCAATTTGGCATCAAAACTTCATCAAAAAGCACATGAGGGAATTCAAACTACTGATCGCATTGAAAACGGGAAAGTGACATTATCTGAACAAAATCGGTCTGTGGTTTTAGGAACGACAATGTATGTCTGCGAAAATCAACTGGCGTATGAGCGGTTTACCAAGTTAGTGAACCAGTTCCTATTGGTCAACCACAATGAAATATTCTTGGAAGAACCGGAAGACAATTTATTCCCGCCCACCCAGTGCCAGCTGGTGGACTGGTTGGTGGACAATGTATCTGACAGCGACAAAGGAGATTTTTTGTTCGTGGCCACACACAGTCCTTATGTGCTGAACCAATTCATCAAAGACAAGCCGAAAGATTTTCGCATTTTTTTCACACATCCCATTCAAAAGTCTGGCCAATATGCGCTTTCCTCACTCACCGAGGAGGACATTCAGGATGTATATTACAATGGTGTTGACTTGTTTTTCAATTTCGAAGCCTATGAGAATTGACCATATAAACGTTATTCCTGAATGCTATGTTGATACAAATCTGATACAGTACCTAATACAAGGTACCGTCAATCATCAGCATGGTTGCAACAATGTTGTAGGAAAGATTAAAAACAGTTTTCATGACAGGTTCGCTATAGGAATTATTGACAACGACAAAGACCAAGTGGGGTATTTGAAAGATTGCTTAAAAATTACACAAACAACTCATTTACAGTTTTTTAAACATAAAACTTTACCTCATTACTTAATCACTGTTGACCCCGCAACGGACCAGTTTATTTTGGAGTGCGCCAATAATCTTGGAGTTAATCCAGAAAACTTCAATCTCCCGTCGGAATTGCAAGCTTTCACTAAGCGGACAAAAAAGACCTCGTCAAACAATGATCCAGATATTCGGAATTTAATTAGATCTATAGGTGACCATGCTGAAATCAAGGCTTTACGTCAGAGTTTACATTATTTGATTCAGAAGCAGTATAGTGCGGACAACGAGGGTCTAATAAGGAGTATGCAAATCAACTGACAAAAGTCGTCTGGTTAGCGAGTGTGGGTTGCCGGTTTCCCAACACGCCAAACATTAACGATAAACCGTGTTTCATCACACCTGTCGCTAACAAAAATGCCACCATCCTTCCGTTGGGCCCAGAAACGTAGGCGATGAATCGCCGAAGCAATTATTGACGGCAACAGCGGACTAAGGCTCGCAAGGGCGGACGCACCAAACGGAACCTCACAGAAGCAATCGCGGCTGGAAGCTGATCCGGTTCCGGTGGGATGTGACGAAGGGGTTGCTGGGAAAGTAACCCTATTTGCTCCTTACAGTTTGTTTTACACTCTCCCACCATCCACAAATTCTTGGTCCCAATAATTTCATAACCTTATGTTTGATCTTGCTTGATGTGGAGCGCCAACTGCCAGCAAAATGATGTATTGTGACCGTGTTTTCTGTCAGATAAATCTTTCCATCCAAATATGATTTTGGGCAGAAAAAATCTTTGGGATAGAAAGTTATTAATCCGGGAAAATCCTGATACGTGTTATTTTGTTTCAAACCAAGAGGAAGCATATAATTCGTAAGAGTAACAACATTTGTTGTCATATCAAAAGATCCGTCTTGATTTAAAAAATGTTTGTTGTCATAATAATGCAGGTTGTCCATCGCCCATTTTCCTCCTTTTTCACTAGCCATGATACCTGTGGGTATTTCATGTTCATTTTCATAACCACTAAAAGCTACATGATCAAGATATGGGTCTAATGGCTTAATCACTTCCACATCCGTATCCATATATATCCCGCCATACGTGGCTAGTGCATACAATCGGGCAACATCCGTAATAAAAGCCCACTTCTTTGCCTGAAACGCCTCCCATACGTAGTCGTTATAATGCAAATTGAAGTTTGATTCATTCCACTCGATGATTTGATAGTCTGGGCAGAATTTTTTCCAACTATCAATACATTTTACCGCTAATTCCGGCAATGGGTTGCCCCCAAACCAACAATAATGAATAATTTTTGGTATCATATAGTTTTATATAATTGATATACTAATAAATAAAAAGCATTAGTATCTATGCATCGCTTTTAAAATATATATCTTTAGAATAAATATTACCACTCCTCTTTTTTATTTCAGCAGGGACACCCATTATCACCACATCATTTGGAAAATTCTTTGTTACAACAGCATTCGCACCTATCATTACATTGTTTCCAATTTGTATTTTACCAAATACTTTTACTCCAGGGCCTATCCACACATTATTTCCAATAATCGGAGCTTCCTTATCTGTATTTTCTCCTATGTTCACACCTTGATGAATATCACAGAAATCGCCAATTTTTGCTTTAGGACTAACTACTATCAAACCAAAGTGATTAATTCGAAGCCCCTTCCCAAATACATTACAAGGAATCTGAAAACCCAATTTTATCCCTAATTTCCTATGCCTATATGCCCAAAAAAATTTTCTTATACTATATCTCTTTCCTCTGTTTATATAAAACTCGTGATAACGAAGTGCTCGCTCGAATTTCCAAATATCATCGCCAATTACTTTGGGGCATATCCGATTTTTGCCAAGCGCATATTTATCAGCTTTTAAAAACATCCTCAAATTAGAGCGACCTTTACCTCCCCCCGTTTATTAACAAATATATTCATATATAAAAAATTTATTTTAAATATTTTACAATTCTTTCGCATGCCATCCCATCACCATAAGGATTCACAGCCTTGCTCATTTTTTCATATTCGGCTTTGTTTTCCAGCAATTCTGAAACATTATTTACGATGGCGTCATAATCCGTCCCCACAAGTTTAACAGTGCCTGCTGTAACCGCTTCGGGTCGTTCCGTTGTGTCACGCATGACAAGAACGGGCTTCCCTAATCCAGGCGCCTCTTCCTGAATGCCGCCACTGTCGGTCAAGACTATTGTTGATTTTTCCATCAGATAAACAAACGAAAGATACTCCAGCGGCTCGATGAAAAACATATTGCCCAAGTCTGTCAAATCATCTCCAAACACCTCATGAATGGGTTTCCTAACATTCGGATTCAAATGCATGGGGTAAACGAAATCCACATCAGGAAATTTCCGGGTCAGATCTTTTATCGCAGTACACATACTTATAAAACCGCTTCCAAAATTTTCACGGCGGTGTCCCGTTATCAACACAAGTCTCTTGCCAGCGGAAAGTCTATCAGTGTCATAACCGGCATCTTTAAGGAGGGATTTCAACTCGTCGGAAATGATTTCGTCGCTTTTTATTTTGTTCACAACCCAATACAACGCATCAATAACAGTATTTCCTGTAACAGTAATGCTATCTTCACCAACGTTTTCTTTCAGAAGATTATCCTTTGAAAGTGGTGTCGGAGCAAAATTGAAAGTTGCTATTCTACTGGTTATCTGTCGGTTCATCTCTTCCGGCCATGGCGAGTAAATGTTGTGGGTTCGGAGTCCGGCTTCAACGTGTCCTACAGGGATCTGCTGGTAAAAAGCAGCAAGTGCGGCGGCGGTTGATGTCGTGGTATCTCCGTGAACCAACACCACATCTGGCCGAACCTCCTTCAAAACATCCCTCATTCCGAGAAGGACTTTTGAAGTGACATCGTACAAATCCTGACCATGTTTCATGATGTTGAGGTCATAATCAGGTTTGACTTCAAAAATTTTCAATACCTGGTCAAGCATTTCGCGATGCTGACCTGTGACGCAGACAATGGTTTCAAAATCAGAAGGGAATTTTTGAAGTTCTTTGACCAATGGGCACATCTTTATGGCCTCGGGTCGCGTTCCGAAAACAAGAAGTATTTTTTTCATAATCAATCTTTCCAATAAGCGGTAAAACCATGGTGACATACACGCTCTGGTTCAGGAGGCAATTGCATGTAATCTCCAAATATTGCACGTAAATGCGTATCAAAATGCTTTAGATTCCGCACCTTATATCCTTCGAAATCCATATCAATATATTCTTCCCAAACCTGTTTGGGACATCGAGTCACTTTTTTATACGGCAAAGAGGCATGATATGCATAATTGGCTTTAGTGTAGTCACATCTTTTAACAATGCGCAAAAACCAATGCATAATCGTGCAATATTTTATTGGCAATGTAAGCAACCGTACGATAGCACATGTGAAAAAATTCCACTTATTATGATGCCAGACATATCGCATATTGCGATTCCGACGTGAAAGAATGTTAGACAACACTCTTACCAAAACATGCCACCGCTTACAAACTCGCATATCGTCTTCACAACCATCAATTGGAAATATATCAATCTTCACACCAACATCATAACCACGATGCTCAAATAAATTTTCAAAAAGCACAGTGCGATTATCACACACATTTGCATACGAAGCATAGAAGTTTTCATCCAACTCTGGAGCAAATAGACTCAAATGATCACAATAGCCCCCAAAGGTGTGAATAAATCGCTCATAATTTGGTCGTGTCATTGCGATGTCAATATCATCATCCCAGGGTATATATCCTTTGTGACGCACTGCCCCGATACTGGTACCACCCTCTAAAAAATATTCAATACCATTTTTGCGACAAAAATCGTCCACGACCAGCAATGAATCAAGCATCACTTTTTTTAATTCCGCTGTACTTAGTTCTCTCATGATTATTACTTAATCTATCATGTTAAGAAACTGCTCCGCACACCAAAGCTGCCACTTTTGATTACCTGTCAAAGAGGTCATGTCAATGTCTTTTCTAAACTCCAGGCGTTTAGGACCAGACCAGTCTTTAAACACTGCATCCACCGGACGCGGCATCGGTATCTTGAATGGGATTTCTAATTCAGGATATTTGATAGCATATAGTCCACGAACCAGATATTTAGGTTCTCCATTGCGCACTTTGTTCATGTCTAATGGTTCTGCCATGACAAGTTTGGCATACGGATCATAATAGGGCATCCACGCAGCTCCAAAGGCGTTAAGATAGGAACTACTACTTTCAATAGAGAACACCTCATCCATGAATTTTAGCACATCGATACCTTCTTCCCCTTGATGGTATCTTTCAAACAGTTCTGACTGGTCAACAGGATTTGCAAGAACCAGTTTAGGATCTAAAAAGGTATAACGTTTGACAAATGCGTCAAAAGTCCAGATAGGACTGATGAGTTTGTCCATGCCTCCAAAAATCAAGTCTGCGCTTTCGCCCACTATCATCAACTGTACACCATCCTTCTTTGCCATTTCAGCAGCCTTATATATCTGTGGCTCAATAGAATGAACAGGAGCAAACTTATGACGCATCACTATAGGGGCATACTTCTGGTAGTCTTCCATCGTAATATCAATCAAATGATGCTTCAGCTGGAACTTCTTGCAGTACTTTTTAGCGCGTTCCACATCAGCATCAAACACTCCGGATGTAGAGTTGAATGTGTAGGCATGGCTGCCAGGTTTCAGATAAGCAGCCAAGTTCGCGCTGTCCATGCCCCCGCTGAGAAGAATGCCGATGTTTCTGTATTTGGCATATAAAGCATCGAACTGTTTCTGAATCTCCCGGTCGATATCTTCCGATGTCCTTACAGGAATGCGATCTTCTTCGGCGACGGGTCGGAAGTTCTTATGCTGGAAACCTTCAACAAAATCAACGCCATCCTTCCAAATATAGCGGAAGGCCATGTATGAACTCAAGCAAAAATCTTTATTTACCATATTGCTGTTTTCTTATTTCTCGTAGATGTTCAAAAATCTTTCCAGACAGTAGAGAAGCCATTTCTGGTTTCCGCTGTAGTTGTTGATGTTAATATCTGTTTTGAATTCCTTGCGTTTTGGTCCCTCCCAGTTCGCAAAATACGCATCAACAGGACGGGGCATCGGCTGCTTGAGGGGTACGGCAGTCTCAGGATACTTCATCCGGAACAGATCCCGGATCAGATATTTTGTGTCACCGTTCCTGATTCGGCCCAAATCGAGAGGTTTGGCCATTTTCAGCAGTTCGTACGGATCTATGAAATCCATTTCTGCCGTCTCAAATGCATTTTCGTAGGATGCATAACTTTCATCGGTTACTATTTCATCATAGAAACGCAGATAATCAATGCTGTTCTTGCCAATCCGATAGCGCTCAAAGAGATAATTCATATCGTACGGTTCGTAAAGGACATCGGCTGGGTTCACGTATATGGTTCTCTTCACATATTGATCATAACTCCAGTTTTGGGACAGCAGCCCGTCCATGCCGCCAAACACATAATCAGCGGCATCACCAATAACAAGCATGGTTACACCGTCCTGCTTGGCTTGTATGGCGGCAGCATAGAGCTGAGGCTCTATAGAATGAACAGGCGCGCCCTTGTGCCGCATTATCTTGTCCACATTTTGTTCTACCGTATTCCAGTCAATGTCCACATAGTGCAGATTCAGGTGATAATACTGGGCATAATATTCTGCACGTTTCAACTCATCGCTTTGGTATTTGCCTCCAAGGAATCTGAATGTGTATGCGTCAGCACCTTCTGGCATATACGAGGCAAGTATCGAGCTGTCCATGCCTCCTGACAACAGCATCCCCAACTTTTCGTGAGACACTCTTCTAAAAACATTACGCAAGGCTATGTCTATGTCATGAGCGTCAGAAACGAAAACCTTTCTATCTAAAGGCTGCTGTTTATACACTTGATGGTGTAAACCTTCGCAGAACTGCTTGTCATCATCTTCCACATATCGCAGTGAAAGATACGAACTCATGCAATAACTTTTATCGACCATCTTTATACGTTTAAATGATTTTCTCCGGACAAAGAAGTGGGATCATTTGCAGACCAACCTCTGGCAGCCTTCAATGCCTCCGTAATCTTTGTTGATGAAATGCCCTTCGTGTATGGAAAATATACAATCCTAATGCCCTCTTTGGCGAAATCTTCCTCATATTTTTGCCACTTTTCTGTTCCATACCAGTCATCTCCTACAAAAAGGATGCTAGCCCCCAATTTTTTACAAGCGGTGAGTTTGTCCATATCGTACTGGGGCACCACCGCGTCCACATATTTTATGCTACGCACTATTTCTGCCCTGTCAGAGTATGGAATCATCGCATGTTTGCCTTTATAAAGGACCAATTCATCCACAGTGACACCAACAATCAATTTGTCGCAAAGTGCTTTTGCGTTTTTGAGAAGGGTCAAGTGCCCAATGTGAAACAGGTCGTAAACACCTGTCGTATAACCGATTACCATAGCGATTAATGTTAAGGGTGAGGGTTCTTTGTTCTATCTTTTGCCAAAATTTAAATTCCAATATCCGTTTAAAACGGGAGTGCAAAGGTACGAAAAAAATTGGGGAGGGGGAGGATATTGGAATTCTGACAAAATCAAATAGCTTTAACTTTTCTACAATATCTTTCGGGGTTTTGAATTGTAACCATTAAGTTTTCCTCTTCTTTCAATTCATCGACAAACCATATCATTCGGTACTCATTTCACTTCCTATTTTTAATTGGTTTAGAATATATATACTGAATTTGTCACAAGACATTACACAGACCCTTGTTTAATCACAAGTGTCTCATCGCTTACATAAAGTGACAGTTGCTTGTCATGTATATCTTTCATTTTCCGTGTGTTCTCCTTTTCACTTTTCTCAAAGAGAAAAAATTCTACAACAGTTGCAAATGTAGGTAATGCAAAGGCCGCAATTTTGCAAAAATTTAGCCACTTTCCTTCAGAAAAAAAACTCAACATAAATGCTACTGTTGCAAACAACAATAACATGAGCGGAATACTATGCTTTTTCATTGTTGATAAAAATAATTTCATCACGGTCTCGTTAAATTAAAAATGTCTTATGAAACAATTAGCAGCACGGCACAATTTCTGACCGTACAAAGCCTGCCATATAAGTTCTTCAAATTTAGCAACCCCCAACATCAAACCAGCATCACCATCAGTCCTGCCATTACAGTTATAAAAATGCTCATCAGCGTTCCAGCAAGCACATATTCGGTCTTTGCCGTATCCTTCTCTCCAAAACGTATGATGAATTTTGCGGCAACCCGCAAACCAAATTATCTAATTTTTAGATATTTGCCTATTATCTAAAATTTGAAAATATCTTTCACCTTTCAATTTTCAATTTCCCGTTTCCACCACCTTCCACCAGCCGCCTTTGTCGGGACCGACGCGGGTGAGGCGGCCGGTAGATTTTAGTTTCGCTATATTATTGCGTATGTTTTTGGAATTAATGCCAATCAGTGAACTTAATTCACTCTGAGTAACATACGGATTTTCCTTCATGATTGCCAGAATCTTCCTCTGATTGTCCGTCAGTTTTTCTAGGTCTTTTTCTAGGTCTTTTTCAGGGACATTTCTACCCAAAGCCTGAGAACCTTTCGTAACCCTCTCAATGCTACACTGGTGCTTCTTAGTACGTCTGTCATAATTCACACCCACCATAATCACCTCTCCCACATAGTCCACGAGAGAGTTGGTGTAATGTTTGGCTTTTATCTGGTTGATGGCAGTTTCAACTGTAGTATTGTACTTTAATTCAAGTACTAAAGCAGGCAAATTCACCTCTCGCCGAGGCACAAACAAATTTATGAGCTTTCAAAAATTCGGCTATCTGCAGAACCCTCTTCAACACAAATCACTTCTGTCTGGCTCTATATTTTTGTTTAGGATGTCTTGGCACTTTTGGATACATGCGCTCAATCAATCCGTCTTCTAACATGGAAGGGATTATATAGTCCAATAGATAACCTGAATTCCTCTTTATAGTTGCAGCAATATAATCAAGAGATACCCAATCTGAACAAGTAATCATAATTTCCTCACGTATTTCTTCCTTACTCATCCTCTTCTTTATATTACTTCCCATACTTCCTACATTACTTCCCATACTTCCTACATTACTTCCCATACTTCCAACATTTTCTATCGGAAGACAATACTTTGTTCCCCTACCATGTCCTTCAGCCCGTAGATAGTTTTTGTTACACAAGTCCTTTAATAAAAGATAGATATCCGCCTTGTGCATATTCAAAGCGTACCTTAATCGCTCATTGGTGATATATCCTTCCGTGTAGGCAAGAGCCAAAGTGAGTAATCTGTTATGTTCGATATGAACAATCTCCTTTCCCAAGATACCTGTC
Source organism: Bacteroidales bacterium (assembly GCA_017540505.1). Lineage (GTDB taxonomy): Bacteria > Bacteroidota > Bacteroidia > Bacteroidales > WCHB1-69 > F23-D06. The sequence continues at coordinate 40,898 of JAFYAW010000017.1, read as the reverse complement.
AAACCATTCTTGACGTCCATATCAAGCAATGATACCATTGGCAGATATAAGTTGACAATATCGGGACGGCAGGTTGTATCTATATACGGAGTTCGCCAATTAGCGTCATTCCATCCTTTTAAAATCTTGTCCACCCCACTACCGGCTTTTTCGGCTGCTCCCAACATCATAAACATCTTTTGCAAGGATTTATTCCGACATACACTCTGCCCTCCCTTGTAATACTGGGCTTTGGTGATAAGCATAGTTCCAGGATTGGAAAAAACAAATTTGTTCTTGACATGCTTTACAAGCAAATTCGCATTCACCGTAAAATCAGCATGTATGCACAAATTGATAAATGCTTCACGAACAGCAACACGAGCCGACGTCTCCTCTTTGCGTATATTACCTTCTAGCTTGAAAGGATTAGGCAAAAAGTTTTGAAGCCTGGGCAACACTCTCCGATAATACTGGAAAAGATTGGCTTCCCATGTCCCATCTGGATAAATTCTTGTTGACCACCGCGCATCAGGATCGTCATCCAGCCATTCTTGATAATCGGGAAAGAAATCAGGGGTACATGCATTGTCTGTGATTGAGTCGTATTTCCCAAACATCAGTAGTCCTGCTACAGTAAAACCCACTTTCCCCGTCTCCCTGTCTTTTCTATATCCTCCCAATTTCTCCAACAAAGTCATGTCATCCAAGCCAAGCCACGGATGGCTGGGTCTTGCAACTGCAAATAATTGTCGATATTGCTGTAAAGATTCCTTATCCAAATCATTCAGGCTATAGTTTGTGAGTATTCTGCTGTCAGCAGGTGTTGAATCATTTGCATCGGCAAACATACGTTGCACCTCTTTCTCCGTACACTTATAATCCCCCTCAAAATTCCGCTTAAAGGTGCCACTATAAGGATTGGTCGTTCTATAGACAGGCTGTTGCTCCCGACTGGCACAAGGAATATGAAAAAGCATGACGTTATAACCATTGAATTGAACAACCTGTACGTCATCATTTTTCAACAAGTTACAACTGATGGTGGATTTGTTGTTTACATTATTCCAGAAATCCTTCTTATATTTTTCCACAAGATCATCCGAAAGAATATCAAGATAAAGTCCATCATTTTTCTCTATAATGCCCAATATGATAGTTCCTCCTTCTGTATTGGCGAAAACTGAATAGGTATCCCAGAAACTACCTGGAAATCCTCCCGAAGCCTGCTTGAACTCCAAGTCTTCAGACTCGCTCTCCATCAACAAATTATTGATGAAATCTTTTATCTTATTTTGGTCTTTGAATAAATGCATATTCTCTATATTGTTTGAAACACCAACAGCTACAGCTATATCATATAATTACTGCTGATTATTGAGTCCTTTTCCTCTTCACCTTCCTCACCCCTTTCCTTATCAGCCGGTTCACATCCGCAGAGACCTTCCCGTAATAGACCGCCAGCAGGCCGACCACCGACACGATGCCCGTGCGCACCACCGCCTCCACAATGCGGAAGGCCAACGAAGGCTCCGGCACAATCTTTCCGGCGGCTAAAACCATCAGATAGTTCAAGGCCACCATCAACAAGCCCACCGCCAGCACTTTAATCTGCCCCGTAGAGAACGGATAGGTGCCCACCCGCCACTTGACAAACAACAACAGCAGGATGTAATAGATAACATTGGATCCCAACGTGGCCCACGCGCCTCCCTCAATGCCGCAAATCGGAATCAGATAGTTGTTCAGGCAGATGGAGGATATCATCAGTATCAGCGTGAAAATCAAAGAGGTATAATACCATCGGGTGTAGCTGAGGGCCGAGCCGCCGATAGAAAAAGCGGAACTTATCAGCTTGGAGGTGGAGAGAATCAACACCACCCACTTGCCCGCCGCATACTGTTCGCCATTGGGCAGGATGTCGAAAAAAAGGTCAATATTTATCCATATCAGAATAAAGATAACCATGCCCACAAGCAGCTGGTTCAAAGAGACTTTCTGATAGAGTCGCGTAGCGGTCTGCAGGTCGGGCGGGGTGGCCCGCAACGCCACTGCAATACGCGGCTGCACGATGGCGTTCAACGACCGTGACGGAATCTCCACCATGGTGGCTATATAGTTGGCAATGGCATAGATACCTGTGAACATCAGCCCCATCTTGGCACTGATGAAGAAGCTGCTCAACGTGGGCATCACACTGCCCACCAACGCCGCCGTCACCAGAAAAGCGGTGTATAGCAGGAAGTCGCGGCGCAGTTCCGGCGTAATCTTTTTGAAGTCCGGCTTGAACGAAATTTTCTGTGAGAAAAGCAGATAGCACAAATTCAGCAACGCCCCTAACCCGTACGTGGCACAGAACACCACCACCAGTCCGTCCAAACTGATCACGTGCCACAAACCATACAGCAAGTATCCGACCAACAGCCCGGCCCGGATGAAGACCTCGCGGATCATGCGAGGCACCGCCACCCGCTCCAATATCGTTGCATTTGCCTCGAATACAGACATATACAGCATAAAGAATGCAATTGGCAGGGTGTATTGGACGTAATCGACAAAAAGAGGCGAGTTTTCTTCAAATGCTTTGATTATTAATCCTTTAAAAATAAAGAAGCAAAGTAAAAAGAGCAGAAAACCAACAAAGGGGATAATCAGTGTCCAGAAGTATAGTCCCTGCTGGTTGTGGCTCTCATCCTTAAAATGGGGATAGAAACGCAGGGTGGACGAGCTGGTGCCCAGCAGCGCCAGCGAGCTGAACAGCGTGGCGGCATCCACCAGCACGCGCGTGAGTCCGATCTCCTCCGACGTCAGGTACGACGTGAGGATGAAAAAAGTGGTTACAAAACCGATGACCACCCCGATGTAGGTGGCGATGGTCCCTTTGATGCTTTGTCTTGCGATAATGCCCATACTATGTTACAGGTTGCAGGTTACAGGGATTTGTAGAGACGCAGTGCACTGCGTCTCTACGTTTCAATTTTTCAATTTCTTTAGAAAGGTGCCCGGCACGTAGGCCGTGGCGTAGATGCCGACGCCGTGCAGCTGCACAAACACGCGCTTCTGGTGCTTGTATTTCATCACCACACCCTCCACGCCGGCGAAAGCGCCGTCCGTGACGACCACGCGATCGCCCTCGATAATCTTCGGCATTTCAGATTGCCTGACGATGATGTTCTGATTGCGCGATTCGACAATAATCCTGAAGCTCTCCATCTGCCGGTCGGGCACCGTCAACAACTCATTTTTTCCGAACTCATTGGTCTTAAAATGATTGTAGTAGGGTGTCATTCCGGGTATCAACGATGGATTTTCCAACAACGCCCGGAAATCCTGGAGGGTGGAACGCATAAACAGCAACCCTTTGTCCAAAGGCTCCTCTTTTATCACCGGGTTTCCATTATTTCCCTCTTCATCAACGCGACAGAGTGTCGGGAGGTACGGCTCAAGGCTGTCGTTGCCAAGCGCCACCAGCCGGTCGTACACTTTCTGCGCGCGGTGATAGGTGGCGCGGATGGGAAACCAGCAGCGCACCTCCGGCTGCAAGGCATACTCCACCGACTTCCCGATGCCGTTTTTTTTCGCTTCGGGATGGACAAGAGCGTTGCCTTTTGCGCTGACAGCTATTTCACCTTGCTGTCTGCCAGCCAGTTTCACCACTTCTTTCATTATTGTGCAGCGGCGTGTCTTATGGCATCATTCGGATGGAAGACTCCATAGAATAGCCGTTGCAAATGTACATTTTTTTCCTTTATCCTAAAAATCCGAATACAACAGAAAAAACGCACCATTCTACTAATTTGTCCATTCTTTTCATGAAAAAAGGCACAACGGATAACCACATCTGACATTTTGATAATTCCGAAAAAAAATGTAGGTTTGCCGTTTTAATATCATATAGAGAAAATGACTGTAAACATCATAACCTTAGGGTGTTCCAAAAACATCGTGGATTCGGAAGTGCTGGCTGCCCGTCTGCAACGGATGGGACACCGCGTCTTTTTCGAGGGCACCATGAAGAGCGACATCGTCATCCTCAACACATGCAGCTTCATCGGCGACGCGCGCGAGGAGTCGGTGAATGAGATCCTCGTCCAGGTGGATCGCAAGATGCGCCGCCACATCAAGAAGCTGTACGTAGTGGGCTGTCTAGCCCAGCGCTGCAAGGCGGAGCTGGAGGCCGAGCTGCCCGAGGTGGATGGGTTCTACTCTTTCGCGGATTTGCACAAGATGGTGGATGCCAACGAGTTCGACCTGTTAGGAACCAGCGAACGGCTGCTCTCCACCCCACCCCACTACGCCTACCTCAAGGTGTCGGAGGGTTGCGACCACCAATGTTCCTACTGCGCCATCCCGCTCATCCGCGGCAAACAGGTGTCAAAGCCCATCCCTCTGCTGGTGGAAGAGGTGCGCAAGCTGGCCGACCAGGGCGTGAAGGAGGTGATGCTCATCGCGCAGGACCTCACCTACTACGGCCTCGACCTCACCGGCAAACGCGAGCTGGCCAACCTGATGGAAGCCCTAGCCCAGGTGCGCGGCATCGAATGGTACCGGCTACACTATGCCTACCCGCTCAACTTCCCCTACGAGATCCTGGACGTGATGAACGCCTACCCGCAGTTCTGCCGCTACCTCGACATCCCCTTCCAGCACATCAGCGACGACATCCTGAAGGACATGCGGCGTGGCGGCGGCTCGCAGTACATCTACGACCTCATCGCACGCATCCGCGAGACAGTGCCCGGCATCGCCCTGCGCACCACCCTCATCTCCGGTTATCCCACCGAGACGCTGGAACAACACAAGGAACTCGTGGAGTTTGTGCGCCGCAACCGGTTCGAACGCCTCGGCGTGTTTGCCTACTCGCAGGAAGAAGACACCCCCGCCTACCCGCTGGGCGACCCCATACGCCGTAACATCAAAACCCGCCGCGTGGGCAAGATCATGCAGCTGCAGGAATCCATCTCCCGCGAACTGAACGAAGCCAAGGTCGGCCAAACCCTCAAAGTCATCATCGACTCGGAAGAGGGCGAGCATTACGTGGGACGCACCGAGTTCGACTCGCCTGACGTGGACAACAGCGTCCTCGTCACCAAGGAAAAGCCTCTCACCATTGGAGAGTTCTACCCCGTGACGATCACGGAAGCCACAGAGTATGATTTGTACGGAACGCTGACATAGAATCAAGATAATCACTATTTTTCAATATGATGTTATTTGTATGGCAAAAAACAGTATTTTTGCAGTCAAATAACACAATATGACAGCATATACAATTCGTATCGACAATGAAACCAAGAGCCAGTTTGATCTCCTATGCAAACGGCTCGGACTAAGTGTATCTACAGCGTTTAACTTATTTATAAAAAAGTCTTTACGAGAACAAGCCATCCCATTCCGTATTGATTTGAGTTCCTCTGGTATGGTAATGGAAAAAGCCAAGAGAGCCATTGAAGAAATGCGCGCCATGAGTAAGCAAAATGGCCTTTCGGATATGAGTTTGGAGGAAATTAACGAAGAAATCAGACTCTCGAGGAAAGGAAAATAAGATTACAACGATGAAATATTATGCAGTTTTCGACACTAATGTCATCGTGTCAGCATTACTCACTTCACATCCTGATTCTCCAACAGCAATATTATTAAACATGGTGATGGATGGGGTGATTATTCCTGTTTTCAACGACGCAATATTGGATGAGTATAAAGAAGTATTAAGCAGAAAAAAATTCGGATTCACATCTGACCAAATAAATAACGTTATTTTAGCTTTGGCAACAGGAATCAATCTGGAAAGAACATACTCAGATGTAGTTTTTTCAGATCCTGACGATGCCGTCTTTTATGAAGTAGCTCTTTCCAAAGAAGAGGCATATCTTGTGACAGGAAATCTCAAACATTTCCCACGAGTCAACAAAGTGGTATCACCCTCTGAAATGTTGGAAATTGTGTATTACGGAAGGATGGTGTGATGTATTATTCGATAGGGAGAAAAGCTTGCGTGCTTTCAGCACGCCGAGCAGCAATTGTAACGATTTTGTAACGAAACAATCTTCCCCGATTTTTTGTACTTTTGCCGCCATGATGAAAGGTAGAGAAAACAAACCGCATATCGGCATCTTCGGGCGACGCAACAACGGCAAAAGCTCGCTCATCAACGCGATTACCGGACAGGACATCGCCATCGTGGACCCACACGCCGGCACCACCACCGACCCCGTGCGCAAGTCCATCGAGATCTTCGGCATCGGGCCCGTCATCCTCATCGACACCGCCGGCATCGACGACGAGGGCACCATCGGGCAGAAACGCATCCGGAAGACCTTGGACGTGCTGCCCACCATCGACTTCGCCATCCTCGTCACCACCAATCACGTGTGCGGCCAGCCGGAGCGCATGCTGATGGACAAGTTCCACGAATACGAGATCCCCTTCATCATCGTCAACAACAAATCCGACCTGGAGAAGCCGCAACGCGTGACCGATGGCGTCATCGCCGACAATATGTACGAGGTAAGCGCCAAAACCGGTGACGGCATCGCCGCCATGCTGGATGCCGTGGTGGCCAAGATGCCCCCGTCGGCCTACATCTCGCACTCCCTGTTAGGCGGCATCATCCGGGAAGGCGACACCGTGGTGCTGGTCACTCCCATCGATTCGGAAGCACCCGAGGGCCGGCTCATCCTGCCGCAGGTGCAGCTCATCCGCGACATCCTCGACAACGACGCCATTGCCGTGGTGCTGAAAGAAGACAAGGTGGCCGGATGGCTGGCCAACCATGAGATTCCCGCGCTGGTGGTCACCGACAGCCAGATGTTCGCCCGCGTGGCACGGGACGTGCCGGAGGCGGTTCCACTCACGGGCTTCAGCATCGTGCTGGCCCACCACAAGGGCGACTTCGAGCATTACCTGCAAGGCACGCCCAAAATCGACCAGCTACACAACGGCGACCGCATCCTCATGCTGGAGTCCTGCACGCACCGCACCTCCTGCGAGGACATCGGACGCGGCAAGCTGCCCCGCTGGATCCGGCAACACACTGGCAAAGAACTGCATTTCGACTTCGTGACCGGCCTCAACCAGATTCCCGACATCCGCCAATACGCCATGGTCATCCAGTGCGGCGGCTGCATGATCACCCACCGGCAGCTCCTCAACCGCCTGCGTCCCGCCATCGAACACGGCATCCCCGTGTCCAACTACGGCATGATGATCGCCTACCTCAACGGCATCTTCGACCGCGCGGTACGACCATTCCTACCTGAAGAGTTTTAGAAATCCGTTCCTATTGAGAACATGAACATGCCCTTCTTGTTGGCAATCTTGAAATCTTCCACGCCCCACGCGTAATCGAAACGCAGGAAATAGCCTAAGAGGGAGCAACGAAGTCCCACACCGAACCCGCCCACAAACGGGTCCACCTGACGTTTCACCATCACGGTAATCGGGCCAGAATAGATATAGCGTGTATAAAGACAGTTGTCCTCGGAGTAGGGCGTCCACCCCGTCCACGCCGTGCCCACATCGCCAAACAAGTTGAACTGCATGGAATTCAAGAAATTAAATGACAGCTTGCGTCCGGCAATCAACTGCACGAAGGGGATGCGCAGCTCGCCGCTGAACAGCACGAAAGAGGTGCCGTTGCGGATATTCTGCCGGAAACCGCGCATGTTGGTGGCCAACGTCTGATAGGCATAATTCTTGGTCTGATCCACCCAGATATCGCTGTTGAACTTAGCCCTCACCCAGTTGTCAACGCCGCCCATGTAATAGACCAGACGCGCCGAACCCACGTTGGTGGAGGCAGCGGCACGTAAGGCCAAGGTCATGTTGCGGTAAAGCTTGAACGACCGCCGCGCATCCAGGCCGACCACAAAGAGATTCATCGTCTCGCGCTCCACCCGCTGCTCGTATTCGGCGAACATCTTCAGCTTGGTGCCACGCCACAGGTTGGTATAAAGCTCCTTGGACGAGTCGAAAATGTACTCCAACCGGGCACCCGCCCACACATGGCGACTGTCGGGCATCTGCAGCGACACATCGCCCAGGGAGGCATACACACACGTCTCGTACCGGCCCTTCAGCGTCAGCCGAAGACTATGATGCTTGTTGAACGGGTATTTCAAGATGTAAAACAACGTATTGTTGCCCTGTTTGATATAATACTCGCCAGCCTCGCTTGAGATGGTCTGCCGGTATAGGATAATCTGCCGGTCAAGGCGACGCGCCAGATTCTCATAGCTCAGCATGAACTCGTAGTTATGCAGGTTCAAGCCTATCCGGAAACCGCCTGTCACCCGGTAATCCTCAAAAAGATCATTGATACCCAGCATAAACAAGGCGTTCAGGCCAGAATTGAGGTAGATGGGCGACTTGCCACCCGTAAACTGCTGGTAGGTGTTGTTGAGGAAGCTGAAGTCGGCCTGCGTGATGACCTTGTTGATGGAATATTGCACCCGATAGCCTGTACCCACGGGGATATAGAACTCCGGATGTTTCCGTTCCGACTTGTCCGAACTCCCAACACCCGTCCCCGTATCGTCCGAATAGACCTGCACAAAACCGTGCGTTTTGGAATTGGTGGCCTTCACACTATCGCTTTTGACGGCAGCACCACCTGCCACCTCCTGCTGTATCTTGTTATGGAACACCGACGGCGACACATCCGGCGTGAACAGCGGGTTCATTATCGAAAGATAGATGCGTTTCACTTTGTCCACCAGCGAAATGTCGGCCACCTTGCCTGTGGCTGGATTATAGGCCTGCTCCACAATGCTGTACGCCCGGTCGGTCAGCGCCGTGCTCTTGGCATAATAGGCGTAATGCACGGCCGTATCCACCCGGCTGATGGTACTGTCGAACGTGGCCATATAGCGGTTGACCAGACCATCCTTGTCACTCAGATAGAGAATCTGCTGCGGCCCGACGAACTGCACCCCGTACTCTTCGGCATACGGAGTATTGGTAATCCGGAGCAATTCGGGATTTTTCTTCGAGTAATCATACATGTACAACTCCGGATAGCGTTTCGGGTTGGCTTCCATGAAATCATCTTTCAGCCCGATAGTATCCCTATTCCGGTTCGAGGCGAAGACAATCTGCTGCTGGTCTTTCAAAAACACAGGACCGTAGTCGTCGTAAAAATCGTTGGTCAGATTCTGGAACGAGCGCGACAGGAAGCTGTAGAGGTAAATGTCGGATTGCCCGTTTTTAAAGCCGGAAAACAGCATCATCTTGCCATCGGGGGCATAGCACCAGGAGGTGATCTTCTCCACATCCACCAGAAACCGTTTCTCCCATTTCTTTTTTTCCAGATTATAGGGATAATAATAGCAATGTCCCTTGTCCTCAAATGTCATACCCAGCACGTCGCCCTGCGGATGCCACGAAAGCAACGGGTAGGAGTAGTCGGGGTTGTCCTCGGTTTTCTGGAAACGTTTCAGGATGCAGCGGGGCCGGTCCCACGCCGGGGTTTTCAGCCACACGCGGATCTGTCCCGCCTCGTTGGTCACGTAGGCGTGGGATTCGCCATCGGGCGAGAAGCAGAACTGCCCGTAATGGCGGGCGGACCGCGGATGCTTGAGCAGACCGTCCCCCACAGGCATGGTGCGGCTCTTGTCGGGGTGGTACATCACATAATAGTACTTGTACCAGTTGAGCAACAACACACGATAGGGTGTCTTGGTGGCATACAGGAAACCTCGTTCCATATTCTTGGAAGAACGGGTGTTATACAGAATCTTCGGAATCACCTCTTTCCCATAAAGGTCCACCACATACTTCCAGAACGAATGACCGGCGTAGGTGGCATCCACCGGCGACAACTCATCGAAGTCGACGTAACGCTGGGTGAGGATCCCGTCCTTGACATGATAGTCGATATCGCTGTTCCAAGCCTCCCCGAAATAGGAAGCCAGTCCGCTGAAATACCAATTGGGCACATCCATCAGGTAATCGTAGGTCATGTTGGAGCCCACACTGGCGCCTTGCACGAGCCAATGCGCATACACGTTCATGATGCCGCTGCGGATCATGCGCTCCAGATGGGCATGGTTGCCGTCAAAGTAAAGGTATATCTTGGTGCCATACACGTTGGTGACACCGCCCTGATTGTAAAAATCATCGTCATCGTAGGCAAAATTGGACTCGCGGAAATCCTCTTGCGTGTTATAGACGATAAACTGTATTTTCTTCTGGGAGGTATAATTCAGAAGATGCTCGATTTCGCGGATGTAGTCGGGCACCTTATAGAAGACATACTGTGCCAATGCCCGTCCGGTGGGATAGTAATACACGTCATACTGCTCGGCGCGCATGTACTGCCAGTTAAAGTTCTGGTGCTGCACACGGTTCTTGCCGAAGGTAAGCTGCGAGCCGTTATAAAATTGGGCCTGAACCTGTTGCGGGATGCCTGAGCACAAAAGAGAAACCAGCACGAGAAGTGCCAGTTTGAATCTCACATGATACGTCTGTCTTGTGTCCATAACTCTCCCGAATAGCGCGTATGCGTTGGGGGAAGGTTAGTTCAGGTTGCAATCCTTCACCCACTTTTCAATAAGCTGTTTCTGTCTGGCCTCGTCCTTCAGCTCCTCGCCGATCACCTTCTCCGCAATCTCAATGGAGAGGTTGGCGATCTCGTTCTTCACATCCGTGATGGCCTTGAGTTTCTCGTAGTTGATGGCCTTCTTGGCATCTTCGATGATGGCCTGCGACTGCTGTTCCGCCTTGAGAAGGGCTTCCTCTTTCATTTTCTCGCTCACCATGCGGGCTTCGTTGAGGATGGCGTCGCGCTCCGATCTGGCTTCAGCCAGCATAGCCTGGTGCTTCTGGTTGATGTTCTCCAATTCGGCGTGAACGCGCTCGGCCTCGTCCAGCTGGTCCTGGATCTTCTTGTTGCGGCTGGCAATGCCTCCCGTGATGACCGGCCAGGCGAATTTGGCCAATATGAAAAACAGGATGCCGAAGCCGACAAGCATCCAGAAAATGAGTCCGAATGAGGGTTTTATGAGTTCCATATATGATTAAACAGTGTTTTTTTAATTCAATTTTTAAAACAACGCATCCCCGCCAACCGCGGGGATGACGTTGAAATGCTTACGCAATTGCGATGAGCAGACAGACCACAATGGCGAACAGGGCGACACCCTCGATAAGAGCGGCGGCCAAGATCATGTTGGTACGGATGTCACCGGACACTTCCGGCTGGCGGGCGATGGCAGACATGGCATCACGGCCAATGTTACCAATACCGAGACCGGCACCGATGGCGGCAAGACCGGCACCGATTCCGGCGCCCATCTGACCGATACCCAAATTTGTGGCTGCTTGCAGTAATGTTGTGAATACTGACATAATTGTATAATTTAAAATTGGTTAAAAAAGTTTATTTCACTAATTCCGTTGACTCCTCATGGCCGCAGGCCATTCCGATATAGATGGCGCTCAGCAGGGTGAAGACAAACGCCTGGATGAAGGCCACCAGCAGTTCCAGACAGCCCATGAAGATATAGAAGAAGATGGAGACCACCGACACGCCATAGCCGAGGGCGGGCGCCATCTGCCCGAAGATGAAAATCAAAGATATGAAACCCAACACGATGATATGGCCGGCGGTGATGTTGGCGAAAAGACGGACCATCAGCACGAAAGGCTTCGTGAAGATGCCGATCAACTCCACAAACGGCATAATCGGGGCGGGCAGCTTGAGCCACCATGGCACGCCCGGCGTGTTGAAAATGTCCACCCAGTACTCCTTGCCGGCGGAAAACGTCGTAATGAAAAAGGTGATCAGCGCCAAGATGCCTGTGACGGCGATATTGCCCGTCAGGTTGGCACCACCCGGGAATATCGGGATGAGCCCCATCAGGTTGTTCAACAAGATGAAGAAGAAGAGCGTAAGGAGATACGGGGCATATTTGTCCGCATTTTTCCCCAAAGAAGGATGGATGACTTCATCCTGCAGGAACACGATCACGGGTTCCACTAGCGCCTGCATCCCCCGTGGAGCCTGGTTGGGCCGCTGCTTGTACTGCTTGGCCACCGAAAGGAAAATCCAGGCAATGAGAATCAACGAGATGAAGAGGGCACACACATTTTTGGTGATGGAAATATTCCACTTGCACACATGATCCACCGCATAATTACCACCCTCCTCCAAATGGCCCGTATAGTCATCCGCCAGCTTCACGATGGAGCCCTTCTGGTCGCCCCAGCCCAACGCATAGCCTTTATAGGCCGCATGGCCGTGATGGAACTTGCCGGACATGAATACCACTGGGCGACCGCCATCAAACAAGATGATGGGCAGCGGGATGGTCACGCTCTTGTCGCCATCGCCGCAGATGTGCCAGCCGTAACTGTCCGTCACGTGGTCGATAATGAACGGTCCCGCCTGGAAACCGTCGCCGGAATCGTCGGCAGCATTTCCGGAAATGGGAAAAAAGGAGCATAAAACCGCCATGACAGCGATGGGCAATATTCGGAATATTTTTTTACAAGTCATAATATATCAGTCAATTATAGCCTTTTCAAGAAAGGCCGCCTTGTCATTCTAAAAAAGCGGCGCAATATACAAAAAAAAGTTCAGCATATAGCATTTCCATCCGGTGTCCCACCACCCCATTAAATTTGTATTTTTGTGGCCGTTAAAAATTATGGTCCGACTGCATCAACTTTTCTGGTCATTTTTCAAAATCGGAACCTTCACCATCGGAGGCGGCTATGCCATGATTCCGCTGATGGAGAAGGAGTTGGTGGACAATCGCCATTGGTTGGACCGGGAGGAGTTTCTGGACCTCATGGCCGTATCGCAGGCGTTGCCCGGCATCTTCGCCGTTCACATGGCCACGAGTATCGGCTACCGTTTGCGAGGCATTCCCGGCACGTTGACCGCCATCGCCGGCAACATCCTGATGCCCATCGCCATCATTCTGTGTCTGGCCATTGGCTTCCGGCAGCTTCGTGACAACGCCCTGTTCGAGGCCGTGTTCAAGGGCATACGTCCCGCCGTGGTAGCGCTGATTGCCGCACCGGTGTTCAACCTCGCACGCACCGCCCGCATCAACCTGCGCAACTGCTGGATTCCCCTTGTGGCATGCCTGCTCATCTATCTGCTCGGCGTGTCGCCCGTGTGGATTGTGCTGGCCACCATACTCGGCGGCAGTCTCTACGGCTATCTGACAAACAGAAAGGAGGTTTCCTCATGATTTTCCTGCGACTGTTTTTCACATTCCTGAAAATCGGCGTCTTCAGCTTCGGCGGAGGTCTGGCTACCATTGCCCTCATCCAGCACGACGTGGTGGAGGATAAGGGCTGGCTCACCACGCAGGAGTTCACCGACATCGTGGCCACCTCGCAGATCACGCCCGGACCTGTGGGCATCAACACCGCCACCTACACGGGCTATACTGCCGTGGTCAACGCGGGCTATCCGGAATGGATGGGCGTCCTCGGTGCATTGACCGCCTCGCTGGCCACCATCCTGCTACCAGTCATCATGATGCTCGTCGTATGCAAGCTGCTGATGAAACATAAGGACAACCCGATTGTAGCCACCACCTTATCCCTGCTGCGGGTCGCCATTGTGGGCCTGATTGCCGCCGCCGCCCTGCTGATGGTCTCAACCGAGACCTTCGGGTCGTACCAAACCGCGCCGTTACAATTCTTCGTCAGCATCGGCATCTTCATCGCAGTGTTCATGGCTTCCATCAAATTCAAAGCCAGTCCTATCCTGCTTATTCTCCTCAGCGGCTTGGCCGGATTGGTGGTTTACGGCATCTTTTAGTTTACCATTTCCGGCTATTCATTTAATCCAAACATATTAAAATGTACAATATGTTTATAGGTTTTGAGTGAAATCAGTCCACCCATCTGGAAACGGAGAAATCGCTGCTGCTCATCGACAAGCGTTCGGGGCGGCCCTTGTAGGTCACGTTGCTCGCCTCCGTGGTACGCACGCGCAGGTCACGGACCATGCCCATGGCCACATGCGACTCCTCCGTGGCGCGCACATCGGCCACCTCGGCCGTCACCGCCTCCAAGTCGGCATGCGAGTCCTCCTCCACTTTCACCTTCAGCGTGTCGATACGGCCTGCCAGCGTGATGGACGAAGCCTCGTCCATCTCAAGATCAAGTTTGCGCAGATTCAACGCTTGTCCGGAACGGAAACTGCAGGCATCCGACAATTTGATGATGTCGAGCGACGGAGCCGTGATTTCCACCACCATCGACCCGTCTTTTAAACGACCGTTTTCGTTCCGTATGTAGAGAATGCCGTTGCGGACCTCCGTACGCAGACGCTGGATGCCATCCTCTGGTGCTTTCACACGAACGGAGCAGGTGTCCTCCTGACGGTAGCGCACCTCAACACCGCTCTCGGCATCCACCGCATGGAAGGTGTCACCGTCGCGCCATTCGTCCGCCATGACGACAGGCGTGTACCGCACGGAGGGGGCCACCTCCTCCCAGAAATGCTCCACGCGCAGGTTCTGGCGGTTATTATACGTGCGCACACCCGTGATGACCATGCCCGCAATGCTGATCAGCCACAAGATAGCCAGAATCCAAGCTATCCACTTGTTCTTTGGTTTCTTGCCATTCACCAGATAAATACAGAACATGACGATGGCGATGGATGGACAGAGCAGGAACAAAGCCACGCTCAACAGCAGCGCCACCTCGTTCACGCCCGCCGTAACCCACGGGATCAGGTGGAAACCGACCATCACCGCCGCGGTGAAGACACCAAGGATGGCCGTGAACAGGCTGAAACCTATCAAGCTCAGCACCACGATGGCCAGAACTTTAAGCACCCGACCCATCGTGCCCGAATCCCTCGGCTGGCTGATATCTTCCCTGGCAGAGAAATTCCGTATATTATCCACATTAGGCTCCACACCTCGCATTTCCAACTGCTGAGCCACCGATTTTGCCTCCGGCATAAAAATCCACAACAAAATATAAATAAAGAGCGGACTACCTATTCCCAACACAAACACTATCAAAAAGATAATACGCAAAACCGTTGGATCCCAGTCCAAATAGGCGGCCAATCCGCTGCATACACCTCCAATCCACTTGTTTTCCGTGTCACGATAGAGCTTGCGGTATCGCTTTCTTGCGCCGGGAACTTCATTGGGGACGGTCTCTTCCGTGGTTGTCGCAGTGTTGGATTCCTCCTCGTCGCCAAACTGGCTGGGCTGGCCCAGCGTGTCCATCACATCCTGCACATCACTCATTTCCACCACGTTGCGATTGGCCATCTTTTCGGTCAGCAGCTCCGCGATGCGGGCTTCGATGTCCTTCAAAATCTCATCGCGTTCCTCCGGGGTGAAATGCCGTCCCAGGTCCTCCAGATACTGGCGAAGCGCCTGATAGGCATCCTCATCAATGTTGAACACACATCCATTCAGGTTAATTGTCAATGTTTTCTTCATATTTATGATAATTAAAGGTTATCAGATTTAATGATATTCACCGCCTCTTGCAGCTCGCACCAGGCCTCCTCCAGTTCCGAAAGGAAACGGTGGCCCTCTTCGGTGAGCTCATAGTACTTGCGGGGCGGTCCCTGCAGCGATTCCTGCCACTGATAGGTGAGGCAACCCACGTTTTTCAACCGTGACAGTAGCGGGTAGAGCGTGCCCTCCACCACAATCAGGCGGGCTTTCTTCAATTCATCGATGATGTCTGACACGTACGCCGGCCTCCGGGAAATGACGTGCAGGATGCAGTATTCCAGAAAACCCTTGCGCATCTGAGCTTTGATATTGTCGGTATTGATTGGCATGGCGGCATATTTTACAACGCCGCAAAGATACACTTTTTATAATACCATGCAATACATAGTACTATTTTTTTTAAAAAATTTTTCCGATAGCAAAAATAGCGTGTTTTTTTTACTTTTGCCGCCGCAAATCTAGTATTATCATCAAATTCCAAATTATGAACCGTTTTTTTACCTTTATCTCCTTGTTTCTAATCTTTGCGGCAGCATCGGCACAGACCGTTGTATTCAGCGACAACTTTGACAGTTACACCGCAGACAGTTCCTTATCTGCGAGCAATCCATCGTGGTGGTCCACTTGGGGACACCGTCCCGAACAGGACGGCGTGATTGTTAACACTCTGGCCGCCTCGGCACCCAATTCGCTGCATATTTCCAACGCAAACGACCAGATTTTCTTTGTGAATCCCATCGACGCTTCCACGAACTATAGTGCTCCCTTCAGAAACGGCCACTATACCATATCTTTTAATTATTATGTGCCGTCGCAAGGTCCTGGTGCCTACTTTAATGTGCAGCAGGATTTTGGAAACTTTTGGGCATTCGCCACCTATTTTAGAAACAACGGTACCGGATATTTCATAGCGGGAGGTGACACCACTGAATTCTCTTATCCGTCTAACGCTTGGTTCCCCATACTTGTGGATGTGGATTTAAGCCATGACTATGCAATGATTAAGGTCAACAATGTCACGGTCAAAACCTGGCCATGGCATTATTCGCAAGAGTATCAGAATCTGGATTATCTTGCGCTTGATGTCATAAATTTCTTCTCTCTCGCACCGGGTGATATCCCCGGGGATTATTATGTTGACGACTTCACGTTGACTGAAATTGAGGCTTTTTCAGACACGCTTCCCGTGAATGCCGACACCCTTTGGTTTTCAACGATCCCTAATGACATCGACACGATTGAACTTGAAATCAACAATCCGGATTACCATAATATTACTGTCAAAAACATCATCACCTACGACATTCCAAATCCGGACATGACCCCAACCGGCATAATCGAACTTGACAATCATAATGACTCGATTTATAGTATCGTCAAGTGCGATTCCCTTCCATACGATAATATGCAAATTCAATATATGTTTGATTATGCATTTGAAGCAAATGAACTGAAACCGCATATCGGCAAAACCATCCAAAAAGTCCGCTTCCCGCTGGGAGAAGGGGCCATTTCTGGCAGAGTTAGTATGATTTCAACGTTATACGATACGATTCCAGGTAAATCTCACTGGAATGTATTAAGTACTCAACCTTTCGTGCCTGTAGAAGGCTGGAACGAGGTAATCCTGACCACCCCAGCAGTCATCGATGGCAGCCACATTTGGGTATATATTGAATTCGAGGTCCGTACAGATTCCTGCTATACGCTTGTCATCGGTGACAGCATAGATATGAACAAGCGTTATCTTTATGGACAACGTCACGATTGGGTTTATTCCAACAACGTTCATTATTCACAGTATGACCCCGAAATTGACAGTCGAACCATCCCTATTTCAATTGCAATTGACGGAACGCCCATAGCCCAATGGCTTGATATACCATCAGAAATGCCTATAGGTGGAAATGGAAGCGAGACTGCTGCAGTAACCGCGCATATTGGCAATATGAATGTTGGGGAGAGACGCTCTGCTAAAATACACATGTTTTCGGATAGATTTAAAACAAAGGTCTTGCCTGTAAATCTGTTAGTCAGCCAAGTTGGTGTGAACGAGCACAACGAGATTGAGGTCAAAATCTTCCCGAATCCGGCCTCCGATTTCATGAAAATCACTTTTGCGGAGATTCTTCGGGTTGAGGTTTACAATATGAAAGGTCAGAAGCTGATAGACAACCGCTATAGCGGCAGCCACGTGGTTATCCCCACATCCGACCTGCCGGCTGGCATCTACGTCGTGAATGTGACAACCTCTGCAGGCAAGACGTCCAAAAAAGTGGTGGTGCGTTAGGCTATCCCCTCCCAATCTGCATCGCAACATCTGCGAATTCTGCGGGAAAAAATTATCGTTTTAGTCCTCAAACTGGAACAGCAACTGACAACCTGCTTCCTCCAGTGTGACATCCACCGCAGGATTTACTTTGGTCTTCAGCCGTTTCATCGGAATCCACCGTCGGTTTCCGCGTTCGTAGTAATCGGCGGATTGGCAGACCAGGGTGGAAAGTTTCCCGCAAAGGGGGCCTTTGATATGCAAGATATACAACGGATGGTCGAGTTTCTTTCCGGAATTGCCCCAACAGTCGCTACGATAACGGTCTATGGTGTAATGCGCATCCATATCGGTGATGTATATCGTATCGGAAAAGGAAATTAACCGGCAGAGGGTGTCGTGAACCCCTGCCGAACGCATTCTTTGAATATTCGTAATGACAACGTATGGTTTTTCTTTAAAGTATCCGATGCGATTCTTGAACGTTTTGAGTGTGAGCAACACGGTGTCACCAAAATCAATACCGAAATCAGGCCAGACTGAATCCAAGATGGGAAGATAAAACGACCGTTCATTGTACTGAAAAGCAATGGCTGTGGATGGATATTTGTAAGGTGGAACCGAATTTTCTCCGCGAGGTGCGTACATACCGTAAGAGTCGATTTTTACGCAGAGAATAGAATCTTTCTGGGCATAGGAACTGATGAACATGCTGAAAAACAAACAAAAGAAAACAGTCAGCGGGATTCGGTTTAACTTTCTCATAAACGTCTAATTGAAGTGCATAATTAACGTTTTTGTTCAATAATTTATTGTGGCGAGACACTCGTTCGTACTATATTTCCCTCCACGGCACCACCGTGCCGGCGCGGGGAAATTCCCCTTCTGTTTCAGAAGGGGTGCCCGAAGGGCGGGGTAGTAATATAAAACATCAGAATTCCTTGTGACAGCCGGAGATTCCGCTCGCTCACTGCGTTCGCAGCGGAATGACGGACCTCCGCAGGAGGCAAAAAGGGAAAAAGAAGGGCGGCGGGTAGGAACGCCCCGTTGCCAGACACCTTTTTCCGCCGCCCTTCTTTTTCCCCGTTTTTCCCCGTCGCGGCACCGTCATTCCGCGAGACGCGAAGCGTCGAGCGGAATCTCCAGCATAACCTCCACTGACAGGTTCCCGACGGATGCGCCCATAAACCCAGCGGGGAGAACTTTCGTCCTCCCCGCTGTTCATTATCGTATCCAAAGAATCTCCTACTCGCTCAGCACACAAACGAGATTTCTGTCGCCGTAAGCGTCGTCGATCTTGCCGACGGTCGGCCAGTACTTCTCGATGTGCGGCAGCGGGAAGGCAGCCTGCTGACGGGTGTAAGGACGATCCCACGTGTCGGCGCAGACCACGTTCATGGTGTGCGGCGCATTCTTGATGAGGTTGTTGTCGCGCTCGTACTTGCCCTCCTCGATGTCGCGGATTTCCTGACGGATGGCGATCATCGCGTCGCAGAAGCGGTCGAGCTCGCTCAGCGGCTCGCTCTCGGTGGGTTCCACCATCAAGGTGCCGTGCACCGGGAAGGCCACTGTGGGAGCATGGAAACCGTAGTCCATCAATCGTTTGGCGATGTCACCCACTTGCACGCCCGCATGACGGTCAAATTCGTTGCAGTCGAGAATCATCTCGTGTGCGCACATGCCGTTTTTACCTGTGTAGAGGATTTTGTAATCCTTCTCCAAACGGGCACGCATGTAGTTGGCGTTCAGGATGGCCGTCTTGGTGACTTCCGTCAAACCTGTGCCGCCCAGCATCTTGAGGTAACCATAGGTGATCGGAATCAGATAGGCGCTGCCGTAAGGAGCCGTAGCCACTTGGCTGCCGTTCTCACCACCGACCTTCACGGTTGCGTGGTTGGGCAGGAACGGGACGAGCTTTTCACATACGCCGATCGGGCCAACGCCAGGACCGCCACCGCCGTGAGGCATGGCGAAGGTCTTGTGCAGGTTGAGGTGGCAGACGTCGGCGCCCATGGTGCCCGGAGAGGTGAGACCCACCTGGGCGTTCATGTTGGCACCGTCCATATAGACCAGACCGCCGTTCTCGTGGATAATCTTGATGATTTCGAGGATGCCTTCCTCAAACACGCCGTGCGTGGAAGGATAGGTAATCATCAGGCAGGAAAGGTTATCCTTGTATTGCTCGGCTTTTGCGCGCAGATCCTCAATATCGACTTCACCGTGCTCGGTAGCCTTCACCACCACGATCTTGTTGCCGGCCTTAGCAGAAGAAGCGGGGTTGGTGCCGTGTGCGGAAGACGGGATCAGGCAGATGTTGCGGTGACCCTCGCCACGGCTGAGGTGGTAGTTGCGGATAACGGTCATACCGGCATACTCGCCAGCGGCACCGGAGTTGGGTTGCAGTGAGATGGCTGCGAAACCGGTAATCTTGGCCAACCAGTTGCACACTTCGTCCAGCATCTCGCGATAACCTTCAGCTTGGTCGGCGGGAGCGTACGGATGGATGTTGCAAGTCTCAGCCCAGCTCAGCGGCAGCATTTCGGCAGCGGCATTCAGTTTCATGGTGCAGGATCCCAGCGGAATCATGGCGCGGTTGAGCGACAAATCCTTCACTTCCAGCATCTTCATATAACGCATCATTTCCGTTTCGGAATGATACTGGTTGAAAATCTTGTGCTGCATGAAGGCACTCTTACGGGTCAGTTCGGCAGGAATATGCAGATCAGGAATACCGCATTTGCCGTCGCACACGTGCGGGGTGAACGGTTTGCCAGCGGCAATGGCCAGCACTTCAAGGATATCGTTGACATCGTCGTGGGTGACGGTCTCGTCCAACGAGATGGTGAAGCAACGCTCGCAATGGTAGCAGAGGTTGATTTCCTTCGACAGGGCCACTTTCTTCACATCCTCGCAGGTGATGCCTTCGGGTGTCTCGAGGCAGAGGGTGTCGAAGTAGTTTTCGTTATACTGTTTGAAGCCGTATTTGGCTGCTTCTTCGGCGAGAACGCCAGCCAACACGTTGATCTTGACAGCTTTGTTCTTCAGTCCCTCGGCACCATGCCACATGCCGTAGAAGCCGGCCATGATGGCGGTGAGGGCGCTGGCGGTACAGATGTTGGAGGTTGCGCGCTCGCGTTTGATGTGCTGCTCGCGGGTCTGCAGGGCCATACGGACGGCGCGGTTGCCCTGTGCATCGACTGTGACGCCGATGATACGGCCGGGCATCTGGCGCAGGAAGCTCTCGCGGCAAGCGTAGAAGCCGGCGGCGGGGCTTCCGTAGCCCATCGGGATACCGAAACGCTGGGTGGAGCCGACCACGCAATCAGCACCCCACTCGCCCGGAGGCGTGAGCAGCGTCAGAGCGTACAGATCGGTGGCCACGCCCACGAAGATGTTCTTGGCGTGCGCTTTCTCAACCCACGCGCTATAATTGTGGATGCTGCCCCAGTAGTTCGGATACTGGATCATCGCACCAAAGAAGGTCTCGTCAAGTTCCACCTGGTCGGGTTTGCCGATCACGAGCTCGATGCCGTGCGGGGCAGCGTTGGTCTTCATCACACCGATAGAGTGCGGGAACACGCCTTCTGCCACGAAATATTTCACCACGTTGTTCTTTTGCTGCTCGCGGCTGCGGCTGCGGAAGAACATCAGCATCATCTCGCCCGCGGCGGTGGCGTCATCCAGCATGGAAGCGTTGGCCAGCGGCATGGCGGTCAGGCTGCTGATCATCGTCTGGTAGTTCAGCAGGGCCTCGATACGGCCTTGGGAAATCTCCGCCTGGTACGGGGTGTAGGAGGTGTACCAGCCCGGATTCTCGAAAATATTGCGCAGAATCACCGCCGGGGTGTAGGTGTTGTAATGACCCATACCGATGTAGGAACGGTAAATCTTGTTCTTCGCCATCAGGGCGTGAATGTGGTTGAGGTATTCGCCCTCGGTCATGCCTTCCGGCAGGTCCAGCGGCTTGGGCAGGCGGATAGCGGCGGGAACCGTCTTCTCGATCAGTTCATCCATCGTCTTAACGCCAATCACTTCCAGCATCTTCTGCTGTTCGGCCTCGCTCGGACCATTGTGTCTGCTAACAAAGTTGTCTTTAATTATCATATTGATTTTAAATTAGTTATAAATACTTTTTATCCAAAATAGAGGAAAGGCAAAAATACAATTTTTTAGTGAATAGTGAACAGTGAATAGGGGTCAGGGGGTTATTATTTTTTTCTGAAAATATTTTACTTAAACATGCATTAAATAACCGCCAACTCCTAACGACCAAAGAAAAACGATTTTAGAAACGATAATAGGCTAACATTACATGGTTTATAATTAATATAGTATCACACTAAAAAAACGACACATCCGTTATATCTTTGCAAGTTAAAAAAATGCAATTATGCCGAAGAATTCCTCTCCTTCGTTAAAACATATCTTTTTGATTCTCATGATGGTACCTCTGCTATGGGTTCAAGGTGCGTTTGCGCAGACCAAGAGCAGCAGCCAGCTGAAAAAGGACAAACAGAAAATCGAAAACGAGATTGCCAACACGCAAAGTCTGCTCAAGAAGACGGAGAAAAACCAGAAGGCCTCCTTACAGCAGATTGCCGTTCTGCGCCAGCAGATCAGCAACCGCGAGAAGCTGATCACCGCCCTCAACAACGAGATCATGCAGATGGAGGAGCAGCAGGAGCTCAACCAGCAGATGATTGCCCAGCTCCAGAAAAAGCTGGAGTACATGAAATCCGACTACGCCCAAGTGGTCTATATGGCCTATCGCAACCGGCGGCTGATGGACAAGGTGACCTTCATTCTGGCCTCCGACGATTTTTCGCAGATGTTCCGGCGTTTCCGTTTCTTCACCCTTTTCTCCAAGAACGTGAAGGAGCAGGCCGACAAGATCGACCAGACCCAGCAGGAGCTGAAGCAGAAAAACGAGGAGATCATCGCTCTGAAGAACGAAAAGCTGAACCTGTTGTCCGGCAAGGAGACGGAGATTAAGAAGTTGGAGAGTGACCGGCGGGAGAAGACGCGGAATGCGGAGCAGCTGAAAAAGCAGTCGCAGCAGCTGGCCGCCGACCTGAAAGCCAAGCAGAAGAAGCGCAAGGAGTTGGACGCCGCCATCAAGCGGGCCATTGAGGCGGAGATCGCCGCCGCCAACCAGCGGAAGGCCAACACTAAAGGCAGTAGCAAACCCAGCACTTCCACCACCACCTCCAGCAAGACTACCACCTCTTCGCGCAGCACGGCCACCATCACCATGACTCCCGAAGAGAAGACCCTCAACACCTCCTTCATCAACAACAAGGGGCGGTTGCCCTGGCCCGTAGCCAAGGGTGCCAAGGTGGGCGACTACGGCAACTACGCGCATCCCGACGTACCGTCGGTGACCATTGAGAACCGCGGCATCGACATCCTCACCGACGCAGGCGCGCCCGTGCGTGCCGTCTTCGAAGGCGAGGTGACCAGCATCATGGACATCATGGGCACCAAGGTGGTCATGATCCGACACGGCGAATACATCAGCGTCTATCAGAACCTGGCCAACGTCAACGTCTCCAAAGGAGCCAAGGTTTCCACCAAGCAGACTATCGGCACCGTGGCCAAGAATGTCTCCTCCAACACCTACGAGCTGCATTTCGAGATCTGGCGCAACAGTTCCAACCTCAACCCCAACGACTGGCTCACCCGAAGATAACCGGATATGATCATCAAAAGTGCCACCTTCCTGCAAAGCGTCGCCGACTGGCGGCAGTGTCCCGAGGCCCATCTGCCGGAATACGCCTTCATCGGCCGCTCTAATGTGGGGAAATCATCCCTCATCAACATGCTGGTCAATAACAGCAAGCTGGCCAAGACATCATCCAAACCAGGTAAAACACAGACCGTCAACCACTTCCTTATCAACAAAAATTGGTATCTGGTGGACCTCCCCGGCTACGGCTACGCCAGCATCTCGAAAGCCATGCGCGACAAATGGCAGAAGATGATCAGCGGCTACCTCCTGTACCGCGAGAACCTGCAGGTTGTCTTCGTGCTGGTGGACTCGCGCATCGAGCCGCAAACCATCGACCTTGACTTCATTGACAACCTCGGCGAGCAGGGTATCCCTTTCGCCATCATCTTCACCAAAGCCGACAAGCTCTCATCCGGCAAGATACAGAGCCATGTGCAACGCTTTAAGAACCGCCTGCTGGAAACCTGGGAGACGCTGCCCCCCACCTTCGTTTCCTCCGCCGAAACCAAGAAAGGGAAAGAAGAGATTCTCCAATATATCGAACAAATCAATCAACAGTATAATAAACCCAATTCCATTATCTGACATGAAAATCCAACTATCCATTTTTCTGTTCGTCCTTCTCTGTTTGGGCGGATGCAAGACAAACAAATCGGTAACCTCCACGGACAATCTCCCTCTGCAAGGCACCCGCTGGAACTTGGTCTCCATCGAAGGCCGGGAACTGGAGACAAACAAATATCCCGTTCAAGTGAAGCCGTACATCATCTTCGACACGACAGGCCAATACAACGGAAACTTGGGCTGCAACATCTTCTTCGGAACTTATTACCAGAAAAAACAGAAGATCGAGATCGAATACGGCAGCGCGACCAAACGCCTATGTCCGAACATGGAGATTGAGAAAGCCGTAATGGGAGCTATCCGAAAAGACATCAACAATTTTGTCATCGACGGCAAGAATCTCACTCTCTATTCCGGGAAAAAGGAGATTATGAAATTCGAAGGCGTTGAAAAATAATCCAACAGGCATCACCCTTGAAACAAAAAGAACCGCTTTTCGGCGGTTCTTTTTGTTATACCATATATAATATATAGATGGGGATTATTTTCCTTTCACCTGGGAGCCCACGCGAGCCATGGCGCAGCGGAAGCCGATATAGTCCGTAGCTTCGTCCTCGTCCATATAGCGTCTTGAGCCGGGAGCGAAGTAATACGGGATATCCTTCCAGGAACCGCCCTTATAGACGCGGGCGTGGTCGCTGACGAGCGAGTAGGCGTAGTTGTCGTTGAGCTTGCGGTACATCTGGTCGGTGGCCTCCGTGTTCGAGGTGGCATTCGTCCAGCTGTCGATGTCCTGCAACGACTGCCAGTCGCCATCCAAGTAGTTCTTGTTGTCGGCGGCGCGGTAGTTGCGTCTTCTGTCGTTCTTGAAGTCGGAGACGGGCACCATCGGGATTTTACCCACGCTGTCACGTTCGGCCACAGTACCGTCTTCCAGCAGCTTCTTTGTCTCGAAGTAGTTACCACGGAAGGGGTTGTATTCGGTCACGTCATCGTGAGAGCTTTGTCTATAGACATCCATCACCCATTCGGAGACGTTGCCGGCCATGTGGTACAAGCCGTAGTCGTTGGGCCAGAAGGATTTGACTTCTGCCGTTTTGAAGCTTGCGTCATTCAGAGAGCTGGCCACACCCATGTAGTCGCCACGACCACGGCGGCCGTTAGCCATGAAATCGCCATAGAATTTCTTATCCTCGGTACGGAGCTGTTGGCCGTTCCACGGATAGACCTTGCGTTCGAGGACGCGCTCGTTGAGGGTGTTGCCCACCAAGCCAAGAGCGGCATACTCCCATTCGGCCTCGGTCGGCAGACGGTACTTGGGCAGCAGGATGCCGTCTTCCATCTTCACGTTGCGATACTCGCCGGAAGAGATGTAGCGGAGACGTTTCTCTCCTTCAGCCTCGTAGGTTTCGTATGTCAGATAGGCGTCGGTGTTGAAATAACCTTCCGCCGTCGGGGTTTCGGCAAACTCCACATAGCCGCGGTCAACGAGGATCTGCTCGTTCACACGGTCGGTACGCCAGGCGGCGTAATTGGTGGCCTGAAGCCAGTTGACACCCACAACGGGATATTTGGCGTAAGCGGGATGACGGAAATAGTATTCCACATCCGACTCATTATAGCCGAGGCGGTCGCGCCAAACATTCTCATCGGGAAGAGCGTTGTCATAAACCACTTTCAAATCCTGCGGCACGAAGACGCGCTCCAGCCAGTAGAGGTATTCGCGGTAGTCCAAGTTGGAGATTTCGCATTCGTCCATATAGAAAGAGGCGACGGAAACCCTGCGGGGGTTGTTGTTCCAATCCTTCATCACATCCTCTTCCATGGCACCCATCACGAAGGAACCGCCTTCAATGAACACAAGGCCGGGACCTGTAGCCTGTTCTTCAAAAGCAGCCACCTCGAACCCGCCGTTTTTGGCATCGTTATAATTCCATCCTGTGGTCGGGGAGGTCTCCTTCTTGCAGGAAGACATCGTCACGAGGAGAGCACAGAGGATAAACAGACCTGTTAATTTTGTTGACTTATTCATTGTTTTGATGTTTTATAATCTTGTTAAAATGTTAAATGCGAAATTAGAATGAAGGACAGTTCAAATCCTTGATAGCCTTGTGTTTCTCAGGACACGGCAGGAGGAACTGCAAGGAGACCTCGTGAGCACCGCCCGTAGCCACATTGGCAAGCTGTCCGACAGTAAAATCGTAGGAATAGGCGACTTTAAGCCAATTGTACTCCACACCGAACATCACGATAACGGCATCAGACAAGCCATATTTCTCGGTATGGGTCTTCTCTTGCCCGTCTTCCACCGTGGTATAGGTATAAGTGTACATCGGAGCGCAACGGTACCAGGCACCCACCGTGAAAGGATAGAAATTCAAGTAAAGACCCGTATTGAAATAGTTGAACGGTCTCTGGTGCTGCCAGATGAAATTCGGACTGATGGAGACATCGCCGAAGGTATGGTCGATTTTACTTTTGCGTTTCAAGTCGAAGTGGGCACCCACGTGAACCGTATGTTTCACAGGGTTCATATCATACATATTGTTTCCGTCATTGTCATTCAGAAAACTGAAACCTTCATTTCCGCTCAAAGAGGCAGTCACGATATGATGGGCAGCATAGCCGAAGTAGAAATGCGGTGTGTAACCCATGAGGCCTGCAGAAAGGCCGAAATTCCAGCGGCTGAGAGAACCGTGGTTCTCGCTGGTCTGATAAACGACACCATAGCGCGGGTCGATCATGTCGCCGAAGACGAGGTTATCCCAATTCAGCTGCTTGGTCTGGAAGTCCGCCTGCACGGCCAACCGGAGGGTGAATTTCTTGCTCACTTTCGCCTTGAAGGCATACATGGGGCTGATGCCATAAGTGTTGATGGAGCCGCCGTTCTCGCCGGCACGGTCCTGAAACAGGAGCAAGCCCACACCGCCGGAAATCTTGTCGAAATGCTCGTCAAAAGAGGCGGTGCTGGAGATGAACGTTCCCTGCATACTCGGCCATTGATCCCTGAAATTCAATGAGATACGAGGACAAACATTTGAGCCTGCAAAGGCCGGATTCAGGTAAAGCGGATTGGCATAGAACTGCGAAAACATCGCGTCCTGCGCATTCACGCGCATGGTGAGCACGGAAATCACTGCTGTTAAAAGTATGATTATTCTCTTCTGCATATTCACTATCTTTTATAAGCGGGCAAAAATACAAAAATATTTGTCACAGCCTTGCTCCTAATTTTATAATATTATCAACATTAAAATAATAACAACATCTTCCTCTCCATCTGCAATAATCACAACGTGCTTTCGTTAACAAAATTGCATCGTCATTGATTATTTAAATAAACGGCAAATGGAAAGAAAACCTTGGGTACCCTTGTTGCTTTTTTTTGCAATAATATCCCAACTACCTTATATTCAAGCACAAACAATTGAAAAAAATATTCAAATCAAGTGGACGGACAATGTGATTCAGCACTTTTCCGAGGAAAATGTGCAAGAGCATCTGCATTTCCAAGACGCTTCCTACCTGCATCCCTTTGCCTCCCTACCCTGCTATCAGGAGCTGATTCCAATAACACAAACCTATCGTGATTACAATGTGACCGTCGGGCAGGTGCAATACGAGCCCCTGCGGACACAGGACGGGGCACTGATACCCGCCTCTTTCAACGTCCGGCAGCCTGACGTGCACGTGAAGACCGTCCATCAACGCAACAAGACATACGTCCTGCTGACGTTCATCCCCATCATCCAAAGCGGCCAAGGCCAGTACAGCCGGATCACCTCCATCAGCCTCCGCATTGAGGGCACAGGCGTGACCGCGGCCAAAGCGGCCAAAACGCATCCCTCCCAGTCGGTGCTGGCCGCCGGCAGCTGGTACTCCTTCACCCTCCAACAGGAAGGCATCTATCAGGTGACGGGGCAGGACCTCAACGCCTTAGGCATGAGTCTGCCTGTTTCCTCTTCAACTATCGCCCTATTTGGAAACGGGGGAAAGATGCTGCCCGAGGCCAACGCCACCACCCGCATTGAGGACCTTCGGGAGATTCCCATTCAAGTGTTCGACGGCGGGGACGGTTCTTTCGACAAGAACGACTATTTCCTGTTTTTCGGGGAATCGCCGCACGGGTGGACCTACGACACCCTCACCGGCTATTTCCGCCACACCCTCAACATCTACTCCGACTCCACGCGCTATTTCATCACCAATTCGGCAGGTGTTGGCGAGAAAAAACGGATTGCCACCGTGGACAACAGCCACCTGACAGCCACTGCAACGGTCAGTGAATACACGCATTACGATTTCCGGGAAGATGACCTTTTCAATCCATGGGAATCCGGCAAGGAGTGGTTTGGCGACCGTTTCGAGGCCACCCTGAACCGATCCTATTCCTTTGCCATTCCGGGATACAAGTCGGGCAGCAGCT
This sequence comes from Bacteroidales bacterium, assembly GCA_017540505.1. Classification (GTDB taxonomy): domain Bacteria; phylum Bacteroidota; class Bacteroidia; order Bacteroidales; family WCHB1-69; genus F23-D06. Next base: position 12,480 of record JAFYAW010000017.1, on the reverse strand, counting down.
GTCGCGTTTCCGTGGCGGCAGCAGCCTCCTCCGTCTCCTATTCCCAACTTGCGGTAAGCACCCACGGAAGTGGCATCGGCACCTTGTCATTCGGACCCATCGGCAACCGGATTGCCACCCGCAAGCAGCAGGATTTCTCTTGCATCCCCAGCGGCAGCAACCTCTCCATCACCTTGGACTACAACCAGCCAACCTCTTCATCCTCCGCTTATTTGGACTGGATAGAAATACAGGCATCCTGCCTGCTCACCATGCACTCGTCACAGTTCCCCTTCACCAATCCTTCGACTATCGGCAATGACAATGTCACGCGGTTCGTCATCAGTGGGGCATCTGCCGGCACCTGCGTATGGGACGTGACGGACCCGGGGCAGACGTTCCAGCACACGCTTACCCTCAACGGGGGTACCGCCTCGTTCAACAGCCCGACGGAGACGTTGCGCAAATTCTTCGCCCTCAGCGGTACGGACTACCTGCACATCACACCGGGCGGTCGGGTGGAAAACCAGAACCTGCATGGCAGCAGCGACATCGACATGGTCATCATCGCGCATCCCGACTTCATCAGCCAGGCCCATCGTTTGGCCAACTACCGGCGCATCAACCAGGGCTTGAAGGTGAAAGTAGTCCCTATCCAGCAGGTTTACAACGAGTTCTCCGGCGGCACACAGGATCCCATCGCCATCCGCGACTACATGAAGACGATCTACGACAACAGCAACAAAGAGTATCCGAAATACCTGCTACTCTTCGGTCGACCCAGCTACGACTTCCGCGGACGTTCCAACGACACGAAGATTTTCGTCCCCAACTACCAGTATGCTGCGAATCCGGACTACATCTCCGAATACGATTTCTACTCCAACGATGATAATTTCGGTTTGTTGGATGAGGACGAAAGCTGTGGCAGCGGCCTGTTCGACATAGCCATCGGTCGTTTTCCGGCCAGCACGCAGGCGCAGGCCACCGCCGCTGTGGACAAGAGCATCCGATATACGGAGAATATGGATTTAGCGACGGGCACCTCCAACCAGATCAGCAACCTGGCCGATTGGCGGAATATCATTGCCTTTGTGGCCGACGACGAGGATTTCAACGATTTCATCATCAGTGCCGACAACATGTCAAACATTCTCAAGACGGCCAATCCGAACATCAATTTTGACAAAATATATCTGGATGCCTACCAGCAGATCTCAAATGCAGGCGGGCAGCGTTATCCGGAGGTGAGCACGGCCATCAACAACCGTATGAGCCGTGGTTCGCTACTCTTCACCTACATCGGGCACAGCGGGAAAGACGGCTGGTCGCACGAGCGCATCCTGGAAACCTCCGACATCAACAAGTGGAGCAACAAGTTCAACATGCCGCTGATGCTCTCGCTGTCGTGCACCTTCGCCTACTATGACCGTCCGGTTCTTTCACCGGCGGAGATGGTCCTGTTCAACAGCAACGGCGGGGGTGCCGCCATCATTGCCGCCACCCGTGAGGCGTGGTCGTCGCCCAACAACAGTTTCGGGCGGCACATTGCGGGCCTTCTCTTCAGCCAAGAGGGGCAAGGGCGATACCCCACCATCGGGGAAATCGAATACCGCGCCAAGAACGCCTACGGCGGTGCCGGCACCGCATTGGCCATGTTCGTACTTCTGGGTGATCCCTCCATGCCACTGGCCATCCCCACCTACCGGATTGTCACCGACTCCATCAACCATCATGTCCCCGGGAGCAGCAACGACACCCTGCGTGCGTTGTCGAAAGTGACTGTGAGCGGGCATGTTGCCGGGGCAGACAATCAGATTCTACAGGATTTCAACGGAACGTTGTACCCCACCATCTTCGACAAAAAGAGCATTGTCACCACGCTGGCCAACGATCCCAACAGCATGCCTTTCGACTTCGAAGTGCAGAAGAACATCCTTTTCAAGGGCAACAGCACTATCCGAAACGGGCGTTTCACCTTCTCATTCTATATTCCAAAAGATATAGACTACACTTTCGGCAACGGCAAGATCAGCTATTACGCCAAGAGCGACCTGCTGGATGGAGCGGGAGCCTTCACCGACTTCATCATCGGCGGGAATGACACCAACGCCCTCAACGACACCAAGGGACCGGCCATCAACCTGTATCTGAACAATGAGAACTTCGTCAACGGCGGCATGGTGGACCCGTCGCCCATGCTTATCGCCAAGATCCGCGACGACTACGGCATCAACACCACGGGCAACGGCATCGGGCACGACATCACCGCTATCCTTGACAACCAGAACGACAATACCATCATCCTCAACGACTATTACGAAACCGAGAAGGACAGTTTCAATTCCGGCACGGTGCGCTACCCGCTTGACGACTTGTCCGTAGGCACGCACACGCTGCGGGTACGCGCATGGGACATCAACAACAACCATGCGGAAAGCGAGATCACGTTTGAGGTGGTCTCCAATGAGAAGCTGACCTTGAATCACGTGCTGAACTACCCCAACCCGTTCACCACCCACACGGAGTTCTTCTTCGAGCAGAACCAGAGCGGCGGCACCTTCGACATCCAAATCCAGATTTACACCATCTCCGGCAAGTTGTTGAAGACCATCACGGAAACACAGTTCATCGAAGGCAACCGGTCGGCGGGCATTGTCTGGGACGGTCGCGACGACTACGGGGACAGAATCGGCAAAGGGGTGTATCTTTACCGGCTGCGGGTCCGCAACCAAAACCAGGAAACGGCAGAAGAAATAGAAAAAATCGTCATCCTGTAAAATAAATTTGAAATAGCTGCGTTATCCCCTTTTGTTCTATTCAAAATAAAACGTTACAACATAATAACAATATGAAAAAGACCACAACTATCCTTGCGCTTATAGCGTTATTCTTCAGTTATCAAACCGCTTATTCTCAAACTATTAACCCTGGACAGCTGGGTGGCAAAGAGTTGAACACCATCACCACCGCCGTGCCCTTCCTGCTCATCGCGCCCGACTCCCGCGCCGGTGCCATGGGCGACATCGGATGCGCCACCTCCACGGATGTCAACTCCCAAGCCTACAACGCTGCCAAATACGTGTTCAGTCCGAACACCTTCGGTATCAGCGTCTCCTACAGTCCCTGGCTCCACAATCTGGTAAACGACATCAACTTAGCCTATTTGAGTGCCTACTGGAAAATCACCGAAATGGACGCCATCTCCATGTCACTCCGTTATTTCTCTTTGGGTGACATTGAGTTTACAGACGATCAGGGTAACAAGATGAGCGACCAGAACCCCAACGAGTTCTCTTTGGATTTTGCCTATTCCCGCAAGCTGATTGACCAGTTGTCCATTGCCGTCACCCCGCGGTTCATATATTCCAACCTCACAGCCAACCAGTTTGTGTCGGGTGAGGAGACCAAGGCCGGTTTGGCCGGTGCCGCCGACATCGCCTTATTCTACGAGCAGAGCCTGAAAGCCAAGCGCCTCCACAGCAGCACGCTGCGTGCCGGCTTGGCCATTTCCAACATCGGCAACAAGATGTCCTACTCTTCCGGAACCCTGCGCCGTGACTTCCTGCCAACGAACCTCAAAATCGGTATCGGCTATGAACTTGGCTTCGACGAATACAACAAGCTTGCCATCAACGGCGAAATCAACAAGCTGCTGGTCCCGACCAACCCGGTGTATGCCCGGGACTCCAACGGACGCATCCTGTACAATCAAGAAACCAACAAGCCGATTATAGCCTACGGTAAGGATCCTGACGTTTCCGTACCGCAGGGCATCATCCAATCCTTCTACGATGCGCCCGGTATCGGATACGGTCCCAAAGGCCGCAACAGCGTCTTCGGCGAGGAGATGGCTGAGATCAACTGGGCGTTGGGGTTGGAATACAGCTACCGTAACCTTTTCTTTGTACGGCTCGGTTACTTCCACGAAAACGGCTACAAGGGCGCGCGCCAGTTCATGACGGTGGGTGCCGGCATCAAATACAACATCTTCAACATCGATGTGGCCTACCTGTTCACCACCAACGGACAGAACCATCCGTTGGCCAACACCTTGCGTTTCACCCTGTCATTCGACTTCGTCTCCTTCAACCGGGAGGCCATCAAAACGCAAGGGAAACTAAAATAGCGCTATGGATTTCCGCATCGGTTTCGGATATGATTCCCATCGCTTTGCCCCCGACAGGCCGCTTGTCCTCGGGGGCATTCGCGTTCCTTTTGAGCAAGGACTTGCCGCCCACTCGGACGGTGACGTGCTGATTCACGCCCTCTGCGACGCACTGCTCGGGGCCGCCGCCCTGAAAGACATTGGCACGCATTTCCCCGATCACGACCCAAACTACGAAAACATTGACAGCAAGATATTGTTATCCAAGGTTATAGAACTATTACACCAAGACCATTGGAGAGTTAATAACGCGGACTGCACGCTAATCTTGGAACAGCCGAAAATGAAACCCCACATCGACGCCATGACGCAGACCTTGGCCCAACTTCTGCACCTCGACCCGTCACGTTTGTCCATCAAAGCCAAGACCAACGAGAAGATGGGCTTTATCGGAAGAGGGGAAGGCATTGCCGCCACCGCCGTTGTCACCATAATCCAATCCGTATGAAAAAAATCATCCCAACCCTTTTTCTTATTCTCACCATTATGACGACCCAAGCCCAGATCAAGTTGCAGACCGCGCCGCCATACGGCGTTGCCAAGAATCCGTTATTGGAGAAATGGGACACGCCCTACCAGACGCCGCCCTTCAAGAGCATCAAGCCGGAGCATTATCTGCCAGCCTTCAAGGAGGCCATCCAAAAGGGCAAAGAGGATATCAACTCCATCAAACAGAACAAGGTGGCGACGTTCCAGAACACCATTGTGGCGTTGGACCGTGCCGGCGAGCTGGTCACCCGCGCCTCGGGTATCTTCTTCAATCTGCTGGAATGTGATGCCACGCCGGAGATGCAGGACATCGCCACCAAGGTGCAACCCATGCTCACCGAGTACTCGAACAACATCTATTTAGACACCGCCCTGTTTCAACGTGTGAAATATGTTTATGAGCACGAATACAAAAAATTAGAGGGCGCGGACCAGATGTTGTTGAAAAAAACATACGAGGCCTTCCTCGACAACGGGGCCAATCTCAATGATAAAGAAAAAAAACTGTTCAACGACTTTTCCATGGATTTGAGCAATCTCACGCTGCTGTTCGGACAAAATGCCTTGGCAGCCACCAACAGCTATCAGATGCACATCAAGGACAAGAAAGAATTGGCCGGGCTGCCGGACAACGAGTTAGCCATCGCGGCGCAACGCGCCAAGGACAAGGGAGTTGCAGGCTACCTCTTCGATCTGTCGCACCCCAGCGTGAACGCCATCCTGACGTATGCCGACAACCGTGAGCTCCGCAAGGAGATGTACATGCACTCCTGCAACAAGGCTTTCGGCGGCGACTACGACAACTGTTCCGTCATCCGGAAGATCCTGACGTGCCGGGAGAAATTAGCTTTGCTATTAGGGTATCCGAACTATGCCGAATACGCCCTCCATAACCGGATGGCGAAAGACAGCAAACAGGTCTATAACCTGCTTGACCAGCTGCGGGATGCCGCCCTGCCTGTCGCCAACCGGGAGATGGAATCCCTCTCCAATTTCGCCCACGGCAACGGACTGAAGGGCGACCTGCAACGATGGGATTTCGCCTATTATTCCGAAAAACAGAAAAACGAGCTCTACGACCTGAACACGGAGACACTGAAGCCCTATTTCCCGTTGGAGAGTGTCATCAAAGGAGTCTTCGAGCTGGCGAGCACCTTATATGACCTGCGCTTTGAACCTGCTCTGGATGTGGATGTGTATCATCCGGATGTGACCGCCTACTACGTGTATCGGAGCGACCAGTTCATGGCAGTGCTCTATCTGGACTTCCATCCGAGAGCCACCAAGCGGAGCGGGGCCTGGATGACCAACTTCCGCGAACAGTACCAAAATGCAGACGGAGAGAATGTGCGTCCGTTGGTTAGTCTGGTGATGAACTTCACCCCTGCCTCGGACGGGCAGCCCTCGCTGCTCTCCTTCAGCGAGGTCACCACATTCCTCCACGAATTCGGCCATGCTTTGAACGGGATACTGTCGGAGGTGCCATACGCCTCCATTTCCGGGACAAACAGTCCCCGCGACTTCGTGGAGCTGCCCTCCCAGCTGAACGAGAACTGGGCCACGGAGCCGGAATTCCTACAGACGTTTGCTTACCACTACAAGACTGGCGAGCCGATTCCGGAGGAATACATTGAGCGACTCAAGAAAATGCGCCAATATCTGGCAGGCTACAGTTGTTTGCGCCAGCTCTCTTTCGGATATTTGGATATGATGTACCACACCACACCCGCTCCGGAGATAAAGGACATTCAGGCCAAGGAACTGTCGGTATTCAAGCCGCTGGATGTGATGCCCACCGTATCGCAGGCGTGCATGAGTACCTCCTTCAGCCACATCTTCGCCGGAGGCTATGCTGCTGGTTATTACGGATATAAATGGGCCGAAATGCTGGAAGCTGACGCCTTCTCCGTATTTCAGGAGAACGGCGTGATGGACCGCGAAACCGCCAACCGCTATGTGGAAACCATCCTTTCAAAAGGAGGGTCGGAAGACGCAATGGAGATGTTCGTCCGTTTCCGCGGGCGCAAGCCAGATGTCAAAGCCCTACTGCTACGCGACGGATTGAAATAAAAGCGGTGGAAAGCCCGTTTTTGCAAACCGCGCATTCGCACTTTATTTGTATCTTTGCCGCCTTAATGACATAAACTATGTTTAGCTTATATATCAAGGAGATAAAGTCGTTTTTGAGTTCGATTATAGGCTACATCTTCATTGGGGTTTTCCTGATTATTTCGGGATTGTTCCTCTGGGTGTTCCCGAACATCGACAACATCATGGAAGCCGGGCTGGCCGATCTGCAGGGTCTGTTCAGTCTTTCCCAGTTCCTTTTCCTATTCCTCGTCCCGGCCATCACCATGCGGTCATTCGCAGAAGAGAAGCGCACCGGTACCATGGACCTGCTGCTCACCAAGCCCCTGACCGATATGCAGATCATCGGGGCCAAGTTCCTCTCCTGCCTGACGTTGCTGATCATCGCGCTGATACCCACTTTGGTGTATGTGATCACCATTTATTTCCTAGGAAATCCTGTGGGCAACATTGACATGGGCAGCACGTGGGGTTCCTACCTCGGACTGATATTCTTAGGGGCCTCGTTCATCTCCATCGGCCTGTTCGCCTCCTCCCTGACCAACAACCAGATTGTGGCCTTCATCATCGCCGCCCCGCTATGTTTCATCCTTTCGTTCGGCTTCGCCTTCATCTACTCTTTCGAATCGCTCGGGGCTTTCGGCTACTATATCAAGACATTAGGCATCGAACACCATTACGCTTCCATCAGCAAGGGTGTCATTGACTCCCGCGACATCATCTACTTCTGCAGTGTCATCTTCCTATTCCTCTTCGGCACGAGAATCGTACTTCTGAAACGCAAATGGTAACCTTTAGAGACGCAGACTATGAAGTTATTCGGCAAAAAAAGCAATACCAAACAATACGCTAACGGAAGCAGACAGTTCAAACGGAACACGCTTCTCGGCCTGTTGGTGGCCCTTCTTGTTGTGCTGGCTGTCAACATCCTGTCCTCGTTCCTTTTCTTCCGCATCGACCTGACCAAAGACAAACGGCACTCGCTGTCAAAGGGCACTATTGAGATGTTAGAGAACTTAGAGGACCGCATCTACATCCGCGTCTATCTCAAAGGCAAAGACCAGCCCGCTGACTACCAGCTGTTTGCCAAGCAGGTGGAACAGATGCTGCAGGATTTCCGCAGTTATTCCAAAAAAGTCTATTTTGAGTTCATCGATCCGTTGGAGGGAAAAACCAACGACGAGGTGAACGGCATTTTAGGGGAATTTGTGAAAAAAGGGCTGGACCCCATCCCCATCAGTCGCGAGGATGCCAACGGGTTCTCCACGCACATGGTCATCCCGGGGGCCATCGTCTCTTACCGTGACCACGAATACCCCGCCAAACTGGTGGTGGCCGACCCGTCGGGTGCCGACTGGCTGCAATACTCCATCGAAGAGCTGGAATACAATCTGGTGTCGCCCATCCGCCGGCTGATGAAAACCGAGAAACCGACCGTCGCCTTCCTGGACGGCCATGGCGAGCTGGACTTCTGGAGCACCTGCTGGACGGCCATGCAGCTCCAACGTTTCTATAATACCAGCCGCATCACATTAGACGGAAAGGTCAACGCCCTGCGCTACATCAGCGTGGCGGATTCCGCCAGCCAAACCCTGAAGCTGGGCGACAACCGCTACGATGTACTCATTGTGGCGCAGCCCACAAAACCCTTCAACGAATACGACAAATACATCATTGACCAGTTCATCATGCGCGGTGGCAAAGTGCTGTGGCTCATCGACAACACCACGGCCTCGTTAGACAGCCTGCAGTCCACACCTGAATTCTTCGCCACACCGCGCGCCCTGTACATCAACGACCTGTTCTTCACCTACGGGGTTCGGATTAACCCCAACCTGATTCAGGACTTGAGCTGCCTGCCCATCCCACAGCAAGTGGGCGTGATTGGCGACCAGCCGCAGTTCAAATTCATGGCTTTCCCGTACAGTCTGGATGTCGTCAACTTCAGCGACCATCCTATCGTTCGTAATATCAAAGAGATAAAGTCCGACTTTGCTGGCAGTATCGACCTTGTGGGCAAAAATGCCGACCTGCAGAAGACCGTGTTGATGACCTCTTCGGAACGTTCTAAATTAGTGCCCACACCCTCTATCGTGACTTTGAAAGTGGGGGTGGCCAAGCCTAACATCCAGGAGTTCGCCTTCCGCAACCTGCCGATGGCTGTGCTCGTCGAGGGCGAGTTCGAGTCCGCCTTCAAGGGCATCCTGCCCGTGGAGTTCGACACCCTCAAGGAGCTGGACTACCGGGCTAAGAGCGTGCCCACCCGCCAGATCTTCGTGGCAGACGGCGACATTATCCGCAACCCCTTCGACAAAAAGCGCAACCAGCCCTACCCTGCCGGTTACGACATCTACACCCGCACCATGTTCGACAACACGCAGTTCATCGTCAACTGCGTGAATTATCTGTGCGCGGATGACGATCTGCTGCAACTGCGGGCCAAGAACTTCAAAATCGGGGCGTTGGCCTCCGACAAGATTCGCAACCGCAAGACGCTGATAGCCACACTCAACATCGTCATCCCGCTCCTGCTCATCTCCATCTTGGGCGTAGTGCTTATCCTGACCCGCAAACTGAAATACAACCGCAGTCCGAAAGCTGCCACAAATACATCATCCCAACAACGACAATAAATTATTCATCAAATTATCCTATTATGAAAAAACTGTTTTTTGCAATTGTCACGTTCTTCAGCTTCATCGGCATGGCCTGGGGGCAGGAACTTGATTTGAACAAAGCCATTCCGACGGACATGAAAGTCACCATCGGCAAGTTGGACAATGGTATGACCTACTACATCCGTCGCAACACGTATCCCAAAAACCGTGTGGAGTTCCGTCTCGCGGTGAATGCCGGCTCCAACCAGGAGAACGACAACCAGCAGGGCTTAGCCCACTTCACCGAGCACATGGCCTTCAACGGCATTGAAGGATTCCCCAGCAACAGCGTGGTCGATCATCTGCGCAGCAAGGGCGTGGTGTTCGGCGCTGACCTCAACGCCTACACCAGCTTCGACGAGACTGTCTATATGATTCCCATGCCGACAGATGACCCGGGCAACATTGACCTTGGCCTCAAGATTCTGAGAGGCTGGGCCGCCGGACTGCTTTATGACAACAAAGAAATTGACGAGGAACGCGGTGTCATCATCGAGGAATACCGCCTTGGCCTCGGTGCCGACGACCGTATGCGCAAGGAGTACTGGCCCATCCTGATGAAGGATTCCCGCTACGCCGACCGTATGCCCATCGGCAAATTGGACATTCTCCAAACGTTTGACTATCAAGTTATCAAAGATTTCTACAAAGACTGGTATCGTCCGGATCTGCAAGCCGTTATCGTGGTTGGTGACATTGATGTGAAAGAGGTGGAAGCCAAAATCAAGACGATGTTCGGCAACATCCCTGCCAAGGAGAACCCCCGCAAGAAAGAGATTTACGGCATTGGAGCCAACAAGGAACCGCTTGTAGCCGTCTGCACCGACAAGGAAGCCACCGGCAACTCGGTAATGATTATCCGCAAGCATCAGCACACTCCGATGAAAACCATCGGCGACTTCCGTCAGCAACTCTGCATTGACCTATACAACACCATGTTCGACGCCCGTTTTGAGGAAATGTCCCAGGATCCGAAATGCCCGTTCTTACATGCCGGTGCCGGATATGGCGACTTCATTGGCAACACCGATGCGTATGCTTTGCAGACCACGGCCAAGGAGAACCACATCCCCGATGCGTTGCGCGTGCTTTTGCGTGAGGACTACCGCGTGCTGAAATACGGATTCCTGCAAACCGAACTTGACCGTGCCAAAGAAGAGCTGTTAGAACAATACGAAAAGGCTGAAAAAGAGGTTGAAAAGACCGAATCGGCCCGTTTCGCCTCCCAATACATCAACAACTTCCTGCGCCAGGATCCTATCCCGGGTGCCAAACGCGAAAACAACTACGCCAAGAAGCTGATGGAAGGCATCACCTTGGATGAAATCAATGCTTTGGCCAAGAATTGGGTGACGGAAGAGAACACGGTGGCCATCGTCACCGCTCCCGAAAAGGAAGGCGTGACCGTCCCCACCAAAGATGAAATCCTTTCTATCTTGAAAGACAAATCGTTAGCCAATGTTGAACCTTACGTTGACACCTATAAAGATCAGGAAATCCTTGAAAAGGAAACCCTGAAACCCGGCAAAATCACCAACGTGGAGAAACTTGACGCTGTGGGTGCCGAAAAATGGACGCTCTCCAACGGCATCACCATCTATCTGAAGAAAACCGACTATAAGAACGATGAAATCCTGTTCAGTGCCAGCAGCAAGGGTGGCAAATCGCTTTATCCCGTGAAAGATCTCGCTTCCGCCGACTTCGCCGCCAACATCATCGACCGTGGCGGTATTGCCGGATTGGACTACAACTCTTTGATGAAGAAGATGAAGGGTAAAAATGTGGGTGTAACCCCGGATATCAATCTGTTGTCAGAAGGTTTCGACGGTTCTTCTTCCCCGAAAGACCTGGAGTTTTTCTTCCAGTACCTCAACGCCTTCTTCACCAACCCGCGCATCGACCCCAACGCCTACGATCTGGTGATGCAGGAGACGAAAGAAGGCCTCAAGATGATGCAGGCTCAACCGATGTACAAATATTTGGGTAAGTTCATTGATGCCGCCTACAATCATGATCCCTACATGAAGCAGATGTTGTCAATCGATGAGGAGTATCTGAACCAAGTTGATTTCGACCGCGCCGTGCAGATTTACAGAGAACGCTTCGCTAACCCTGCCGACTTCAACTTCTTCTTCGTGGGCAATTATGATGAGAAAGTGATGAAGGAGTATGTGGAACTCTACCTCGGTTCCTTGAAGACCGACCCCAAAAAGAAAGAAAACTACAACCTCAGCGTGCTGAAACCGCGTCTGGACAAAGCCTCCACGCAGACAATCTATGCCGGCACCGAACAGCAAGGCTACATGGGCATGATCATCAACAACCCCATTGATTGGAACTACCGCAACAGTATCATTGCCGACATGATTGGCGAGGCATTGGACATCCAATTCGTCAAGATCGTGCGTGAGAAGATGGGTGATGTCTATTCCCCGATGGTGAACATGGGCGCCAGCAAACTCCCGACCCCTGAAATCAGCCTTATGATTCTTTTGGGTTGCGACCCGGCGAAGACCGACAAACTGGCCGATGCCAGCTTGAAAATCCTCAACGATTTCAAGGCCAAAGGTCCGGACAAGAAAACGTTGGAGCTCGTCAAGAAGCAGATGCTGAGCACCCGTGCCAAGAACATCCAGACCAACCGTTTCTGGCGGAGCTACATCAGCGGCAAAGTCAACCAAGACGAACCGCTCATCAATCCTTCCGAATATGATAACATCGTCAACTCCGTCACCAAGAAGGAAATGGTCGAGTTCATGAAGAAATACTTCAAGCCGGAGATCTACACCCGCGCCGACATGCACCCGACCACGATGCAGAAATAACATTCAAAAACATGTAGAGACGCAATGCATTGCGTCTCTACATTTATAAAAACACAATCAAACAGTTAACGAATCACACACAGAAATGACTGATTACGAATTAAAATACAAAATTGCCGATATGGCGTTGGCCGAATGGGGCCGCAAAGACATTGAAGTTTCGCAAAAGGAGATGCCGGGACTGTTGGCGCTCCGCGAAAAATATGGCGACAGCAAGCCGCTGAAGGGCGTGCGTATCATGGGCTCCCTGCACATGACCATCCAGACCGCCGTG
>JAFYAW010000016.1 GCA_017540505.1 Bacteroidales bacterium | reverse complement strand
GATGAGCGCGGCGATGCCCGGCACGGTGGAGACCTCCAACAATGTGGGGCGCATCGTGGCGGAAGAAGACCACCTTTTCGTCTCGACCCACACTCGCAGCTTCGTTGACGACGATATGGCGGCGTTGAGCAAGACCATTGCTGCAACCTTCGCCGAAGCCGGCGCCGTTTCCGAGGTCGTGATGTCGGCCCCGGCGTGGCAGGAAGACCAGCAGTCGCCGTTCCTGCAGCGGGTCAGCGACACGTTCCAGGACGTGCTGGGCTGGCGTCCCCGCATGGTGGCGATGCACTTCGTGTTGGAGGCGGGCTTCTTCGTGCAGCACTATCCCGGCATCCAGATCGCCAGCATCGGTCCGCGCATCGTGGAGCCGCACTCCACCAGCGAGCGCGTCGAGCTCTCGACCATCCACGACATCTGGCGGGTGCTGATCGAGCTGCTGGGGCGGTTGGCGTGAGGAGTTGTCCATAATCCTTTTCAAAATCTTTCCAACGACTTCTTCTTATGAAAAAGTTATCCCTTACCACACAAATAGGAATCGCACTACTGCTGGCGGTGCTTGCTGGCGTGCTTCTGCGCAACCAGGCCGACTTCGTCAACACGTACATCAAGCCTATCGGCATCATCTTTCTGAACCTGCTGAAGTTTATCGTGGTGCCGCTGGTCCTCTTTTCGATTATGGCTGGCATCTTGTCAATGAACGATATCTCCAAGGTGGGCAAGTTAGGATTGCGCGCACTGCTCTATTTCATGACCACGACCCTTTTCGCGGTGACGTTGGGATTGGTCGTCCCCAGTCTTCTCAGAGGTATCCTGCCGACCATACGCATCAGCACAGAAGCGGCAGTGGAAGTCGTCGAAGCACCTCACCTGTCGGTGATGGATCAGCTGGTGGAGATGTTCCCGAACAACATTCTTGAGCCGGTGAGTTCTATGGCGATGATGCAGATTATCGTGATCGCCTTGTTTTTCGGCATCGCGATGGTGCACGTAGGCGAGAAGGGAGAGATGGCCCGCAAAGTGACGCTCAGTTTCAACGACGTGGTGGGCAAAATCCTAGAGTATATCATGGCATTGGCCCCTATCGGTGTGTTCTGTATGCTGACCCCCGTGGTGGTGGAGAACGGTCCGGCGGTACTCGGCTCCTACGCAGCGCTGTTGGCCTTGGCCTATTTCTGTTTCGCCGTACACGCTGGTGTGGTATATGCTTCGGCGGTGGGGCTGCTGGGCGGTCTTTCGCCGTTGAAGTTCTTCAAGGGGATGCAGCCGGCTATGCTGTTCGCCTTCTCCAGCGACTCGTCGGTGGCCACGCTGCCCTACACGATGCAGTGCACCGAGAAAATGGGGGTCAACAAAGACATCGGGCGGTTCGTGCTTTCGTTGGGCGCGACCATCAATATGGATGGAGTGGCCATCTATTTGGGCGTGGCTTCTGTGTTTATGGCCAACTGCTGCGGCATTGATCTCACGATGAGCCAGTACCTGGCCATCGCGTTCGCCTCCACAGTGGCATCCATCGGCACGCCGGGGATTCCGGGAGGCAGTTTGGCCCTGATGGCGATGGTGTTCGCCTCGGCTGGCATACCTGTCGAGTGCGTGGCCGTGGCCGCCGGCATCGACCGCCTCATTGATATGGGTCGCACCGTGATGTCGGTCACTGGCGACGCCTCGTGCGCGGTGGTGATGCAAAGGATTGTAGGGAAGAAGTTGTGAGAACCGGATTCTGGAAAACTACCTGTCCATGGGCACCTACGTATTTGAATAACCAGTAATATTCTAATGCAACGAGAGGAACGAATGTAGGGTGAAAACAAACCTATTGGAGCCTTTCAACCACATTTGCATTTCACTCTTTCACAGATTTTATGATGCGAGTTGTCGGTTAATCCCGCAGGCATCGTACAGAATGTGCACACGACTCTCCGGAGCCGCCAACAGGATTTGACACTATTGGGACATTGTCAATCCTGCGGTAATAGGCGCTATGACTCGACTGATATGGATATTGGGAAGGAACCTTTGTGGAACTCCAAAAAAAAGCAGATGACCCAAAGGAGGCATACGTATCGGAACCATTGAACATACCGGCGGGTCGAGCTGAGAAACCGCTCATGTTGTACGGTCCTGTGGATGCTCCTGGAGCACATTCTTGAGATGATTCTGCCCAACCTACACTATCAGCCAAAGCCTTGGCATAAAACAGGCCATTATTGTCACACCAGAACCAGTTTTTACTTTTTACGAAATTCAACATGGTGTTCAATTCGTCATACGTGGGAACATGCCACCCGGTAGGACAAACACCCTGACACGGATTACTGCCGGAGAAATTGTACAAGGCAGCATTCCAGTCGTAAAGATATCCAAACATGGACACATTAGCTGTATCGCCATTGGGTGGGTAGCGGTAGTACCACCAGCCATAAGCGTCCGATTTCATAGGTATGGTGTCCCCGTTGGCAAAGTGTGTAACACGCATATTCTCTCTCATCCAACATTGGTCTCCCACCTGCACCGTATTATACACATTTCCATCAACATCCATCACCGTTGGTATTCCGTCGCACGGAGTACCCGTTTGTGTAGTAATGAAATGCAACATGACAGGATAGTTGGCAGTTAAAATCTGCGTAACTGGCAAACTCTCCACCAACTCTCCATTATGCGTAAAATATCCGATGTAGCGAATGCGATCCGTGGCGTCTATCGGTCTTACAATGGAACTTCTGGATGCGGATTTCACATTTCGAGGTGTATCTCCATCACTTTTCATTCCCAAGTGTAAAATGGAATTACCATTTCCCTTACCCGTATTTAGCAATTTTACTGAATGTTTTTTCCCTTTTTGTCTCACTGTAAGGACATGGACACCTGTTTCTTCCAACGAGACACGGAATAGATAATCCCCACTATGCATACATTCGAACGCATGTGTCATCACAACCCGACCACGCATATCAGTTATTACCAGCTTAAGGGAACCTGACACCACATGCCGGACACAAACCTGCGTTATACCATGAAACGGATTTGGCATCGGATTCACTATAGCGACATCATCGACATCCAGTTCTTCAATGCCTGTTGTATTTGTAAAAATTATTGCGGAATCCGGATTCACAATGGTGTCCATCCACTGCTTGCTCAGATTTTGAACGGTTAGTTTTTCTAACCGCACAGGCCTGTCATCTCTGTCCACAGCTTTCACGACTACAGAATAGGATTGTCCATCAACACCTGTTGCAACAGCCAGCATGGTAAAAATCGCAATAGTGGCTCTATAAACAAAGTAAAATGAATTTTCTTTTCTCATGCAAAATGTTGTATTATGTAAAATGGAGTGCATTCTTTTCAGAATCCCGCGAACGGCATGAACAGCGGCGGAAGCAGCAAGAAGAAGCCGAGGATAATAAGGGCAAGCAGGAATTTCCAGATGAATTTGAACCACTTGGCGTATGGAATCCGAGCCACACCCAGCACCCCGATCAACACGCCGGAGGTGGGGGTGATCATGTTGGTGAAACCGTCGCCGAACTGGAAGGCCAGCACCGTAAGCTGACGCGACACGCCCATCAGATCCGACCATTCGGCCATCATGGGGATGGTGAGTGCGGCCTTGGCCGAGCCCGACGGGATAATGAGATTCAACATGTTCTGCACCACATACATCACGCCCGTAGTACCGATACGCCCAGAATCGCCGAGGCCCTGCGAGATGGCATACAATATCGTATCTATAATCTTACCGTCTTCCAAAATCACAATGATGCCACCGGCAAGTCCCACCACCAAGGCGGCCACCATGATATCCTTGCAGCCCTCCAAGAACAGTCGCACAATGCGGTCGAACTTCAAATTATAGGCAAACCCCGCCGCTATCCCCATGGCAAAGAAAAGTCCGGCAATCTCCATCACATACCATCCGTAGCCTAACACACCCGTCACTAAAGAGACAATGGTGAGCAGCAACAGAACCAAAATGTAATGGTGCACCGACTTGCGGACGGCGAAAAATCCTAATAGAATATAACATCCTGCCACTATGGGGAATACAACCATCCGATGACTACCCAGTCCAACCGTAATGTCTGTCTTGGGGATGGCAATCGCGCAGAACAGCAGCACCGCCGCGATGATTCCATAAACCACCCATGTGGCAATAGTAGATTTTGCCAACGACTGGTCGGTACTCACCTCGCCGGTTTTGTCGCGCCAGTATTGGTCCAGCTCGTACATCACCGATCTTTCGGGATGTTTTTTCACCCAGTTGGCGTATATCAACGTGAAAACGATGGCCACCACGGTCAGCAGAATCCAGCAGAAGAGACGGTAGCCTATGCCGGAGAAGGTGGGCAAACCCGACAGACCCTGTGCAATGCCGATGGTGAAGGGGTTGAGCATGGCGCCTGCAAAGCCCACATGGGCAGCCACATAGCACATCAGCACGCCCACGATGGAGTCGTAGCCCATGGAGATGGCTAATGGCACGAATATGACAATGAAGGCAATGGTCTCCTCACTCATGCCGAACACCGAGCCAAAGAGACTGAACATCAACATGATGGCAATAATCAGGAGATTATTCACCCCGACTGCTCGGAAGAATTTGTGTTTCTGCATCTTCTGTGTCCTATCCAAGAAGAGGTAGATGCCTTTGTTGATGGCATTGGTCTCGTTCATGATCCAGAACGCGCCTCCGATCATCAAGATAAACACGATGATATTGGATGTTCGCTCAAAGCCCTTGAAAAAGGCGGTGAACACCTGCCATGTCTGCGGCTGGTTCTGCACATGATGGTAGGAGTCGCCCACCACCACATTACGCGCATGCCCGTCCACCATGACGGTCTGCCGCTCGAACTCGCCACCGGGGATAATCCATGTCAGGACCGCGCACACCACGATAATAGAGAACACAATCGTGAAGGTGTGCGGTATTTTGAATTTGGGTTTTGTCATAAAAGAATAAAAATCAAAGAAGAGTCAACAGGAGTGGGACTATGATGCTCTATTTGGCCGCATTGCGGGCACGAATCATGGCACCGGTTTTGGCCTTGCCCACGCGGATCATATCCACCAGCGGGCGGAACGACGGGCATGAGAACGAGCAGCAGCCGCACTCGATGCAATTCATAATGCCGTAGTGTTCGCAGTCTTCATAGCGTTTCAGGTCGGAGAGGGCGTGCAGCATATAGGGTTGCAGGCCCATCGGGCATGCGCTCACACACTTGCCGCAGCGGAGGCACGGACGCGTCTCACCACGCAAACTCTCCTTCTCATTCATGAACAGCAGGCTGCCCATGCCTTTGGAGATGTAGGCATCCAAATTGGCGATGGCTTTGCCCATCATCGGGCCGCCGGAGATGATCTTACCCGTATCTTCGGGAATGCCCACGGCGTTCAGCACATCACGGATGGAAGTTCCAAGACGCAGACGGAAAATCTTGCACTGCTCTTTGGGAATGGATTTGCCGGAAACGGTGGTATAGGCCTGCACGATGGGCTTGTTTTTCTGCACCGCTTGATACAAGACATACATCGTAGTGATATTGTTCACAATGCAACCCACGGAGATGGGAAGAGCGCCGTTGGGCACGCTCCGACCCGTGATAGCCTTAATCAACTGTTTTTCAGCCCCTTGCGGATATTTCATCTTTAAGGGTTGCACTTCTATGTTGGTGAACTTCTTGGACATTTCCACGAGAGCGGCGATGGCCTCCGGTTTGTTGTTCTCAATACCGATGATGGCCTTAGGGGCACCGGAAGCGATGAGTGCGGCCTCAATGCCGATCATGCACTGCTCCGTGCGTTCCAGAATCACGCGGTTGTCGGTGGAGATGTAAGGCTCGCATTCGGCAGCGTTGACGATGAGGTACTCGCATTTCTGCTCTGGTTTGAGCATGTATTTGATGTGTGTGGGGAAGCAGGCACCGCCCAATCCCACGATACCGCAGGACTTCATGCGGGCGATAATCTCTTCCTTGCTGAGTTTGATGTCGCGGATGATGTCGGGTGTGGTGTCGATGCTCTCGTCCCACTCGTCGCCTTCGCGGTCAATGATGACAGCCGGTTTCTTGTAGCCGGAGATGTCGGCAATCATGTCCACACGGTTGACGGTGCCGGAGATAGGGGCATGGATATTGGCGCACATAAAGGTTTGAGCTTCGCCGATGAGCTGTCCCACCTTGACCTTGTCGCCCTTCTTCACGATGGGGGTGGCGGGGGCGCCGAGGTGCTGCGTCATATAGACCACCGCCTGATCGGGCAGCGGGAAGGTCTCCACATCTGCCGAGTGGGCGAACTTGTTGGCTTCGGGGTGCACACCACCCAGCTGGAAGGTTTTCTTTCCTAATTTCTTGACTTCGTGTTTGATGTCTTTGGATATTTCGGAGGCCAGCTCAATAGCCAGCTCTTTGGCTCTTTCTTTACTCATATTGTGATTTTTTATTATTGGGGCGCACGGCCGTGCGCCTTTACTATCTTATATCTTACGCCTGCGCTGTTTCGGGAGCAGGGGTTTCCACGGCCACCGGGGCTTTCTTCTCGGGGAAGTTCACGGCGTGGATGGCACCTGTCGGGCATTCGGCCACACACTTGCGGCAGGCCTTGCACTTCAGATAGTCGATATAGGCAAGGTTGTCGGTCACCGTGATAGCCTCAAACGGGCAGGTCTTGGCGCATTTGCCACAGCCGATACAGGCGGCGGTGCAGTTCTTGCGTGCCACGGCGCCCTTCTCTTTGTTGTTGCAGGCCACATACACGCGGCGGTTGTTCTTGCCCTTGTTGCGGATTTCGAGCACGCCGCGCGGACAAGCCTTTGCACAGGCCTTACAACCCACGCACTTATCCTCATCCACCTCGGGGAGATGTGTCTCCGGGTTGATGTGGATGGCGTCGAAGGAGCATGCCGCCACGCAGTCGCCGCAGCCGAGGCAGGCGAAGGGGCAGGCACTCTCGCCCGCATAGAGCGAGTTGGCGAAGGCGCAGGTCACGGCGGAATCGTAGTGCACCTTGGAAGGGGCGTTCTCGCATGTGCCGTTGCAGCGCACCACGCACACCTGCGGGTCGCGGACTTCGGCCTTGATGCCCAGAATCTCGCCAATCTTGTCATAGTCGCCGCCGGGGCAATAGGCGATGCTGAGGTCCATGGAGGTCACCATGGCCTCCGCCATGGCACGACAGCCGGCGAAGCCGCAGCCGCCGCAGTTGGCACCGGGCAGACAGGCCTGCACCGCATCAATGCGCGGGTCCTCCTCCACATGGAAAATCTTGGATACAAAATAGAGAATCACGGCTGCAATGATACCAATCAATCCGATGGTGAGCGCCGCATAAAGAATCGTTGTTGTTGCCACTGTCTTGTAGTTTTTATTACGGTCGGCAAAGATAGTAAAAAAGGATGGAACTCGCAAAAAAAATTTACGGTCGTCGATTTACGGTTTAGTTAACCCTAAGCCGAAAATCACAAACCACCAACTACCTCGCCGCCACCATCATCCGTTTCCGCCCGTTGATGTCGCACATGGATTGGAAACGCCCATAACCCATTGCCGAAAACAATTTCTCCAATTGCGGATGGAAATCCTCATACGTCTCCGCAAGTATAACGCCTTCCCGTTTCAGGCATTTGCGCCCGAGGACAGCTAACGACCGATAGAACACCAGTGGGTCGTCGTCCGGAACGAACAAGGCCCCGTGCGGCTCGAAGTCCAGCACATTGCCATGCATCTGCGCACGCCCGGATTCGGGGATATAGGGCGGATTGCTCACAATCATGTCAAAGCGGCACTCCCCGAATGGGAGTTTCTCGGCATCCGTCATATCATGGCAGGCGAATGTGACCTGCACACCGTTGTTTTCCGCATTGGTCCGGGCCGTCTGCAACGCCGCTTCCGACACGTCGGAGGCGAAGATGCTGGCCTTGGGCAGGTTTTTCGCTATCGCCACGGCAATACATCCGCTGCCCGTACCCACATCCCAAACATTGGGCGATGCATCCATCCCTCGCATCCCAGCCTGTTTCACCGCCAACGCCACTAACTCCTCCGTCTCCGGACGGGGAATCAGCACCGACGGATTCACGGCAATCCTGCATCCGTAAAAGTCAGTCTCGCCTAGCACATATTGCAGCGGACAGGCATTCTTCAGCTGCTCCAAATCCTGCAAAAACAGCTGCTGCTGCGCCTCTGACAACGGATCATTTCCCATCAAAGCCAGTTGATAGGAGGCAACTTGCAGACGCTGTGACAGATACGACTGCACAATAGCCGAAGCCTCCCGCTCATCATACAGCGGATGAAGGCTCTGCTTCATCGTATCCGCAAACTCGCGAATTAGCATGATTAAAGTTGTGTACGGCTATTTCTCACAGGTCTCCGGAAAATCCCGCCATGCCCATTTGTCCTTCACCACGCCCTTTTCAAACAGGATGATACCCGGATTGGAACGCACGGCATCGCGAACCATGAACGGTCCCTTTATCGGATCAATAGGATTATAATAGACCGGAAAATCAAGACCATAAGCCTCTACAAAAGCGGCAATATCCTCAGGAGAGGAGTTGGACACCGCCACAAAAGCCACATCCTTGGCGGCGCAGTCGGCGGCCAGCTTTTTGGCCTTCTCCACACCCTTCGCCTTGGTCTCACTCAAATCGGGCATATATAACACATACAGCGGCTGTGCATTCTCGTGACTGATCAGCTCGAAGGCATGGTCGGCACCATTTTCATCCAACATATTGAAACCGTCGATTTTAGCTCTTACAATATCTTTAATGATACTATCGATGCGGTCCACATAATCGTAATTCTCGTAGAAATCGTCGCTCTGGCTCATCAGCTCATCCTGCGTAAGTTTCACTTCCGTGTTGTCCACCTTGTTACGGTAAATGAACATCACTTCCTTCTGGGCGGGCTGCTCAATGAAGGCCACCACATCGTTGCCTTTTTTCCAGTCGGTGAAATCGATCAGCGGCAGATGGCGGATGCAGTAGATTTGGAAAATCACGGTCGCGGCGGCGAACAGCAGGATGGCAATCCACTGGCCGAGAAGGGTAAGCCGACAATCAGGGATCTTCTTGCGGTTCGCAAACACGATGATAGTCGGGATGATGAGGACCACATTCTTCAGGAACGTCTGCAGGTTAGACATCTTCACCGCCTGGCCGAAGCATCCGCAATCCTTGACCACACCAAAGTCGTGGATATGATGCACCTCGAGGTATTCGGCCACGGCTAACCAAAGGGTGAGCAGGAAGAAGAACGACATGAAGAGCAGGTAGCCCCAAGCAGCGAGGTTGACGCGGATGCGGAACAGCATCATGCAGCCCAGCACGAACTCGGCGGAGATGGCGCACACGGCCGCCAGTTGCGCCAGCGGATGCAGGAATCCCATGCCGAAAGAGACAAAGTAGTCGTTCATCGTGATGCCAAAGTTCACCGGATCCACCGCTTTGGTGAAACTGGAGAACAGGAATACACAGGCTAACAATATTCGGATGATTTTCAACCAGATCGGTTCTTTGTTTCTCATTTTTTCTGAATTAATATTTGTAAAAAATGTGTTCTAACACCTATTTGTTCTCAGTACCCTCTTCTTCCAACACCAACCGAATCAGCGCGAACATCGCATAATTGATGATGTCGTAATAGTTGGCATCCAGGCCTTCCGACACGAGGGTCTCGCCCTTGTGGTCCTCGATGGACTTGATGCGGAAGATTTTCATCAGGATAATGTCGTCCAAGGAGCTGATACGCATCTGACGCCAGGCCTCGTCGTAGTCGTGGTTCTTGTTCATCATCAGGCTTTTGGCTTGACTGATGAATTTCGTGTAGAGTTCCACCACCTTGCTGGGCTCCATTTCGAGCTGTTCGGCGTTTTCGGCCACGCCCATCTCCAACTGTATCAGGGCCATGACGGAGTAGTTGACGATGCCGACAAATTCAGGGATGATACCTTCGGCGATTTTGGCCTCACCCTTTTCCTGGATACTGCGGATGCGGTTGGCCTTGATGTAAATCTGATCCGTCAGCGACGGCGTGCGCAGGATGCGCCATGCCGTGCCATAGTCAATGGCTTTCTTGGAAAAGAGATCCAAACACTGCCGGATGATTTCGTCGTATTGTTGTGATGTGTTTGACATTACCGTTTGATGATTTTAGTATTCACCGTTTCGCCGTCTTTCATACGGACTTTCAGGATATAGATGCCGGTAGCCAGATTGTGAATATCAACTATATGCGCATCGCTATTGGCGTTTTGGACACCCAACAGACGGCCATCAATGCCAAACACCTGAATCTGATCTATCGGGGTTTCGGCGGAAACAGTCACACGGTCGGTGGCCGGATTGGGGAACACATGCACCTGTGCGGCTTCCCGTACATCCACGCCCACGTCGTTTATATCCTCCGTCACCAGTGTGCCGGCTCCGGGGAGGGTCACATTGTCAATCCAAGCGCAGTCGCTACCGCTTGCGGTATAGTAGTCTTTCTCATATACAAACTTGTAGGTGTGTGTTCCGGCAGACACCGGGAAAGAGGAAAGACCCCAGGCCACTGTACCAGATTTTTTCTCCATTTGTTCCCCATCTACAAAGAAATAGAAGAAATCATAACCATTCTCCGAAGAGACCTTTCGATAGTAGGAGACAACACCATCGCTATATGAATTCATGGTGATTTGCATCGTTGAACTCTGACTGTTGCCCAGATTCTGTTTCGAACGGGCACAATAGGATCCAGCATACGGCTGAGACGACGTAATAATCCATCTGTTGTTGCCCGTATTCTCCCATGGGAAAGCGGAAAAGTCGCCCGTTTCAAAGGTTTCTACGGCGCTGCCCACCAGCATATACAGCGTATCCACTTTTTCCTGACTGGAAAACACCTTATGGAAATAGAGCGGGATCAGCGAACCTGTCGGCACATCATTACCGACCTGCACCTGAAATGTTTTCGTGCTGGTATAACCAGGCTGCAGCTGCGTTATGGAATGGGCGGGGGTGTTGACCACGGCACCGCTGTATTTGGATGTCAGGGACACCACGGCAGAAGTAAGAACCGCATGACCGGCATTCTCGCAGACCACCGTTACCGTTGCCAAATCGCCAGGATTGATGGTAGTGGAGCCGTCCTGATTCCGGATGGACACATTGGCCTTTTGGAATATGGGAGCCGCCACAATGAATGAGAAGTTGCGTTCATTCTGCCCGCCATTCCAGCTGACCGTCAGCTTGAGGTTAACTCTGGCACCATCTTCTATCGTCTCGGGAATGTTAACGGTGAACGCATTGCTGATGTCAGAAGTGGCATTGGGAGCCAACGGGTTACAAGAACAGGTGGCATTGGTTACGGTAACACCAGCAGTAAGCGAAGTCAAGGTTGCCGTCACGTTCGAGGCGGCCGCCACGCCCACGTTCTCCAATGTGAGATCCATATTCACGGAGTTTCCCACCACGGGTGTCGCGTTGCCGCTTGTTGACAGCTGGGATGCCATCACATACGGGCCTTCGGTCACGATAACATTGATTTCCTTAAAATATTGGATATAGTTCTGCGCACCCACAGCCAGCTCATACGTGCCGACCAACAGCGGGTCAAACGACAGCGTGATGTTGCCGGAAGCGTCGGCAAAGCCCGCCGCCACCACATTGTTCTGATACGTTAGAGCCACGTAGGCGTATGCAGGAGCCTGCACTGCCAGAGAAGAGGTGCCCACCATCAGCACATCCTGACAAGAGACTGTCATCGTGGAAGGGATACCCAGATAGGGACGGATGGAGGCATCGCCGAAGACATGGTAGATTTCCCAATAATAGCGTTTTTCACTGGATGTGGAGGACTCCACAGCCGAATTGCCGGCCATGACCATGCCACCCAACGTAGTCACCCACTTGTCGTGGTTCTCGCTGTGCGTGTGGAAGATCCTATCGTATGCCCCCAGATTGGAAGCGTTGTAGGAGACGTTGGCCGTGATATTGCTGCGTAAGCCCACTGCCCAATAGAAGTCCTCGTTCCAAAGGCTGTTGTTGGAAGCGCCGATATAGGCCATTGCCCCCTTGTTGGCAGCTCTCAACAGGGCCTCCCCAAAACAGGTGCTCTCGTCAAACTTGCCGCTGACGCAGCAGTTGCCGATCATCACGCCATATTTGCCTTCGTTGGTCATCGAAGGCACCTGCGAATTGACAAATTCCGGCTGGTACCAGCCATCCTCCGAGCCATGCGCCGTGTAGTTGGCCCAGCCCACGCCAGCCCCAATCTCACTGCGGATGGTGGCCGCCTGACTGTTACAAGGGTGCAGATGCGTATAAATCGTCGTATAGTTATGGGTGGAAGAACCCGTACTAATATAATTGTTTGTGATATAATTGATCTGCCCATTGGCATGTGTGGTTGACCAGTTGTTGTCCGTACCGGCAACCAGCACCGCCTTACCGAGGTAGGAAGGATCGGGCATGGTGTATTGCTCGTACATGAGGTTCTTTTCAATCTGCGGAACCAGCTGGCTGACATTCTGCGCGGAGAAGCGGCTGTAGTAGCAGTCCGGAATGTAGTCGCCGGAAGTCCAAGTGGCATAGTACAAGTCGGTGACATGGCTTTCGCCGCTGACCTGCGTGTTGAACGCCGGCACCTGCGCCACGTCACCCACGAACAGGAGGAACGAAGGGGCGGGATTATCCGCTGTGGCGTTGGTGTAATGCGACATGATGTAGTTCTTGATAGATGTGGTCGTAGTACCCACATTCGCGTCGCCGGTGTAGGCAATCACCACGTCGTAGCCGATGCGTTTCTTCCAGTTGGCATATTGGATCAGATAGTCGTTATTGGCGAACATGGAATTTGCGATGATGAGGTATTTGATGCGCGTCTGGGTGAACTCGTCACGGGTGCGGGGCATGGGGTTCATCACCGTCTGCTCGGCCACATTGAACAGAGGGCTGCCATAGCGGGCTTTCATCTCCATGGTGGCCGGAATGTTGGCGTTGAGGTAGGAAATCTCCACCTCCATCCGCCGGCAGATGCGGAATTTGCCAGTCACCGGATTATATGACACCGGAGAGAAGGCTATGTTGGCCAGATTCACATCGCGCATGATACCGCTCTTCTCCACCCGAACCAAGGGTTGGGTGTAGAATGCGTTCCGTGCGTAAAGGTCTGCATTCTTCACGAAGGGTTTCTCACCCCGATAGGATTTGGGATAAGAGGGTTGCACGGGGATGACGGCATGGTTCACGCCGAGCTCCGATGCGTCCATATCCACATATTCACTGGCTGTCACGCTGACCAGGACCGAATCGCACAGGGGGATTTCTATCAGTCGGGAGAAAACCGGCAGCTGCGGAGCACCCACCTCCTGCGAGTAGATATAGTCATCCATGATAAGGCGGGTGTAAAAATCTTGTCCCACCTTGACATCTTGAGTCTGGATTGCAGGTGTTTCGAAAGTGATCTTCACACGTTGGTACGAGTTCTCAACCACCTGATATGATTGGGCATTGACCCCAACCAGGGCCAGCATCAGGCACACAAAAAGGCCGTGTATTTTCTTCATTTGCAATTCGATTTTTTAGAATAAATGATACAAAATTTTGAGGCGGCAAAGATAGCGAAAAAAACATTAAATCGCACGTCTTCCCTCCCCTGCCAATCTCGGCAGCGGCGCGTCCACGATCGCCCCTATATGACAGTGCTGCCGCGCCGCTGCCGCGCGCACGACATCCTGAAAATGGTAGGCCACCGAGCCGGAAAGATTCCAATCCAACATCTCCGCATCCGCATAATAGGGCTTCTGTGATGCGAAAAAATCCTCAAAAGCCTGCAAGACCAGCGCATACATCCCGGCATGGTCCAGATGCTGACGCACAAACGGAGCCAACGATGCCATGAAGGCGTTCGGAGAAGGTTGTCGGTAGATGCGGTCGATGACACTCTGACGCGAAAGGCCATATTCCGTTTCCAGCTGCTTCATCAAGTCAGCATCCAATGCACCTTTCAGATAGGCGGTCAGCAGACGTTTGCCCAGGTTGGTACCACTGCCCTCATCGCCAAGCATATAGCCCAACGACGGTGCCATCGTCTCCATCACGGTGCCATCATACAGGCAGGAGGCCGCACCCGTACCCAAGATGCCGACAATAGAACGCTTGTCGGGACTCAGCGCGTGGCACACCGCCATCAGATCGGAATAGACAAAAACCTCCGCTAACGGGAAAAATGTCGAAATCAGCTCCGTCATGCGCTGCCGGTTGGCCTCCGAAGCGCAACCCGCCCCATAATAGCGCACACGGTCCGTATGCGCCGACTCGGGGTATTGTTTCACAAACTGGGCGAACACCCGCAGGATATCGCTCGTCTCCGTGTAGTTCGGGTTGATGCCCGCACCCGTGAATCCTCCCTGCTCTTTTCCTCTGTCATATAGCAAGATGAACGCCGTCTTAGTGGCTCCCGCATCGATTATTATCTCCATATCAACACATTTTAAACAGACAGCAAAGATACGGAAAAAAGATTATTTTTGTACGGTTCAATTTCACAACGCTATCATCGTGACAAACCGTCTTCTAATATGAAAAAAAACAAATACATCCTCGTCATAGGCACCGTCATCGTACTCTGCATCATCACGCTGATTATCAGCCGGCATTTCCAGGGCAACGCCAAATCGCTGGCCAAGCAGCAGCTCCCCGCCGACCCGGACATGCTGGAGATTCCGCTGTTCACCGCGAATCGCACAGGCCAGACCATTGAGCACTGCGCCTACACGGTCAGCTACAACGAGCAGTGGCGCATCCCCAACTGGGTGGCCTACGAGCTCACGCGCGAAGAGGCTTCCGGCACGCTGCCGCGCGGGCAGTTCTTCGTGCCGGACCCTGACGTGAAAGGGGCTACCGCGCAGTATTACGACTACAAGGACTCGGGCTTCGACCACGGCCACATGGCTCCGGCGGGCGACATGAAATGGGACCACCAAGCCATGGAGGAGTGTTTCTACCTTTCCAACATCTGTCCGCAGGACCATGACCTCAACAGCGGCGATTGGCGCATCTTAGAGGAGCGCATCCGCGGGTGGGCACGGCAGTACCAAAGCATCTACATTGTCTGCGGCCCGGTCATGTCCGACCATCCGCAGACCATCGGGCCGCACCATGTGGCCGTGCCGGACGGTTTCTTCAAAGTAATCCTTTGCAAAATCCGAGGGGAATGGAACGCCGTCGGGTTCTATTTTGAAAACAAGCCGGGGCATAAGCCACTGCGCGACTACTGCAAGAGCATCGATGAGATGGAGCGGCTGACGGGCATGGACTTCTTCGCCCCGTTAGACGACAGCATCGAGAACCGCATCGAGGCGGCCTACGACACGCAGGCGTGGGGATTATCAAAATAGTAAAGAAGTATCTTTTTGCAACAAAAAAAACGGGACACCGTTGCCGGCGTCCCGTTCTCCTGTATGAATACGGCCATATTAGCCGTTGAAGACTTTGTCGAGGCTGACGCCACGCACCGTAGCCACGGTGTAGGCATCGCGCATCTTGGAGAGGGCATCGATCGTTGCCTTCACCACGCTGTGCGGGTTGGAGGAACCTTTGGACTTTGCCAACACGTTCTTCACGCCCACGCTTTCGAGCACGGCACGCATAGCACCACCGGCGATGACACCGGTACCGGGAGCGGCGGGCTTCATAAAGACGGTGGCACCACTGTACTTGCCTTCCTGAGCGTGCGGGATCGTACCCTTGAGGATCGGCACGTGGATGAGGTTCTTCTTGGCATCCTCGGTACCCTTGGCGATAGCCGTGGAAACTTCCCTAGCCTTACCCAGACCGTAGCCGACAACACCGTTCTCATTGCCAACCACCATGATGGCGGCAAAGCTGAAGATACGACCACCCTTGGTGACTTTCGTTACTCTGTTCACCGCAACCATCTTCTCCGTGAGCTTGAGGTCGGCGGCCTTCACTTTTTGAATATTCTCGTTAGCCATAATTCTACTGTTTAAAATTTAAGTCCACCTTCTCTAGCGGCATCTGCTAAAGATTTTACTCTACCATGATACAAATATCCGTTACGGTCGAATACAACCTCGTTGATGCCGGCATTGATAGCGCGCTGGGCGATCTCCTTGCCTACGAGAGCTGACTTCTCACATTTGGTGACTTTCTGATCCGCAATACCCGGTAATTTGGAAGAGGCCGAAACCAGCGTGACACCAGCAATATCGTCAATCAACTGGACATAGATGTCACGATTGCTTCTGAAAACGGACAGTCTGGGACGGGTAGGCGTACCGCTGACGATCTTACGTATGCGGTTTTTAATCCTATTTCTTCTATATGCTTTTCTATTGTTAGCCATAATAATAAATTTACAAGATTATTTTTCTGCTGATTTACCGGCTTTCTTACGTACGATCTCGCCTTCGAAGCGGATACCTTTGCCTTTGTACGGCTCAGGCTTTCTGTAAGAACGGATCTTATTGGCGACTTGTCCGAGGAGCTGTTTGTCAATGCCCTTGAGGATCACGATCGGGCTCTTACCTTTCTCGTTGATGGTCTCGACACTGATTTCCTCAGGGAAGTCGAACAGAATGTTGTGGGAGTAACCCAGGCCCATATCGAGCTGGTGGGCACCCTTGGCTTCCGCCTTGTAGCCGACGCCGATGACTTCCATCTTGATCTGGAAACCTTGCGACACGCCCGTGACCATATTGTTGATCAGAGCTCTGTAGAGACCGTGCATGGCCTTGTCGCGCTTGCTGTCGGTAGGACGGGTGAGATGGAGGTTGCCGTCTTCGATATTGAGTTCGATGCGGGGATCCACATACTGCTTGAGTTCGCCCTTAGGTCCCTTGACGGTGACCACGTTGGACTTCTCATCTCTTTTGATTTCTACGCCGGAAGGGATGGCGATCTGTAATTTTCCTATTCTTGACATGGCAGTTCCTCCTATTAACTAATGTAACAAATAACTTCGCCGCCGACATTCTGGGCCTTGGCTTCCTTGTCGGTCATCATGCCGTGGGAGGTGGAGACGATGGCAATGCCGAGGCCGTTGAGCACGGAGGGCATCTCATCCACACCGACATACTTACGCAAGCCGGGACGGCTGACGCGCTGCAGGGTCGTGATGGCGGACTGTTTGGTTGCCGGATGATATTTCAAGGCGATCTTGATCATCTTGGGGTGAACATCATCGACGAACTTGTAATTGAGAATATAACCTTTTTCAAAGAGAATCTTGGTGATAGCTCTTTTCTCGTTGGAGGCGGGGATCTCCACCACCTTGTGATTCGCGCGGATAGCGTTTCTCAAACGAGTCAAATAATCTGATATTGGATCGGTATTCATACTGTAATCTTCTTAATTAAAATGTTACCAACTTGCTTTCTTTACGCCAGGGATCAAACCCTTCATGGCCATCTCGCGGAAATTGATACGGGAGAGACCGAACTGACGGATGTAGCCTTTCGGACGGCCGGTCAGCTGACAGCGGTTGTGCATCCGGATAGGATTGGAGTTGGGGGGTAATTTCTGGAGGGCGATATCGGCGGCCTTCTTGGCGTCGTAGTCATCACCTTTCATGATTTTCTTCAACTCAGCACGTTTTGCACTATATTTAGCAACTAACTTTGCTCTTTTGATTTCTTTCGCTTTTAAAGATTCTTTTGCCATAACTACTTCTGATTTTTAAAGGGTAAGCCAAATTCTTTCAATAATGCAAGACATTCTTTGTCATTCTGAGCTGTGGTCACGAACGTGATATCCATACCGTTGATTTTAGCCACCTTGTCGATATCGATTTCCGGGAAGATGATCTGTTCGGGAATACCGAGCGTGTAGTTTCCTCTGCCGTCGAAGCCCTTGTCGCTGATGCCTCTGAAGTCGCGGATACGCGGGATGGAGACGGACACCAGGCGGTCGAGGAATTCATACATGCGGTTGCCGTGCAGGGTCACGCGGACGCCGATGGGCATGCCTCTTCTCAATTTGAAGTTGGAGATATCCTTCTTGGACTTGGTCGCGACGGCCTTCTGGCCGGCGATCATCGTCATTTCCTGAACGCCGATGTCAATGAGCTTCTTGTCGGCGATGCCGAATTTGCCGAGGCCCTGGTTCAGGCATATCTTCGTGATTCTGGGAACACGCATCACGGATTTGAATCCGAACTGTTCCTTGAGGGCGGGAAGCACCTCCTTCTGGTATTTTTCTTTATATCTCGGTGTGTACATTACTTGATCTCCTCTCCAGATTTTTTGGAATATCTAACTAATTTGCCTTTGTCGTTCAAACGTCTTCCCACGCGGGTAGCGTTTCCTTTAGCGTCAACAACCATCAGGTTTGAAATGTGGATCGGGGCCTCTTTCTTGATGATGCCGCCGTTCGGGTTCTTGGCGTTGGGCTTTGTGGCCTTAGAGACCAGATTGCAACCCTCCACCAGCGCCTTGTTGGCATCGGGGATGACTTCAAGCACCTTACCCTGCGAACCCTTGGACTCGCCGGTAATGACTTTCACCATGTCGCCTTTCTTGATTTTCAGTTTCATTGCTTTTTCTTTTTTTAATGTTTTACCAATTGGTCTTTGTCAATTGTATTTGAATAATAATTTATCGACTACAATACTTCCGGGGCCAAAGACACGATTTTCATGAACTGTTTTTCACGCAATTCACGTGCAACAGGTCCGAAGATACGGGTACCGCGCAACTCGTCGTTCGCTGTGAGGAGGACGACGGCGTTGTCATCGAACTTGATGTAGGACCCGTCGTTGCGGCGCACGTGTCTTTTCGTGCGGACCACGACGGCCTTGGATACGGTACCGGCCTTCACCTGACCGGAAGGGATGGCACTCTTGATGGCCACGACGATCTTGTCGCCCACGCCGGCATAACGTTTCTTGGTGCCGCCCAAAACGCGGATACAGAGCACTTCCTTAGCGCCGCTGTTGTCTGCTACTGCTAATCTTGATTCTTGTTGTATCATAACTATTTAGCTCTTTCAATGATTTCTACTAAACGCCAGCATTTGTTCTTGCTCAGCGGTCTGGTTTCCATTATTCTTACTCTATCACCGATATGGCAGTCATTGTTCTCGTCATGTGCCATGAACTTGGTGGAGCGTTTCAGGAACTTTCCGTAAATGGGGTGTTTCATCTTGCGCTCGACCAGAATCACGATAGATTTGTCCATTTTGTCGCTTACTACGACACCTTCTCTCACTTTTCTATTGTTTCTTTCCATAATAATCGGGTGATAAATTATTTATTTTCGTTTAATTCGCGTTTGCGCAGTTCGGTCATCAGACGCGCGATGGTGCGGCGCTGGGACTTGATCAGTTGCGGATTTTCGAGGGGAGAGATGGCGTGGTTAAGTCTCATTTTAACCAGGTTGTCTTTTTCTACTGCGAGACGTTCCTTAACTTCGGCAGTGGTAAGTTCGTTTATAACTGTCTGTTTCATAACTCTTCTAATTAAATTTCTGCTGAATAATCTCTTCTCACGATGAACTTCGTATGAACCGGCAACTTCTGCGCACCCAGTCTCATAGCCTCTTTGGCGACTTCCAATGGGATGCCGTCGGCTTCGAAGAGGATGCGGCCCGGGCTGACGCGGGCGGCCCAGGACTCGGGAGTACCTTTACCTTTACCCATACGTACACCCAAACCCTTGGCGGTTACGGGACGATCCGGGAAAATGCGGATCCAAAGCTGGCCCTGACGCTTCATCTCACGGGTGATAGCCTGACGGGCGGCCTCGATTTGGCGGGCACTGATCCAGAACTGGTCCAGTGATTTCAATGCGAATGAGCCGAATGCGATTTCAGCACCACGTTTGGTGATGGATTTCATTCTGCCCTTCTGCGGCCTTCTGTATCTAGTCTTTTTCGGTTGTAACATTGCTTTTAATGTTTTTAATTATTATTGTATAACCGGCATCTTGGCGTCGGTATTAATTATTTGTTCTGTTGTTGCGCGGGGCGCCACCCTTGCGGGGTCCGCGGCTGAAATTGCGCTTGGCAGGAGCTTTCTGATCCTTGCCCGCCTCGTTGATGGCGAACAGGTCGCGCTTGCCATAGACGATACCACGGCAGATCCACACCTTGATACCGATGCATCCGTATGTCGTATGGGCTTCCACCGGAGCGTAGTCGATATCGGCTCTCAGGGTGTGCAACGGGATACGGCCCTCTTTGAAGTGCTCGGAACGGGCCATTTCGGCGCCGCCGAGACGGCCGGCTGCCGTCACCTTGATACCCTCGGCGTTGGCACGCATCGTGGAGGCCACCGCCGTCTTGATCGCCTTCTTGTAGGCCACACGGCCCTCAATCTGCTTGGCTATGTTCTGGGCCACCAACTGGGCGTCCAGGTCCGGACGCTTCACTTCCACGATGTTGATCTGGATTTCCTTGTTGGTGATCACCTTCAATTCTTCTTTCACTTTGTCAACTTCCGTACCACCCTTGCCGATGATGAGACCCGGACGGGCCGTGCTGATGGTGACGGTGACCAGCTTCAATGTTCTTTCAATGTAAATTTTGGAGATACCGGCTTTGGAGAACTTTGCGTTCAGGTATTTTCTAATTTTGTCGTCCTCGACAATCTTACCGGCGAAATTTTTGCCGCCGTACCAATTAGAATCCCAGCCTCTTACAATACCAAGGCGTAAGCCTACCGGATTAACTTTCTGACCCATACTTAATAAATTAATTTTGTGATTCTTCTGTTGTTATTTCTGTATTGATATTTTCCGCATTACGGTCTGCAATGATCAGCGTGACGTGGTTGGAGCGCTTGCGGATGCGGTTGGCGCGACCCTGCGGGGCCGTGCGGATGCGCTTCAGCATGCGGCCGCCGTCCACCATGATCGTCTTCACGTACAGGTCGGCGTTCTCCAGACGGGCACCCTCGTTCTTCACCTGCCAGTTCGCCACAGCGGACTTCAGGAGTTTCAACAATTTCTCGGCGGACTCGCGATGGCTGTATTTCAGCACGTTCATGGCATAGTCCACATTCTTGCCGCGAATCACATTCGCCATGATCCGGGTCTTGCGCGGTGAGGTCGGATTATCCACTAATCGGGCCATGTACACCGTTTTTTTAGCTTCTTTTCGCTCAATTAATGCGTCTTTCTTGCTTTTCTTCATTGCTTTATATACTCTTTATTTATTTTTTATTTGTCTGATATTCAACTTATTAAACAACCCATTCGCCTCTATTCGCCTTTTCCTATCAAATTGGCGGCAAAAGTAATAAATTTTTTTATACAATCCGCTGTTCATAATTATTTTTTTAATAAAATCAGTTAGTTAGGTTCGGACACCCTTCGCCACGAAGTTTCACCCCTCCCCCATGGCCATCCCGAAATATTTTTGTATCTTTGTCGGAAATTTCTACACCATGCAGTATCAGAACGACCCCCGCACCGTCATCACGCTGGATGCCGGCGGCACCCACTTCCGGTTCAACGCCATGCGCGGCAACCGATTCATCCTCAACACCCTCGAACTCCCCTCCGAAGCCCATGACCTCGACCAGTGCATGGCCAACCTCGTGCGCGGGTTCGAGACCATCATCGATCAGCTGCCCGAACCACCCGCCGCCATCAGCTTCGCCTTCCCCGGCCCCGCCGACTACCCCAACGGCATCTTCCCCACCCGCCTCACCAACTTCCCGGCCTTCGAGGGGGGCGTGGCCCTCGGTCCCTTCCTGCAACGCCGCTTCCACCTGCCCGTCTTCATCAACAACGACGCCGACCTCTTCACCTACGGCGAGGCGCTGGCCGGCGCCCTACCCTATGTCAACCAGCGGCTCCACGACGCCGGCAGCGAGAAAGAGTACCATAACCTCATCGGCTTCATCCTCGGCACCGGCTTCGGCATCGGCCTGACCAGCCACCAGAACCTCTACATAGGCGACAACTGCTGCTCGGAAACCTACTGCGTGCCTGCCAAACTCGAACCCGAGCTCATCGCCGAAGAGGGGGTTTCGCTAAGGGCTGTCTTACATTATTATAATATATATAGTAAAAACGACCCGAAGGCCGGCACCTACACCGACAGCTACGACATCTTCCGCATTGCGGAGGGCGAGCTTCCTGGCGATCAGGAGGCGGCCCTGCGGGCTTTCGACACCTTCGGCGAGGCCGCCGGCTACACCATCGCCCAGATCGCCTGCATCCTCGACGGCATCATCGTGCTGGGCGGCGGGCTGTCCAAAGCGCACAAGTTCTTCATGCCCGCCCTCCTGCGGGAACTCCGCGCCGTGCAGCACACCCGCTCCGGCATCGCCATCCCGCGCGTGCCCTCCCGCGTCTATAACTTAGAAGACGAGGCGGAATTCGCCGACTTCGCCCGCGGCGAGTCCGTGTCCATCCCCGTGTACGGCTCCGACGAGACCATCCCCTGCGACACCCAAAAACGCATCGGCATCATCACCTCCCGTATCGGCACCAGCACCGCCACCTCCATAGGTGCCTACTGCTTCGCATTGCACAAAATAGATAACGGAAAATAACCTTGCGGTTTTTCCTAATATTTCGTATCTTTGCAGACCAATTTTTAACAATTATCTCTAATAAAACACATTGTATGGAACAGGCAATTCAAGAAAAGATAGACATCTGGTTGAACGAGAATTACGATCAGGAAACCAAAAAAGAAATCCTCAAACTGCAAAAGAAGAACCCCCAGGAATTGGTGGAGGCCTTCTACCGCAATCTTGAATTCGGCACGGGCGGTCTGCGCGGCATCATGGGCGTGGGCACCAACCGCATGAACAAATACACGGTCGGTTTCGCCACCCAGGGCCTGGCCAACTACCTGACAGAATGTTTCCGTGATTCGAAAGTCAGCGTGGTCATCTCGCACGACTCCCGCCTGAACAGCCGCCAGTTCGCAGAAATCGCCGCCGACATCCTGTCGGCCAACAAGATCAAGGTTTACCTTTTTGAAGACCTCCGTCCCACACCGGAGCTCTCCTTCGCCGTGCGGCATCTCAAATGCAACGCCGGCATCATGATCACCGCCTCCCACAACCCCAAGGAGTACAACGGCTACAAAGTCTATTGGCAGGATGGTGGCCAGCTGGTGCCCCCGCACGACAAGAACGTGATACAAGAGGTCAACAAGATCACCTCCATCCAGCAGGTGAAATGGACCGGCAACAAACGCCTCATCCACATCATCGGCGAGCAGGTGGACAAGGCATACCTCAAGAACATCCTCCGCCTGTCGGTCAACCCCACCGCCGTCAAGAAGGCCAAGAACCTCAAGATTGTCTATACGCCGCTGCACGGGACCGGCATCACCATGGTGCCCAAGGCCCTGGAAATGTACGGTTTCAACAATATCATCATCGAAGAGCAGCAGGCTATCCCCGATGGCAACTTCCCGACAGTGAAGTCGCCGAATCCCGAGGAGAAGACGGCATTAGAGCTTGCCCTGAAGAAAGCCGATGAAGTCGATGCCGACCTCATCCTCGCCACCGACCCCGACGCCGACCGCGTGGGCATCGCCGTGCGCGACACCGACGGCACCATGAAGCTGCTCAACGGCAACCAGACCGGCACTCTGCTCTTCCATTACATGCTCTCCCAGCTGCAAAGCAAGAAAAAAATGCCCGAAAACCCGTTCGTGGTGAAGACCATTGTCACCACCGACCTCATCAGCCGCATTGCCATGGACTTCAACGTGGCCTGCGATGATGTGCTCACCGGGTTCAAGTACATTGCGGAGGACATCCTGCGCAACGAGGGCAAACAGAAGTTCATCGTGGGTGGCGAAGAGAGCTACGGCTACCTGGTGGGCGACTTCGTGCGCGACAAGGATGCCGTGTCGGCCTGCTGCCTCATCGCCGAAATGGCCGCCTACTATCATGCTTTCGGCAAGCCGAACCACAAGCTGCTCATCGAGATCCTGCACGACATCTACCGCTCGTACGGATTCTTCAAGGAGGACCTGCTCTCCCTCACCAAGAAGGGCAAGGCCGGCGTGGAGGAGATCCAGCAGATGATGGCCGACTATCGCAGCAACCCGCCTAAGACCTTAGGAGGACAGCCGGTTGTGATGATGAAGGACTACGCCGTATCCAAATCCTACGACTTCACCTACAACACCAACAGCATCATCAACCTGCCTACGTCCAACGTGCTCCAGTTCTTCACCGCCGACGGCAGCAAGGTCACGGTGCGCCCCTCCGGCACCGAGCCGAAGATCAAGTTCTACTTCAGCGTGGTCAATCCCATCAAGAAACGCGCCAACATCGCCGACGAGGAGGCCAAGCTGACGGAGAAAATCGAACAGATGAAGAAAGAGATGGTGCAATAATCCACGCATCCTTTCTGATAACCACGCAATTATTTTAATACAATATTATAATATATGATAAACAACAAGCTGATAAATCCTAAGAGCATCGTGGTGTGCGGTGCATCAAGTGACATCCACAAACCGGGCGGAAAAGCCCTGAAAAATCTGTTGGAGAGTGCCTTCAATGGCGAAGTATATGCCGTTAACCCCAAGGAAGACGAGGTACAGGGCATCAAATGCTACAAGCAGGTGGAAGATCTGCCGCAGGTGGATTGTGCCATCCTCTGCATCGCGGCCAAGTTCTGCGCCCACACGGTGGACGTGCTGACGCAGCAGAAAGGCACCCAGGGCTTCATCATCGTAAGCGCGGGATTCTCGGAGGAGAATGCCGAGGGTGCTGCCATCGAGAAGCACATTGTGGATGCCATCAACGCCGTGGGCGGCTCGCTCATCGGCCCCAATTGCACCGGTTTCCTCAACACCAACTACAGCGGCTGCTTCGACACGCCGATTCCGAAACTGGACCCCAAGGGAGTGGATTTCATTACGGGAAGTGGTGCCACCGCTGTGTTCATCAAAGAATATGGTATGAGCAACGGCTTGAAATTCAACAGTGTATGGGCTGTGGGCAACAGCGCGCAACTCGGTATTGAGGATGTGCTCGAACATCTGGACGAAACTTTCGACCCCGAGAAATCGAGTCATGTCATCATGCTTTACATGGAGAAGATTGGCGACCCGCAACGTTTGCTGAAGCACAGCCGCAACCTCATCAACAAGGGTTGCAAGATTGCGGCCATCAAGTCGGGCGGCTCGGCTGCCGGCTCGCGTGCGGCCTCGTCGCATACCGGCGCCTTAGCCACCAATGACGCCGCCGTGGACGCCCTGTTCCAGAAAGCGGGCATCGTGCGCTGCCACAACCGCCAGGAGCTCACCACCGTATGTGCAGTCTTTATGCATCCTGAAATAAAAGGTAATCGCTGCGCTGTCATCACCCACGCCGGCGGACCCGCTGTGATGCTTACCGATGTGCTGAGCAACGGAGGAATGGAAGTCCCGCCGCTCAAGGATCACCCCGCCAGCCCCGCTCTGCTTTCCAAACTCTTCGGAGGCTCTTCCGTGGGCAACCCCATCGACTTCCTCGCCACCGGCACCGCCGAACAGTTAGGCTATATCATCGACACTGTTGAGAACGAATATACCGACATCGACTTCTCCGTTGTCATTTTCGGTTCGCCGGGCCTTTTCTCCAACAAGGAGGTCTATGAGCTGCTCGACGAGAAGATGAAGACCTGCAAGAAGCCCATCTTCCCTGTGCTTCCGTCCATCATCAATGTGAAGCAGGAGATTGAGGACTTCATTGCCAAGGGACGCATCAACTTCCCGGAGGAGTGCGTGTTGGGCAACGCCCTCGTCAAAGTGTGGAACACCCCGAAACCGCAACCCGAGCATGTGGATCTGCCGCAGGTGGATGTGGCCCGCATCCGCAAGACCATCGACAAGTGCGAGAGCGGCTATCTGGAGATTGCCGACTACAACGAGCTGTTGGACGCCGCCGGAATCTCCCGCAAGAAATCTGTGGAGGTGGACAAGAAAGAAGACGCCCTGGCATTCGCCAAGGAGGTGAACTGCGGCAAGGACACCCCATTGGTGATGAAGGTCGTGGGCCCGCTCCACAAGTCCGACGTGGGCGGCGTGACGCTCAATGTCAAGGATTTGGACACCGTCAGCAAGGAGTTCGACCGGCTGATGGCCATCCAGGACACCTACGCGGTGGAGATGTACCCGATGCTGGACGGCACGGATGTCTATATCGGGGCCATCCGCGACGACAAGTTCGGGCATCAGATCTTCTTCGGATTGGGCGGCATCTTCATCGAGGTGCTGAAAGACGTGCAGTCCGCCCTCGCGCCCATCACGGCTGACGAGGCCAAGCAGATGCTCACGAAGCTGCGCGGATACAAGATCCTGCAAGGCGTGCGTGGCCAGGAGCCCGTCAATATCGACCTCTACGCCGACCAGGTCGCGCGTGTGAGCGCATTGGTGCAGGCCGCTCCCGAAATCGTGGAGATGGACCTCAACCCGCTGCTCGGCAACCCGCGCTACGTGACCGCCGTGGATGCAAGAATCCGTATTGAAAAGTAAACGTTTCCACTATCCATACGACAAGGGAGGCCGCCCGAACGGGCGGCCTCCCTGCTATTATCTCTTCACCAACGGCTTACATCCTACTGTGCAAACTGATGCAATATGATGGCCGTGGCTATGGCGGCGTTCAGCGACTCGGCGGTGGCACGCCCGTGCACCGGCGACGGGATTGTGATCCGATGGCTAACTAATGCTTCCACTTCCGGCGAGATGCCGTTCGATTCGCTGCCGATGACAATGATGTCCGAGAACTGGAACGCGAATGTGTTGATGGAATCCCCCTCAAGAAACGCACCTAAAATACGCCGTTGGGAGGATTGCCGACGCAGGAAAGATACCAAATCGGTATAATGCGGGACCAGATGGGCAAACGAGCCCATCGTGGCCTGGATGGTCTTGGGATTGTAAAACTCCACGCAATCCTGAGAGCAGACGACGTGCCGGAAATTGAACCAGTCGGCGGTGCGGATGATGGTGCCCATATTGCCCGGATCGGCGATACGGTCCAGCACCAACACGGGCTCGTTGTCGGAAATCGGCTGCGGTTGGGCTGCCTGGCGGGCAACGGCCATCAGTTCCGGTGGTGTGGAGAGCGTGCTGATACGTTCCATTTCCGCCGAAGAGACAATTGTAACAGGCCGATTTTCCAACAGTTGTTGATTCTCTTCCGCGGAGGATTCCGTGGCGAAGATATCCTGCACCCCAAAATCGGATTGCAGGAGCATCTCCACACTTTTCCGGCCCTCCACTAAGAAAAGGCGTTCCGCATCCCGGAATTTCTTCTGGTGCAACTTGCGGATATCGGAAATCTTATGCTTGCTGATCATCGGGAAGATGTTCGAATTGGCCAAACAGTTTCTTATACTCTTCCCGGATAGGAATCGACTGGTGGGTCACGCGGTCAAAGCCTGCGAGGACGCTGTAGCAGGTCGTTTTCACGACATTGGTACGCGTGTCGAGCAGCCGCTGCATCATCTTGATGCTTTTATGACCGATGGAAAGCAAACGGGTTTCGCAGACAATATGGTCTTGGAATTCAATGCCCTGCATGAAATCCATCTCCACATGCACGAGCACCATGTCCATGTCGCGCCAGTCAATCGGCTTTTGGAACACATGCTCGAAATAGGCGCTCCGTCCGAAGTCGAAATAGTTGCACTGGGCTCCGTTGTTCACATGTACAAACGGATCCAAGTCGCTCATTCTCACCTGGATAGGAGTGGAAAATTTGTAATCGTCTGTCTGCATATTAAAAAAGGGGAATGTTGCTTCCCCGTTATTTCAATTTTAAGCTTTTAGCTGCTGGCAATTGGCTTTTACCTTTTAGCTAAAGGCTAAAGGCCAATTGCTAATGGCTAACTACATAGCGTTGATTTTCTTCATCAAGCCGGACTTGAGGTTGGCGGCTTTGTTCTTGTGGATCATGCCTCTCTTGGCGAGTCTGTCGATCATGGAGGTCATAGCGGACAACTTTTGAGAAGCCTCGTTCTTATCCTCGATGGCACGGATGTCGCGCAAAGCGTTGCGCATGGTTTTGGAATAGTAGCGGTTAGCCAATCTCTTACTCTCGTTTGCTCTAATTCTCTTAATGGATGACTTATGATTTGCCATTTCTAACTTTGATTTATAATATTTTACGTTTTAAATTTTCGGGCTGCAAAAGTACACTTTTTTTGTAAAAGTTCAAGAGGCGCAGAAAATATTTTATTATTCTGATATTACTCAGATTTTTATCTGATGATGGAGCGAGTAAGATTGTGAAGTTTGTGAAGAGGTAAATTTCTTGGGAAACTGTTCCTTCTTGCCCGCAGACCTGACGGCCTGCGACAACACGCTCCGTAAACGCCTGTGCTACCAAGCCCGGCAGACCTAACGGCCTGCCAACACCCGCGACCGATAACATGTGACACCATTCCGGTCGCGAACCAGCCCATTAGGGCTGAAGGGCTCGGTAGGAATGTGGACGACGATTCGGGGTTTGCGCACGCCGTAGGTGTGCGGGCATCGTGGAAAACGGTGTGGGATTCGATTTTGCCCGCAGACCTAACGGCCTGCGACAACACGCAACCGCACCTGTCTGTGCTACCAAGCCCGGCAGACCTAACGGCCTGCCAACACCCGCGACCGCAACAGATTCGGACAACCACCCTTCTCGCGTTTATGCACCACGTCCGGCAAACCACCCAACCTGTCAACATTTGCATTCGTAACCGATTCGGGAAACCGTTCCTTTTGCGTATATACCTCCGAACCCACCAAACCGTTCCTGCCAACACCCGCGACCGTATCAACGGGACACCGTTCCGGCCACGAAACAGCCCGTAGGGCTGAAGGGCTCGGTAGGAATGCGGACGACGATTCGGGGTTTGCGCACGCCGTAGGTGTGCGGGGAAAAAACGATGTCGGCATAAATAAAAGAGAGTCAATACAATGTGTTTTATTTTTACAATTTATTGTTAAAATATTGATACACAATATTTTATGATATTTTATGTATTTTTGCCGCCAAAAAAATTATTAAAAAAACAATGAAATTATGAGCAACACTTACACCCAAATTCACATTCAAACCGTTTTTGCCGTACGAAATAGAGACGCATTAATTTCACCAGAATGGAGTGAACGATTGTATAGCTACATGGCGTCAATTGTCAATGACCAAGGGCACAAAACCTTGGCGATTGGCGGCGTTTCAAATCACGTGCATTTATTGTTTGGTTTTCGACCAACACAATCTTTATCATCCTTGATGTTAAGATTGAAACGCGAAACTTCAGAATGGATAAACAAAGAAAGGCTTACTAGATTCCAATTCCAATGGCAGGAGGGTTACGGGGCTTTTTCATATTCAAAGAGTCATGTGCCAAGAGTTGTGCAATACATTTTGAATCAAGAAAAACACCATGCCAAGAGATCGTTCCGGGAGGAATATTTGGATATATTGAGGAAAAACGAGATAGAATTTGACGAACGATACATATTTGAAGATGTTTGATTGATGTGTTTTTTTTCAATTTTGCCCGCAGACCTGACGGCCTGCGACAACACGCTCCGTACCCGCCTGTGCTACCAAGCCCGGCAGACCTGACGGCCTGCCATCACCCGCGACCGATAACCGATTCGGACAACCACCCTTTCCTCGTTTATGCACCACACCGAGCAAAACGCTAACCCACCAACACCCGCGACCGTATCAACGGGACACCGTTCCGAACGCGAACCAGCCCGTAGGGCTGAAGGGCTCGGTAGAATTGCGGACGACGGTTCGGGGGTTCCGCACGCCGTAGGTGTGCGGGCAAAAATGATGTCTGTATTAATAAACATGATAAAACACAGGCATATCTGAATATTTTTGTATTTTTGCCCCATAAAGTTGTTGGTTCTTTGCCGAACATGTAGATTATGAAAAAGTTAATTGTATTTTTGTGTTTTATCTTTGTAAGTCTGGCTGGATTTGCAAAGAATGATTTCCTTCCGATTTCGAATCAAGTGCTTACGGGAGATACTGTGGTTATTTCTAATACATCTGCTTGTAGTGGTACTATAAAAACTTATTCTTTACCACCTTTTGTAGGTTTCCAAACAAGCTGTAGTTATTCATGTGATGGTGTTATTTATTATACTACGGAGTCTTATATCTCAATTCCTATAAGTAGCACTATTAGCGATACTACAATTGTTTGTTATATTGATTCTGTGAATGGACAGTTATTAAATCCTACGATGGCTATCTCTATTGTAGTTAATCGTGCTCCTACTATTTCTATTCCTACAAATTTGGTCAAACATGTGACGTGTCCTGATGGATATCTTTATCCTTATGCAGATGGATCGTTTCATGTAGACTTGATTGATCCTATACAGGATTATGAATGGATAAAAATAGAGATAGATACTCCCTTCTTTTTTGTCCATACATGTTATGATTCTGTGACTTTAACTGGCTTAAGAGGAGGAATTTATCATGTGGTGGCGTATGGAATCAATGGTTGTGAGTATCATGATAGTGTGATTATTGAACAACCAGAGCCGTGGTATATAGATTATGTAACACGACGAGTAGATACTGTTTGTAAAGATAGTACAGGGTGTATTAATATTGCAATAGGAGGAGGAACTCCTCCATATAATTTTACATGGTTTTATTATGATGATACAAACCAAATTTTTATGCCTGATACTTCTCAGTTTGTTTGTGGGTTGTCTAGTGGTCGTATTTATCATCTCTATATGTATGATTCTAGAGGTTGTAGGGCTTTAGGTGATGAAACGGAATATATCATCACATATCTATTTGAATACGTAGAAGATTCTATCTTTCTCTCAGCAACAAATTCTAGAGTTTGTTACGGAGGAGTGGATACATTACGTGCACAAAGTATAGGGTATGAAACTGGTTATATGTGGCATGTAGGGGATTTAGAAGATAGTGTAAATTATTCTACGTGGATAGATACAGATTCGGTATATATAGCAGAATATTTGACTCCACCTATGACTATGTCGACCTGGGTGTCTGTAGATTTTTCTGACCAACATGGGTGTATGACACATGATTCTGTGTGGGTAGAAGTATACAATCCGGATATTTCTATGACTATCCAGACTCCAGAAATCATTACCGATTCCACTTGTACGGTGCAGGTATTGCCACCAGGTGGAAATTTCTATTTGGATGATATTTTGGTTGCTTCTAATATCCCATCAAACTATACCTTTTCTACTGCTGGAATCTCAGTGGGAGAACACACACTGAAATATGCTGGGACATTTGGAGGAGAGATAGGATTGACTTGTGAAGATGAGGTAACTCTACCTATCCAGGTGGAAATAAATCCGCTTGTACCGGATTGGAAGTATGAGATTTCCATCTATCCGAATCCAGCTACTACCACTCTGAATCTGAGTAGCACAGGTATCTCTGATTTTGAAGTATCAATCCTGGATATCACAGGAAAGGTAATCAAGACAGATAGAATGCTTAATCAGACATTCACGATTGATGTCTCGGATTTGTCATCCGGGATATACATGCTTCGTCTTGTATCGCATGATGGAGCAAGCAAGGTTGTGAAGTTTGTGAAGAGGTAAGTTTTATGAGAGAGTAACGGTGCATGTTGTTTATTGAGATGATGCGCACCCCGTCTTTACAAGTCAAACAGGTCATCCATCCGCACCTGCGAGTGCACAATGCCGCTATGTGCGTTTTGCCTGATGCCGTAGGTGGTGATCATGACCAATTGCAGGGCTTTTCGCGATTTTGTGGCTTCACGGAACACTTGCATCTTTTTTTTGAGGTTTTCCTCGTAGTTGTTGTCGATTGTGTATTCTCCTACGGAGAACTTGATCTCGCAAATATTCGTTGTTCGGTCACGACGGTCAATGATGAGGTCGATTTGGGCTTTCCCGCTTTCAGAGGAACCGCGCCATGAGGATATATCCGTCAACAGGGCACTGATTCCGATGGCTTT
The DNA here is from genome assembly GCA_017540505.1 of Bacteroidales bacterium. Lineage (GTDB taxonomy): Bacteria > Bacteroidota > Bacteroidia > Bacteroidales > WCHB1-69 > F23-D06. The sequence goes on along the minus strand of JAFYAW010000016.1, from coordinate 66,361 downwards.
CTTGACCTGCGTGATGTGATCCTTGCAGACTTGTTCGAAAGTCTGACCCGCCCAATTGCTTTTCGCGGGATTGTCTAGAAAATGGGTCCAGAAATGCTCGTCAGGGTTTTGTTTGCCCTTGAGAAAACGCAGATAGAACAGGGTGAAATAGTCTGCGAGCTGATATACCACATTCTTTTCGTCATAGCCAAAAGTGTTGTAAGCGCTCACAAACCGACTGTCTTTCAGGTTCTTCAGCATCTCTGTAAGCAGCCCGTTGTCTTCCAGGTGTGTTTCGCGGATGATCTCCTTTCGGGTGAGACCTGATTTTTTCGTGGACAACGCCTCAATGATTTTCAAGTAACCTTTTGACGTGCCGAAAAGGGTTTCATAAAGATGGTCGAACTCATCCCAAAGCGGACCGTTGCGCTTGAAAAAAAGGGTGTCGATGTTGGCAAGGTAAGAAAGACCATTGTCAAGGAGTTTGAGGTAATAGGGGATTCCGCCCATGGTCATGTAACATTCCACAATGTCGTAACGATTCCAACGGATACCCCTTGAAATCAGGTATCGCTCTGTCTCCTGGAGGGTGAAGGGCATCAGGTATAGTCGCCGGGCAGCTCGGTTGAACAGTCCGCCTTTGTCGGAGAGGATTTTATTGGTGATCCAAGTGGTGGCAGAGCCGCACGCAATCAGCATGAGGTCGTCTTGTTGTGCGCCCCAACCGTTCCAGAAGGCTTCAAAGGCGGCCAGAAAGTCACTTTGGCGAGTGTCCATCCAGGGGAGCTCGTCAATGAAAACGATTTTTTTGCGTTTATCCTGGATGCTTTTCAATAGTTTCTTCAGCTCTGCAAAGGCCTCCAACCAGTCTTCAGGCACCTTCCTGATGGAAGACCCGTATTCTTGAAGCGCAAGATAAAAATTCTTGAGTTGCATTTTCTTGGGCTTCTTGTAAAGCCCTGTGACGTGGAAATCGTACTTGTCGTCGAAAAACTCCTTGATGAGAAAGGTCTTTCCGACACGCCGACGTCCGTAAACAATGATGAATTCCGATTCTTTGGAGTCCCGGTATTTCTCCAGCTGATGGATTTCATATTCGCGTCCGATAAAAAGATTCTTGTCCATGACGAACTTTTTTTTCGTCGGCAAAAATATAAAAAAAAATCAAACGGATAAAACTCACATGCGGAAACACAGTATTTTTTCCCACTTTCCGCACATGAGTTTCATATTTTCTTGAAGAAAGAGCACAACTCGGGTGCGGAAACATGGTATTTTCCACCACTTTCCGCACCCGAGTTTAATATTGCAATGGTGTAGCGCACTACACCTCCACCAACAACCGTAAACCAGCGGAATCTCCAAAAATTTCACAGATCCCGCTGATTTAGGGTATTTTTTGTACCTTTGCCATCGTTATGAAAAAGTTATTGTTGTTTTGGCAATGAAATAGATCTTGACCTAAGAAGATTTTGGCGACATTTTTCCATTGTTAATAATGTTTGTGGCACCTCGGTGCCGCACAAAGTCAACATCTATACTATTGACAACGTTCATAGTCCCAACATCAGCAGTCCGCACAGCAATCCCAATCCGACGGTGATGCACTTCATAATGAGGAAGTTCTTCCGCGACTGCGCCAGCAGCGGCAGGCCGGCGTGGCCGTTCTGCGCAATGGAGTTGGCCAGCAGGATGGCAAAGGGAATATTTCCGTTCAGGAACATAATGATGAATACAAGGTTCGGACCGGACTGGGGAATGAAACCCACTCCCACTGCCACCAACAAAAGTACAAACTGGGCCCATTGATTCTGTTGCAACAAACTGTACAAGTCCAACCAATGTTCCAGACCCTGCAGCACGAGCAGCACCCCAAACGACCAGAGGAACACCTTCAGCAGATGCTGGCGGATGACATGGTTCCAAATGTGCTCTTTCAAGAAATGGAGCACCTTCACTTTCCGTTCGGGCTCAGCCTGTGCGTGTGGTTCCTCTTCGTGCGTATGCTCGTGCGCGTGCGCATGTTCGTCCACATCCTGATGTATCTCAAACTCATGCGGTTCCAGCGTGAAATCCCATTTTTCCCCCAAAAAAGTAAGCACAAGCCCCACCACCACGGCAAGGACCAACAGAATGGACGTGAGGATCAGGCCCCATTTCGGACTTGTGGCAAAAAGGTAAAAGGCTTCGTCGCCGAAGGTGGCGATCATACCCGTGATCAGCGCGCCGAATGTCACCATGCGGTGGGTGAACATCGACACCACGGCAAAGCCGCCGGCACATCCCGGGAGGGCGCCGAGCAACGCGGCGATGAAGACCTGCATGACAGGCCGGTGACGGAACCTCTCCAGCAGCCGTCCCGACGAGGAGACGTTGACAAGCTCAATCAGGGACATCATCAGGATCACCCAGCCGGTGATCTCCAACGAATCGACAAACGCGTGCCACACCGCCGCCCACAGCCCACCCGTCCAGGATTCGGCAGTGAGGGCTAATAAGGGGAAAACGGTCAGCGGCAACACGGAAAGATATGTTCGGTTACAGATTCAGATTCTTGGCAATCGCAGGGTCGTTCTTTTTCGTGCCCCAGATCTTCGTATTGATATGCAATGTATCCAAAATGGTCAGTTTTTCGGAATGCTCGAGGGCGCGCTGCACGAAAATGCACTGCTCCACGGTGGCCTTCTCGTTGACCACCGCCTCCGACAGGGCCTTGCACGACTGGTAGCCACAAATACGGCAATCCACCTGCGGCAGGTTCTGGTTTATTTCGAAGGCGCGGCGCATCTTCTGCATGGCCACGGCCATATTGTCGTCCATCTTGTCCATGGAACGCGGTTCCACCGTACCCAGCACCCGCTTGTGCTCGTTGAGATAATCCACGTAGTTCAGCAGGTCGTTGTCCTCCGAGTCCACCTCGTCCGGCGACTTCTGCATCCGTTTGTGCTGGCGTTCGGCCATAAGAAAACGGTTGTTGGCGCACAGAATACCGCCGGCGCAGCTCTGGTCGCAGGCGCGCAGTTCCAGGAAGTCGATATCCTGGATATCCTCATCTTCCAGCTTTTCCAAGAAATCCAGCACGTTGTGGATGCCGTCGATGGCCAGGTTGCGTCCGCTGGTAAGCAGGCCAACCTCCCCGCCAGTCAGCGTGAAGTTGACGCTGGACTTGGAGAGCCTGTGGTAGCGCGTGCGCGAATCCTCGCACAGCTTGTACTCGCCCTGCTTGATGACACGCATCACCTTGCTGTACAGGAAGTTCATGTTGATCACCTGACTGACGGACGATTCCTCTTCCGTAGCCGGGCTTTTGATGGCAGCAATCTTGGCGGCGCACGGCGTCACATAGAAGATGCCGATGTCCTCGGCGGGAATATGGTCCTCTTCCGTCAGCAGCTTCTTGATATAGAGGGCCGTCAGGTCCAATGGGGGTTTCAGCAGATAGAGATTGGGCACCAAGACGGGGAATTTCACCTGAATGAGGCGCACGATGGCCGGACAGAAGGTGGAGATAATCGGTTTGTAGCCGTTGTTCTCGACGACCGTCCGCTGCATCTCCTCCTTGATGAAGTCCACACTCTTCTCCACCTCGAACACATGTTTGAAGCCGATGTGGTAGAGGGCCGACAGGATGGTCTTCTCCTTTATTTTCTCTTCAAACTGGGCGATGAAGATGGACGGGAGCAGCAGTACGGGGTACTTGCAGTTGTAAACCGTCTGGAAATCATCCTGTTCGATGTAGATGGCATTGACGGGGCAATGCTGGTAGCATCTGCCGCAGTCCACGCACCGGTTGGGATCCAGCTGCGGATGGCCGTCCTCGATGTGGATGGCGCCCGTGGGGCAGATGCCGGTGCAGTGCGCACAGCCGATACACAAGTCGGACTTGAATTTTAGAGCATGGTGGAAATCTGCTACTGCCATAGTATTACAATATTATTTATTAAAATAGTTGACAAACTCGATGGTGGTACCTTGTCCCACCACAGAATTGATTTTCAGTTCGTCGGAGTTGTTCTGGATGTTGGGGAGGCCCATGCCAGCGCCGAAACCCATCTCACGCACCTTCTGCGAGGCCGTGGAGTTGCCCTTCTGCATGGCCCACTCAATATTGGGGATGCCGGGACCCTCGTCGGCGAGCACGATGCGCACCTTGTCCTCCTCCAGGTCAACGTTGATGTCACCCCGGTAGGCGTGGGCCACGATGTTCACCTCCGCTTCATACAGGGCCACCACCGTCTTCTTCACGATGTCAGGACTTACGCCGAGTTTCTTGAGCATTCTTTTGACTTCGCTGGAGGTGGAACCGGCGTTGGTGAAGTCACCTCCTTCTACATGGTAGGTAAAATCCATACTGACAATGGTTTGGTTAATAAATTGCGGGTATTCCGGCCCCATAGAGTATGCCGGCGGTTTTGTACAGGGAGAAAGCGGTCCTGACGATGACCATGTCGTTATCCTCCGCCAGCTCGATCATCTCGTCGGTTACCACCTTGCCGCGGACCACCAGCATCAACTGGATGTCCGACATCTCGCACGTGCGTATCGACTGGAGATTGCATAATCCGGTGAGCAGCAGCAGGCCTTCCGTGTCCTTGATGGTGAGTACGTCACTCATCAGGTCGGAGGCGAACACCTTGGCCACCTCGCGGTTTTTATACGCTTCTCCGCATACAAACTCTCCCTGTACTAATGTTGAAATTTCCTCGATAGTCATTTTGCTTTTTATATTAAAAACGGTTAAACAATTTGAGCGGCAAATATACAAATTAAATCGTATCTTTGCCGCCCCAAAAATTATAGACAAAGTATGGACGAATTCGACGACAGGGAAGAGACACAATTGGACAAATTGGTGGAACGGTTTATGACTGCCGTTGACAAGGACCAGCCCATATATTTGGACATGGACGACTTGGAGGATGTCATCCGATCGCTGTTGAATCAGGAGCAACTCCCCTACGCCCAGAAGGCTATCCGGCAAGCCGTCACCCAATATCCCAACGACCCCTATTTTCGGATTTATCTGGCTCATTACTATCATCTCAAGCAGGAGTTTGATTCGGAGGAGCGGGAGCTGGACTATATAGAATCCCATTTCGAGCCGATTCCAGACACCTACTACCAGCGTGTGCTTAGTGCCCTGATTAACGGCAAGAGCATCGATGTTATCGGCCTGTTGGAGAAGGCCATCTCCATTGACGATGTGCTGCCGGAGGTGCGCCTGCTGCTGGCCTACGAATTCGTTGTCCGGAAGGAACTGCAAAAGGCCGTCCCACACGCCATCCGAGCCTACCAGCTGGACCCCGAAAGCTTCTTCCACCTCTATCCGCTCATTGATGAGGAACTCTTTCCGGGCCATCATGCGCAAATCGAGGATATGGTCTCGTTTTTCCGGCTTCTTTTGGAGGAAATGCCGATGGAGGTGACGCTCTGGAGCGGTCTCGGCGTGGCCTGCATGAGGGCCGAGCAGTTCGAGAACGCCGCCGAAGCGTTCGAGTTCCAGACCTCTCTCAGTCCGGACGACGTTTTTGCGTACGTCAACCTCGCCGAAGCCCAATATGCCATGGGCAAGTACAAGGAAGCCATCACCAATTTCCAGACGGCCAACAAGTTGAGTGACTTGTTCACCTTCCATGCCCAGACCGGGCGATGCTACATCAAACTCTACGATTACGACAACGCCTTGAAGCATCTTGCCAAAGCGGATCCGACCGACCCGACATACCCGTTTGTCCTCCATGACATTGTGGGCATTTTCAAATCCCAGGGCCAGTTCGACAAGGCGCGGGAATATCTCCGCAACAACCTCCAGCGGGATCCCGGCGACATCGAATCCATCCTCTCCCTGATTGATCTGTTAAACCCCGAAAAAGATGAGCAGGAGATTCGCAATCTCTGCTTTATGGCTCTCCACAAGGAGGATCCGCCGATTCTCTACGTTCTCTTTTTCTTGGCGGGCTACGCCATCCGGACGGAGATGTACGACCCAATCATCGATATCTGCAGCGATTATCTGGGCAATCCCGACTTCCGTCCCAGCGTCCACTATTTCATCGCCGCCATCTACATCCGCAAGGGTATGGTCACCGAGGGGTGCCGCTACTTGGAATATGCCCTGCAGTGCGACCCCACCCGTCTCCAGCTGGACTTCTTGGAGATTGACGACGATTTGGACAAAATCCCCGAGGTGGCCGAGCTGCTTGACATCTACGACATTGAAGATTCACCCATTACGGATTCATTAAACTAATCCCATCGTATGAAGAAATTTTCAACCATTCTGCTGCTTTGCACGCTCCTTTTTTCCGCACATGCCCAAAGCCCTGCGGACACAATACCCGCCAAACGCGACGCATCCCTGACCGGACGTGTCGTCTCCTGGTACAACAGCCACCTGAACTACGGCACCGTGACGCTGCTGATGGCCGTTGAGAGCTCCTTCATCCCGTTCCCGTCCGAGGTCATCGTGCCGCCGGCCGCCTACCAGGCCTGCAACAACGACAACCCCGCGCTCTACAAAACGGACTCCAAGATTGTGAATATGATCTTCGTCATCCTGTTCGCCACCTTGGGGGCACTCATCGGCGCACTCATCAACTACTTCCTGTCCATGATCCTGGGCCGCCCCATCATCTACTGGTTCGCCGACAGCAAGGTGGGACATCTTCTATTGCTCAACAGCGAAAAGATAAAGAAGGCTGAAAAATATTTCATCGACAACGGCAAGAGCTCCACCCTCATCGGACGGCTGATTCCGGCCATCCGGCAGCTGATCTCCATTCCCGCGGGCCTCGCCAAGATGAATCTCGGCGTGTTCGTCCTCTTCACGACCATCGGCGCCTCCCTCTGGAACACGATTTTGGCGCTGTTAGGCTACTTCGCCCACGGCCAGCAGGACCTGATTGAAAAATACAACGACGAACTGAAGATTGTGCTGTGGGGACTTTGCATCCTCTTTGTCTGCTATCTGGTTTACAAGGGTGTGAAAGCCTCCCGCGCTCCGAAAGCCTCGCCGGAAACCCCGTCAGAGCCCGCCGCTGACCAATGAGACAGTACGGACTGATCGGCAAGACGTTAGGGCACAGCTTCTCCCAAACCTTTTTCCAGCAGAAGTTTGCGGCGGAGAACCGTCCCGACTGCCGTTATGACAACTTTGAGTTGGCCTCCATAGACCTTTTACGGACGTTTGTCCTCCAGCATCCCGACCTGCAGGGATTCAATGTGACCATACCCTATAAAAAAGTAATCCTGCCCTTTTTGGACGAACTGGACCCCGAAGCGGAGCAAATCGGGGCGGTGAACACCGTGCGCGTGCTGCGCGACGGCCAAGGTCCTCGCTTAGTCGGCTTCAACACGGATGCGGAAGGTTTCCGGCTTTCGTTGGCCGGCGCGCCCCTACCCTCCCGAGCCCTGATACTGGGCACCGGCGGCGCGACGGCGGCCGTAACGTTCGTCCTCCGGCAACTGGACGTGGAGTGCCTCCTGGTTTCGCGCCATCCGGACGCAAACCAATTCTCCTACGGACAGCTCACCCCCGACCTCATAAGAGAACACCAGCTGATTGTAAATTGTACCCCCGTCGGGATGTTCCCGAACATCCACGAGAAACCCAATCTGCCCTATTCGGCACTGACAGACAAGCATTTCCTGTATGATCTGATTTACAATCCGGAGGAGACCGGTTTCCTTCGGGAAGGAAATATGCGTGGGGCCCGCACACAGAACGGCATGCGGATGCTGCGCCTGCAGGCCGAAGCCGCCTGGAGAATCTGGAACCAGCCTAAAAGAACATTATGTTCTGAATGACGGGAATCGTATAGTCCGCATTGATGCGCTCGATAATCATGGACTTCCGCCCGTTCAGCTCGAAACGGAGGGCGGCGTTTGGGACTTTCACCTTCAGGACTCCGTTGCGTATGGAGATGCATTGCGACTGCGCCGCGCACATCTCACCCACATACTCCGGCCAACGGTCCATGACGGTCCGCTCGGCATACAGCTTCTGTTTGCCGTTTTTGTTGACAAAATCATGGATCAAGTCTTTCAGCGTATGGGTTTCGGCTTTGTGCATAATTAGGATTGTTTTTTCAGCGGCAAAGATACGGATATTTTCCGTACTTTTGCGTTTTCGTATAAACAAGGGCATCCGTTGTCCCACCAACCCCATAATCTATGTCCAAACCCCTGTCCGAAACCCCGCTTGAGCGAGCCGTCCTGCTGGCCGCCTCCACCCCTGCCGTCACCGAAGAGAAGACCCGCGAATTCCTCGACGAGCTGGCCTTCCTGTTAGACACCGCCGGCGGCACTGCCGTCCGCATGTTCGTGCAGAACCTGCCTTATCCGGACCCGCGCACCTACCTCGGCTCCGGCAAAATCAAGGAGGTGGCCGAATACGTGCACGCGAACGACATCGGGATGGTGGTGGTGGACGACGAACTGACCCCTTCCCAGCAGCGCAACATCGAGGGCGTATTGGGCTGCAAGGTCATGGACCGCACGCACCTCATCCTCGACATCTTCGCCAAGCGGGCTCAGACGGCCCATGCTAAGGTGCAGGTGGAGCTGGCGCAGTACAAGTACCTGCTGCCGCGCCTGACGGGCATGTGGACACACCTGGAGAAGCAGCGCGGCGGTATCGGCATGAGAGGTCCCGGCGAGAAGGAGATTGAAACCGACCGGCGTATCATCCGCAACCGCATCTCCCTGTTAGAGAGCAAACTCCGTGACATCGACCGGCAGAAAGCCACCCAGCGCAGCCATCGCGACAAGTTCGTGCGCGTGGCGCTCGTGGGCTACACCAACGTGGGCAAATCCACCATCATGAACATGTTGAGCAATGCCGACGTGTTTGCCGAAAACAAGCTCTTCGCCACCTTGGACACCACCGTGCGCAAGGTCGTCTTCGGCAACCTGCCCTTCCTGCTCTCCGACACGGTGGGCTTCATCCGCAAGCTCCCACACGGCTTGGTGGAGTCGTTCAAGTCCACGCTGGATGAGATCCGCGAGACCGACCTTCTGATTCACGTGGTGGACATCAGCCATCCCGATTTCGAGGAGCAGATCGCCGTGGTGAACCAGACCTTGGCCGACATCGGGGCGGGCGGCAAGCCTTCCATCCTCCTATTCAACAAGATAGACCAGTACACCTGGGTGGAGAAAGACCCTGAGGACCTCACTCCGAAAGGCAAGGAGAACATCACCTTGGAGGAGTTGAAGGCCACCTGGATGGCCAAAGCCACCACCAAGACCTTCTTCATCTCCGCCAAGACTAAAGAGAATGTGAACGAGATGAAAGACATGCTCTACGAGGAAATCAAGAAACTGCACATCCAGATTTACCCATACAATAATTTTTTGTATTGATATTCCAAATCTTACCTTCGGGTTAACGGGGCATGGAGAGGGTTCATTCATCTGAAAAGAAGAATTCATCTCCACTCCCGACTTATTAACAATTTGACCCCGGTTCGCCGCAACCCCTTATCTTAAAATGGTTTCCAATGTGTATAAAATTTAAAGCGTTTTTTTCTAAAAATCGCCTCTAAAAATGTACTTTTGCAACCGGATTCAGGTTCCGAAAGGATCAAAAGGGAATCCTGTGAAAATCAGGAGCTATTCCCGTAGCTGTCAGCCCCTTACAGCTTTCTGGCACCAACGTCACTGACAATAATCCGTTGTTGGGAAGACGCCGGAAAGTGGGACGAGCCAGAAGACCTGCCTGTATCTGACAAAACGTAGCTTTCGGGATAAAAGCGCACCTGTCCGCAAGGACCATTCTATTCCGGTAAGTTGCCCAAATAACAACTTAACACAAACCAAACCTATGATTGAAACCACTTACATTATCAAACGCAACGGCAAGAGAGAGCCGTTTTCCATGGAGAAGATCCGCAGCGCCATCACCAAGGCGTTCGTGTCGGTGGACTCCTTCCCCACGCAGGAAATCATGACCAACATCCTGGGCCGCCTTTCCATCCATGACGGCATCTCCGTGGAGGAGATCCAGAATCAGGTGGAGAAATCCCTGATGGCCGAGCGCTACTATGAAGTGGCCAAATCATACATCCTTTACCGCCAGAAACACTATGAAGACCGCGAGGTGAAGGACAAACTTGACTTCCTCATCAACTACTGCAACGCCAAGAACGCCGCCACCGGCAGCAAATACGACGCCAACGCCAACGTGGAGAAGAAGAACATCGCCACGCTCATCGGCGAGCTGCCCAAGTCGAGCTTCATCCGCCTCAACCGCCGCATGCTGTGCGACCGCATCAAGGAGATGTTCGGCAAAGAGGTGTCCGACAAATACCTGAACCTCCTCAACCATCATTTCATCTACAAGAACGACGAGACGAGCATCGCCAACTACTGCGCCAGCATCACCATGTACCCGTGGCTGCTCAGCGGTACCCAGAGCATCGGCGGCAACGCCACCAAGCCCACGAACCTGAAATCATTCTGCGGCGGCTTCATCAACATGGTCTTCATGGTCTCCAGCATGCTGAGCGGCGCCTGCGCCACCCCCGAGTTCCTGATGTATCTTAACTACTTCATCGAACAGGAATACGGCCCCGACTACTACAAGAACCCTGACAAGGTGGTGGATCTCTCCACCAAGCAGCGCACCATCGACAAGATGATCACTGACTGCTTCCAGCAAGTGGTCTATTCCATCAACCAGCCCACGGGTGCCCGCAACTTCCAGTCCGTATTCTGGAACATATCCTACTACGACAAATACTATTTCAAGAGTCTCTTCGGCGAATTCCGCTTCCCCGACGGCAGCCAACCCCACTGGGAGTCCGTCAGCTGGCTTCAGAAACGCTTTATGCGCTGGTTCAACCAGGAGCGCACCCGCGCCGTGCTCACCTTCCCTGTGGAAACCATGGCCCTGCTCTCCGAGAACGGCGACATCAAAGATAAGGAGTACGCCGACTTCACTGCGGAGATGTATGCCGAAGGACACTCCTTCTTCACCTACGTGAGCGACAACGCCGACTCGTTGAGCAGCTGCTGCCGTCTGCGTAACGAGATCAAGGACAACGGTTTCAGCTACACCCTTGGCGCTGGCGGCGTGTCCACCGGATCCAAGAGCGTGCTCACCATCAACCTCAACCGCTGCATCCAAGAGGCACACCGTCTGGACAAACCTTACCTGCAATATCTGGAAGATATCATCGACCTGACCCACAAGGTGCAGATGTCATACAATGAAAACCTCAAATATTTGTTGGAAAAAGGCATGCTGCCGCTGTTCGATGCCGGCTTCATCGCCATCAACCGCCAATACCTCACCATCGGTATCAACGGTCTGGTGGAGGCTGCCGAGTTCATGGGCATCCCCATCAACGACAACAATGAGTACCAGAAGTTCGTGGAGGGCATCTTGGGCCTCATTGAAAAATACAACAAGAAATACAGCAAGAAGGGCCTGCTCTTCAACTGTGAGATGATTCCAGCCGAGAATGTGGGTGTGAAACATGCCAAATGGGACAAGGAGGATGGTTACGAGGTGCCTCGCGACTGCTACAACAGCTATTTCTACATTGTGGAGGACGACTCCTTGGACATCATCGACAAATTCAAACTGCACGGACGCAACTACATCACACACCTCACCGGCGGATCCGCCCTGCACATGAACCTGGAGGAGCACCTCTCGCAGAAACAGTACCGCCAACTGCTGCGCGTGGCCGCTAAAGAGGGATGCAACTACTTCACCTTCAACATTCCCAACACCCTGTGCAACAACTGCGGCCATATTGACAAACGCTATCTGAAAGAGTGTCCCCACTGCCACAGCAAGAATGTGGACTACCTCACCCGCATCATCGGCTACATGAAACGCGTCAGCAACTTCTCACACGCCCGCCAGATTGAAGCGTCGAAGCGGTATTATGGGAAGTGGACGGAGTAGCCAATAGCCATTTGCCATTAGCTATTAGCCGTTGGCTATTGGCCTAAAATGATTTTTCAACATACGCCAAAAGCCAATGGCTAAAGGCCAACAGCCAATATGAAATACTACAACTACGACATTGTTTTCCAGGAGGTTCCCGATGAGGTGACGTTGGCCATCAACATCACACATTGTCCGAACCTTTGCGAAGGGTGTCACAGTCCGCACCTGCGCGAGGACATCGGCGAAGAGTTGGACACCGCCGCCCTGGACCGTCTGTTGGCACGCTATGCGGAGGACATCACGTGCGTGTGCTTCATGGGCGGCGACCGCGATGTGCCGGCGGTAGAGTGTCTGGCGGAACATGTACGCACACATTACCATCTGAAAACGGGCTGGTACTCCGGGCGCAACGAGATGCCACCCCACCCTATGTTGTTCGATTTCGTGAAATTAGGGCCCTACATCCCCGAAAAGGGCAGTCTGAAACAACGTACCACCAACCAACGGCTCTACCGCAGAAACGGAGAGGACTGGGAGGATATCACAGGACGGTTTTGGAGAGCGGTGGAGTTGTGAAATATACGATGGAAGACATATATTGATTTTGATTAAGGAAAGCTTTTTTTTTGTATTTTTGCGCGTTTTTTTAGGCTTTCCTGAATCAATATGTTGAAAAACAAGAAAATATGTGTGGTTTTACCCGCCTATAACGCGGAAACGACGCTGCGGCAGACCTACGAGGAGATTCCCTTTGACATTGTGGATGAGGTGATCCTGGTGGATGACTGTTCGCAAGACGCTACCGTGGAAGTGGGACAAGCCCTCGGCATACACCATATCATCCGCCATGATGTGAACAAAGGCTATGGCGGCAACCAGAAATCATGTTACACCAAAGCCCTTGAACTCGGTGCCGATGTGGTCATCATGCTACATCCCGACTACCAATATACTCCGAAGCTGATCGAGTCGATGGCGTATGTCATTGTGAATGACTTGTATCCTGTGGTGCTGGGTTCCCGTATTTTGGGAAAGGGTGCCTTACGGGGAGGAATGCCACTGTACAAGTACATCTTCAACCGCTGCCTCACCTTCATACAAAACGTGTTGATGAACCAAAAACTCTCCGAATATCACACGGGCTATCGTGCCTTTTCTTCGGAAGTGCTGAGGAAAATCCGTTTCATGGACAATTCCGACGACTTTGTTTTCGACAACCAGATGCTGGCCCAGATCTTCTACGCCGGCTACGAGATTGCCGAGATCACGTGTCCTACCAAATACTTCCCGGAGGCCTCCTCCATCAACTTCCGTCGCAGTTCCAAGTACGGCTGGGGCGTACTCTGGACCGCCCTGCAATACCGCCTTCAGAAATGGCATCTGGCGCATTTTGACATTTTTAACGTTAATGATTAACAATACAAACCAATATTTCGCATGAGAAAAAGTAAACTCGGATTAGATTTCACACAGGTGGATGCGGCCAAGCAGTTGGCAAAGAACATCGCCAATCAGGTACAAGAATTTGTGGACGCCTATACCACGGTGACGGTAGAGCGCACCTTATGCCGCCTGATCGGCATTGACGGTGTGGACGAAAACGGCGTACCCCTTCCCAACCGCGTGGTGGACGCCATTCTGGAGAAGGGCGTGCTGAACCAAGGTGTCCTCTATTTCATCGGTAACGCCATTCTGGAAACGGGTATGGCCCCGCAGGACATTGCCGAGAAGATAGCCACCGAGAACTGGGACATCACAACATTGAAACTGAATACGACAGACAAGATACAGGCGGCCGTGAATCCTTTTGTGGAGGCCTGCCTGACCCGCATCAAGGGCAACGTAGCCAAGCGCAACGAGTACCTGAACACCATCGGTGAGGGTCCGAAACCGTACCTCTACATCATCGTGGCCACGGGCAACATCTACGAGGATGTGGTGCAAGCCCAAGCCGGTGCGCGCCAGGGTGCCGACATCATCGCCGTGATCCGTACCACGGGCCAGAGCCTCCTTGACTACGTGCCCTACGGCGCCACCACCGAAGGCTTCGGCGGCACGTTCGCCACGCAGGAGAACTTCCGCATCATGCGCAAGGCCCTCGATGAGGTAGGCGAAGAGGTGGGCCGCTACATCCGCCTCTGCAACTACTGCTCCGGCCTCTGTATGCCCGAAATCGCCGCCATGGGTGCCCTCGAACGTCTCGACGTGATGCTCAACGACGCCCTTTATGGCATCCTCTTCCGCGACATCAACCCGCAGCGCACCCTCATCGACCAGTACTTCTCCCGCGTCATCAACGGCTATGCCGGCGTCATCATCAACACCGGCGAGGACAACTACCTCACCACCGCCGATGCCGTGGAGGCCGCCCATACGGTGCTCGCCTCCGACCTCATCAACGAGCAGTTAGCCCTCCTGGCTGCCCTGCCGGAGGAGCAGATGGGCCTCGGACACGCCTTCGAGATGGACCCGATGCTTGAAAACGGCTTCCTCCTCGAACTCGCACAGGCGCAGATGACCCGCGAGATCTTCCCGAAGGCCACCCTCAAATACATGCCGCCCACGAAATTCATGACCGGCAACATCTTCCGCGGCCACATCCAGGACGCCCTCTTCAACATGATCGGCATTTGGACCCACCAGGGCATTCAGCTGCTGGGTATGCCCACCGAGGCCATCCACACCCCCTTCATGAGCGACCGCTACCTCTCCATCGAGAATGCCCGCTACATCTTCAACGACATGCGGAGCATCGGCGAGGAGATGGAGTTCCGCGAGGGCGGTATCTGCCGCGAACGCGCCAAAACGGTGCTCAACAATGCCATCGAACTGCTGCAACAGATTGTGGAAGAAGGTCTGTTCTCCGCATTGGAGAAAGGAATCTTCGGCGACGTGAAGCGCCCGATGAACGGCGGCAAGGGATTGGCCGGCGTGGTGACGAAAGGGGAGAACTATTTCAATCCGTTCATCGAACTGATGAAGAACAGGAAATAGTTTAGAGTTGAGAGTTTAGAGTTTAGAGTTTTTACAATTCAGATTTATGATAAGAAAGATTTTTTTGTTTGTGTTTTGTTTCCTGGCTGTAATGACTGGAATCAAGGCGCAGAAAGAGGCTTCGAAAGTTTCGGTAGTCTATTTTTGTAGTGAGATAACTCCGAAGAATATCCTGAAGCTTTATGAAGCTATGGGAGTGGATGTCTCCAATTATAAAAACATCGGCTTGAAGGTGCATTTCGGAGAGCGTGGCAACCAGAACTTCCTGAATCCGGAGCTGCTGCATCCGCTGGTGGACAAGGTGCACCCCACCTTTGTGGAGACCAACGTGTTGTATGTCAGCGACCGCCGCTTTACCAAATCCCACATCGCATTGGCGAAGGAGCACGGGTTCACGTTCGCCCCCATCGACATTTTGGATGCGGACAACGAGATCATCTATCCGGGTGATGCGAATTTCGAGTTCTGCAAGACCGTGCGCACGGGCGACCACTTCGAGAATTACGACTTCTACATCATCTATTCCCACTTCAAGGGACATGGCTCGTCGGGATTCGGCGGGGCTATCAAGAATGTGGGTATGGGCATGGCCTCCCCGGGAGGCAAGATGGCCATCCACGCCAACAACTACCCGAAGGTGAACACGCCCGACAAGTGCTTCCAGTGCAATCGCTGCGCCAACCAGTGTCCCGCCGTGGCCATCTCCGTGGACAGTCACGGCCCCGTCATTGACACCACCAAGTGCATCGGCTGCGCCAAGTGCATCGCCGAATGTCCGCTGAAACTCTTCTCCCCGGACAATTCCGGCTACGATGAGACCCGCTTCCTGCGCAAGCTCGTGGAATACACCAAAGTGCTGGAAGACAAGCGTCCGATGGTGTTCATCAACGTCATGGCCAACATCTCCACCACCTGCGACTGCTCCGCCAAGGCCCCCAAGCCCTTCATGCGCGACATCGGCGCAGTGGCCTCCAAGGATATTGTGGCCATCGACCAGGCCTGCCAGGACCTCACATCCAAGGCCTACGGCTGCGAGCATGTCTTTCAGAAAGTGAATCATGTCAGCGGCATCGAGCAATTGAAATATGCCGAGAAACTGGGCATGGGCAGCACCAAATACATCCTCATCGATGTGGCAACCGGCCAACGCATCACGTTAGAAGAGGCAGTGAAACAAACTGAAAAGAAAGAAGAGAAACAAGAACAGAAATAACATCAATTGATTATGGATAAAGACAATCTTGCGGTAGGAACCCGCGTGAGCCACGAGAAATATGGCGAAGGCATCATCAGCATGAACGGCCCCCTGACGTACAAGGTCATCTTTGTGCGGGGCGGCGAAGTGGAATTCTCGAAGATGAGCGTGCAGCTGGAAGTCGTCGAGCCGGTGGAAGCCGCTGACGACAACCAGCCGAAGCTGAACCTCAAGGAGTTTGAGCGCGTGCTCACCCATCTGCTCACCAAGTACAACGGCATCGAATACAAGGCCGAGTTGGGGCGCAAGTGGCAGGGCGGCACCATGGTGCTGCGGCCCGCCAACCCCGACCTCGCCCCGAAGGAGATCCCCGTGGAGACCTTCTTCCACAAGATCGTCATGATGCGCGACCGCCTGCGCGTATTGGAGCAGAACATCAACAGCAGCGACAGCCTCACCGACGAGGAGAAAGTAAACCTGCAGCAGTACATCTCCCGCATCTACGGCAGCATGACCTCCTTCAATGTCCTGTTTGAGGACAAGGGGGATTATTTTGTGGGAATGAAAGCGTGAGGTGCGTTGGCCGTTGGGGATTGGCTGTTAGCCGTTGGCATTCGATTTGCGATTTGCGTTTTTCGGTTCCCGGTTCTCTGTTCTTTGTTCTCTGCTCTGTGATCACTGTTCCCCAAAAAAACGCCGTTAGGCGTTGCATATCTGTAGAATAGGGCCGCCGCACACGATATCGCGGCGCGGCAGGCGTGTGCCACGAAGAAAAGATGTGCCCGCCGCGAAAGGCATACATGTGCGAAAAGGCATGATCTTTTTTCCGGACCGTTTTTTCATTTGTTAGACAAAAAGGTGATATTTCCATCTTTTTAGGGTGAAAATCCGATATATGGGGTGAATGAAGAAAATATTTGACGAAAGTGCGGGTACCCTCACTTTTTTTCAGTCCCATTTTCGAAAAGAAATGTATATCTTTGTCGCACGTATTCTCCAACTATTAAGTTTAGAGTTGAGAGTTTATAGTTTAGAGAAAAGCCAAAAGCCAACGGCCAATAGCTAATGGCTAACACCCTTAACCCCTTAGTTCCTTAACTTCTTAACTATAAAGCCAAAAGCCAACGGCCAATAGCTAACGGCCAACACCCTTAACTCCTTAGTTCCTTAACTTCTTAACTACAACAACCAAACCCCAAAACCAGGGCAAGGTGGAGTTGCGCGTGGAGACGGACAGCGGCGCGGTGGTGAAAAAGGTTGTGAAACAGTAACGTGGCATGTAGAGACGTACCGTGGTACGTCTCAATAAAAACACGCAAAAACATACCGTGACGTATCAATAAGGAAAACTGTAGAGGCGCGATTCATCGCGCCTCAAATCGTGTCTCAAAAACAGAAAACGAGGGGATGTGCCACGGCGCGTCTCCATGTGGAAAAATTATTTTCCCTTTTAAAAAAACGGCACCAATGGGAAAATTTCCTATTTTTGCAGTTTTAATTTTCACGAATCTAAAAAAGATAAAACAATCATCCCCTAAAGTACAGATATTATGAGCGGTGGATTATATTCAATGGATCAAAAGGATTTTGATCAGACGTTAGACCTGACGCGTGTGAAGCCCTACGGCGACACGATGAACGACGGCAAGACGCAGCTGAGCTTCACGCTGCCCGTGCCCTGCGGCGACGAGGCGGTGGAGGCGGCCAAACAGCTCCTCAAGAAGATGGGCTTCGACAATCCGCAGGTGGTTTATTACAAGGAACTTACCAACGGGTTCACATTTGTAAACTGCTACGGTTCCAGCACCCATACGGTGGACTATACCACCATCCACGTGCCGAAAGTGGAGTCCACGGTATGGTCCATGCAGGAGACCGACCAGTTCATCCGCGAGCATATCGGACGCAAAATCATCGTGGTGGGCGCCAGCACCGGCACGGACGCCCATACCGTGGGCATCGACGCCATCATGAACATGAAGGGCTACGCCGGCCATTACGGCATTGAGCGCTACGATATGTTCGACGCGCTGAACATGGGCAGCCAGATCCCCAACGAGGAGTTTATCGCCAAGGCCGTGGAGATGCATGCCGACGCGCTGTTGGTGTCGCAGACCGTGACCCAGAAGGACGTGCACATCAAGAACATGACCGAGCTCATCGAGATGCTGGAAGCCGAAGGTCTGCGCGACAAGCTCATTGTCTGCGCCGGCGGCCCGCGCATCACGCACGAGCTGGCAAAGGAACTCGGCTTCGACGCCGGCTTCGGCATGAACACCTATGCCGACGATGTGGCCTCCTATCTGGCCCAGGAAATGGACCGCAGGCTCCATGCCTAACCCGTTCCTTGACGATTGGGAATAACGGCTCCGGACCTGCCGGGAAAGCCCGTTTTCACCCTGAAAAAACGGTATCCTGAAATGTGTGTTTTTTATCGCAAAAACACCTCAGGCTACCGTTTTTTTTCGTATCTTTGCACGTTTTATAGAATTAACAAAAGAGATTGAAAATGAGTGAGATAGAAAACACCATTCCGACTGAAGAAACCTATAGCGCCAGTAACATCCAGGTTCTGGAAGGCCTTGAGGCCGTCCGGAAACGTCCCGCCATGTACATCGGCGATGTCAGCGACCGCGGATTGCACCATTTGGTGAACGAGGTGGTGGACAACTCCATCGATGAGGCACTGGCCGGCTACTGCAACAATATCGAAGTGACCATTCTGGAAGACAACTCCATCTGCGTCTTGGACAACGGCCGTGGTATCCCCACGGACATGCACGAGAAGGAGCACCGTTCCGCCTTGGAGGTCGTGATGACCGTGCTCCACGCGGGCGGCAAGTTCAACAAGGACTCCTACAAGGTGTCCGGCGGTCTGCACGGCGTGGGTGTCTCCTGCGTGAACGCCCTCTCCAAGCACATGATCGCCGAAGTGTTCCGCGATGGCAAACATTTCATGCAGGAATATGCGTACGGCAAGCCCCTCTATCCGGTGAAAGTGGTGGGCGACAGCGACTATCGCGGCACCAAGATCACCTTCACGCCGGATGAGACCATCTTCTACGTGACAACCTACGACTTTGAGCGCCTTTCCGACCGCCTTAAGGAGTTAGCATACCTCAACAAGGGCATCCACCTTTCCATTGAGGACCTGCGCAAGACCAACGAGAACGGCGAGCATCCGAAGCACGTCTTCTATTCGGAGAACGGTCTGCGCGACTTCATCATGTATCTGGATGAGGGACGTACCAAGATCACCTCCAAGCCCATCTACATCGAGGGCGAACGGCAAGGCGTGCCAGTGGAGGTAGCCATGCAGTACAACGACTCCTTCACCGAGAACATCCATTCTTACGTGAACAATATCAACACGATAGAGGGTGGTACCCACCTCACAGGCTTCCGCGCCGCCCTGACGCGCACGCTGAAAAAGTATGCCGACGACAACAACATGCTGGACAAGCTCAGCAAGGGCAAAGAGCGGGTGGAAATCTCCGGCGACGACTTCCGCGAGGGTCTCACGGCCATCATCTCCGTGAAGGTGGCGGAGCCTCAGTTTGAAGGACAGACCAAGACCAAGTTGGGCAACAGCGAGGTGGCCGGCATCGTGAACCAGATGGTGGGCGAGATGCTGACCAACTATCTGGAAGAGAATCCGAAGGATGCGAAGGAGATTGTCGATAAGGTGGTGTTGGCTGCGCAGGCGCGTCACGCCGCCCGCAAGGCGCGCGAGATGGTGCAGCGCAAAACCGCTTTCGGCGGCTCCGGCCTGCCCGGCAAGCTCTCCGACTGCTCCTCCAAGGACGCCTCCAAGTGCGAGCTCTTCCTCGTGGAGGGTGACTCCGCAGGCGGCACGGCCAAGCAGGGCCGCGACGCGCACTATCAGGCCATCCTGCCGCTGCGAGGCAAGATCCTCAACGTGGAGAAAGCCATGCAGCACCGCATCTTCGAAAGCGAAGAGATCAAGAACATCTATACCGCCCTTGGTGTCACCATCGGCACGGAAGAGGACAGCAAAGCCCTCAATATCTCCAAACTGCGTTACCACAAGGTGATCATCATGACCGATGCCGATGTGGACGGAAGCCACATCGCCGCCCTGATTCTGACCTTCTTCTTCCGCTACATGCGCGAACTCATCGAGCAGGGCCACGTCTATATCGCCACGCCGCCGCTCTATTTGATCAAGAAGGGCAAATACCAGAAGTATGCCTGGACCGAAGAGCAGCGCACCCAGTACACGGCGGAGGCCGCCGGCGACAAGGAGGAGGCCAAAGTCCATGTGCAACGCTACAAAGGTCTTGGTGAGATGAACGAGGAACAGCTCTGGAGCACCACCATGGACCCGCAATTCCGCACGCTCCGCCAGGTGACCATCGAGAACGCCCTCGAAGCCGACCACGTGTTCTCTATGCTGATGGGCGATGAGGTGCCGCCACGTCGTGAATTTATTGAACAAAATGCCACTTATGCAAACATCGATGCCTAATCCGGACCAGGAACCCGTAACCCCTGAAACCGTAGAACAACCGCAGGCCGACACCAACGAGATGCCGGCACAGACCGACCAGCCGCAAAGCGATGGTCCCATCATCTCGGAACCCCCTACCGTGGTGTCGTTCCAGAATGTGGACATCTACCAGAAGAAAATCCTGATTCTGCCGAAAGTATCCTTTACGGTGAAACAGGGCGAATTCGTCTATCTGATAGGTAAGACGGGCAGCGGCAAATCGTCCATCCTCAAAACGCTGATTTCGGAAATCAAACCCAAAGGCGAGAAGGCCGAAATCATCGGCTTCGACCTGTTGAAGATGAAGCCGAAACGCATCCCGGAACTGCGCAAGAAGCTTGGCGTGGTGTTTCAGGACTATCAGCTGCTGAACGACAAGACGGTGATCGAGAACCTGATGTTCGTGCTGCGGGCCACCCGCTGGAAAGACCGCAACGCCATGCTGAACCGCTGCGAGGAGGTGCTCTCCATGGTGGGCCTCTCCACGAAGGATTTCAAGCTGCCCTACCAGCTGTCAGGCGGCGAGCAGCAGCGCGTGTGCATTGCCCGGGCCCTGCTCAATAATCCGGACGTGATCCTCGCCGACGAGCCCACGGGCAACCTCGACCCCATCACCGCCGAAGAGATTTTCCAGCTTTTCCACACCATCAATAAGACAGGCACCACGGTCATCATGGCCACCCACAATTTCCCGATGATCGACAAGTTTCCGACCCGCACTATCTGCGTGGAGGACGGGAAACTGATTGATACTGTTGTCTGATGCTTTCCATACTGATTCCGGCCTATAATGTGGACCTGCGTCATCTGGTGCGCGACCTGCTGCGCCAATGCCGCCAGCTGGGCCTTACGTTCGAAGTGCTGGTGGAAGATGACGCCTCCGATGCCGCGTATCATCGATTCTATGAGGATGTTGCCCATGAACCGGAAGTTGTCCTCCTGACCAATGAGGAGAACCAGGGCCGATCCAAGGTCCGCAATCATCTGGCCGACACCGCACGCTATCCCTATCTGCTCTTCATGGACTGCGATGCGAATGTGAAGAAGCCAGACTATATTTCCCACTATCTGCAATGCATCCGTAGCCGTTCGGCGGAAAGCAAGCCGTTCGTGGTGTCGGGTGGACTGGCCTACCGCGAGCAGATGCCGGAAGAGGACCATCGTCTGCGATGGAAGTATGGCGTGCGCCGTGAGGTGCGCACCTCCGCCCGCCGGAACCTGAAGCCTTACGCCGCCTTCACGCCGTTTAACATGCTGACAACCAAGAATCTGTTCCAGATTTGCCGCTTCGACGAGTCCATCTCCACGTATGGTTTTGAGGACACGCTTTTCGGCATCCAGCTGCAGATGGCAGATGTGCCCGTGGAACATGTGGACAACGAGCTGTATCACGACGGCATCGACGCGAACTATGTGTTTCTGCTAAAGGTGAAGACCTCCGTGGAAAACCTTGTGCGCCTTCACCGGGATCGTAAACTGCCCGACAGCTTTCTCCAAAACAGCCGGCTGATGCGGATGTATGCCAAATGCGAACACTATCATCTGACGCTTCCCGTGCATAAGACGCTGAACGCTTTAGAAAAGATTCTGCAGCATTTTATCCTGAAAAAATCATCCCTGCTGGCCTTGGATCTGATGAAAATGAAATTCCTCTGCGACCGCATGGCCGGGGATTCCGTCACAGACTGAACATGATTTGCGCCCTCACTTCGGTTTTGTGCGGCCTGTCAATCTGATTCAGGCCGCTACTGATGACCTTGCGGTCCAAATATTCGGTTCGCGATACACGCAGCCATACACTTAGCCATTTGTATTTGTAGCGAAGCACAATATACCCACGAATCCCTTTGTAATAATAGCTTCCGATGGTAAATGCGTAGTAAACGTCATCCTCGTACGCATATAGCCGCTCATCGTACCGATCCGTGTCAAAGAAGGCCATCCGCAAGTGAAGACTGATGTCAGGCTTTTTTATACTCCAGGCAAAATCCTGATACAGAAGTATGCCGCTGTATGTTAAGCGACTGCGGGGGTAATGGTTGAAACGACCTTCGATTCCAGTCTTCAGGCGCACGTTCGGATGCAGCGTATTCACCCATAACACCCTCAATTTATGTCTGTTATATGTATTAATAACACGATAATGCGCGTCCGTCAGGTTTTCAGATTTGTATGTTAATGTATAACGAACGTCCAGCTGACTGTTTCGCGAGAATTGGCAGTTGGCGGAGATGCCCAAAACCAGGCACGCTACAGGAGCGTCGCAGCGATAGGAAGGAGCGGTCAGATGGTAGTAGTCGAAATAGGCGTTCGCAGTCACCCGCCGGCTGAAGATTTGCTCGAGAGTAAGATATACTCCGCTCTCGCCCCGGTTGGTGCTGGCGGCTCCGAAGGCTTTGCCCAACGGGGCGTGGAAATCACGGTCATAGTGGCGCACTAACACACCCATCTTGGTCGTGGGAGTCATGGAAAAGTTGGCACCTTGCAAGGCGGCTATCTTTCCATTTTGGTCAACGCCCACCTCTCCAAAAAGGATGATATGTTTTATAAGAACTTGATAATCAGCGGACACATTAAAACCATTGGGAATAAACGATGAAGCAATTTTATGCGATAGTTTCTCCTGAGTGGTATCGGTGAGGGTGTGGCACACCGCCCGAAGTCCGACTCGGAACAGTGCCCGCTGCCAGGAAAGGTCGGCTCCATAGTGGTTATCCAACGTTCCGAAGGAGCGTCCGCCGAAAAGCGAGCCCTTCCACTGCTGATTACCCATGCGAAGGGCAACGCCCCGCAGGAAATCGCCTTCATTGCAGGGTGCCACCGCCCGGATGCCGGTTCCGAAGCGGCGCAAGGCATCCGGACCGCCACCTCTACCCGAAAGCAAGGCACTTCCCAATGCCAATCCCTGCCCGTAGTTGAGCCGGTAATCGCCCACCACCGCCTCCTTGACAAGTCCTATATTCTTAAAACAGAGCGATCCGGCGTAAAAGTCGAAGCCGTAAGGCTGTTTCCCCTTGAAAAACTGCTCGCCGGGATCTTTCTCACCCGCTATTTTAAGGACAATGTGGTCGTTCATGTTCCAAATGTAGCGGAAGCACACGTGTCCGGGCGTGCCTGCATAATGCGTGGGGCGCGTGGTGTCGTACCCGGCCTGCCGCTCTAACACCCGCCCGTACCGGAGCCAAAGGGTGTGGCGACTTTTCCGGAGGAGGTCGCGCCATTGGAATTTCGTGTTTCCCCGGCCGGACACCGTCAGCCGATGCCGCAGCCGCTCCATGTCTTCGTCGCTGAAACCCGGTATGGCGGCTAACTCGTATAATGTGACAAGCGGGCCGTACTGTTCGATATAGAGTTGCAGCTGATAATACTGGTAGGGTGTCATTCTAAGGGTTGTTATGGCATATTCGTATAGCAAATCATTGATATTGTGTTGGTTGTAAGACAAATTTTCCATTTGTTCCTGCAACTCTTCCGCATAATCATAACCGTTTTCCTCGCTTTGTTCCAACAGATTCTCCAGCTCATCTATCAGATTATCCATAGGGAATAGGCTGTCCGTTTGTGCCCTCAAGAGAGCAGGAGTGTATATTATAATATGTAAAACGAGGAGGCATAGGAGCCTGTCTATCCGTGGATGTATAATGCAAGAAATGGAATGTGTGGTCATGGCATTGAGGGGCTAAAAGATGCAATCGATTTGGCAGGCGGGTGAGAATCCCACCCGATAATGCCATTGGGCGGAGCATCCGATGTGGAATCTCTTCCATGGCACGGATACGCGGACGGTCAGACTGTTGAGTCCGCAGCGGGTTTCCAGAAACAGATGGGTTGTCGGATGGTACAGCAATCGGAGGCCGGCATTGAATTTTCCCGGCAGCTCTTTTTCGCAGAAGAGGCTGCCGGCCAGACGGCGGTCGGGCAGGTATCCGATTTGCGCATAGAATCGGATGGGGATGGTCTCGTGCCCTACGATGCCCTGTTTCAGCGCAGCCGGGTTGAAGACCGCCACCCCGAGGTTCAGCTTCTCGGTTATGGTGCAATAGAATGACAGGGAGAAGGTGACGGAATGTTGGCAGGCGTAGAGTCGGGCGTGTTGCAGGCGATAAACACCTTGGAAGGTGGCAGCCACACGCCCGCCGAAGCGCCTCCCATAGCCCGCCTGCACCGTCATTTCCCCGAACGCGTGGTATCCGTAATGCGAGAACGAAAGCAACAGGTTATGTCCCTTACGCGTGTATGTGCCGCACAATATGGAGTTTGTCATCTCCTTGGTACAGAAATCGTTATTCACTTCTAACGATAGAACCGATGTGTTCATCATGCAGTATGCCGCGGGAATGTCCGATGCAGTATAAAGCAGAAAGCAGGTGCGGGTGTCCATCTGCGCCCTTCCCTCAAGCCATCCTCCCCCTATCACTATCCAAAGCAACATAAGATGGATTGCTATTTCATAATCATTGTTTTTCCTCCCCCCTATCATATTCCAATATTTTATATCAATCGCAAAGATACAAAATATTTTTATTATTTTTACAAATAATTTATTTTAACAATTAATTGTTAAATTTAATATGAAGGGTGGGGATTTTAAATTGAAAAATGAGTATATGGTTTTGTAAGATGCTGGCATTCCATAAAATCCAATTGAAAAAAACATATTGTCTTCTTTTCATAAAAAATAGCTACTTTTGCAAAATCAATTCATCCTGTCTATAAGCAGGAATGTTTAACATACATTTTTGAAGAAAAATATATGAAAACCCGCAAAATCCTATTCGTCCTTCTGTTAGGCTTCGTGGCCGTGTGCTGCACCTCCTGCTATCCGGAAAGCACCAAAATCAGCCCCGAATATCGGATTGTCAACGCCTGGAAGGTGGTGCACGTCTATCTGAACGATGAAACCATTGAGGATGCCGATCTACAAGCCAATCGCCCGGGGGTTTATTACAACATGTATGCTGACCATATCCTGACCGTCATGCTCTACTACAACGGGCAGGTCCGCGAATCCACCTTCAGCACCTGGGTCCTGCAGGACAAGAACACCCAGCTGGAGCTTGACTTCACCATCATAGGGCATCATTACCAATACACAGCCAAAGTCATGAAGCTCACAAAGAAAGAGCTGATTTTCGAATATGATGACGAAGAGCACAACCACTGGCGCCTGGTATTGAACGGCCAAGCCTCCTATTAAACCACTATCGTCATGTCCTCTGAACTCACGCACGTCACGCCTGAAACGGAACCGGAATCCCGCCGCACCATCTGGCGATTCATCCGGATTCTTTTGTTAGCACTCCTGTGTCTCGGGGCAGGCTGGTATATCTATCACCAGAGCAAAACACCTCCCAAGCCGATCATGCGCATCATCTGCACACCCGACACACTTTCGGAGGAAGGGCTCATCCTTGGATTCAACGAAATCACCATCGATCCCAACCGAAGCCTGCTGTCGGGCAGCCACCCCACTGTCACCTTCCATGGCACCGCACATTCGGACAAAGAGAAAATAAAGTATGCGCAATTCGCTTACAACACGCAGAAGCATCCGCAACGATACGTCGTGGATGCCACCCACCGGAAAGGGGATGATTTTTCCGTGAAAATTCGGGATCTTGAAGCAGGGGATATCGGTGTGTGCCATTTCGTGGCAACCACCCGTCACAACAAACATGTCAGCCAGCCTATCACATTCCGGATTCCGGAGAAGTGACCTGTCCGCCCTCTATCTGCATCACATCGTAAACAGGCTCCTTCACCACCGCCTGCAGCGCCTCACAAAGCTGGCGCGATTCCACCTTGAAGCCCGTGGGCGACACGGGATTCACGCACATCGCTAACAGATTCGGGGCCTTCAGCACCATCAGTTGCCCGCCCTTCTGCAGAAAGCCCTGCAGCACAAACGGGGTGACAAATATTTTCGTGAAATCCTTCACCACCACCTTCACATCCTTGACATTCGGCTGCATCCGCAGATAATCCAATATCGCATCCGTCACAATACCGCTGACAAACAAGGTGTTGCCCTTGGCGAACAGCTGTTCCTTGCACTTGGCGAACAGCAGTGGGGAGGCAATGGGCAGGCGGTAGGCCTTGTCCTCCCCTATCGTGAAAATGCCTGGGTCGGCCAGCAGCAGTTCCTCTCGCAAAGGGGTGTCATACTCCGGCAGACCTATCAGTTTATATACAAAACGGGTTTTCGCCACCACTGTATTCAGATCTGGGGCGATGGCCGCGCCGGTAGTCAGGATCAGCCCATCGGTAACGGATGGAGACGCCGGACTCTTCCGTGAGAGCGCACCGTCAATTATGGTAAGATCAACATCCCGAACGCGCATATCCTCAATCAGTTCGCGGATACGGCCCGTGGACGACGGCCCCGTCAGGATCACCTTGCCCTCCTGCAGCACACGGGCCGTCACCAAACGGCCCAGCGAGGTGGTCTCCAACGAGAGCGCACAGATCTCGGAAAGCAGTTGACGCTGGCGGTAATGGTACTCTGACGTCACAAAATAGGTGCCCGCCGCCAATGTCACTTCCGGCTTCTCGGTCTGCGTCACCTGGTCGGTCTTCTCCCCATCCAGCCCGATAGAGGTCACAGCGATCACCTTATCCGTCCGACGCAGCTGGTCGAGGATATAGTTGAGGCATACCGTCTTACCGGTATTCTTGGCCATACCGACAATGGACAGCGAACGACACTTCAGGATCTGTGACAGGAAAGGCATGATGCAGAACGGTTTACAGGATATCACAATCAGACATTACGGCGCATGGCGGATTCAATCTCCTCCACCTCCACAGGCGTGCCGGCGAAGAGGTCGATAGGATTTTCGGCCACCACCACGTCCGTCTCGATACGCACGCCGATGCCCTCCTCGGCGATGTAGATGCCCGGCTCGCAGCTGAGCACATGGCCGGGTTGGAACACCCAGTCGCGCTGGCCCACATCATGCACATCCAAACCGATGAAATGGCTGGTATTGTGCATATAATACCTTTTGAAACAGGGCTTTGCCGGATCCTGCAAGGCCACATCGCGCTCGGTGTAGAGGCCCAGCTTGATCAGTTCCTCATCCATCCGTTTGAAAACAAAATCATTGATCTTATGGATGGTCATGCCGGGTTTGAATTTCGGGATTGTCTCCTTATAAATGGACAACACCGCCTCATACACCTGTCGCTGGCGCGGGGTGAACTTGCCGTTCACGGGCACCGTGCGCGAGCAGTCGCCGGCATAATTGGCATACTCGGCACCGAAATCCATCAGAAGCAGGTCGCCATCCTGCATAACCTTGTCATTTTTTATATAATGTAAAATACAGGTGTCGGCTCCGGAAGCCACGATGGGGGCAAACGAGTGGGTGGTGGCCCCCTGCCGCAGCAGTTCGCAGGTCATCTCCGCCTCCACCTCATACTCATAGCGTCCGGGCTCCACCACCGTCAACGCGCGCTCGAACATCGAGCGTGTGATCTGACAGGCCTTGCGGAGCGTCTCCAACTCCTCGGGCGACTTGGTGGCGCGCAACGGATAGAGAATCGGGGCCAAACGGCGGTAGTCGTGCAGCGGGTAGTCGTTGCGGAGCTGCTTGGCGAACCGTATCTCGCGCGTGGGGAAGTCGGGTTTCATGCGGGGATCTTCCGGGATATGCAGATAGACGTGGCGCGCGTGCGTCATCAGGTCGTTCAGGACGCCCTCGAACTCCTCCGCGAACATCACCGTCTTGATGCCAGATATTTCCGAAGCCTGCTCCTTGGAAAAACGATGACCGAACCAGATGATTTTCTCGGGAGAAGGATTCTTTATGAAAAGGATCTCCCGGTAATCCGGATTCGGGTGCCAGGGCGAGAGGGTCAGGAAGGTGTCCTCCTGGTCAATGCCGCACAGATAGAGCAGATTGGAGTTCTGGCGGAAAGGATGCGTCGTGTCGCCGCAACGGGGGTATTCGTCGTGGGAGACAAGCACGGCTAAGGATTCGGGTTCCATTTCGCCCACCACATTCCGGCGGTTGCGAGCATAAAACTGGGCAGAGAGGGGTTGATAACGCATAACAATCAGGTTTTAATAAAAAACAACAGGCGGCAAAGATACTCAATTTTCGCGAGCATTCGCCTTTATCATTTTTGCCAAGATTGTGGTAGATGCAAAAACGCTTGAAAATACGTATTTTTTGGATAGATTGGCATAAAAAAGTATGATTTTTTCAGTCCCTTCGTGGCACGTCTTACCCTTTCGCGGCGGCGGGTGTCCACTCTCGTGTCACGCGTGTGCCGCGCCGCGAGGTTTCGCACGCGGCGTATTCAGCCCCACATTGCGCTCCCTCCGGTCGCTTATGTGGGGTTAATAAGATTATGTCCCTTCGGGACATCCATAGCTGTCGTCTCAAACAAGGCATGAAGACACGGCCTCGGAGAGGCCGAATTCCCCGTTCTTTTTTTATCATCCTTATATCCGAAAAAAACATATCTTTGCCACCGCGTTGTGCAAGTTCGCAACCATTTTCTTTTCATTAACATAATCAATTAATCCCATAAACACCTACCACTTTATGAAATCGAAAATCGTCATTGGAAACTGGAAAATGAACAAGGACTTCGAGGAAGCGGAAGATCTGATCAGCTCCATCGAAGAAAAATTAGAGAACTACAATCTTGCCACCGAAGTCGTGCTGTGTCCGCCGATGGTTTATGCCGAGCTGGTCACGGACCATGCCAGTCAGGACGACAGCCAGTTCTACGCCGGCGTGCAGAACGTGAGCGAATATGAGAACGGCGCCTACACCGGCGAGGTCTCCGCAGAGATGCTGGCCAGCATGGATGTCTCCTTCTGCATCATCGGCCACTCCGAGCGCCGCAAATATTTCGGAGAGACCAACGCCATCGTGCTCAAGAAGATGCTGCGTCTGTTAGCCAACGACATCGTGCCGGTGATGTGCTGCGGCGAGTCGTTAGACGAACGCAAGGCCGGCAAGCACTTCGACGTGGTGCGCCAGCAGATTGAGGAGACCCTCTACACGCTCACGCCCGAGCAGATGGAGAATGTGATGATCGCCTACGAACCTATCTGGGCCATCGGCACTGGCGAAACCGCCACGCCCGCGCAGGCACAGGAGATGCTCGCCTACATTCGCTCCCTCATCGAGAAGAAGTTCGGCACCCAGATGGCGGTGGACACCTACATCCTCTACGGCGGCAGCTGCAACGCCAAGAACGCCCTCGAGCTCTTCTCACAGCAGGATGTGGACGGCGGCCTCATCGGCGGCGCCTCCCTCAAGGCCGACGACTTCGTCA
Source organism: Bacteroidales bacterium (assembly GCA_017540505.1). Taxonomy (GTDB): domain Bacteria; phylum Bacteroidota; class Bacteroidia; order Bacteroidales; family WCHB1-69; genus F23-D06. The sequence continues at coordinate 36,487 of JAFYAW010000016.1, read as the reverse complement.
AGATCATCGAGGCCGGCGAAACTGTCACCAAAGACAACTAAACGATTCCTTCTATAATATAATCATTGAAAATCCACCCTATGGGCAGACGTTTCTGGCTGTTTTTGGCATTCTTAGCATGCTTTGCTCCCGTCTTCGCACAAGACGACGAGGGCGACCCATGCCAGCAGAAAATGGACAAGAACAGCGAGAAAATCTACAAAAAGGCCCGCGATCTGCACACCCATGCCAAAAAAGACGAAGCCTACGAGCTCTATAATGAGATCTTAGACGAGCACCCCGAATATCTGGAGGTCAACTACTATTACGCCATGGGGCTCTACCTTCCCATCCAGAGGAACAACTATCAGGCCTGCACCAAGGACAAGTCGGACGTGAACAAAGCACTGGCGGCGTTCAACCGGATCTACAATGTCTGTCCCTATTTCAAGATACACCACAACATCTACGCGGCGCGTCTGGCCTACTTCAATGAGCGCTTCGACGAGGCCGTCAAGTTCGCCCAGGTGATCGTGGACAATCCCGACGCCTTCACCGGCAGCAAGGACACGCTTCTGCAGGAGGCCATGTTGCTGATACGCCGGGCCAACTTCTTCAACAACGTCCTCAACCATCCCGTACCGTTCGACCCCAAGCCCGTGGAGGGCATCTCCACCGCCCATGACGAGTATCTGGGCACGCTCTCCCCTGACGGCGACTACTTCTATTTCACCCGCAGGCAGGAAGTGAAAGACGACAATCCCTTCGGCCACGGCGAGACGAAGCTGAAAGAGTTTTTCAGCTGCAGCAAGAAGAAAGGCGGGCATTTCGGCGCGGGCAAGCCCTTAGAGGAACCCTTCAACAACTCCAAGGGCGAGGGCAGTCCCACCATCAACATCACCAACGACCTCATCATCTTCGCCAAGCTGGTGCCTGTCACCATCAAGAACTGCGCCTACAACAACTACGACCTCTACTACTCCGAGTGGATTGACGGGGAATGGACCAAGCCCCAAAGTTTGGGAACCAACATCAACCGCAACGACTCGTGGGAGTCGCAGCCGTCGCTGAGCTCGGACGGGAGAGTGCTCTTCTTCGCCTCCGACCGCCCCGGCGGATTCGGTGGATCCGACATCTGGTTCACGCAGCGCAACAGCGACGGCACCTGGAAGAAACCCGTCAACGCCGGCCCCATCATCAACACCGAACAGGACGAGCGTTCGCCGTTCCTACACACGGACAGCAAAACGCTTTATTTCTCCTCCAACGGCCACGACGGCATGGGCGGACAGGATATCTTCTACTCCAAACTGGACGAAAAGAACCGCTGGTCCGAGCCTGTCAACATTGGTTACCCGATCAATTCGGAGGGGGATGATGTCAACTTCTTCGTCAGTCTGGACGGCAAGACGGGCTATTTCTGTTCGCGGAAGATCACCGAGAAGACCATGCAGAAGGACGACTGGAACTTCTACGAGTTCGAGCTGTATGAGGAGGCCCGTCCGCACGTGATGATGATTGTGAAGGGCGAGGTGACGGCCGACGACGGCGACTTGGAAGGAGCCACCGTGGAAATCCGCGACACCGCCACCAACGTCATCGCCACCGGCGTGGTCAGTGCCAACACCGGCCAGTATGCGGTAGCCACGGAGGTAAAGAAGGAGGACCCGCAGCCCCTCATCGTCACGGTGAAGAAGGAGGGCCACTCCTACGACTCGCAGCTGATCACCCCCGAGCAGATGACCGAGCCGGTGGTGACCAAGAACGCCGAGGTCAAGGCTATCGAGACCGGCAAGGTGTGCGACTTGCGCGACATCTACTACGAGACCAACTCCGCCACGCTCACGGCATCCTCCAAGATGATCATCGCCCTCTTCATCGAATTCCTCAAGGACAACCCCACCGTGAAGGTGGAAATCCAGGGCCATACCGACGACATCGGCAACGACAAGGACAACCAAATACTTTCCGAACGCCGTGCCAAGGCCGTTTACGACTATGTGATTGCCAAGGGCATACCCGCCAGCCGGCTGCGCTACAAGGGCTACGGCGAGAGCCAGCCCATCGCCGACAACAACACCGCCTCCGGCAGAGCCAAGAACCGCAGAACCGTTTTCCTGATCTATGACAAATAAAAGAATCTACTTCCTCGGCATCGGCGGCATCGGCATGAGCGCGCTGGCCCAGTATTTCCTGGCCGAAGGGGACAGCATCTACGGCTACGACCTCACCCCCTCCCCCATCACCGACATGCTGACAGCGAAGGGGGCCGTCATCCATTTCGACGACAACTGCGCCCATATCCCTGAAAACGTGGATTTTGTAGTCTATACACCCGCCGTGCCGCGCACCAACGCCGAGTTCCAATATTTTATACAGAAGGGCACCCCCATGTACAAACGCGCCCAAGTACTGGGACATATCACGGAGAGGATGCCCTCCATCGCGGTGGCAGGCACACACGGGAAGACGACCACCACCTCCATGGTGGCGCACCTGCTGGCCCCGGAAACACCCATCGTCGGTTTCATCGGCGGCATCGCCAAGAACTTCGGCGACAATTTCGTCTTGGCGCAGCACCCGCAGATCGCAGTGGCCGAGGCCGACGAATACGACCGCTCGTTCCTCACACTCCATCCCTCCGTGGCCGTCATCACCTCCATGGATGCCGACCATCTCGACATCTACGGGTCGCGTGAACAGCTGGTGGAAGCCTTCGCACAATACGCCCGGCAGTCGCGCACCCTTGTGGTGGAAGAGCAGGTAGCCGGAGAAATCGTCCACCCCGACAAGCGGGTGTACGGCCTTCTTCCGGAAGCGGATTATCAGGCATACAACATAACATTGAAGCCCAACCGGGCCACCTTCGACCTGCGCACCCCGGACGGAATACTCCAAGGGCTCCAGCTGCGTGCCAACGGCATCTACAACGTGCTGAACGCCACCGCTGCCATCGCGGCCATCACAGAAGAGACACAAGCGGGCATCCGCCTGTCGCGGGAGCATATTATGGAAAAAATACGGACCTTCGCCGGCGTGAAGCGCCGTTTCGACTACATCCTTGACCGTGAGGACCTGGTTTACATCGACGACTACGCCCACCATCCGGAGGAGATGCGCTCGTTCATCACTGCTGTGCGCAACGCCTATCCCGGCAAGCGCATCTGCGGCGTCTTCCAGCCCCACCTCTACAGCCGCACCCGTGACTTCGCACCCCAGTTCGCGGAGGTGCTGGCCCTGCTGGACGACATCATCCTGCTACCCATCTACCCCGCCCGCGAGACTCCACTTCCAGGCATCACCTCCGAGTGGCTGCTCTCCCTGATCGGGCATCCGAGCAAGCGGGTACTGGCGAAGGAGGAGCTTCTCCCCTACCTGCGGGCGCACCGCCCGGACGTGCTCCTCACCATCGGCGCCGGCGACATCGACCGCCTTGTGAAACCGCTGGGGGAAGGGCTTTAAAACCTACCGCCAAACCAGTAAGCATCCCCCTTTCTTTATTGTTCATAACCCTGTTAATATTAATATCCATTTGTATATTGGACACAATATTCAATTGTATATTTTTGCAGCGGTGGATTAAGTGTACGAGCGATGAAGATAACCGAATTGAAAAAAGAAGTTGAAAGCAGCCGGGTGCTACTATGAATGCGACGGCAAAAATCACGAGTGGTGGTGGAGCCCTATAACGGAGCAACGGTTTCAAGTGCCGCGCCACATGACGGCCGACATAGGCAAAGAGCTGATGCGGTATATCAAGCAGCAATCGGGTGTTAATGTAAAGTAATCCCCCTAAAACAAACAGGATATGGAAAACGTAACAGTAATTATTGAGAGAAACAGCGACGGCACTTTCACGGCCATTCCGCAACAAAACCATAAGATCGGTTTCATTGGAATGGGAAAAACGGTGGAAGCCACCATCGCCGACCTGCAGAACTCGTACAAGGAAGCGAAGGCTATGCTTCCTTCATTGCCAGAAATGGCATTCGAGTACAAATTCGACACCGCCAGTTTTCTCCATTACATCAACGGCAGGCTCAACCTCGCCGATCTTCAAACCATAACCGGCATTAATCGGCATCAGCTCAGCCATTATGCCACAGGCAAAAGCCGCCCCTCGGCGAAGACCGTACAAAGAATCCAGGATGGCATTATCCGATTCTCCGAAGAGCTGCGCCGCGTGTGCTTAATTTGACAACGGGGAAAAACGTTTCGCGGCGGGCATGTTCCTGTTTTCCAATGGCAAGCCCTTTCGTTTCGCGGCGGTCCCATTCCATTCTCCGTGGCACGCGCCTGCCGCGCCGCGAGAATCCGTATGGCGCCGTCAATCCCCACACTGCGCTTACGCTTGTGTGAGGTTATTAGGATTCGGCCTCTCCAAGGCCGCGCCCTAACGCCATCTTTATGTCAACCACCAAGGATGTCACGGAGGGACATAATTTTATTAACCTCACACAAGCGACCACAGGGAGCGCAATGTGGGGAGAGGGAAGCAGCGTGGGGCAGTCGCGGCGCGGCACGCGTGTGAGACGGAGAAGGGATGCGCCCGCCGCGAAAAGGACGGTGTGTGCGGCGGAAGAATGGAGAATGTTTTCATTACAAGTTGGCTTTTCGCTCACACCAACAGAATCCGCATTACACGCGACCCCTGCGGCAAGCTCACCGCGGAAGTGAGAAGACGATGGGAGAAGGCGGGGGGGGGGGAGATCGGGCGAACACGGAGGTAGTTCGGCAATTGCCGTTAGCCGTTGGCCGTTGGCCGTTGGCTTGAGGATTTGGGATTTGGGTATTAGGATTTTGTTCTTTGTTCTTTGTGCTTTGTTCTCTGTTCTTAATTTCTTAGTTTCTTAACTTCTTAACTCCTTACTTCCCCTCTCTTCTTCCATTCCACAATTAAAACCGCACCCCACCCCATTGAAATATCCCCGCATTTTTTGTACTTTTGCACCTCCGTTGGATGCCACGGACACTCCTCTGGAAAATCATGAGGTCCAATACCACATCCTGCTGTAAAACAATCGATTATTATTATAAAATCATAAAATACACCATAACATGAAAGACTTGAAAGAGCAATTAAAAGAGCTGGGTGTCCTGGACCCCGTGGAAATCTATCACAACCTGTCCTACGACGAGCTGTATGAGCATGAAACCAATCCCGCCCTCACGGGTTACGAGAAGGCCTATAAGACCAAATCCGGTGCCCTCTCCGTGGATACCGGCATCTTCACCGGACGTTCGCCCAAAGACAAATACATCGTCATGGACGAGAACACCAAGGACAACGTGTGGTGGGCCGACCCCAACAAGAAGGGCTCCGACAACAAGCCCATCGACCACAAGACCTGGGAACACCTGAAAGCCATCACGCAAAAACAGCTCACCGGCAAGAAGGTGTATGACATGGACGGCTACTGCGGCGCCAACGAGAATTCCCGCATGAAGGTGCGCTTCGTCTCCGAAGTAGCCTGGCAGGCCCACTTCGTGAAGAACATGTTCATCCGCCCCACCGACGAGGAGCTCAAGACCTTCGAGCCCGACTTCGTGGTGCTGAACGCCGGCAAGACCACCAACCCCGACTGGAAGGAGATGGGCCTGCACAGCGAAGTGTATGTGGCTTTCAACCTTACCGAGCGCATGGCCCTTATCGGCGGCACCTGGTACGGCGGCGAGATGAAGAAGGGTATCTTCTCCGTGATGAACTACTTCCTGCCGCTGCAAGGCATGGCCGCTATGCACTGCTCCGCCAACCAAGGCAAAGACGGTGACACGGCCATCTTCTTCGGCCTCTCCGGCACCGGCAAGACAACCCTTTCCACCGACCCGAACCGCGCCCTTATCGGCGACGACGAGCACGGCTGGGACGACAACGGCGTGTTCAACTTCGAGGGCGGATGCTACGCCAAGTGCATCAACCTCAGCGAGGCCAAGGAACCGGACATCTTCCACGCCATCAAGCGTGACGCCCTGCTCGAGAACCTCGTGGTGGACGCTGACGGCAACATTGACTTCGACTCCGCCGCCAAGACCGAGAACACACGCGTCTCCTACCCTATTTACCATATCCAGAACATCGTGAAGCCCGTCTCGCGCGGCACACATCCGAGCAAGATCATCTTCCTTTCCGCCGACGCCTTTGGCGTGCTGCCCCCGGTGGCCGTCTTGAACCGCGAGCAGACGATGTACTACTACCTGAGCGGCTACACCGCCAAGCTGGCCGGCACCGAGCGCGGTATCGTGACCCCGCAACCCACCTTCTCGTCCTGCTTCGGGGCCGCCTTCCTGCTGCTGCACCCCACGAAATACGCCGAAGAACTGGCCAAGAAACTGGACCAGCACAACGCCACCGCCTACCTGGTGAACACCGGCTGGACGGGTGGAGGCTACGGCGTGGGCGAACGCATCTCCCTGAAGGCCACGCGCGCCATCATCACCGCCATCCTCAACGGCGAGTTGCTGAACTGCGAAACCGAGCTTGTGAAGCCGTTCAACCTCTACATCCCCAAGCATGTGACCGGCGTGGATGACAGCATCCTCAACCCCGAGAACAGCTGGGCCGACAAGGCCGCCTATGCCGAGAACGCGAAGACCTTGGCCGCTTCATTCATCAAGAATTTCGAGAATTTCAGCGACACCGAACAGGGCCGCGCCCTCGTGCCGTTCGGACCGACGTTGTAAAATTTCAAATTTTATCCCATAAACCCTGTAGAGACGTGACAATGTCGCGTCTCTACAATTATATAATAACACATATCATATCAACGGGAACGCGACGGTGTCACGTCTCTACCATAAAAAAACATATCATGAAATTTTCCGCCGCCTTACATTCCATGCGGCTGCGCACCCTGCCCTTATCGCTGGCGGGTGTGGTGCTGGGCATCTTCCTGGCCGCCGCAAACCACCCCATATCCGCAGGGGTAATCGTGTTCCTTCTGCTAACCACCGTGAGCCTGCAGATCCTATCAAACCTTTCCAATGAGCTGGGCGACTACCTCAGCGGCACCGACGGGGATCAGCGTGAAGGGCCACTATACAGCTTAGCAGAGGGCAATATTAGCGTGGAGGACTTCAAACGCCTCATCGTCCTGTTTGTCTTCCTGTGCTGTTTCTTCGGGAGTGCCATGATCATGACGGCCTTCGGCACGCTGTTCTCATTGAAGGCCATCCTGCTGTTGATCCTTGGCGCGTGCGCAATATGGGCGGCCACGCACTACACGTTAGGCAAGCGGCCCTACGGCTACCGCGGACTGGGCGACATCTCCGTGTTCATCTTCTTCGGTCTGGTATCGGTAATGGGCGGCTATTTCGTGGTGGCCGGCGCATTCGACAGCTGGGCGGTGCTGCTACCCGCCGCATGCATCGGCTGCTTCAGCGTGGGCGTGCTCAACACCAACAATATCCGCGACATGGAATCGGATGCGGACACGCGCATCACCATCCCGTTGAAAATCGGCGAGCGGCGGGCTAAAGTCTATCAGACGATTCTGATAACCGCCGGATGGATTCTCATGCTTGCATATACACTCATCACATACACATCCGCCTGGAGTCTTCTGTATGTGATTGTTTTACCGCTCTATATCTTGCATCTTACAGGTGTATGGAAGCATCATGGCAGCACTTTGGACAAATACTTGCCCATACTGGTGATGTCAACCTTCCTTTTCTCCCTGCTAGCCGGTATCGGTAATATCTTGTAAAAACCGTCTATAGCCTATTATAATAATATGTATAGGTTTGGCCGTTCGTGTTTTCATTCGCACACGACGTTTCTCCTTTTATTTCTTGTAAAATTTAATTATTATTTGTAAATATTTGCTTTTTATAAAATATTTTCAAAAATTCATAGGGTTTATATTAAAATATTTGTTATTTTTGCAGCGTGTTAACAAACCATAAAATATACCGCAATGAATAACACTACAGCAATCGATTATGACAACCTTGATTTGAACGGGATTGTAGCATCCCTACGTGAGGCCAATAAACAGACTCAAGAAATCACAAAGCTGATGAAGGAAACGGCTCTGCGGCAGAAAGAGACGGACCGTCTAATCAAGGAAAACGCAGAACAACTGAAAGAAACCGACCGTCAGCTGAATCTGACATCTCAAAGGGTTGACAAGTTGTACCAGACAGTGAGCCAGCATTACAGCATGTACACCTCCAACTGGGGAAAACTCATTGAGGCCTTGGCAAAACCCGCTTGTTTAGAGCTTTTCAAACAGCAGAATATCGGCATCACGCAGGTTTATCAGGAGGCTCGGAAAGGAGAGTTCCCAAACGGATCCATGGAGGTGGACGTGATACTATGCAACACCACCGTGGCCGTGGTTGTGGAGGTCAAGACCACCTGCAAGGTGAAAGATGTGGACTATTTCCTGGAACAGATGAATCATTTCAAAGAGGCCTTCCATCCCTTTGCGCAATACACCGTCTATCCTGCCGTGGCCGCCATCAAATACGATGAGGATTCCGACAAGTATGCCTTCCGGCAAGGATTATTCGTCCTGCAAAGCACCGGCAAGGATCTGTTCACACTCAAGGCACCCGAAAAGTTGAAAGAGTATTAACACAAAAAAATCCCGAAGTGAAAGCTTCGGGATTTTTTCACATTTGGCAATTACCTGAAATTAGCGGGCAACCGTGAACTTCTGGTTGGACACGCCGTTTTCAGTATGGATTCTCACCGTATAAACACCGTTGGCGAAATTACTGGTGTTGATTTGGGTGTTCACATCGTTGGCATTATAAGAGGCAACCATCTGGCCCATCACATTGAACACTTCCACCATGCTGATATTGGAATTGGCGTTGATGTTCAGGACGTTGTTGGCCGGATTCGGATAGATGGTGGCGAGACTTTCGTGGTTCTCCACACCAGACAGACCAGCCGTAACGGAAATGTCATCAATCTTCATCCAGAACTGGTCGTTTCCATTCGTATGTCTGAAGGCGATATAAACATTCTGGCCTTCCATTCCCGTCAGGTTGACAGATCTCCGCAGCCATTCGTCCGTAGAGAGCGTTTCAGAGAATATCGTTGTGAAGGAACTCAAATCCGTGGAGGTGGAAACCTTCACCTCATAATATTCTGCAGGATAATCGGGATCTTGTGTGGCAACATACCAGGTCAGGTTAGCACCCTCGGTAGGAATGGCAAGTGCCGGAGTAATCAGCCAGTTGTCGTTATTCAGAGCAGCACTATGATAAGATTCGGAATAGTAACATCCGTCACCGGAGTTAGCCGAAGCCGAAGCACTGTATCCTGTTTCGATGGTGGAATTCCACACATAGCCATCGCCATCGGCATCGATGTTCTGCCAGCAAGCCGACAGGGCATCCTCGAAATCTTCCGTGAAAGGCAAGCTCATAGGATCGGAACAATCAACCGCATTTCCAGTAACGGCGATATTCTCTGTCAGAGAACCATTTGTCAGAGCCACATTGCCCGTACTTGTTCCAGCTGCGGTAGGAGCATAGCGTACATAGAGCGTGCCGCCAGCAGCAGGCAGCGTAGTGGTGGCAGCATACGTACTGCCGTTGTTGGAGACAGCGTAGCTGGCAGGAGCCGTAACGGCGATATCACTGGTAAGCAATGCAGCAGTCACATCAACAGTCTTGTCCTTATTGTTGCCAACAACGACATTACCAAAATCAAGAGTGGACGGACTCAGCAGGATGATAGGGCTTGTAATTGCTGTCATTGAGAAATTATCAACGAAGAGATAATTATAATAAGAGAAAATGACATAAACATAAGAACCCATTTCCGTCATTTGGATGGCAACATATTTCGTGTTGGCGGGAAGCACTTGAGTATAAGTGAAGTCACCACCTTCACTGACGGAAACTTCTCCAAACCATGTGAAGGCATTCGCATCATTGGTAGTAGTGGAATATCCGACATGGAATTTGCTGGTGGCGTTTTCACCAAGATATGTGGAATAATCAAAGCTCAACAGAATAGGATCTGTGGAATTGATTTCAGGAGTAACCACCATAGCTTCATCCAAGAAAGCGAGACCATAATTCACTCCGATGGTGTCGTATGCAACGCGTGTGAAGTTATCGGCATCGTCAGCGGTCCAGCACACCGGCGGATAGACACCCGTGTTGAAGTCGTACGTGAACGGCAGGCTGTCAATAGCGGAGCAGACAACAGCCTCACAAGAGACCGGAACCCAAATGTAAGTGGAGCCAGCGGAGACCAAAATGCTGTCAGCAAACACACCCGGCGTAGCGGAGTTGAAGCGCACAAAAACAGGATATGTTGCGGAGATGGCCGTAGGAGTCGGGATTGTGACCGTATTCTGATACTGCGTCCCATCCAACGACACTGAGAACGGGCTGGTAACCGTAACCGAAATCGGATCATTAATATTCATTACACTAATGTCGAAAGCGCCATCAGCATCAACGCCCGTAGGGACCATCGTAGGGGCAAGGGCTACGCTTGTGGCGTTAAGGCTGGACGGAATCTGATTCGCAACGAAGAAATCATCAACGTACAAATACATGGCATAATCACCCTCGTATTTGATGGCCACATACTTCACCGTTGAGGGCACCTTCATAGCAAAGAGCATCCAATCCGTATTAATGGCATCCGTCGTAGTGTCCAGCCACGTGAACGCAGATACCGCACTCGTCGTAGTGGAAAAACCGACCTGGAAAGGCTCGTCATACGATGCACTATGCTTGCGATAGAAGAAAGCCACATACGCACTGTCCGTAAGGGTGAGTTCCGGGGTGATCAGATACTGGGTGTAGTCCGTGGTATGGGAATAAGATGAGAACCGGAAAGATTGGGTTCCCTCATAGGCCTGTGTTGCGGAATGCGTCATGGTGTTGAGAGCCGCACTATCGTCCGCATACACAATTGTCCAACCGGTCGGAGGACAGGTGGCACCTTCAAAACCTTCCTGAAGGATGTAGTTCTGGGCATTCACCGCCACCAAAGCGAATAACATCAATGCCAATGTAAAAATTTTTTTCATACTGTTGTTGTTTTTAATTTGATGAATAATTAAGTTATTATGTTACTAAAAATGATTCTTCTCAAACTTTTCTACTATTTTATAAAAAACTGGCAAAAGTAATCTTTTTTTTGCATATATGCGTCATTTTTAACATAAAAAAAGTGAAAAACGACATCTTAAAAAATATCATTCTCCACTTTTGTTGCATAATTGCCGTATAAAACGACAAAATTCTTTTATTTTCAAAGATTTACATCTTGTCTAACGGCTCAACACCTTTCGGTCGCTCCTTCACGCAGAATATGACCAGCACAAAAAGCGTGATGGCGGCACCGATGGCGTAGCCCGCCGGACGCGGAAGGACGGAGCCAAGCCCCTCCTTTTCCGCCACAAACAGGAAACAGCCCGTCACCATCGTCATGAAAAGGCCAGGGAGTAAGGTGATCAGATACCATGCACCCTTCTTGTTGCGCCGCAGATAGACCGTGATGGCCCACAGTGTGAATGTGGCCAACAGCTGGTTGGCCCACGCAAAATAACGCCAAATCACGTCAAAGCCCTGCTTGTCGGCAAGGCTATACACTAACACAACCGCCGTAACCACGAAAATGGGCACAGCCACCATCAGCCGGTTGCGTACGGGTTTCTGGTCAATGTGCAGGAAGTCGCTGACAATCAGTCGGGCGGAACGCAACGCTGTGTCGCCGGAGGTCACCGCCGCACTGATGACACCCAAAATGGTGATGGTGGCGATGACGGGGATAAACCATGTCTCGGCAATGATGCCAACCATGGCAGGACCACCCTTGCCGGCGGTATTCACCGGACTCTCAGGACCGAAGAAATAGGCGGCGGCGGCAGCCCAGATGAGTGCCACCACGCCCTCGGTTATCATCGCACCGTAAAAAATCGGCCGTCCCTGCCGCTCGTTGGTCATGCATCGGGCCATCAGCGGCGACTGTGTGGCGTGGAAGCCGGAAATGGCCCCGCAGGCAATAGAGATGAACATCATCGGGAAGATGGGGTTGTGCGCCGCATCGGGATGCGTGTTCTGCAAACCGTCCCACACCTCCGGGATAGCAGGCTTGTTTATGACAAAAGCCACCACAATGGCCACGGCCATACCCATCAGCAAGAATCCGAAGATGGGATAGATGCGCCCGATCAGTTTATCGATAGGCAACAGCGTGGCTATGAGGTAATACCCCAAAATGATGACCACCCAGATGTAGATATTCCAATTGGGAGTGAAGTGCTGGTTGAGCAGGATGGCCGGCGTGTTCACAAACACCACCCCGACCAGAATCATCAGCAGCACCATGAAGCCGCGCATGAACTGTTTGATGCCCGTACCCAGATAATTGCCATGGATTTCCGGCAGACTGCACCCTTTGTCGCGCAGCGACATCATGCCGGCCAGATAGTCGTGGACCGCGCCGGCAAAGATACTGCCGAACACAATCCAAAGGAAAGAGGCCGTGCCGAACTGCGCGCCCATGATGGCACCGCAGATGGGCCCCACACCGGCGATGTTCAGGAACTGTATCAGAAAAATGCGCCACGGCTTCATCGGCACATAATCCACCCCGTCAGCCATATACTGGGCAGGGGTTTCGCGCTTGGGGTCTGCCCCGAAAACCCTTTCCACCAATCGGCCATACAGAAGGTAACCGGCCACCAGCAAGACAATTGCAATAACAAATGTTATCATATAAACAGATTTTTGGTTTACTTTAAAATCACACGGTCATCCTCAATGGCCGTGACAGGCTTTGACATTTTCTTTATTTCCCGTATCAAAAAATTGCGGAACACAACAGGCGTATATAAGACCCGCTCATACTCCACCCCCCGGAGGATGTTGTCGCCACCCTCTGAGATGAAGTTCAGCGTCACCAGTCTGTAGATGCGGTCGTCCCGTAGAGGTTCGCCCCCAATCAGAATGCGAACGGGCTTGTCGCCCTGGAAGGTCATCTGCGCACCGGCAAACGGGGCATTCTGTGTCAAGGGTTTGAAGCGTTCTAACGCCTTCCGCAATTCAGGCCCTCTCAACTCAATAAACACCAAATAGTTATCAAATGGGGAAAGGGCATAGATATCACCTATATGAATATCTCCGGCGGAGAGCTGGGAGCGGATGCCGCCGAAATTGAGCATCGCGATGTCACAGCGCGGGAAATCCTCCGACTGCACATATTCTGGACCTTTCTCCAATAGAAGGTCGGTCAGGAAATTGGAGAGGGGGCTTTGCGGCGGCGCGGAATTCAGCGTTGTCTGGCATTGCCCGATCACCACCCCCATCTGCTTGTCGAGTTTTGCTTTCTGACGGGCCACATAGCGTGCCAGCTTCGCATCCGTCTTGGCATCCCACGAGGAGTCGAGACGCACCATCGTATAGGAGTAGCGTGGAAGTTTTCCACCAACATTTTGGGCATAGCCGCCGATGGCTATGCCCAAAATGAATGTCATACAGGCCAATACTCGTATCGTACGCATCGCCTTATTTCTCAACAGGATATCCTATAGGCTGGGCCAATACGGGATCGCCATCAAAAGGCAGCACCTCGCGCAGGGCGTCGCGGTCAATGGCACCCATTACCACCGTGCTGAGCTTGTTGGCAGCGCAATACAGATACACGTTCTGGCTCACATAGCCGGCATCCGTGCATCCGTAGAAGCGTACAGCATCCTCATCGAAGCCATCCATTTTCGCGCGGTTCGCGGCAAACAGCAGGCATACGGGTGCTTTTTCGGGCATATCGCTGCGCGTACTCACCTTGCCGCGCATGTCCTCTTCGAACAGCATCTGCAGGCTGTGTTTTTCCGGAATGTACAGAAACACACCTTTGTCCAAAAAGACAAGGATCTCAATCTCGCGGGCATTGCGTGCGGACGGAGCCGTGCGCTTGCCGTCTTCACGATTCACCCCGTTGGCACACCAGAGCAGATCAGAAATCTGCTGGAGGCTGAGCGGCTTCTCGGCAAATTTGCGGTTGGTCTGCCGCATATTCAGGGCCTCATACAGGGGCATGCCACCCTTGCGCTGCGGAGCCGGCAGTTCAATGTAGGGTTGGGGTTCAATATTTTTAAGCGTTTGACCGCCTTTCGGAATGGCTTTTTCCTGTGCGAAAACAGATGCTATTGACATGATAATAATCAGTGTTATTGATAATTTCTTCATAATTATTTGGAATTGGTTTTGGGTTGGTTCGACTGGCCCACCTTGCTGATGCCTTCGCGCATCTGGGTGTCAGCCTTGATATTTTCAAGTTTGTAATAATCCATCACACCGAGGTTCCCGTTGCGGAACGCGTCGGCGAGTGCCAACGGCACCTCCGCCTCCGCCAAGATGACCTTGGCACGGGCCTCCTGAGCCTTGGCTTTCATCTCCTGTTCCTGAGCAACGGCCATGGCACGACGCTCTTCGGCCTTGGCCTGGGCAATGTTCTTGTCGGCGTTGGCCTGGTCCATCTGGAGCATAGCACCGATGTTCTTACCCACATCCACATCGGCGATGTCAATGGAGAGGATCTCGAATGCCGTGCCGGAGTCCAAGCCCTTGGAAAGCACGAGTTTGGAGATGGAATCCGGATTCTCGAGCACCATCTTGTGCGTCTCGGCGGAGCCGATGGCGGACACGATACCTTCACCCACACGGGCGATGATGGTCTCCTCGCCGGCACCACCCACCAGCTGGCGGATGTTGGTACGCACGGTCACGCGGGCCTTGGCAATCAGCTGGATGCCGTCCTTGGCCACGGCGGCCACGGGCGGCGTGTTGATGACCTTGGGGTTCACGGATGTCTGGATGGCCTCCAACACATTACGACCGGCCAGGTCGATGGCCGTGGCCGCCTTGAAATCCAAGGGGATGTTGGCCTTCTCCGCCGAGATGAGGGCACTCACCACGGGCTTCACATGGCCGCCCGCCAGGAAATGCGCCTCCAACTGGTCACGGTTCAGCCTGATACCGGCCTTGGTGGCCGTAATCATCGAATTGACAATCATATCTGGCGGAACACGACGCCAGCGCATCAGAATAAGCTGCACCAGTGAGACATGAACGCCATTCAGGATGGCGATGAACCACAGGCGCAACGGAACCATCCAGAAGAAAAGAATCAGCAGCGCAAGTACGCCGATGATGATAAATACTGTCTGTGTCATTTCATTACAATTTTGGTTTTACATATATTTTACTTGCCTCAATTTTCGTAACCTCAATCTCCGTATCCACATCGATAAACTCCTGTTGGGACGTCACTTCCACGATCTCACCGTCAAACTCGCCCGTTCCCATCGGGGCGATGCGCGAGATGGCGCGGCCAATCATGCCGACCTGGACCTTGGAGGGGTCCACCTCATTCATCTTGCCGTCAATCTGCGTGTCAAGCTGCAACTTGCGCCACGTCTTGGTGCGCATCATCATCACAAAAGAGCCCACCACCGCCACCGCCGTGAAGATCAGGCACAGGAATCCGGCCATGGAACCGTACTGCACAAAGGCCGCCACAACGCCGCCCACCATGCAGAGCACACCCACAATGGCCACCACACCTCCCGGAATCACCAGAAAGTCCAGAATCATCAGCAGAATGCCGACGATGATGATGAATATGATACTACCCCAGCCCATTACGATTTGCGATTTTCGATTTGCGATTTATAAACTCTCAACTCTTAACCCTCAACTTTCACAATATAGTAGTTCTTCTTTCCCTTCTGGACTAAAATATAGCGCTGATTCAGAAGATTTTCTGTATTGATAGTCACATCCTCTTTCACTTTGGCCTTGTTGATGGATACGCCATTGTCCTTGAGCATCCGACGGGCTTCGCCCTTGGACGCGAAGACTTTAGTATGCTCGGCCAGGAAGTCCACCACCCCGCAGCCGTCAGCGATGATGTTTTGCGGCACCTCGAATTGCGGCACACCGTCAAACACGCTGAGGAAGAGCTGTTCAGGCAGGGAGGCCAGATCCTCCGTGGTGCCTTTCCCGAAGAGGATTTCGGAGGCCTTTACAGCCGCGTCGTAATCCTCCTGCGAGTGCACACGTATTGTCAGCTCCTTGGCCAGTGCCTTCTGCAGCACACGCAGATGCGGGGCTGCCTCATGCTCCCGCTCCATCGCTTCAATTTCATCCTTGGTGAAATGGGTGAAGATGCGGATATAACGCTTACTGTCTTCATCGGAGCAGTTGAGCCAGAACTGGTAGAAGGTGTAGGGCGAGGTGCGGTTGGGATCGAGCCAGATGTTGCCCTTCTCCGTCTTGCCGAACTTGCTGCCGTCGGCCTTGGTGATGAGCGGGCAGGTCAGTGCGTAGGCCTCGCCGTTAGCCTTGCGGCGGATGAGCTCGGTGCCAGTGGTGATGTTACCCCACTGATCGGAGCCACCCATCTGCAGCTTGCAGCCATAATTCAGATACAGATACAGGAAGTCGTATCCCTGCACCAGCTGATACGAGAATTCCGTGAACGACATGCCGTCGCCTTCGCCGTTGAAGCGCTTCTTCACCGAATCCTTGGCCATCATGTAGTTGACCGTGATGTGCTTGCCGATGTCACGGATAAATTCCAGAAAGGAGAACTTGCTCATCCAATCGAAGTTGTTGACGAGGATGGCGCTGTTAGGCTCACCCGTGTCAAACTTCAGGAATTTGCCAAGCTGTTTGCGGATGCACTCCTGATTGTGGCGCAAGGTCTCTTCATCAAGCAAGTTACGTTCTTGGGATTTGCCGGACGGGTCGCCAATCATACCCGTGGCACCACCCAGCAGGGCGATGGGCCGATGGCCGCAACGCTGCAGGTGCGAGAGCATCATGATGCCCACCAGATGGCCTATATGCAAGGAATCCGCCGTCGGGTCAATGCCCAGATATGCGGAGCAGACTTCTTTCTGCAACAGTTCTTCCGTTCCAGGCATGATGTCGTGTAACATGCCGCGCCATTTCAATTCTTCTACAAAGTTCATGGAGAGATATGGTTTTTAATGTTTATATTGTTTTTAAGAGAATATAGGGACACTTCGTATGTGTCCAAAAATACAATGAAGGCTTATTGGTTTTTCACGTGTGCAATCAAGTCCACAACCCATTTGCCATTCTCCTTGCAAAGGCAGCAGTCCACATTGCGTTTGGCACCGTCCTTCGTGAAATGGCAACTGCATTCGGCCAACGAGTCGTTCTCCATCTTGCAGGTCACATCCTGAAATTCCACCTTCACATTCTTCATCCGTTCCCGCTGTGCGTCATCCGTGGTCTTCTCCAGCTGCTGGATAATCTCCTTGTTGTTGGAACGGGTGTATTTGTACATATTATTAAAGTCAGCCGTAATAAACGCTGTCACAAAAGCCTTGGTCACTTCTTCGGGCGTTTCTGCCTTTTCTATTGATTTACAAGAAATTAAAGAAAGCGTAGCCAAAAGTATTATGAATAGGTACCGCATCTGTTTCATAAGCATCAAATTTTGCGCAAAAATAACCTATTTTTCCGTTTTTTCAATCCTAAAACACTTTTTTGTCAAAATACGGGGAATGTGTCCACCAATTTCAGCTTGAACAAGTTGTTACGGTGCATCCGGTCGATTTTCTCCTTGATTTCCGGTTCGGGTTCCTCAATGCCGCGGATGTAGCGGTCCAAGGTGGCGTAGGTGAAGCCGAATTTCTCCTCATCGGAGGAGGAGTGCGGCAGGTCGTCGGTGGGCACCTTGTGGACCCACTCGTAGGGGATGCCCATCAGGTCGCCGATCTGGAGCAGCTCCGTGACGGTGAGGTTGGCCAGCGGTTCCACGTCGGAAGCCCCGTCGCCGAATTTGGTCAGATAGCCGATGTAGTTTTCGCTGAGGTTGCATGTGCCCATCACACGCCCGTTGTTCGACTGGCTGATGGCGTAGAGCGTCACCATGCGCAGGCGCGGGGGCATGTTCTGCTCGGCCTGCACCGACATGTCGAACCACCAGGGATCAGTGGTCTTGGTTTTCCCGTCGGCGAACATCCGCCGCAGGGCTTCGGTCATCCCGCCGATGTTGGCCTCGATAAAGCGAATGCCAAAGTGGCGGGCGATGGCATCGGCCCCATGCAGGTCCTGGCCCGCGTCGGGCATGCCCACCCCGATGACGCGCTCCTTACCCAACGCCTCCACACAAAGGGCACACGAGAGGGTGGAATCCTTGCCGCCCGACAATCCCACGATGGCATTGCAGCCCGGTCCGTTTTGTTCAAACCAGTTGCGAATCCATTCTACCAACCGGTTCTTCGTTTCTAAAGCATTAAACTCGTACATAGTATCTTACTAATTATCATTATATTATAAAACCATCAATCCCCATATCCATCGGGATTGTTTTTCTGCCAGTTCCAGCTGTCGCGGCACATCTCAAAGATGCCGTATTGGGCTTTCCAGCCCAGCTCGCGTTCCGCCTTGGAGGGGTCGGAGTAGCACTGCGCAACGTCGCCCGCGCGCCGCGGCTTGATGACGTAGGGAATCTTCAGATGATTGGCCTCCTCGAAGGCGTGCACCACCTCCAATACGGAATAGCCGTGCCCCGTGCCGAGGTTATAGACAGCCAGTCCACAGCGGCGGCTGATGGCCTCCAATGCCTTGACGTGCCCCACGGCCAAATCCACCACGTGGATATAGTCGCGCACGCCGGTGCCGTCGGACGTGTCATAATCGTCACCGAACACACCCAGACATTCGCGCTTGCCGATGGCCACCTGCGTGATGTAGGGCATCAGGTTGTTGGGGATGCCGTTGGGGTTCTCCCCTATCCTGCCCGACGGGTGTGCGCCAATCGGGTTGAAGTAGCGCAGCAGCACCACGTTCCACTCGGGGTCGGCAACCTGCATGTCGGTCAGTATCTGCTCCAACATGCTCTTGGTCCAGCCGTACGGATTGGTACACTGGCCTTTGGGACACTCCTCCGTAATGGGGATCTGCAGCGGGTCGCCATAGACCGTGGCGGAGCTGGAGAAGATGATGTTCTTGCAGCCGTGACGGCGCATCACATCCAACAGCGTGAGCGTGCCCACGATATTGTTCTCGTAATACTCCCACGGTTTGGCCACCGACTCGCCCACGGACTTCAGTCCCGCGAAATGGATGCAGGCCTCGAACTGATGCTGGGAGAACAGTGCATCCAAAGCCTCGCGGTCGCGAATGTCGGCACGGCAGAAGGGGACCTCCACCCCACCCGTCAGCTCACGCACCCGCTCTAAGGATTTTGGGCTGCTGTTGCACAGGTTGTCCAGCACCACCGCCTCATATCCGGCATGGCGCAGTTCCACCACCGTATGGGTGCCGATAAAGCCCGCACCTCCCGTAACCAATATTTTCTTCTTCATTTTTACAATTATAATAGATATAAAACGGCCTTCCGTCAAACAGGTTGCAAAGGTACAAAAAACAGCGGAAATCCCGTCCTTTTGGCACAAAAAAAGCGTGCCATATTACAAAGACCCTACCCTTTATCTGTATCTATACCTGAACTCCGAAGGCGACGACCCTTCCTTCCGCTTGAAAAACTGTCCGAAGGCCGACTGGTCGGGTCGTTCCGGATGCTGCGCAAATATCGCGAACATTATCATTATGCGTAAATATACAATCCAGAGGCGTATTTTTCGCATAAAAAAAAGATTCCCGGTCAACCCGAGAATCTTTTTTATTTAGCCATTTGTCAATTAGTCAACTAATTAGTACTCATCCTCGTTGAAGAAAAAATCCTCCTTCGTGGGATAATCGGGCCATAGATCGATGATGGAATCATACGACTCGCCTTCGTCATCAATTTCCTGCAAATTCTCAATCACCTCCATAGGTGCACCGGAACGAATCGCATAATCCAACAATTCTTCCTTTGTAGCCGGCCATGGAGCATCTTCCAATTTCATTGCTAATTCCAGTGTCCAATACATAACGGTTACGAATAAAATTTATATGAATTTTTTGGGGTGCAAAAGTAAAATATTTATGGTACAACACCACAAAATCATAAAATTTTATTTCATTGACACATAATATGTTTCAGAAACTTCAAATTTCACGTGGAAAAATCGGGCCAAAATAAAGAAATAATCCGACAATCGATTCAGCACTTTTTGCACCTTATTATAGGCCTCTTCAGAGGCCATCAGGGCGACTACATTCCGCTCGGCGCGGCGGCACACGGTGCGGCACACATGCGCAGTCGCGATCACCTCGTTGCCTTGGGGCAGGATGAAGCCCTTCCAAGGCGGCAGCTGGGCCGACAGGGCGTCGATTTCATGTTCAATATCCGCCACGAAGGCATCCAAGTCCACCTGTTTCCAATATTTCTCCCACAACGGGATCGGCGTGGCCAGCATACCGCCCACCACGAACAACTTCTGCTGTATTTCTCCCAAAAAAGGGACCGGTTCTTTCGAAATCAGCACCCCGATAAAGGCATTCAGCTCATCCACGGTGCCGTATGCATCCAGAAGGTCACAATTCTTATAAACTCTTGATCCATCGGACAATGAAGTCATTCCGGCATCCCCTGTTTTCGTATATATTTTCATAAAAAAATTTTTTTTGCAAATGTATAAAAAAAATGTATCTTTGCCGCCGCAAAAGCAAAGAGAAAAAAGAAAGTCTCCTTAGCTCAGTTGGTAGAGCAATTGACTCTTAATCAATGGGTCCAGGGTTCGAGTCCCTGAGGGGACACAAAAGGCGGTCAAAATGACCGCTTTTTTTATTGCCCTTCCCCATTGAATTCCATCTGAAAAATATTTTTGTGTGCATACACAATTTTAGTTTGCAAAGCACAAAGTCGGAAAGTAAAAATGTATTCGATTATAAAACAAATATTGCGTCCATCATTTCAAAGACATTAGGAGTTGGTATATAAAAAGTGTACCTTTGCCGCTTCTAAAAACACCCCAAACAATGAAAAAGTTCCTGCTCCTGATACTCGCCCTCGCCACCGCGCACGCGTGGGCGCAGTCGCAATATGTGAACCCGCTGGTGGGCACCGATGGCCACGGACACACCTTCCCGGGCGCCATCGTCCCCTTCGGTGCTGTGCAGCCCAGTCCCGACACCCGCCTCGACGGCTGGGACGGATGCTCCGGATACCACTACTCCGACAACCGCATCTACGGCTTCTCGCACACGCATCTCAGCGGCACCGGATGCAGCGACTACGGCGACATCCTCATCATGCCGTTTTCCGGCTCGCCGTCCATCCACAATAATGAGTATTCCTGCACCTTCTCCCATAAGAACGAGCAGGCCTCGCCCGGCCACTACCGTGTGCTGCTGGATAACGGCGTGCAGGTGGAGCTCACCACCGGCAAATATGTGGCCATGCACCGCTACACCTTCCCGAAGAAGGGACCGCGCGGCATCATCATCGACCTGACCCACCGCGACAAGGTGCTGGCCTCCGGCATCACCCATCAGGGAAACGAGTTCTTCGGCTTCCGCCGTTCCGAGGCCTGGAATCCCGACCAGTATTGCGCCTTCTCCATCCTGCCGTCGTCGCCCGTGCAACGGGTGGAATACTTCTACAACGACCAACCTGCCGGTGACCACGACGTGCGCGGCGAGAACTGCAAGGCCATCCTCTACTTCGCCGACAACGTGCGCACCGTGACCCTCAACGTGGCCATCTCCGCCGTGGACATCCTCGGAGCCATGAACAACCAGAAGGAGATCCAAGGTCTGACTTTCGACCAAGTGCGAAACAACGCCGTTTCGGAGTGGAACCGCGAATTGGGCAAGATAAAAGTGGAATCCTCCAACGAAGAGTTCTTGAGGACATTCTATACAGCATTGTATCACTGCTTCACCTCCCCATACCTCTATTCGGATCTGGACGGCCGCTACCGGGGCATGGACGGCGAAATCCACGAGGGCGACGGCAAACATCAGATATATACGGTGTTCTCGCTGTGGGACACCTACCGAGCCCTGCACCCGCTGCTCAACATCATCGACCGGAAACGATCGGAAGACTTCCTCTACACCTTTATGCAGCAATACCGCCAAGGGGGAATGCTGCCCGTATGGGAGCTCTCGGCCCACGAGACATGGTGCATGATCGGGTACCACTCCGTGCCCGTCATCCTGGATGCTTACGTTAAAGGCATCCATCCCTACGATGAAAAAGAGATGCTGAAGGCCATGGTCCACAGCGCCACCCTCAACAAGTTAGGACGGCCCGAGTACGCGCGTTACGGCTACATGCCCGGCGACGCCGACAACGAATCCGTGTCGAAAACGTTGGAGTACGCCTACGACGACTGGTGCATCGCCCAGTTTGCCTCGCTGACAGGCAATGCAGACGTGGCCAACGAGTTTAACCACCGCGCACAATCCTACCGCAACATCTTGGATCCCAACGGCTTCATGCACGCCAAAATCAACGGCGGCTTCGTCACCCCATTCGACCCCACGGAGGTCAACAACTACTACACGGAGGCCAACAGCTGGCAATATTCCACCTACGTGCCGCACAACATCCACGAATACATTTACGAGATGGGCGGCACCGAGCGAATGGAACGTTTTCTGGACCGCCTCTTTACCTCCAGCTCCAAGATGACGGGACGCGAGCAGTCGGACATCACGGGTGTAATCGGGCAGTACGCGCACGGCAACGAGCCGAGTCATCATGCCGCCTATCTCTACAACTTCGTGCGCCGCTATGACAAGACCTGCGATATCGTCCGCAAAATCATGACAGAGCTCTACACCTCCAAGCCCGACGGCCTGTGCGGCAACGAGGACTGCGGACAGATGTCGGCCTGGTACGTGTTCAGCGCCCTCGGCTTCTACCCCGTCTGTCCCGGCAGCAACCAATACGCGTTAGGGTATCCTCTCTTCGACAAGGTCACCATCCAGCTGGAAAACGGGAAACAGATATTCATCCGTCGCGAAGGGAAAGGGGCTAACGTGAACAATTTCACCCTCAACGGACAGAAACTCATCAACCCATACATGAGATTCAGGTTCGACGACATCAAAGAGGGCGGCGAGCTGGTCTTCACCATGGGATCCTTGCCTACACAACCCTACTTTGGCGATATCGGGGACTATGTGACGGTAATCCCCGCCCCTCCCACGCCCTACTTCTCCACCGACAAGAAGACCTTCAGTGAGCCCACAAAAGTGGAAATCCTCAATTATCGTCCCAACAACCTCCAATTAAAAAGCTATGATGTTGACACTTGGGGTGAAACCGACATCTACTACACGCTGGACGGTAGCAACCCGGCACCCACGCACGGCACACGATACACCAGTCCGATCATGGTGGACAAGGAGATGACCATCAAGGCGGTGGCATTCCATAAGGATTTGGGTTCCAGCCCCATCGCAGAGGCCCATTACCATTTCTTCCACAAGGACAAAAGCATCACCTACACTACACCACCCAACCCGCAATACTTCGCCGGCGGGAACGACGGCCTCATTGACGGCGTGCGAGGCAAGGCCAACTGGCGCGTGGGCAGCTGGCAGGGCATCCAAGGGGATTTCGAGGCCATCATCGACCTGCAGCAGAGCAAGAGTGTCAGCAGCGTGATCGTCAGCTGCCTGGAAGATGTGCGGGCATGGATTTTCTTCCCATCAAAAGTGGAAATTCTCATCTCCGACGACGGCGAGCACTACCAGCCTTTCGGCACGGCCAATGGCATCGGCTCTGAAAAGTCGGAAGAGGCCAAGCTGCACGAGTTTGTCGTCAACGGAAGCGGGCAGGGACGTTATCTGAAAGTGAAGGTTTCCAACTACGGAAAGCTGCCCGATTGGCATGTGAGTGCCGGCCACCAATCGTGGCTGTTCCTGGATGAGATTATGGTGCGGTAATGTTCCCCGCAGTCGGCTACAGCACCACCTCGCCGGTCTCGGCGTCTAACAGCAGTGTCTGCATCGGCTTCAGCGACAGGCTGACCGTCCTGCCATTACGTAGGCGTATATTGCGCAGACCACCGTCTTTCGTGTGAATCATAACCAGTCCCGAACCAGCTACCACGGCATCCGAATCCTCATCGTAAATATGGCATCCCGCATCGCGGAACAGATGCTGCCACAACCGGCAGTCGGTCATCGGAAGAGCCACAAAACAGTCGGTAAAGCCGTCGTGATTCTTGCGGGCCGCCGCAACCGTGCCGTCCGGATAGTGAGCCAGCGGCACCGCCGCATCATCCTTGACATGGAAGAACACCTGCCGCCACGACATTCCACCCCTCTTTTCACTCATAAAAATCGTCTTGCCCACCTCGGCAATCCGCTCGCCCGCCTGAAACAGCGTATCCCAGGATTCCGCAAACCGCATATCGGGAATCGAATCCGCATAGAACGCATCCACCTCCATACCGACACATTCCCGCACATGACGCACATCCAAGGTACGGCCATCGTTGTATCCGGGGGCCGTCAGCCACACCAATGTGCGGCCATCACGTGCCACCTCACGACGAATCCATTGCCGGAGTTCCGGTTCTATATGGAAACAATTCACGAAGACCACCACCTTGTATTTTGCTAACGGCATCCGCTTCAAATCCGACAAATAGCAGGTAGCCACGGCAGCACCAGACTTGAACGCCTCTATCGCCACCACATTCACAGAAGTCTGGTCGGTAATCGGGTCATCCGTGTCGCAACTAGCGGTATGATAAAACACTTTCGTGTCGAACACCATCAACACATCCGCCGGATTATCCTGATTATGATGGAAGTAACGCTCCTCCACCTGCTTCATACGGGCTATCTCCGCCATATAGTCGGGATCATCCCACCAACCTGAAGTCATGATGGGGCCGAAATCATAATACCACATTCCGCCACCGCGCAAGAAGGGATGCAGCACGAACTTGCGCAAAATCTGAATGCTTTCGGGCTTGGGGTACCGTTGCAGGCCGCCAAGCATGATGTAGCCGTAGTGGCTGGGCTGGTCCATCTCGTCGAGCCACAGCTTCCCATGCAGGTTCACCGACTCGACCAGGCCGCGTGACAAGCCCGGTCCGCCGGGCAAACGGCTGTTTTTGTTATAAGCCTGCGGAGCTGACAGGAAGTCCAAATACGGCGAGTTAAGCACATCCTCCTCACGGAGATGGCCACCCGCCGCCTGCCGCCCGAACATCGAAAGATAATAGCCGTAGAAACAACCCACCGCTATCGGGCGCGGCCACGACTCCTTCACGATTTTGGCAAAATAGTTTATACTGTTTGTAATAGATTGATGCTGACAATCATAATAATCGACCACAGACTGTTCGCGCTGCGGGTCGCGGAAGATGCCTGCGGACGTGTTGTGTCGTTCCATGCCCGGCACCACGGCGTTGGCCAACGTCACACTCTTATCATTCCAAGCTTGTTGCAATCGTTTATCCGTACCATATTTATCCGAAAGATAGGAGCGGAAATAACGCTGCATCGGCTCCGACACGTCAGGGTCGTGTTTCACGAAGGCCCAATAATGGTTTTCCCCATTCAAGCCCATAGCCAGCTGGATGCCCATCAGATGCTGTCCTTCCGGTGTCGCAGCAAAGTCGCGACAGAACTGCCGGACCATCATCCCCATTTCTGTCAACCACAGCTGTGACGCATAGCTACATCTGGGCACCGTGTCCAGATCCTTCCAAAGATAATTCTGATAGGCCGGACGGTAAGGTTCTTCCGCCAAGCCGGCATCGGCAAAGCGGGTACACTCCTCCGGATGCTGGCGAAGCCATCGGAAGGTGGGGTTGCAATGCAGCCGGAACATCACCGCCGCCTTCGGACAATGCACCAGCACGCCACGCACCTGCCGCACCGCCTCGCCAATATCCAGCGATCCATCCTCCGCCACCATATCCTCAAACCATAAATCCAACTGGTACAACATGAAGCCCGCATCGGCGAACAAGGCAATATTATGCGATGGTCCTGACTCGTACGACCGGTTGCCCGTCGGGCGATCGGTAAGCGCGTAAAACTGGGGCACCACAGGCACATCATTGATATAGAGTGCCGGCCGGCCCTTGTACGGTTTCACCTCCGCCCGTTCCACCCGATAGTCTGAATCCGTCTGAGCAAACAATGGGCACATCCGCCCGAGCATTCCTATGCACAGGCAAACCCAAAACATTCGAATCTGTTTCATACGGAGCGACTTGGAAGTTTATTTTTTTACAACCTTTCCAATATGCAACACCGTTTTAGCGTCCGATATTTTAACCATATACACACCGGCAGGCAAATCGGAGACATCCAAACGGAACGAGGTCCCTTTCATCGGCACCGTTTTCATCAGTCGTCCGCTGAGGTCGTAGAGTTCCACACTCAAATCTACACTAATGCCTTCCGGTGTAGACAGAACGACATAGTCAGTAGCCGGATTTGGAGAAATCGTGAACGGAGACGTGTCGTGATCCTCCACACCGTATGTTACCGGCACCAAGGCCACATCCTGCCAAAGGGTCGCGTGCGTGCCCACCGTGAGTGTCATTGTTTTGGAATAATAGCCGGGGGCCGAATATGTGACATTGTAGGTGCCCGCCTTGATGGGACGATGGTAGTCACCCACTGGCAGATGCGATGAGACCTGGGAGTTATCCTTGTCGTGGTTGGATATCATAACCTGTGCCTCAATGGGGAGACCCGTCACCGAATCGGTCACGACACCCCGAATGCCGTAAAGGCTCTCCTCAATGTAATTGAGCAGGGAAGATTTTATCCAATTCCAATAGTTGGGCAGCTGGTTCGAGGAGACCACCTTGCCTTCACTCACCTCAATGGTCATCTCACGGCACGACTGGAAATAGTTGAAATAATCCTGACGCGAGCCAGTAATCACGTACCAGTCGCCGCCCTCGGTCACGCCGTTGGACTCTTCCGTCATATAGGAGCTGTGATACTTGTGGCAAGTGTCGGCAAAACGGCGGGAAACCTCCAACCACCATGGCGTGTCAGCATGGGAACGCTGGTTGGTCGTCCAGGTGTCCCACGGATAATTGCACACCTCAGCACCACCGTGAAAGTTGGCCGACATGGTAAAATGATGCTGCGTGCCAAACGCCATCATCGCCTCTATCTCCGGCTCATAACTGCCGGATGTGGAATGTCCGAATTGCGGATAGGACCTGTTCAAATCCACTTCATTATAATTGTATCGCGTGGAATAATATGAACTCAACTGATTGTTTGAATAATAATAAGTGCCATCCGGATTCTCCAATGGGCAGATCCAAATGTCCACACTATCCACCAGCCGATGGACACGGGCATCTGTTTCATAATTATTCAACATATAATGAATAAGATGCAACATAAGATAATAGCCTACCGGCTCATCACCATGCATGGTGGCGGAGTAGAAGAACGACGGCTTGTCGCCCTTATCCTGAAGATTGTTGCTGATATGCACGGCAAACAGCGATCGGCCGCCGGGCGTGGCCGCCAGAATCGTGTCAATCTTACAGAGATTCGGAAACTGATGTTGGAACGTGTCCAACATGGCCTTATAGGTCGAGTAGGTGGGATAACGGTTCCAAGAGGAGACCATCTGGCTGTAGCTAGTAGCCATCGCCATGGTGGCGCGGGTGGGAGGCACCACGCTATAGGGAATATCCAAACTCAGGAAACGGGCATATTCCTTCCGTCCCAAGCAAATCCGGACAAGAAGATGGTCCGCATCCAGCCGGCGGACCTTGTCCACCGAGAAATCATGAGAGAAGGCGTAGAGCTGTGCGGGAGTCATCTGCACTTCCACATACTGTTGCACCAAACTCGTGTCCAGACCGGTTGTCTGGGCCAGTGTCGAGAAGGCGAGCATGAGTGCCAAGCCCATTATAACAAAATGTTTCATAAAAGCTACAGATTAAGAAGATCATGGATTTTCTGCTGCAATTCCTCCGACACGCTTACGAGCGGCAGGCGCAGCACATTGTCGATTCTCCCCTGTTCGTACAGCACCGCCTTGATACCGCAGGGATTACCTTCCTTGAAGCAAGCTTGTGCGAGGTCGAAGAGCTTGTCGTGGTAGAGGCGTGCCTTGATGAACTGGTCGGCGGCAGCCAGATGGACCATATTGGAGACCTCCGCCGGGAACGCGTTGGCCATCACGGAGATCAGTCCGTCCATGCCGGCGGCCATCAGAGGCAGGGTCAGCATGTCATCACCGGAAATCACCAGGAAATTGTCGGGTTTGTGGTTCAGTAGGTAGAGAATCTGCTTCATGCTGCCGGAGGCCTCCTTGATGCCCACCACGTTGGGGCAGGCTTCGACCACCCGCAGAACCGTTTCCGCCTGGATGTTCGTGGCCGTGCGACCGGGCACGTTATAGAGGAACATCGGCAGCGGACAATGTTCGGCCAAGGCTTTGTAATGGGCCAGCAGACCTGCCTGGCTGGGCTTGTTGTAGTAGGGTGTCACCGACAGCACCGCATCCACCGCGAGGCGTTCCACACGGGAGAGCTGGTGGATCATCATCTGGGTGTTGGGGCCGCCAAGACCGTACATCACCGGCAGGCGTCCGCCGTTGGTCTCCGTGATACAGCGCAGCACATCGTCGCGCTCCTGCGGGTTCAGCGTCGGGTACTCGCTGGTGGTGCCCAAGGCAAGCAAATAGTCCACACGGTTGCAGACCATTCGGTCCACCAATGCTTCCAGACGGGGATAATCCACCTCGCCCGAAGGGCGGAACGGGGTGATGAGTGCCACCCCAAGACCTTTGAAACGGGATATGCTATCTGTCATTGCCACTGAGTTTTTGCGTATATTTGTGAACAGCCTCCAGATATTTCAGGTTGTCACAATCCAAACAGTCGAGATAGAGGTCGTAAAGATTGCCGCAATCCGGCATCCGGCCCACAATGAACTGCGCATGCGTCAGCGACAGGATAGCCCTGACCGGCGCATTATACCGATAGTTGAAGTCAATCACCATATCATAGTCCACCTTCAGGAAATCCTGAATCTGCACCATATTGGGCAGGCCGAACCAGTTGAGATGCTTATTGCAGAAATAGTCGGCGGTCAGCTGGGGAAGGCAGTAGAAGGGCACAAACTTGTCATTCACATAACCGATGAGTTTCACATTCCGTCCCGACTCCTGCAGGCGTGTGAAGATATGGAAGATGCTCTTATAGGAGTCCTCATTGGTGATTTCGCACAAAATCCCGATGGAACGCGCCTGCGTCAAAGACACCAACTTAGGCTTTCTATCTGGTTTATTATCAGAAAGATATTTATTTAGAAAATAATCCTTGATTTTCTGAAACATACTTAACGCTTTACAATAACGGCGGCAAAGATACAAAAAAACAGCGGAAGCAACCACGCCTCCGCTGCATCAAACCATTAACCTATGTAAGATAATTGAACACTAATATTTTCCAATAATAATGTCAATAATCAACACGCTCCCTATACGATGATTTTAAAGATTTGTTACACAGAAATCGGGATTTTCTAAAATTTTTTTCGCAAAGGTCGTATTGGCAAGATGTCCCGGACGCTCGGCAATGATTTCAGCCTTGAGCGGAACCCCCAGCAGATAGAGGTCGCCCATAAGATCGAGCAGTTTGTGGCGGGCCGGTTCGTTCTCGTGCCGCAAAGTCACATTGTTGAGCACGTGGTTGGGCATCACCGTGATGTCCTCCTTGTGGAAAAACTGGCCCAGCTGCTTGAGCACCTGCGGCTCGGGCACCTGGTCCACGAAGACGATGGCGTTGTCCAAATCGCCGCCGCGCACCAGATTGTTCTGGATCAGGAACTGCAGCTCATTCAGGAACACGAATGTGCGGCAGTTGTAAACCTCCGGATAGAAGTCCTCGACATTGTCCAGCACAGCTTCCTGCTCAGCCAGCACCTTAGTGCCGTAGTCCACCTTCACCGTCATCTTGAAATGGTCGGCGGGGCGGATGGTGAGCTTCACCTGCTGTTCGGGTATGGAGAGCGTTATCTCGTTTTTCAGTGTTCCGCAGCGGCGCGGTGCGTCGAGGAGGCGGAGGCCTGTTTCCTTCAACATCTCCACATACACGCGCGAGCTGCCGTCCAGTATGGGGGTCTCGGGGCCATGCGTGCGCACGCACACGTTGTCGATGCCGAGGCCGGCCAATGCGGCCATCAGATGCTCGATGGTATGCACCATCGCCTCACCCTCCCGGATGGAAGTGCCGCGCGAGGTGTCGAAAACATTCTGCGGGATGGCCCGCACCACGGGCTCGCCCGGCAGGTCGGCCCGCAGGAAGCGGATGCCATAGTCAGCGGGGGCCGGCTCGAAGGTGACCGTCACCTGCTGGCCTGTGTGTAATCCCCTCCCCGATACGGAAATCGGGGCGTTCACTGTTGTCTGTCTGTTCATCAATACTTACTCTTTTTGGAAATTCTACAAGACCTACTGGTCCTTATCCTGTGTTTTCAAATTCTGTACTTCTTTAAAAAGCTCGGGCAGCTTGCGGCGATAGACGATCAGTCGGCGTTCCTCGCCAAGAGGAATGGCCGGATTGCCCAGGTACATGCCCTTTTTCAGCGAGTGCGACACGCCCGCCTGCGCGCCCACGACAGTGCCGTCATCCACGGTGATGTGGCCCGCCACGCCGGCCTGTCCCGCCAGGATGCAGTGCTTGCCCACCTTGGCCGAGCCGGCGATACCCACCTGAGCCGCCATACCCGTACCCTCGCCCACCGTGACGTTGTGCGCAATCTGCACCAAGTTGTCAATCTTGACATTGTCTTCGATCTTGGTGGACCCCATCGTGGCCCGGTCGATGCAGGTGTTGGCCCCAATCTCCACATTGTTACCAATCACTACATTGCCGATCTGCGGAATCTTGAGATATTGTCCGTCCTGGGCCGCAAAGCCGAAGCCGTCGGCGCCAATCACCGCGCCGGCATGGAGGATGCAGTCGCTGCCGATCACACACTCCGCATACACTTTCACGCCGGAGTTGAGGGTCGTCCTGTCCCCCACCCTGACATTATCGCCCAAGCACACATGCGGATAGAGGCGCACGCCGTTGCCAAGAACCACATTCTCACCCACACTCACAAACTCGCCGATATAGACATTCTCGCCGATCTTCGCTGATGGAGCCACGCACGCCTTGTCGGAAATGCCGACCTTGGCGTTCTGCATCATCATCTCCTGATAGAAATTCAGCAGTTTGGCAAAGGCAAGATAGGAGTTTTCCACACGAATCAGCGTGCAGGGCACCTCATGCTCCGGGACGAAGTCGCGGTTGACGATGGCCGCCGTGGCCTTCGTCTCGTAAATGTAATGGGTGTATTTCGGATTGGAAAGAAATGTAAGCCCACCCGGCAAACCCTCCTCTATTTTACATATCGTGGTAATCACCCCTTCAGGGTTTCCAACCACCTCAGCAGAAAGCAGTTCGGCTATCTGGGAAACAGTAAATTTCATGTGCTTTAAATTTGGCGGCAAAGATACGAAATTCAAAACAAAAAGTCCAACAGCGGAACATTCTGCCATTGGACTTTTTTCTGATTGGTTTTTTATTATGAAAAACCTTTATTTGGTCGCATCGATAGCCTGTTTGATCAGTTGGAACGTGCGCTCCGGATCGTTATCCAAGCCCATGGAGAAACGGATGAGGCCCTCGCTCATGCCCATTTCCTTCTGGATGTCCTCAGGAACCTCGGAAGAGGTGGACTTACCGGAGTTGCTGAACAGCGTCTTGAAGTAACCGAGGCTGACGGCGAGGTAACCCACGCCCAGCTCCTGCATTTTCTCCATGATAGCGCTGGCTCTCTCAGCCGTGCCCATGTCGATGGAGATCATGCCGCCGAAGCCGTAACCGTCATTCATCATCGATTTGAACAGCTCGTGGTCGGGATGCTCGGGAAGGCCGGGGTAGTTGTACTTGATGCCCGTCTCTTTGAAACGCTTGGCCAGATACATGGCGTTCTCACTATGTTTCTTCATACGGATATGCAGCGTGTGAAGATTCTTCTGGATGCTGGTGGAACGGAACGTGTCCAACACAGGACCAAGCAACATGGCCGTACCGTCGTTCACATCGATCAAGGAGTTGATATAGGCGGCGGAACCGCAGATGGCACCGGCCACGCAGTCGTTCATGCCGTTCACATATTTGGTCATACTGTAGATCACCACATCGGCACCCAAGCGGTAGGGTGAGAAAATCATCGGGGTGAAGGTATTGTCAACCAGCAATTTTGCGCCAGCGGCGTGGGCAATCTTGGAAAGCTCGGGCAGGTTGGCGATACGGAGCAGCGGATTGTTCATCGTTTCCGTGTAAAGGACCTTGGTATTCGGACGGATGGCTTTCTTCACGGCCTCCAGATCCTGCATGTTCACGAACGTGACCTCCACGTTGAATTTCTTGAGATAGTTGTTCAAGAAGGCGAACGTGCCGCCATAGGTCGTCATGCTGGAGACAATATGGTCGCCGGATTTCACCTCATGCAGCAAGGCAACCGTGATGGCGGCCATGCCGGAACCGGTGGTCCAGGCCAGCTCAGTACCCTCGATGGCAGCCAATGACTGTGCTAATGAGAGCGTGCTGGGGTTCCAATGACGGGAATAGAGAAAATAACCCTCCGTTTCACCGTGGAAGGTGTCGGTCATCGTCTTGGCTTGTTCAAACATAAAGGTGGCGCTGTCACAAACGGCCGGATTGACACCACGGTAGGCATCTTTTTTGTCCAATCTTTCAAGGTTGGTTGCGGGATCGAATTTTTCCATAATTATTGATACGATTTTATTTGTTGTAAAAAATGAAATTTCCTTTGCAAAAAAGGGAGTGCAAAAGTAGCAAAAAAAGTGATTCGGACAAACCCGTTACTGGCGGTTTTTGGGCTCGACCTTTTTCTCCTGCGGCAAGGGCCTCCGATCAATGGTGACACCCTCCTTACCTATTTTATGCATACCGGGGACAGATATATTCATCGGATAACCCACCACCTTCACCATGAAATACCCCTTCTTTTTTTTCACCGTAACAAAAGGATCCACAATAATGGACGTCTTATATTTGCGGCCGAAATCAACCAGGGCTTTTTCCTTCGCCTGACTGCGATATGCCATATTAGTTTCATTCTGAAGGTATTTGCCCTCAAAAACCTGTTCGTTGTCCAAAAGCACATCTTTATTTGCAATCACAATTGCCTTACGTGTCAAACCGCCCTCCTCGGAAACGACCTTCTTTTCCTGAGCCGAACAAAAAGAGAAAATCCCTATGAAAAGGAGGCATAACAAAAGATTATTTCTCATCATAATAGAAAAATTTACTATTCACTGTTCACTAATCACTATTCACTAAATAATATTGGATAATATCCAAATCCTCCGAATAGGTCACCTTGAAATTGCGGGCCTCGCCCTTTACAATTTTAATGGGCACCTCGGGATGGAATCGGGCCACAAGGCCGCTCTCGTCGGTGGGCATCGGCCCACCCTGCTGGATCAGCTGCAGGAAGCAGTCATAGAGCAGTCCCGCGCGGAAAGCCTGCGGCGTTTGGGCATAATAGAGGCCCTCGCGCACGAGCGTCTCCTGAAGATGCTGTTCTCCATCCACGCGGATGACCGTATCGGTGGCCGGGAGAGCCGTCACCGCCGCCTCGCCATGCTGCAAAGCGTCGAGCAGGTCGTCCACAATGCGGGCCGACATGCCCGGGCGGGCGGCATCATGCAGCAGCAGATGGTCGTCCGGGCGGTCTACGAACCACTGCACCGCACTCCACGACGACTGGAAACGCTCGTCGCCGCCAGCCAGCACCTGGTTCAGCTTCTCGTACCGATTAAACAGATACTCAAGCATTTCCTGCATTTTCAAATACTCCTCCGGCAATACAATCACAATCTCATCGATGTGCGGATGGTTCTGAAACGTCTCCAGGGAATACTCCATCAGCATCTTGTCGTTTACACGGCAAAACTGCTTCGGGACGTCCCCGCCCAGGCGCTTGCCCCGTCCGGCAGCCATCAGGATTGCAACATTTTTAGAATCATCCATATTCCGAGCTTCCTATTGAGGGTGCAAAAATACAATTTATTGTACAATCCGCTCGCCATTATTTTCTATTTTTGCCGCCCGAAAAATAACGCCCCACAATGTACGGCAGATCCACATGGAATACGGCATGGCTACTGGTGCTCATCCTCCTTTCGGCGGCATCCTGCCGGCGGCAACAGCCGTCGCAACCCCCGATGCCCGCGACTGACACGGTTGCCGCCGTGACCACGCCCGTCCCGTCCGCCAAGGATACGACGGGGATGTCCGCTTTCTGCCTCCTCACCGACTCCATTCCGGACATCCTGTTGGAGATGCGCTATTACAGCGACTACAACTTCGTGGGCACCCGCATCGACGGCTACGAGGAGCCGGTGGCCATCCTCACGAAGGAGGCCACCTCCGCGTTGCGGAAAGTCAGCGACGACCTCCGCACCCAGGGCTTCCGACTGAAGATTTATGATGCCTACCGCCCGCAACGCGCTGTGGCGCACTTCCGCCGATGGGGCCAAGATCCGGGCGACACACTCATGCGCGCCGACTTCTACCCTGGCCTTGCCAAGCAGCAGATATTCTCCCGCGGGTTCGTGGCCCGCAAATCCGGACACTCGCGCGGCTCCACCGTGGACCTGACCCTCGTGTACGCCGCCACGGGCGAGGAGGTGGATATGGGCGGCCCGTTCGACTTCTTCGGCGAGCGGTCGCACACCTTCTCCGAGCAGATCACCCCTCAGCAGCGGCAAAACCGCCTGCTCCTGCACAACGCGATGCTCCGCCGCGGCTTCAAGCCCGTGCAAGGCGAATGGTGGCATTTCACCCTCCGCAACGAGCCCTACCCCAACACCTATTTCGATTTCCCTGTTTCATCACGATATTTCCATAAATAAATGTAGAGACGCGCCATGGCACGTCTCTACAATGTTTTCAATACAAACCAACGCCAGCATTACGCCATTTGCGCTGCGTAATGCTGGTAGAATTGGATGATGGTTTCGATGCCCTTGTAGAAATGATCCAGTCTGTAGTTCTCGTTGGGCGAGTGGATGGCATCCTCGCCAAGGCCGAAGCCCATCAGGATGGACTTGATGCCCAGCACTTTCTCGAAGGTGGAGATGATGGGGATGCTGCCGCCGCTGCGCATCGGGATAGGCAACTTGCCGTAGGTGTCCATGTAGGCGGCCTCGGCAGCCTTGTAGGCCGGATGGTCGGTGGGACAGCCGTACGCCTGACCGCCATGCAATGAGGTGACTTTCACATCCACATAGTCGGGGGCATTCTCCTCGAAATAGTTCTTCACCAAGTCGGCAATCTTCTCATGATCCTGATTGGGGACCAGACGGCACGAGAGCTTGGCATACGCCTTCGAGGGCAGCACGGTCTTGGAGCCTTCGGCGGTATAGCCACCCCACATTCCGCACAGGTCGAACGTGGGACGGATGCCCACATGCTCGATTTTGGTATAGCCTTTCTCTCCACGCAACGCCTTCACGCCTAATGATTTCTTATACTCTTCCTCATTATAGGGAGCCATATTGAGCAGCTCGCGCTCGCGGGCGGAGCACTCCACCACATCATCGTAGAAATGCGGGATGGTGATGTGGTTGTTCTCGTCCATACATTTGGCGATCATCTCGCAAAGCGTGTTCAGCGGGTTGGCCACCGAGCCGCCGAAGATGCCAGAATGGAGGTCCGCATTCGGGCCGGTGACTTCGATTTCCCAATAAGAGAGGCCACGGAGACCCGTCGTGATGGAGGGCACATCCGATGCTATCATGCTGGTGTCGGAAACGAGAATGACATCGGCCTTCACCAGATCCTTGTATTCCACAATCCATTTTGCCAGGCTGGGCGAGCCGATCTCCTCCTCACCCTCCAGCATGAACTTCACGTTGCAGGGCAGCGTGCCAGTCTTCATCATGGTCTCAAACGCCTTGGCGTGCATGAACGACTGGCCCTTGTCGTCGTCCGCGCCACGGCACCAGATCTTGCCGTCTTTGATGACAGGCTCAAAAGGCTCAGTGTTCCACAGTTCCACGGGGTCCACGGGCATCACGTCGTAATGGCCATACACGAGGACGGTTTTGGCCTTCGGGTCGATGATTTTCTCGCCATAGACGATGGGGTTGCCTTCGGCGGGCATCACCTCGCACTTGTCGGCACCAGCAGCCAGGATGAGCTCACGCCAGCGTTCGGCGCAGCGGATCATATCCTCCTTGTGCTCGCTTTGGGAGCTGATGGACGGGATGCGCAACAGGGTGAAAAGTTCGTCCAAAAAACGTTTCTGATTCTCTTCAATGTAATTTTTAGGTTCCATATCATTGGGGTTTTAAAATTCGAGGGAGCAAAGATACAAAAAACGACTATAGGGATAACTACATTTTTTAGAAAAGATCGGAAGAGGGAATTTCGATTTGCGGTTTACGGCATCCCGAATGTTTGGAGATTCCGCTCAACGCTACCGCGTTTCGCGGAATGGTGCGTGCCAACTAATCCAAGAATGCGGCGGCACAAGAATTTGGTTTTTAGGGAAAGGCCTTCTGCCGCCGCCTGGACAGCAAGTGAGGTTTGCACCATTCCGCCGG
>JAFYAW010000015.1 GCA_017540505.1 Bacteroidales bacterium | reverse complement strand
GACCAGAATCTTTCCTTGGTTCAGGAACTGCAATCGCAGGACGAAGTGACGGTGGATGGAACTTGGGAAACGCGTGTGCCATCCACACTTACCATAATACAGGCTCATTCAACTTATTTGGAAGATGAAACCGGACTTCCTTGTTCTTGTGCCTTGGGGGAAAGTCCTTTCGGTTCCGACGACCAGATGTTGGAAGGACTGAATAATACTGAAACGCAGGAATAGCACTTTCCGCCATGGATACTGAATTCTGGAAAAGCAGCCCCTTCGGGGAGGAGAGTGTCTTTCATCCGAGTTGGGAGGAGAAAAGAAAACAGGAACGACAAATCCTATTGAGTACAGGAAAGATCAAAAATGTACTTGTTACGAAAGGTAATGGCAAGTATGTCAACTCTTATCCTCGACAGGACAATCTTTCCCCTGAACGATACATTTCTGAAAGTAGCAGACAAAGAACCAGTTCTTTTTATATCAAAGTCTCAGTTATAGTGGAAGGCCGTGCGGAAGCAATATACATTGCCATTAACAATCAATTCAAGCGGGCAATGGGATGTGAGCAGACGTTTGAAATAAAAATACCTGCCACATCCTCTAAAGAGACAATAAACGTCAAGGTTCATCTTACGGATTTTATGGGCAAGGAAGTGTATGACAAGAAAGAATATGATGTTACAATTGATTCAAATGGAAGTGTTATAGAGAAAAAGGAAGTTGAAATCAGAAAAACGGTTAAAAGTTACAATCCATCTACCGATTTTTATTCGGTAGTAAAAGAATATGAAGGTTTGGGATATAATATCATATATAGTGGCAAAGATATTGTAAAAGTGCTTCCTTATGATGATGGAGGGGAAATGGGGAAAGGTAATGCCACTATTGGGTACGGTCATTTGATTGACACCAAACCGTTTGACTCATCAGACCCAAATCATAAGAGATGGGCTGAAGGAATTTCTTTGGAAGACGCTGAGACGATGCTTGTAAAAGATGTTAAAAAGATAATACCATCATTAGAGAGATTAATAAAAGTAGAGCTTTTACAACGGGAGTATGATGCTTTATTGCTTTGTCTTTTTAATGGAGGTATGGGCGATACCTTAATTACAACAATAAACAAAGGTGTCGAGAATCTCTCACCGGAAGAAGTGTTCAAAGCATTTTTGGTAAGAAGATATATTAAAGGAGAAGAAAGTGACGGACTTGTTTATCGAAGAGCAAGTGAGGCAGAGATTTTTGTGTATGGAAACTATCATCTCTTTCCCAGTGAAAAATTTAAAGACAGGAAAACTTTTATTAAGGCTTTTAAGGACTTCCTGAAAACGGGTATTCTGCCTATATGGATAGTTTTGATAACGATATTGTTTCTGTCTTGCCAGTCAAGTTCAGAGAAAAATAAATTGCTGAAAAAGTCACAATCAGAAATTTGTATTATAGACAGCGTAGGTGAAGAAAACCTCCATATAGACCATAACCTTGGCACTTACCAGTTCAACCATTTATATGACGAACAGTATGTCTATCGCTACAGACATTACGGATTCACCAGCGAGTACCAATACAACGAGATGTTGTTTGACAGCAACGATTCCCTGTTAATGCAGATGGACACCGTGTTGGAATACAGTACCCCATCACATTACTATAATGTTTCCATAAAAAAGGAAAACATCACCGTGTCCGTCTGGAGATGGAAAGATATGCCCGACGACACTAAACAACCCATAGTAATGCACGGTTATCAGAAAGACGGTTTCATTTATATTGAAGATGAGAAAGGAGAACACGAATTGTGTTTCAAAATCGTGTTGGGAAAATGCCTCTTTATTTGGAATCGCTTTAACCGTTTGTGGTTTGTCATCAACGAAGGAAACATATAATATGAGGACGCTTTTTGGGAAAAGAAATTGTATTGGTGCGGATTCGGTCGTCATGACTGGAAAGTTTGTTGTGTTTTTACTTTTGCTGTTGGTAGCACTGGCTTCTTGCAATTCAATAGATAGAAATGAAAAGACACTTGAAGAGAGGGAGGACGATTGTCTGTCGTACAAGGATACTGCAACACATCAAGACACATACAATTATCGGCTTTATCATTATATTTTGTATGCCGGTAATCCAAAAGATGATGTCATCTGTGAAAACAAATACAGCGAAATTCTGTTTGACAGTAATGATTCCCTGTTAATGCAGATGGACACCATGTTGGAGTTTTCCTCTTGTCAAGAATTGTACCGGATTTTTATCCGCAAAGACAGCGTGTCGGTTTGCGTGCAAGAATGGAAAGAAATGACCAACCATCCAGAGCCACATATCAAGCAAGGTTGCCAAAGAAACGGTTTTATTTATCTGAAAGATAACAAGACAGGCCGTATGGTGTTGGAGTATAAGATTGTGTTGGGAAAATGCCTTTTTGCGTGGATGCCCTACACCGGGTGGGCGAGTATCCCTTGCGGAAGGAAAGATGTTTTTGTAGTGTCCGATGAAAGAAATGGGATTTAAAGAGGTTTTATTTCTGCTTCCCCCTCATATATTGACTGGGCGTTTGCCCGTACTTTTTGGCGAAGGAGCGCAGGAATGTGGAGTAGGAGTTGAAACCCGACAACACCGCAATTTCCTCAATGGAATGGTGCTGCTGGGTGCCTTTTGTGTCCAATAAACGCTTTGCTTCCTCAAGCCGAAAGTCATTGATGTAATCGTAGAAGGTCTTGCCTTTTTTCTGGTTGATGTAATTGCTCAAATATTGCCTGTTGGTCCCCAACTGCGACGACAACTTCTGCAATGTCAGGGTTTTGTCTAAAAAGATTTTTTTCTCATGTATGAAATTCTCGATGTTTTTGTCCATGAGGTCTTCAAGGTAAGGCGAATGAGGAAATGGATTCACCGTATCGTCGGCGGTGGCGTTTTCGGGAATGTCGCTCTTTCCGGCCTCCTCGGTTTCCTCCACGAAAACCTCCTGCCGGATGATTCTCCGCATGACAAAAAGAATGGCCGCCATGACGATGAAACACCAAAGGGTGTCGAAAAGCAGGTTGCGGTTGGCGACGGACACGGTGAACCAGGTTTTCTGCGACAAGCTTTCGACAGCCCAGAACAACTGGACCACGAAAAGGATGGCGATCAGCCAGGCTCCCCACCGCAGGTCAAAATGTTCAATGTCCAGCACGTTGTCATGCAACATGACGGTGTATCTCCGTATGGCGATTTCCAAGACAACCAACAGAATAAAGGCGGTGATTATGGTGAAGATTTGCACAACAGGATATATTATGGCCCAGCCTGTTACAGCAAAAAGGACCAAAGCCGCCACAAAGGGAATCTCCAGCAGCAGCAGTTGCCACGCACGGTACCGGTTGGGAAAAACCAGCGCAACGGTAAATATCATGTAGCCGCCCACAATCACGTAATCGTAGAAAATAAGCAGCGTGTTGATATAGTCGGAGCAGGGCATGTTCTGGCATGCCGCCACCAGA
The DNA here is from genome assembly GCA_017540505.1 of Bacteroidales bacterium. Lineage (GTDB taxonomy): Bacteria > Bacteroidota > Bacteroidia > Bacteroidales > WCHB1-69 > F23-D06. Next base: position 104,376 of record JAFYAW010000015.1, on the reverse strand, counting down.
AAGTTGTTGAAGAACCCGATGGAATGCAGTATCAGCACCGACGCGAAGACACGCTGGTATTGGAAGGCGCGGTGATGACGGAACATAAAGAGGCTAAAACCGAGCAACACGGCCTGTGTGAAGCCGGAAACCAAACAAAGCAGCAGCAGGTAAAAAAAATCACTGTTCATAGCGGCAAAGATAGGATAAAAGCAAATACAGTGCTATTGCAAGTAAATCTCTTCCAGCACTTTTTCCTCGTTCTCCCACGTCAGTTCGTGGGCGGCGGTGCGGCAGTTGGCCTTGCAGTTGGCGTAGATGTCGGGGTTCTGCTGCAGCTCCTTCACGGCGGCGGCGATGGCCTCCGGGGTCAGCGATTCGGCCACCACACCCACACCATAATGCCGGACGATGGCGGCCCGCTCCACCAAGTTGGATACCACCTGCGGCGTACCCGCTTTGATGTACTCGAAGATCTTGTTGGGCAGGCTGAAACGCAGGTTCTCGCTGATGTCGCGGTCAAGGGCCATGCCCACATCCGCCAACGCCGTGTAGTTGAACAGCATCTGCTGGTTTTGGCGGCCCACAAAAGTGACGCGATCTTCAATACTCAAGTCTTTCACCATCTTTTTCAATACTGGCAGCACCGTGCCGTTGCCTACAATCATCAGATGTGCGTCAGGCAGCAGCGTCATGGCCTGCACCAACTCCTCGCCGCCGCGTCCCTCGTTGATGGCGTTGCCCTGCAGGATCAGGACGAACTTGCCCGCGGGCATACCCAACGATTCCCGTGTTTCCGTAATGGGCGGCGTGCCCGCGGGCGGGATGTTGCGCACCAAATAGGGACGTATGCCGTACTCCTGCTCGTATTGGTCCACAATGGACTGGCTGACTGTAATCACTGTTTCCAACTTCGGGAAACAGAATTTCTCGATGGCAAGCCACACCTGGAAGGCCACGGGATTGCTCACCACCGACAGCTCGCCGCAGAAGTATTCGTGACTGTCATAAACCAATCTCTTACGCCGCAACTTGCTTATGAGAAAATTGGGTAACAGCGTATCCAAGTCGTTGGCAATCAGAATGTCACATTTTTTTAGTAATAAATAGAAAAACAACCGCAGATTATATTCTGCGTAAAAAAACTTGCCTTTCCGGAAGAGAAGGCGCATCCGGTGGGTGTGGTATTTCCGGGGTTCCAAGGATGGAGAATCGCCGTACCGCCGACCTACCAGCGTGACATCAAAGCCATTCCGCGTGAGGAAAAGAGCAACCTTGTCCACGCGGGGGTCCGTGTAGAGGTCGTTGGTGACAGAGAGGATAGCGCGTCTCATTATTCGGCTGCGTTTCTGCCGTGACAGTTTTTGTATTTCTTGCCGCTGCCGCAAGGACAGGGTTCGTTGCGTCCTATTTTCTTCTCCACGCGGATGGGTTGTGCGCCCTTGCCGCCGGGGGCCACCTGCCGTCCGCCGCCAGGCACTTCTTGCCGTCCGGTGGTCAACTTCTTGGCATCCGACTGCGGCAACTGGGCTTCACGCACTTGGGTCTCCTCAGCCATAGGCAGCTTGCCCTTGTTGAGGAAGGAAACAATCTCCTGGCTGATGCGCACCAGCAACTGGTCGAAGAGGTTGAAAGATTCCAGCTTGTAAATCAACAGCGGGTCCTTTTGCTCGTAGGAAGCGTTTTGCACGCTCTCCTTCAGGTCGTCCATAGCGCGGAGATGCTCTTTCCACGCATTGTCGATGACCGCCAGTGTGATGCCCTTCTCAAACGACAGACCCACCTCGCGACCTTTGGTCTCGTAACATTTCTTCAGCGGCGCGATGATGTTGATGGTCTTGGTGCCGTCGGTGAAAGGAATGGCGATATTTTGGAAACGGTCGCCATGCTCCATATACACGTGCTCTATGACGGGATACGCCTGTTCGCTGACGTGCATTAATTTCTGTTTATAATGCTCATACACAACGGGGTAAAGCTGTTCGATGAGTTTGTTTGGGCGCTCTTGAAGGAAATAGCCCTCCTCGAACGGCGATTCACAGCCGAACGTCTTGATCATATCGGTGCTGAAGCCTTCGTAGTCTTTGGCCTCCCAGTTGTCAGTTACCACGGTGGTGCAGACATCCTCCACCATCTGGGCGATGTCGATGGCAAGACGGTCGCCGAAGAGGGCGTTACGGCGTTTGCGGTAGATGGTGGAACGCTGTTTGTTCATCACATCATCGTATTCCAACAATCGCTTACGGATACCGAAGTTGTTCTCCTCCACCTTTTTCTGGGCGCGCTCGATGGATTTGGAAATCATGCTGTGCTGGATAACGTCGCCCTCCTGATGCCCCATGCTGTCCATCACCTTCGCGATACGGTCGGAGCCGAAGAGACGCATCAAGTCGTCTTCCAAAGAAACGAAGAACTGCGAACTGCCCGGGTCGCCTTGACGGCCGGAACGGCCTCGCAGCTGGCGGTCCACACGACGGGAGTCGTGACGCTCGGTGCCGATGATAGCCAAACCGCCCTTTTCCCGTACAGCGGGGGTGAGCTTGATATCGGTACCACGACCAGCCATGTTGGTGGCGATGGTCACGGTGCCCTCGCGACCGGCCTCGGCCACAATGTCAGCCTCCTTCTTGTGCAGCTTGGCGTTCAAGACGTTGTGCTGGATGCGGCGTGCCGAGAGAATTTTGGAGAGCAATTCGGAAGTCTCCACCGAGGTGGTACCCACCAAAACGGGCCGTCCCTCCTCGTGGAGGCGGATAATCTCATTCACCACGGCGGCGTATTTCTCACGTTTGGTCTTATATACCAAATCATCGGCATCGATACGGATGACGGGTTTGTTGGTCGGGATGACCACCACGTCTAATTTGTAGATGTTCCAGAACTCGCCGGCTTCCGTCTCAGCGGTACCGGTCATACCGGCCAGCTTCTTGTACATACGGAAGTAGTTCTGCAACGTGATGGTGGCGTAGGTCTGGGTGGCGGCCTCCACCTTGACATTTTCCTTAGCCTCAATAGCTTGGTGCAGACCATCGGAGTAGCGGCGGCCCTCCATGATACGGCCCGTCTGCTCGTCCACGATCTTCACCTTGTTGTCAATGATGACGTACTCCACATCTTTGGCGAACATGGTGTAGGCTTTCAGCAACTGGTGAACGGTATGGATGCGGTCGGAAGCGGCGGCGAAGTTGGTGTAAATCTCCTCTTTCTTGGCGGCTTTCTCCTGCGGGCTGAGGTTTTGCTTCTCCAATTCAGCGATTTCGGCTCCTACATCAGGCATGATGAACAGCTTGGCCTCGTCGGCATCCTTGCTGATGACATCAATACCTTTTTCCATGATATCGACGGTGTTCTGCTTTTCTTCAATCACAAAATAGAGTTCCTCGTCGATGATAGGCATATTGCGGTTCTGGTCTTGCATGAAGAAAGCCTCGGTGCGTTGCAGGATCTGTTTGATGCCGGGCTCGCTGAGGTATTTGATGAGGGCCTTGTTCTTGGGCAGACCGCGGTGGGCGCGCAGCAACAGCATAGGACCTTCGTCCTGCGGTTTGGCATCCGGATTTTCGGCTAACAGTTTCTTGGCCTTGGTCAGGATTTCCGTTACTAATATACGCTGGGCATCGTACAACTTTTGCACGATGGGCTTGTACTGGTCGAATTCCTGCTGGTCGCCTTTGGGCGTGGGACCGGAGATGATCAACGGGGTACGGGCATCGTCGATGAGCACGGAGTCCACCTCATCTACGATGGCGTAGTTGTGGGGCCGCTGGACCAGCTCGCCGGTGTTGCGGGCCATGTTGTCACGCAGGTAGTCGAAGCCGAACTCGTTGTTGGTGCCGTAGGTGATGTCGGCGTTGTAGGCGCGGCGGCGCTCGTCTGAGTTGGGTTCGTGCTTGTCGATGCAGTCCACGGTAAGGCCGAGGAATTCGTACAGACGGCCCATCCATTCGGAGTCACGCTTGGCCAGGTAGTCGTTCACGGTCACCACGTGCACACCCTTGCCCGGAAGGGCGTTGAGATAGACAGGCAGGGTGGCCACGAGGGTCTTGCCCTCACCGGTCGCCATCTCGGCAATCTTGCCCTCGTGCAGCACGATGCCGCCGATGAGCTGCACATCGTAGTGGCACATGTCCCAAGTGATCATGTTGCCGCCCGCCGACCAACTGTTGCGGTAACGGGCGATGTCGCCGTCAATCTCGATGCCGTCGTGCGTGGCGGCCAGGTCGCGGTCCAAATCCGTGGCTTTCACCTCAATGATCTCGTTCTCCTTGAAGCGGCGGGCCGTCTCCTTCATCACTGAAAAGGCCTCTGGAAGGATATCCATCAGCACCTTCTGTGTGGTGTTGTAAACCTTGTCCTCCAGTTTCTCCACCTCCTTGTACAACTCCTGTTTTTCGTCAATGGGCAGGTCGTAGTTGGAATCCAAGTAGGCACGGATCTCTTCCAGACGGTCCTCCTCCACTTTGGTGGCTTCACGGATGATTTCCCTAAACTCCACGGTCTTATGACGAAGGTCGTCCGTGGACAACAGCTTTATGGTTTCGTAGGCTTCCAAGGCTTTGTTCAACAGCGGTTTCAATTCTTTCATATCCCGGTCTGCCTTGGTGCCGAAGATTTTGGTCAGAAAATTTGCCATAGTTTATACGTTCTATTTTTAAAAGCCGCAAAAGTACAAAAATTATGCCAAAGGGAAAAGTTTGGGATTGTATTTCTGCGCCTTGTGTTTTTGAACATCATTCCTGAAATTCCACCCCCCTCTCCTTGCACCACTTCCGCCATCTTTCTTTATAATATTTGCTTACAGTTTCATCAGCCATGACCTTCTTGAATGTCAGAATGTCGGCCACCTCTTCAGGCTTCTGCACGGGATTATGCTGGAGAATCAGCACATCCACCGCCGCTTTCAACGTAGTTTGGTGGAGACGTTCTTTTCGTTTCAGAAGATAAAACGTTTTATCACCATATCGGATGAATGGCCCCCGTTTACAGAGAAATGGCGCATCAAAAGCCGTTGTATCCACAGACACGAATCGACGGACAGCATGTTGTTTTCGGGCATGGTTTCGGATGGAATAGTCGTACTGGCTGTCCTCTTCGCTGTGGATGGAATCCGAAAAGAGAATAGCCTGCTGCCGGTAACAGAAGTCAATGGCACTCACGTTCCGAATGGCATATACGGTCACGTCATTCTGTCGCAAAAGCTCCATTTTCCGTATGCCGAAACAGAATGAGAAAAGGGCGAAACTTACATACGCCAACCATCCGGTTATGCGACGATGATATTTTAAAGTGATTAAAACCAATAAGATACATAAATAAAGAAAGATAACCTGTGGGACGGAATAATCGATATTTGTGGTGACGGAACCGGGCAATTTTTCGATCAAAGAGATGATGCCATTCATCAGTCGGATCTCTTTGGTCAGAAGCCAAGCACCCCATTTCGCTAAAATCGGGACCCAGGAAACCGACAGCAGAAGGATGCCGGTAATCATCACAATGAAGGAGAGTGTTATGACCGATAAGTTGGAGAGAATGAAGTAATTGGGGAATTGGCCGAAGTAATAAATGGAAATAGGGAATGTGCCGATTTGGGCCGCCACCGATACCGACAGCAATTCCCAAAAATAGTGCCCGACACGTGTTTTACAAGTGTATAATCCGGCAATGATGGGTTGAAACCATACGATGCTGAATACGGCACTGTAGCTGAGTTGGAATCCCACTTCAAATAGATATAACGGATTAATCACTAATAAGATGAATAACGATGCTAACAGACTGTGAAACACGTTGGTGTTGCGCCGCATCAGGGAACCGACAGACACGAAGGTAAACATGGTGGCCGAACGCGTGACGGAGGGCGACAGGCCTGTGATGCTTGCATACAGCCAGATGACGGCCAACAGCAGCAGCACTTTGAGGATGCGGGTACTTCGGAACAAATCCAACGGTTTGAGTATAAAGTCGATAATCATAAAGATGATGCCCACGTGCATGCCAGAAACGCATAGTATGTGGCTCACGCCAGCAGCAGCGTAGGAGGCTTTCAAAGCGGGTTCCATCGTGTCATCGTCGCCCAACAGGATAGCGCGGATGATGTCGTATTCCCGCCCTGACATGCCCGTCAGAACAAAGGTTTGCGAGAGACGCTGTTGCATCCTTCGCGACATTTCCCGAAAAAGATTCGGCACCTTCCGTCCTATTTTTTCCCAATGCCCATTTCTCACATAGCCTGTGTAGAAGATACCCTTCCGGCTCATATATTTTTGATTGTCAAAGGCATCTGGATTTTTAGGCGGCGAAATTTCTTCTGGCTCGAACGACACGAACAACAGATCGCCGTAGCGAAGCTTTTGGGCCGACGAATCTTTTTGCACGTACAAGAGCATCTTTTCCCGTAGTGGCTGACCGGAGGCCGACTGCAGGATTTCCACCACGGTTTTCATGCTCTTTTCACGCTCCACGGGAAAGTCGATGATGCGGGCCGTCCAACAGGTCTCGTGCGACAGGACATGCTTCTGGCTTTCGGAACGGTGCGGTGAAATTCGTAGAATTGTGGCGGCCATTCCCGCAAACAAGAACCCCACGATGATGAGAAATGTTTTCAAGCTCTGCCATTTATAATGCCGAAAACGGATAAAAACCATTGAAAAAAGTAGAATTATCCCAATAAAAACCATTAAAATTCTGCAAAAACCCAGTGAAAACGAACCGTAATAGGCCCAAAATATTCCGATAATATATGGGAATAGGATTTTTATCAGAGGATAATTTGATAAATTCATATTATAAAAATTTTACAAATATATAAATAAACAATAATAGTAATGATTGTAATATTTTGTTCCTTTGCAAAATTTTGAATGAAGATGGATATAACCCATTCGGAATCCGATTATCGTGTGTTGCGCCATACTTTACACCAGCTGGCGGAGCCGTCCGGCCAGGAGTTTCGCACGCATCAGTTTATCATGGACAAAATCACCCAATGGTCTCCTACAAAGCTGATTACCTTTCCGGATAACAACCATATTCTGGCGGTGTATGACAGCGGGTGTGCGGGGCGCACGCTGCTGCTCCGGGGCGACTTTGATGCTGTGCGCGTAGATGAGACCTTGGACCTGTCGTACGCATCGGCTACGCCAGGCGTGGCGCATAAGTGCGGACACGACGGCCATACGGCTATCCTGTTGGGATTAGCGGAAATGCTGGCCACAAACCCGCCATCAAAGGGTAGGGTGCTACTGTTTTTCCAAGCGGCGGAAGAGACGGGCGAGGGGGCTCGTCAGCTGCTGGAAACCAACATATTGGAAGAATACAAGCCGGACAGGGTTTTCGCCTTGCACAATATTCCCGGCGAGGAGTTAGGCACCGTGATTTGCCGGGAGGGAAGCTTCACCTGCTCGGTCATCAGCTGCGATATCCATCTGCATGGGCACACGGCACACGCCGCTGAACCGCAGAAAGCATTATGTCCCTATTCCGCTGCTAAGACAATCACAGACAGCTTGTTGGATCTAAACCAATACGATATGCTTCGCGATGATTTCCGCTTGGTGACGCTGGTGGAATTCCGCATTGGCGAGCCTGCGTATGGGGTGGCCGCCGGCCATGGTGTGTTGCGCTTCACGCTGCGCTCCAAGGATGATGCGCTGCTTCAGCAGACAAAGGCCGAAGTGGAGAGACTGGTGGCCGAGGTGTGCGGTGCGGCGCGGCTTGGCCATGAGATTGCCTGGAAGGAGTATTTCGCCGCATCCAACAACCATCCCGACGCCGTGCAGGTGATCCGCCGCGCCGCCGCGGAATGCGGGTTGCCCTATAAGGAAAAGGATACCCCTTTTTCCTGGGGTGAGGATTTCGGCCTGCTGACGCAGCATTACGACGGGGCTTTGTTTGGCCTGGGCTCTGGGAAAGACCAGCCGTCGCTGCACCATCCGCACTTCGATTTCCCAGACGAGCTTGTTCCCGTCGGGGTACGGCTGTTCGCACAGTTGTGCTATGGGAAAGAATGATGGGAATTAGGCTAACAGATTGGCCAACAGTTCAAAATCAGCGATGGTCAGTTGTTCGGCACGGCGTGTGAAAAGAGGGTTGGATGCTACCTCGTCAGGGGCGAAAGCAAGCGATTGCAGGGCGTTGCGCAAGGTTTTCCGACGGTAGTTGAAGGCCGTCTTCACCACTAATTTGAATTTCTCTTCGTCACAATTTAGCTTCTTGTCAAAATTCCGGGTCACGCGAACAACTGCCGATTTCACTTTGGGCGGCGGCAGAAATTCGTTTTCATTTACCGTAAACAGATATTCAGTATCATAAAACGCTTGTATCAAAACGCTTACAATGCCGTACTGCTTCTTTCCAGCCGTTGCCGTGATGCGCTCGGCCACCTCCTTTTGGAACATGCCCACCAACTCCACGGCGCGATCTTTGTATTCTAACATCCGGAAAAGGATTTGGGAGGAGATGTTGTAGGGAAAATTACCGACAATGACGAATTGGTCCGGGAAATAGGTGCCGAGGTCGAAGCGGAGGAAGTCGCCGGCGATGAGGTTGTCGCCCAATTGCGGGAAATGGGTTTGCAGGTAGGCCACGGACTCCTCGTCCAATTCGATGACGGAAAAATCGGCGAAATCCCGCTGGAGCAGGAATTGGGTGAGCACGCCCATTCCGGGACCGATTTCTAATACATGCGCATCGGGCGTGCGTACCGCCTCCGCGATGCGTTGCGCAATGTCCTCATTTTTCAGGAAATGCTGGCCTAACCTCTTTTTTGCCCGAACATCCATCCTGATCCGGTTTTAATGAATGTTGTCACCCCGCAGGGTCCGATAATGCTTGCGGGCTTCCACCACATACAGGCTGCTACTGAAATCGCGGATGATTTTCTGATAATATTCCATGGCCTTTGGAATGTCTTTCAGGTAATACTCGTAGAGCTCTGCTAATTGATAGACAGCATCGTCGGCCAGCAGCTCGGTACCGTGGTTCTCCTCGATTTTCTTCAGCAGGGCTTCCGCGCCCAAATAGTTTTTCTGCTTGATGAAAATGAGTGCCTTCTGATACAGCGCATCGTCCACTAATGTGCCGAACGGCGACATGGCAATGACCGTGTCCAACACCTCTAACGCTTTGTCGTCTTTGTTTTGGAAAATGAGGAAGTCGGCTTCGGCATATTTTTTCAGGGGCAGGTTTTTGGTTTCCTGTCCGAACAGCATCTGCGTGGTGTCCTCATCATCCCCCTCTTCTTCTTCCTCTTGATTGTCAGCAATCAGCAGGGAGAAGTAGATGGCATCATTGGAGATGAGCTTGGTGGTGGCGGCGGCCAGCACATCGAGCTGGCTTTTGGCCCAGTCGAACTCCCCGATATAGAAGGAGAGTTTGGCGTTTTTGAATTTGGCCTCGCTGCCCAAAGCATCGTTCGGCAGTGCTTTGTCCACCTGTGAATAATTCAGCGATGCTTCCCAGATGTCGCCCATATACAACTGAATATCAGCCATGTCGATTTTGTATTGGCTCTTTTCTTTGTTGTCTTTGGTGTTGGAGGAAGCATGGGTGAGCAGGTCGATGGCCGCCTGGGGTTTGTTCACATAAAAAGCTAACAGATGGGCGTATTTGCGGATCCAATCCATAGTGCCGGAATGGATGCCGTTCTCTTCTAAGGCTTTTTGGAAATCCCGCTCCAAATTCATGGCATCCACCATCTTGACAGGTGATGTGGAGGTGAGCTGCTGATAGCGCACATCCAGGATTTTCATCTTGGCCAAAACGTAGTTCATAGCATCCTCACCTTTGGAAATCACGTAGTTCAAGGCTTCAATGGCGGTTTCGTAGTCCTTGTTTTCCGCTGCCACAAGAGCTAGCGGATAGGTCTTAAGACCCTCTTTCTTGGTCCGCTTGTCAATGGATTTGGCCAGTTCCAACGCTTCTGGGAAATCCTTGTGCAGCTGGTTGATCCAAAGCAGAAGATTCAGATAGGAGATGTTGGAAGGATATTTCTGCGTGTATTTCTGCAGTGTGGTTTTGACGGTGTTATACTTGATTTGGTCTTCGTCATCCTGCAACAGGTTCTGGATAGCGGTCTGCGCCTGTTCCAGATAGGTTTCGTCATCCTCCTTCACCAGATTCAGGGCCTCGTCAATGATTTTTTCCGTTTGGTTCAGATGCTGGTACAGGGCGATGATCTCCTTGGCTAAGAATTTGTCGTTGTTCAGCAACTTACGGCCTTTAAGGATACTCTCGATGGCATAATCGTATTTCAAACGGGAGTAGAAAGCACTGTACAATTCCTGAACGGAAAACTCCTTGGCTTGGAGGTTACGCAGCAGTTCCTGATACTGCTTTTCGGCTTTCTGGTTCTCGCCGGCACGCTCGTACGCGTAGCCGAGGTCCACCTTGTAACGCTGTACATTCGGGAAGTTGCGAACTTGTCTCTTGCACAGTTTTTCCAAATCATCATACCGCTGCAACTCCATCAGGGAGGCGTAGTAGTAATAATAAACGTAAGAGTTGGGCTTTTTGGACTGGATTTTCTCAAACAGCTCCACAGCCTTGTCAAATTCTTTGTCTTTATAATATTGTAACGCCAATTTCTCCTCTTCGCTTTGTTGGGCAAACAAAGCGCCACAGGAGAAAATCAGCAGGAAGACAAAGAGGATTTTCTTCATAGATGATTTTAGTCAATGATGTCGAAACGGGTGTAGGGACGAAGCACTTCCGGCACGATGATGCCCTTGTCGGTCTGATAGTTTTCGAGAATGGCGGCCAGCACGCGGGGCAGGGCTAAGGCGCTGCCGTTCAGGGTGTGAGCCAGGCGCATCTTGCCGGTGGCATCTTTGAATCTCAGTTTCAAGCGGTTGGCCTGATAGGACTCGAAATTGGATACGGAGCTGACTTCCAGCCATTTCTGTTGGGCTTTGGAATAGACTTCGAGGTCGTAGGTGAGGGCGGAGGTGAAACTGATGTCGCCGCCGCACAGACGCAGCACGCGGAAAGGCAGACCCAACTTGGTGAGCAGACCTTTGGCGTAGTTGGTCATCTTCTCTAATGTCTCATACGAGCGGTCGGGGTGTTCGATGACCACGATTTCAATCTTGTCGAACTGGTGCAGGCGGTTGAGGCCGCGCACATCCTTGCCGTAGGAGCCGGCCTCGCGACGGAAACAGGCGGAGTAGGCGCAGTTCTTGAGCGGGAAGTCGCTCTCTTTGAGGATGACATCGCGATAAATGTTCGTCACGGGCACCTCAGCGGTGGGGATGAGGTAGAAATTGTCCACCTGACAATGATACATCTGACCCTCCTTGTCAGGCAGCTGGCCGGTGCCGTAGGCGGAGTCCTCGTTCACCATGTACGGCGGTTGGATCTCCGTGAATCTGGCTTCGATGGCGCTGTCAAGGAAGAAGTCGATGAGGGCGCGTTGCATCCGGGCACCTTTGCCTTTGTAAACCGGGAAACCCGCGCCGGTGATTTTGGTGCCGAGCTCGAAGTCGATGATGTCGTATTTCTTCACCAGTTCCCAATGTGGTAAGGCATCGTAATCGAAGTTGGAGGCGTCGCCTTCGGTATAGACGATCTCATTGTCCTCCGCTCCTTTGCCGGGCGCCACGGCATGATTGGGCAGGTTGGGCAGCAGCACCATCTTGGTCTGCAACAGGGCTTCCTGCTCCTGCAGCTTGGCACGGCCCGCCTTTTCCGCCTCCTTCAATTCCGCCATTCGGGCTTTCAACGCTTCCGCTTCCTCTCGTTTGCCCTCTTTGAACAACTGGCCAATCTTCTTGGCCCCCTGGTTCTGTTCCATCAGGTTGTCGTCCAAACTCTTCTTGATGGCGCGATTATCTATATCCAACTGACGAATCTCATTAACCAAATCTGTGGCATCGAAATTCTTGATTTTCAGTCGTTCAATAACTTCTTGTGGGTTTTCTCTTAAAAGTTGTATCTGTAACATCTTCTTAAAATTTTAGCGGGCAAAAATAACATTTTTCGTGGAAATCCGAATAGGGTGGGTGTTTGGTTTGATGAATTTGGAGATTATTTCGTATTTTTGCCAGCATATAAAAAAAACGTCCTTATGCGCGACATTCGTATCTTCGTAGAAAAAAAAGAGGGCTTCAACGTAGAGGCCACCAGTCTGAAAGACACTCTTAACCACAATTTTAACACCAATATCACCAACCTCCGGCATCTGAAGGTCTATGACATCTTCCATATTGATGAGGTGCTTCTGGAGAAAGCCAAGACAACCGTTTTTTCCGAACCGGTGACCGACAACATCTATGAGGAGGTGAATTTGGAGGGTCGGCTGCACTTCGCCGTGGAGTTCCTGCCTGGCCAGTTCGACCAGCGTGCCGACAGTGCCATGCAGTGCCTGTCGCTGTTGGATCCCAAGACCGAAGCGGTCATCAAGAGTGCCAACCTCTTCATTCTGGATGCAGACCTGACCCCGGAGCAGTTTGCGCAGATTAAGAAATATTGTATCAACGAGGTGGAGGCCCGCGAGAAGGATATGTCGCTCCTCGAACTCACCGAGAATCCGGATGTGCAGGATGTGCCTGTTTATCAAGGATTCACATCTTGGACAGAGGAACAGTTGGAGGATTTTCGTGGAAAGATGGGGTTGGCCATGTCTTTGGAGGATTTGAAGTTTATACAGGAATATTTCCGCAATGAAGAGCATCGGGAGCCTACGGATACGGAAGTCAAGCTTTTGGATACTTACTGGAGCGACCACTGCCGCCACACCACCTTTGAAACGGAGTTGACGGATATAGTGTTTACACCCAGCACGTTGCAATATCAGTTGCAGGAGGCTTACAACCAATATGTGGCGATGCGACGGTCTGTATATGGTGATCGGGTAAAACCGCAGACGCTGATGGATATGGCCAGCATCAACGGCAAATACGAGCGTGCCAACCGTAATCTTCCCGATATGGAAGTATCGGAAGAGAACAATGCATGCAGCATATACATAGATGTGGACGTAGACGGTCGCTGGGAGAAGTGGTTGCTGATGTTCAAGAACGAGACGCACAACCATCCCACAGAGATTGAGCCCTTTGGCGGGGCCGCCACCTGCGTGGGCGGGGCCATCCGCGACCCGCTCAGCGGGCGCAGCTACGTCTATCAGGCCCTCCGCGTGACGGGTGCCGGCGACATCAACGCGCCCATTTCGGAAACCCTCGAAGGCAAGCTTCCGCAATCGGTCATCTCCAAAGGTGCCGCTGCCGGATACTCATCCTACGGCAACCAGATTGGCCTGGCCACCACGCATGTGCGCGAGGTCTATCACAAGAACTACCAGGCCAAGCGACTGGAAATCGGTGCCGTGGTCGGGGCCGCGCCCGTGGACCATGTGCACCGCGAGCACCCGCAGCCGGGCGATGTCGTCATCATGTTCGGTGGCCGTACCGGTCGTGACGGTATCGGAGGGGCCACGGGCTCGTCCAAGGAACACAACGAGAAGTCTCTCGACACCTGTGCCGCTGAGGTACAAAAGGGTAACGCCCCCGAAGAGCGCAAGATCCAACATCTCTTCCGCCGCCGGGAAGTAACTCGCCTGATCAAGAAGTCCAACGACTTCGGGGCCGGCGGTGTGAGTGTGGCCATTGGCGAGTTGGCCGACGGTCTGAACATCGATCTGGATTCCGTCAGAACCAAATACAAAGGCCTTAATGGCACGGAAGTGGCCATCAGCGAATCGCAGGAGCGTATGAGTGTGGTGGTGGACGCCAAGGATGTGGACACTTTCTTCGAATATTGTCGTCAGGAGAACATCGAGGCCAACATCATCGCCCATGTCACCGATGACAACCGCCTGACCATGACCTGGCGCGGCAAGACCATCGTCAACCTCAGCCGCGACTTCATCAACACCAATGGAGTGCGCCAGCGGATGAAAGCCGTTATCAACGCCATCCCCGACAATGTGCTGGAGCCCCAGCCTGTGGCGGGTAACACTTGGCAAGACAAGATGGTCAGCTGCCTCACCAATCCCAATGTGGCTTCGCAGAAGGGATTGATTGAGATGTTCGACTCCACCATTGGAGCCTCCACGGTGCTGATGCCTTTCGGTGGCAAACGCCAGCTGACGGAAGCCCAGGCCTCCGTCCAGAAGCTGCCAGTGCTGCATGGACATACGCACACGGCCTCCGTCATGGCCTTCGGTTACAATCCCTATATCGCCATGCGTTCGCCGTTCCACGCCGCCGTCTTCGCTATTTTGGAATCCATGTCCAAAATCACCGCGGTGGGTGGCGACTATCGGAAGATACGCTTCACCTTCCAGGAGTATTTCGAGAAAATGGGTCATGAGCCCACCCGCTGGGGAAAACCCTGCGCCGCTATGTTAGGCAGCGTGTGGATGTTGCGGCAGTTCCGCCTCGCCTCCCTCGGCGGCAAAGATTCCATGAGCGGCACCTTCAAGAATATGGACGTGCCTCCCACGTTCGTCTCGTTTGCCATCACCACGGAAGACGACCGTAACATCATCTCTCCAGAATTTAAAAAGAAAGGAAATTATATCTATTTGATTTCGAATAAAATAGAAAACAGCCTTCCGGATATTGAAAAAACCAAACGGATCTTTGAATTTGTACACCAGCATATCCACGAACACCATATCGTGTCGGCATTCACGCTGCAATATGGCGGCATTGCGGAGGCGTTGGCCAAAATGAGCTTTGGCAATGATTTGGGCTTCGACATCCGCACCGACCTCAACCTGTTCGACTATGGGTACGGTAGTTTTATTGTGGAGTCAGAGGTGCCGCTGACGGGCGAGTTTGTCGTGGAGTTGGGTCGCGTGTCCGAACAGTTTGTCATCAATGGCGAGACGTTGGACAAAAAGGCCTGCTTGGCTGCGTGGAGGGGTGTTTACAGCGGACTTTATCCGGAAATGGCGGATAATGAAACCACATCCGTGGGTGCGGAATTTGCCGTCAACAGCAAGGTGCAGCCGGTGGAGAAATTCCCGGGCAGGATTGAAAAACCCAAAGTCATCTTGCCAGTGTTCCCGGGTACCAACTGCGATTACGACACGGCCAAGGCCTTTGAGGATGCCGGTGCGGAAACGCGCATTTTCGTGTTCCGCAATCTGAATGAAACGGAAATCAACCAGTCGTTGGACGAGCTGTCGGAGGCCATCCGCGAGTCCCAGATTCTGGCGCTGAGCGGTGGTTTCAGCTTGGGCGACGAGCCAGACGGCAGCGGAAAATTCATCGCCAACGTGTTAAATAACGTTAAAGTGAAAGCCGCCGTGGAGGATCTGCTGGCCCGCAAGGGACTGATTTTGGGCATCTGCAACGGTTTCCAGGCATTGATAAAATCCGGTCTGCTGCCTTTTGGCAAGATTGGTGCGGTCACACCGGAATCCCCCACCTTGTACCGCAACAACATCAACCGTCACATTTCCAAACTGGTGCGCACGCGCATATCGTCGGTGGCTTCGCCGTGGCTCACCTCCTTCCGCGAGGGCGACGTGCACCTCATCGCCGTCAGTCATGGGGAGGGCAAGTTCGTGGTGAGCGAGGAGATGGCCCGCACACTGTTCGAAAACGGGCAGGTGGCCTTCCAGTATTGCGACGAGGAGGGCAAGGCCAGCATGTGTCCCAGCGACAACCCCAACGGATCGTTCTATGCCATTGAGGGTATTGTTTCCGACAACGGATTGATACTCGGCAAGATGGGTCATAGCGAACGAAAGGGCGACCAGTTGTATAAGAACATCAACGGTAATAAGGAGCAGGACATCTTCCGCAACGCCGTGGCCTATTTCCAATCGTAAAACATCCGCTTTATGGAACGAATAGAACTCATGGTGGCGGACATTCACTCGGCGGCCCTGCCGGCGGAGGCTTTTTCCTTGATATTGAAAGAAAAGGATGGCAACCGCTATGTGCCGGTCATCATCGGCATGAGCGAGGCGAGGGCCATCCTGGTGGAAATGAACCAGTCGCCCACGCGCCGTCCGCTGACGCACGAACTCTTCGTCACCTTGGCCGACCATTATGGCTGCGACTTGGTGGAGGTGAATATCATCCATTATGAGAACGGAGTCTATTATGCGGACATGCTGATGTTGGGAACCCAGAACGAGACCTTCCATATCGATGCGCGTCCGTCGGATGCCGTGGCCATCGCCCTCAAACTAAATGTCCCGATCTTTATGAAAAAGGATATTTTCGAGGCGAACTGTCAGGTGGAAGAGCCTGTTGAGGAGCGTGAATACTCCGAGTTGATGGACGTTTTACAACAGATTTCGCCCGAAGCCCCCGCCGAACAAAGTCCCGCACACCCCGACACATACATCAACCAGCAGCTCTCCGAAATGAGTGTTCCTGAGTTGGAAAACCTCTTGCAAGGCGCGGTGGAAAGCGAGGATTTTGAACTGGCTGCCAAGATCCAGTCGGAACTGGACCGCCGAAAATAAGGGTTAGGAGGGAGAATTTCTCATTTTTTAAATTGTAGAGACGCAATGCACCTCGTCTCTACAAAGGGAATTCCATGTATTATCATGTTGCCTGATCAAGATTGGCTCAAAAATCGTATTTTTGCACCCCAATATCATACACTATGTTAAAGATTGAAGATTTACATGTTTCCATCAAGGGAAGAGAGATATTAAAAGGGGTGAACCTGACGGTGAATGCCGGCGAGGTGCACGCCATTATGGGTCCTAACGGTACGGGCAAGAGCACGTTGGCTTCGGTGATTGCCGGCAAAGAGGGCTATGAGGTCACCAAAGGGAGCATCTCCTATAACGGGAAGAACCTGCTGGACCTCTCCATCGAGGACCGCGCCCGCGAGGGTGTCTTCATCGGCTTCCAGTACCCCGTGGAGATCTCCGGTGTGAGCATCGCCAACTTCATGCGCACCGCGCTGAACGAAATCCGCCAGTACCGTGGCCTCGACCCGCTCAACGGCGCCCAGTTCCTGCGCCTGATGAACGAGAAGCAGAAGGTGGTGGAACTCACCGATAAGCTCAGCACCCGTTCCGTCAACGAGGGATTCTCCGGCGGCGAGAAGAAACGCAACGAGATCTTCCAGATGGCCATGCTCGAACCGAAACTCGCCATCTTGGATGAGACCGATTCCGGCCTTGACATTGATGCCCTCCGTATTGTAGCCAATGGTGTCAACCAGCTGAAAACCAAAGACAACGCCACCATCGTCATCACGCATTACCAACGCCTGCTCGACTACATTGTGCCCGATGTGGTGCATGTTCTGTTTGACGGCAGAATTGTGAAATCCGGTCCCAAGGAGTTGGCTTTGGAACTTGAAAAACGAGGGTACGACTGGATTAAAGAAGAATACGAACAAGGAAAACTGCGTTAGGATGAAATCATTCACTGATTATAGCCAGCAGATGCAGCGGTATCACATTCAGTCCACTCCGGACCCGTACCGCCCTGTGAAAGAGTATTTCCAATGCCAGGTCAGCAATATGGGCTCCGAGATGCTGCCCATGCTGAACGGCTGGTATGTGCATGAGGGCGAATCCCTGACCACCTATCCAAACGGTGTGATTGTAGGCAGCTTGAAAGCTGCGCTGCAGCAGTATCCTGAGCTGGTGAAGCCTTTTCTGAAGGCGCAGGAGGATGATGCCGACCCGCTGATGGCCAGCAACGCCCAACAGTTCACCGATGGCGTTTTCCTGTACATTCCCGACAACGTGAAGGTGGAGAAACCCTTCCAGATTGTTTCGTTAGTCAACTCGCGGGAGGACCTGCTGGTGCAGAACCGCAACCTCATCCGCGTGGGACAAAACTCGGAAGTGTCTGTCATACAATGCGATGATTCCACCCGCTACGGCAAAACCTTCCTCAATGTAGTGACGGAAATACAGTTGGCCGAGCATGCGCAGTTCCATTATTACAAAACGGAGAACAAGGAGGCGGAATCGCTGCTTTTTCATCATCTGTATGTCAATCAGCAGGCGTACTCGCTGTTTCACAGCAACGCCATCACTTTCAATGCGGGCTATGTTTGCAACAACATCCGCATCAACCTTAACGAGCCTTTCGCCGAGGCCAACCTGTACGGACTTTATCTGGTGGACAAGAACCAGCATTGCGATAATCGCATCCGGGTGGTGCATCACGCGCCCGACTGCAAGAGCCGCCAGCTGTACAAGGGCATCATGGACGATGAGGCGCAGGCCGGATTCCTCGGCCATGTGGTGGTGAAACCCGATGCGCAGCGGACCGTCGCTTTGCAGACCAATCGCAACATTTTGCTGACCGACAAGGCCAAGATCAACACCAAGCCCTTTTTGGAGATTTACGCCGACGATGTGCAATGTAGCCATGGGGCCACGGTGGGGCAGTTGGACGATGAGGCACTCTTCTACCTGCGTTCGCGCGGCATCGCTTTGCGTACTGCCCGCAAGCTCTTGATGTTCGCCTTCGCCAACGAGGTGGTGCAATTTGTGGAGATTCAGGCCCTCCGCGACCGGCTGAGCGACATGGTGCAGCGCCGTCTCAACGGCGAGCTCACCATCTGTGACCAGTGCCTGCTGCACAACGCCGAGCACAGCGACATGATCTTCCCCATTGACCCTGAAAAACTGTAAAATTATTGAATGCTGACAAATGCCTAACAACATCTAATATGAAAAGAACGATACTAATTATAGTTGAAATGATGGTTTGCGTAGCAGCAATATCACAAAACAGTCTTTCGTTGGTGTTCACCTGCCGATTAACAGATGGTCGGTTTGTGCAGCCTGACAGTATCATAGTAGAGAATCTGAATTATCTTCGTAGGTGGACAGAAACCCTGATTTATCCTGACACCCAATATGTGTTGAATGTTGGCTGGGGTATCCAAAATGTAGAATCCGAGCGTGCGTCCGCACTACAAACCATTCCTAATCCGTTCAATGGCACCACAACGGTTAATTTGCAAATGCCTGAGCCTGGTGATGCGCAAGTGGAAATCACAGATATGCTCGGACATGTGATAGAGACGCAGAATTTGACCGCTTTACAAACAGGAATCCACTCTTTACGTATTACATTGAAAACACCAGGTATCTATGTGCTAACCACTCGTGTGAATGGGAAAAAGGTGTCTGCGAGACTAGTGAACACGGGAAAGGGTAGCCGGAATGCGGTGGAATACGATCTTTTTTCTACAAAGATGTCGCACACACCGTCTCTACAACAAGATAAATCCATCAAGGGTTCCTCATCTCATCCATTTCTAATAGGTGATAAGATGCGTTATGTGGCGTATGTTGGTGGAATTGTCTGCTGCGATATATGGCAATCACAACACGTCAGTGAATTTATAACCCTAGTGTTACAAACTTTGCCTCCCCCGCCCCCCGTTCAAGGGGACGCTGTGCCTTGCACAGGTACACCCACAGTAACTGATTACGATGGAAATGTATATAATACAGTGCAGATTGGCACCCAATGCTGGATGAAAGAGAATTTGCGTACAACCCATTATTCTGATGGTAGCAGCATACCAAGCGGAGGCACAATACCTGCTGAAATTCATTATTTCAATCCTGAAAGCCTTAACATTCTTGTAAGTGACACCGCACCGTATTTTTACCATTCTCCATACGGTATTCCTTTCGAAGATCGCGCTTGTTGGTACAACTGGCTGGCTGTGATGCATGGTGATTCCTCATCTTCCAATTCTTACGGTGTACAGGGCATTTGCCCTGTCGGATGGCACGTACCCAGTGATGCGGAATGGTATCAGTTGTTTGATTATGTCAGCGCACAGCCACAATACTCGTGTACTCCCATTTATATTCATCCTATAACCAAAGCATTATGTTCACAAAGGACCTGGAACTATTCCGGGGTAAACTGCACACCAGGATGTGACTATTATACAAATAATGCCACTGGCTTCTCGGCCCTTGCTGTGGGCTACTTTTATGGAAGTGGCTACTCCGTTTATGGCGATGTGGCCGTATTCTGGAGTTCATCTAGACTTGGTTCTAGTTCTAGTGCATTTAGTCATGAATTGTACAAAAGTGATTTTTGCATTAGAAGTGGTCTTAATTATTTGAAAAGCGGATTGTCTGTTCGTTGTGTTCGTGACGAAACAGATTAGCCGTTTTTCTTTACTCGCAAACCGTCACCCGGTGCGCCCACGCGCTTATTGTCCCGAGGGTGTCGTTTTGCGTGATAATGTAGGTGGTGTCTTCGTTCATTTTCGAACATTCAGAATGGGAATCAAGCAATAGGGTGTCAGAATAGATATGCCGCTCAACTCCAAGTGTAACATCATGGGAGATGATGCAGGAGCATTCGTGCATACAGCCGAAAAAGAGCCCGGCACCGAAAAACATAGCGATTATCATGCAATATTTTCTCATATCTGTGTGTTTTTAGGCGGCAAAAATACAAAATAATATGCAGATACCGCCATCGGACGGAATTATTATTTCATAAGAAAAAAGCATATCATACACTACTTTTTTGTATATTTGCCGCGCTTTTCAAACAAGCAAAACAACATTAATAATTTTAATTTCAAAAAAATCTATGAACAACGCGAATTACGTCTTTAGAGAACCGAAAAACGAACCTGTGTTTTCGTATGCTCCCGGAACGCCGGAAAGAGCGCTCCTGCAGGCTGAATTGGACAAACAATATAACCAAGTTATCGAGATCTGCCCCATCATTGGCGGCAAGGAAGTGAAGACCGGCGACATGGGTCAGGTGGTGATGCCTACCGAGCACAGCCATGTGCTGGCCAAATATCACAAAGTGGGCAAGAAAGAGGTCCAAATGGCTATTGACGCCGCCATGGCAGCCAAGAAGGACTGGGAAGAGATGCCGTGGATCCAGCGCGCTTCCATCATGATGAAGGCCGGCGAACTCCTCGCCACGAAATACCGCTATATCCTGAATGCTTCCTGTATGCTGGGCCAGGGCAAGAGCCCTATGCAGGCTGAAATCGACTGCCCGTGCGAGGCCATCGACTTCCTGCGTTTCAACACCTATTTTGCCTCCCAGCTGTACGGACAGCAGCCCATCTCCGACCACGCCACGCTGAACCGCAACGAGTACCGCGGCATGGAAGGCTTTGTGTATGCCATCACGCCGTTCAACTTCACCTCTATCGCCTTGAACCTCAATGTGGCTCCCGCTTTGATGGGCAACGTCACCATTTGGAAACCGTCCACCACGGCCATCCTCTCCAACTACTATCTGATGAAACTGTTACAGGAAGCCGGTCTTCCCGATGGTGTCATCAACTTCCTGCCGGGTAGCGGCTCCGTCATCAGCGACGTGGCTTTCAAGTCACCGCACTTGGCTGGCATCCACTTCACGGGCAGCACCTCCACGTTCAAGAGCTTCTGGAAACTCATCGGTGAGAACATCGACATCTATAATACTTATCCGAAGATTGTCGGCGAAACCGGCGGCAAGGATTTCATCTTCGCCCACAAGACCGCTCCGGCACGCGAACTGGCTGTGGCCATCCTGCGTGGCGCTTTCGAATACCAAGGCCAGAAGTGTTCCGCCGCCTCCCGCGCTTATATCCCCAAATCCCTGTGGGGAGACACGTTGGACAACATCAAGGAGATGATGAAGACCGTCAAGATGGGTGATGTGCGCGACTTCTCCAACTTCGTCAATGCTGTCATCGATGAGAAGTCCTTCGACAACATTGCCGGCTACATCGACCGCGCCAAGGCTTCCCCGGACGCTGAAATCGCCCTCGGTGGCCATTACGACAAATCTGTCGGTTATTTTGTGGAGCCCACCATCATCGTGGCCAAAGCTCCGAACTACGAGTCCATCTGCGAAGAGATTTTCGGACCCGTCATCACGGTGTATGTCTATGAGGATGAAAAATATGAGGAAATGCTGCATGTGTGCGACGAGACCTCTCCGTACGCTCTCACCGGCTCCATCCTCGCCCGCGACCGCTACGCTATCATCCAAGCGGAGAACATCCTGCGCCATTGCGCCGGCAACTTCTACATCAACGACAAGCCGACGGGTGCTGTGGTGGGTTGCCAACCGTTTGGCGGCGCTCGTGCGTCCGGTACCAACGACAAGGCCGGCAGCATGCTCAACCTTGTCCGCTGGATCAGCTCCCGCTGCATCAAGGAAACCTACGTTCCCGCAACGGACTACGGCTATCCTTTCTTAGCTAAGTAAAACAGTTTTCTGTTTCCAAATAAAAAAGGTACGTTGGAGATTTCCAGCGTACCTTTTCTATTATTATAATATGGTATAGCTATTTCACCAGTTTGTAGGTGTCCATGGCCATCACCAGTTCTTCGTTGGTGGTTACGGATACCAGCTTCACTCTGGAGTCGGGTGTGGAGATGATGCCGTCTTCGCCGGCATACTTCTGGTTGGCTTCCTTGTCGAGCTTGGTGCCGAGGAACTCGAGGCCGTCGCAGATGGCTTCACGCTGGAACCAGGCATTCTCGCCGATGCCGCCGGTGAAGAGGATGATGTCCACGCCACCCATGGCGGCAGCGTAGGCGCCGATGTACTTCTTCACACGGTAGGCGAACATGTTGAACGCGTAGGTGGAGCGTTCATCACCGGCATCGCGTCCGGCGCGGATGTCGCGCATATCCACACTCTTGCCAGAGATGCCTAACAAACCGCACTTCTTGTTGATGAACGTGTTGAGCTGTTTGGTATCCATCTTTTCAGAATCCATGATATAGATGAGGGCACCGGCGTCGATGTCGCCGCAGCGGGTACCCATCATCAGGCCCTCCACCGGTGTGAAGCCCATGGAGTTGTCAATGGATTTGCCGTTTTTGATGGCGGTGATGGATGCGCCGTTGCCGAGGTGGCAGCTCACGATCTTGCAGTTGTTGTAGTCGAGGCCCACCATTTCGGCGGCCTTCGGGCCCACATACTTGTGGCTGGTGCCGTGGAAGCCGTAGCGGCGAATTTTCTTTTCGGTGTAATATTCATACGGCAGCGCGTACAGGAACGCCTCAGGCGGCATGGTCTGATGGAAGGAGGTGTCGAAGATGCCCACGTGTTTCACATTGGGCAGCAGCTTCATCATCACGTCGATGCCGAGCAGGGAGGCGGGATTGTGCAGCGGGGCCAACTCGCAGAGCTTGGCGATCTCCTCGCGCTCCTTGGGACCGATGATCATGCTGCGGTCGAAATATTCGCCGCCGTGCGCCACACGATGACCCACTGCGTTGATCTCGTCCACCGATTTGATAACGCCGTGCTTCGGGTCCATCAGGGCCTCCAACACCAGCTTCACGCCCACCTCGTGGTTGGCAATGGGGGTTTGCACATAGTATTTGTCCTTGCCGACAGGCTTGTGGGTGAACTCACCCATCTCCAGACCTACACGTTCCACAAGACCTTTGGCCAATAATTCGGGTTGCGGTTCCATTTCCAACAGCTGGTATTTGATGGAGGAACTGCCGCAGTTTAAAACTAAAATCTTCATATTTGATTGATTAATGGGTTATGATACTTTTTTAAGAATAAGCGGGGGCAAATATACAAAAAAAGCGGAAAGATGGGATTGTATAGGATGCGTTTTTCCTTTTCTTTTTCATATTGGGAAAAAATGTATTTTTGCCTCTTGTAAAAATACAACATTCCAAATAAAGATAATAAACCATATTGTTTAACTTTTTATCCAAAAACATTATGAAAATGAAACGATTCGTGATTTTATCAGCTCTTGTGCTCTTTTGCGGCACGCTGTCTCTTTCCGCGCAAGACAATACGGAAAAGAAACTCTCTTACAATATTATTAATGAGTACGGATTCTATCTGGGCGGCTCCTCTTGGGGCACCAACGTCGGCTTTGAGGGGGTAGTGATCAACAGCATGCTGTTCAACCGCACACAAGACCTGCTCGGTATCGGCTTAGGCTATTCTGTTGATGTTTTTGCCAGCCATGGCGTTCCGATGTTCCTGAATTACCGGCACTATTTTGACCGTGGAAAGGCGGTGAAACCCCTTGTCAACATTGCAGCGGGTACCACTTTCATCTTCGGGGCTAATTATAACCTTGATTATGAATATTATGAAAACGGAGATCCTGTTACGACCGTTACGAAAAGATCCGGATTCGGACTGTATGCCACCGTTGCCTCGGGCTTCCGGGTGAAGGCCTTCACTTTCTCCGCCGGATTCTATCTGAAAAGTGTCCCCTCATACAACTACTTCTATATGGACAACTACCAATCCACGCGGCCTGCTAACATTTTCAACGGTGGTATTCAGGTGAAGGTGGGTTTCACATTCTAAAAGAAATTTGCCGGAATACAACATCTCTAAAAGGATGGAAAACAAAGAGGCCAAGAAACAATTCGTTTCTTGGCCTCTTCTTTCTTAACTCCTTAACTTTTTAACTCCTTAGTTTAGAAGTACAAATCCCGCTCGCCGGCCTTGATGCGCCCGATGCGTTTCAACAGTTCGTCGCGGAATTTCTCATCCACATTGACGAGGTTGTTCTCGATGACCTTCCAGCCTTTGGCGGCCACCTCGGGGGTGGCATAATCCACCAAGTATTCGCTCAGAGTAAGGATGGCGTTGGGCGTGCAGTAGCGCTTGATGAAGCCCGGCACGCTGAACTCCATGAAATGTTCGCCCGTGCGGCCCAGACGGTAGCAGGCGGTGCAGAAGCTCGGGATGAAGTTATTGTCCAGCAGCTCCTCGATGATTTCGCCGAGGTTGCGGTCATCACCGATCTTGAACTGCTCACGATGCAGATTCTGATCTTCTTGTTTGTCGCTATTCTTTTCGGTTTCCTCATGATGATATTTGTAATCGCCGATTTGCAGATTGGTGCCGCCATCAATTTGCGAAATACCATATTGGATGGCCTTGGCACGGAACTCGGCCGTCTCGCGGGCGGTGAGAATCATGCCTGTGTAAGGCACTGCCAAGCGGAAGATGGCGATGATTTTCTCGAACGTGTCGTCATCCACAAAATACTTCGTATCAATGTTCAAGCCGGAGGCATCTTTGATACGCGGGAAGGAAATTGTGTGCGGGCCCACATTGAAACAAGCCTCCAAATGGTTGGTATGGCGGATCATAGCCATCACCTCAAAACGCCAGTCGTAGAGGCCGAAGAGGATGCCGAGGCCGTTGTCGTCGATGCCGGCCTGCTGGGCGCGGTCCATCGAGGTGAGCCGCCATTCGTAGTTGCCCTTGATGGTGTTGGCGGGATGATACCAGGAATAGGCCTCCGGATGGTAGGTCTCTTGGAAAATCTGGTACGTGCCAATACCGGCCTCTTTCACGATGCGGAAGCCCTCCACATCCAGCGGGGCGGCGTTGATGTTGACACGACGGATGGAGCCGTTGCCCTTCTTCACCGAATAGGCCAGCTTCGTGGTGTGCGCGATGAACTCCGGCGAGTATTTCGGCGACTCGCCATAGACGAGAATCAGGCGCTTCTGGCCGTCTTCTTCCAACGCCTCGATATTGTGTACGAACTCCTCATCGGTGAGCGTGGTGCGCACCTGGTCGTGATTGGAGGAGCGGAAGCCGCAATATTTGCAATTATTAACACAATAGTTACCCACATAGAGCGGCGCGAAGAGAACAATACGGTTGCCGTATATGCGGCGTTTCAGCTCGCGGGCACCCTCTTTGATCTCCTCAACAAGCTCCGGTTCGGTGGTGTTGATGAGCACGGCGGTCTCCTCTAACGTCAGACGGTTCTTGTCCAAGGATTTTTGGATGATTTCGCGCACCCGCTCGGGCGTGCTTTTTGTGTTGTGGATGTAATCCCACAGTTCATCGGGATCGATGAAAGGTTTTCCGATTTCGTCGGGAATGCGACATTTTTCAGGATGAAATTGCATATTGTTATTGTTTTAAATTGTTGTTTGTTTGTTCGTTTGTTGATAATATCGCGTTTGTTGTTGTAGAGACGCGATATTATCACGTCTCTACAAATTATTTTATGATGAATGCGTTGCCATTACGATTTTGTCACCACCGCCTTGACCTCGATGTTGTCGATTTTCCCTAATTTTCCGGAAAGGGCGTTGATCTGGTTCACTTCGCCTTCGACAATGAGGGCGATCACCGCGACGGTGCGGTCATGGAAGGGCAGGCCCTGTCGGGCCAATACAATATTTGCATATTGGGAGATAGCGCTGTTGACCAGCGGTGCCACCGCGCGGTCCTTGACCAGCACGGTAACGGTTCCAATTCTCTTTTCCATCAGTGCAACTTTTGGATTAGGTTATTGTTTTAATTACGGCGGCAAAAGTACAAAAAAAAAACGTATCTTTGCCGCCCGAAAACGTGGACAGATTTGTAATGATTGCAACCACATTAAAAAATGCTAAAAACATTTCCCACACGTTTTCCGTATTTATTCTTTTAATCATTTTAAAACGTTAGTTATGAGCTATCTATTCACATCTGAATCAGTATCTGAAGGACACCCGGACAAACTGTGTGATCAAATTTCAGACGCTTTGTTGGATTCGTTCCTGGCTCAGGATCCCGAATCAAAAGTGGCTTGCGAAACCTTGGCCACCACCGGACTGGTGGTATGTGCCGGCGAAGTGAAAACCAATGCCTACGTCTCTATCGATGATGTTGCCAGAGGCGTGATTAAAGAAATCGGCTATGACAAGAGCGATTACCAGTTCGACTACAAGTCGTGTGGTATCATCTCCGCCATCCACGGACAGTCGCCCGACATCAACCAGGGTGTGGAGCGCACCAATGTGGAGGATCAGGGAGCCGGTGACCAGGGTATGATGTTCGGCTACGCCTGCAACGAAATGGACAACTACATGCCGCTGCCCGTCGAACTGGCCCACCGGCTGGTACAGGAGCTGGCCGCCATCCGTAAGGAGGGCCGGCAGATGACCTACCTTCGTCCCGACTCCAAGTCGCAGGTTACGGTGAAATATTCCGACAATGACATACCAGAAGGCATCGACACCATTGTGATTTCCACCCAGCATGACGAGTTTGACAAGGATCGCGCCATGTTGAAGACCATTGAGCAAGACATCCGCAACATCCTCATTCCTCGTGTGATAGCAGGTTGTCCGGACAATGTTAAAAAGTTATTCGACCGTCGTTACAACTTATATGTCAACCCCACGGGCAAGTTCGTGGTGGGCGGACCGCACGGTGACACGGGGCTTACGGGCCGCAAAATCATCGTGGACACTTACGGTGGCCGCGGTGCGCACGGCGGCGGTGCCTTCTCAGGCAAGGACCCCTCCAAGGTGGACCGCTCTGCAGCCTACGCCACCCGTCATATTGCCAAGAACATGGTGGCCGCCGGCTTGTGCGACCAGGTGCTCGTGCAGGTGGCCTACGCCATCGGCAAAGCCAAACCCGTGGGCCTCTATGTGAACACTTACGGTACGGCGAAGGTGAATATGACGGACGGCAAAATCGCCAAGAAAATAGAAGCTATCTTCGATATGCGCCCGCATGCCATCATCGAACGCTTCCAGTTGAAAAACCCCATCTACCAGCCTACCGCCTCCTACGGACATTTCGGCCGCGACTGCTATGAGAAGAAGGTTCACGGCAAGAAAATCACTTTCTTCCCTTGGGAGAAGCTGGATTATGTGGACATCCTTCGTAAAAACTTCGAAATACGCTAAATACTTATATGAAAGCCTACGTTTTTCCCGGACAGGGGGCACAATTTTCCGGTATGGGGCACGACTTGTGCGAACAGTACCCGCTAGCCAAGGAACTCTTCCAACAGGCTGACGAGATACTCGGTTTCCCCTTGTCAGAAACCATGTTCCATGGAACGGAGGAGGAGCTGAAGCAGACCAAGGTCACCCAGCTGGCGGTCTTTTTGCACGCGTATGTGGCTTTCCGCTGTTTGGCTGACGGACAGCCCGACATGGTGGCAGGACACTCGTTGGGCGAGTTCACCGCGCTGGCGGCCAACGGCTGCCTGACATTCGAGGATGCGCTCCTGTTAGTCAGCAAGCGGGCCCATGCCATGCAGCGGGCCTGCGAACTGTGCGAATCCGGCATGGCCGTCGTTCTGAAATTCGATGATGCCATCGTGGAAGAGGTGTGCGCGACCATCCATGATGAGGTGGTGGTGCCGGCCAATTACAACAGTCCGCAGCAGCTGGTGATTTCCGGCAGCATGCGTGGGCTGGAGCTGGCCATGGGCAAGCTTCGGGAAGCCGGAGCCAAACGCATGATGATGCTCAATGTGGGCGGGGCCTTCCATTCGCCATTGATGCAGCCGGCCCAGGACGAGCTGGCTGAGGCCATCCGGAATACTCGCTTCCATGAGCCCTCCTGTCCCGTATATCAGAACGCTTCAGCCACCGCATCTACAACTCCCGACATTATCCGGCAAAACCTGCTGTCGCAGCTGACTCACCCGGTGTGGTGGAAACAGTCTGTACGTCAGATGGTTGCCGACGGAGCCGTCTCCTTCCGTGAGTTCGGACCCGGCACCACTTTGTGCGGACTGATCCGGCGTATCGATCCCTCCGTGGAAACCATCGGCTTATAAAAATTGGGGAATCTTCCACTCAGAAGATTCCCTTTTTTTTTTCACAAAATCATTAATGCTCTAATTATCAACCCGAAAAAATATTAACGTATTTTTGTTAATATAAAGTGGTGTTTTCACGGTCCCGATATGGGACCTATTTTCTATTTTAGCAGACTGAAAAATTTCCAGCGAAAATTTCAGCTATTGTATTCTCCTTTAACTACTTATACTTTAAGCACTATCTGGTCGGATTGTCATTTTTTGCTCCGTTTGCATCAAACCATCACCTTTGTAAAATAATAAACACTTATTGAGTAAAGCCTATGAATAATGATTTATCTCTTTTCGGTTTCGAAGACGATTCTGTAGCTGAAACGCTAACCACCACCGGCGAGACGCCGAAGGTGTCGGAGTTGCTTCAATCACGCGAAAATGCCATCCAGAAGATGACGCAGCAGGCGGAAACGGATGAAATCGTTACTTCTGCGGCTGAACCGGAAAAAAATTCCATGAACGAAACCACCTCGTCCACCCCGAAGAAGACCTACACGAAGAAAGAGATACTTGCCGATGTGGTCCGTTATTTCAACGGTGACGAGCTGGCTGCCGGCGTTTGGATCGACAAATACGCTTTGAAGGACCGGAACGGCAGCCTGCAGGAGCGGACCCCGGAGGACATGCACCACCGTATGGCCAGCGAGTTCGCCCGCATCGAGAGACGTTACGCCAACCCGATGAGTGAGGAGCTTATCTTCTCCCTCTTCGACCATTTCCGCTACATCGTGCCCCAGGGCAGTCCTATGGCGGGTATCGGCAATCACGACCAGATCGTCTCCCTGTCCAACTGCTTCGTCATTGGCAATGAGGGGGATTCCGACTCCTACGGTGGCATCATGAAGATGGATGAGGAGCAGGTGCAGCTGATGAAACGTCGCGGCGGCGTGGGCCACGACCTGTCCGACATCCGTCCCACAGGCAGCCATGTGCAGAACTGCGCGTTGTCGTCCACCGGCGTGGTGCCCTTCATGGAACGTTATTCCAACTCTACCCGCGAGGTCGCCCAAGACGGCCGCCGCGGGGCCTTGATGCTCTCTATCTCCATCAAACATCCGGATGCCGAACGCTTCATCGATGCCAAGATGACGGAAGGGAAAGTCACCGGTGCCAACGTGTCGGTGCGCCTCGATGACGAGTTCATGCGCTGCGCCCAGAACAACGAGACTTACTCCCAGACCTATCCCATCTATTCCGAAAATCCCAAATTCAAACAGGATATCGATGCTTCCAAATTGTGGAAGAAGATCATCCACAATGCCTGGAAGTCGGCAGAACCGGGCGTCCTTTTCTGGGACACCATCCGGCGCGAGTCGGTACCCGACTGCTACGAGGATGAGGGTTTCAAGACCGTCTCCACCAACCCCTGCGGTGAGATTCCGCTCTGCCCCTACGACAGCTGCCGCCTCATCGCCATTAACCTATATAGCTATGTTGAACACCCCTTCACCGACCAGGCATACTTCAACATGCCGCTTTTCAAACAGCATGTTCAGTATGCCCAACGGCTGATGGACGACATCATCGATTTGGAGTTGGAAAAGATAGACCAGATCCTCGCCAAAATCGACAGCGATCCGGAGAGTGAGAGCATCAAACGGGTGGAGAAAGAGCTGTGGCTGAAGATCCGCCGCCAGTCCACCAAGGGTCGCCGCACGGGTCTGGGCATCACCGCGGAGGGCGACATGCTGGCCGCTCTGAACATCCGCTACGGCTCCGACGAGGGCAACGCCTTCTCCACGGAAGTGCACAAACAGCTGGCCCTGGCCGCCTACCGTTCCTCTGTGAACATGGCCCGCGAGCGTGGCGCATTTCCCGTCTATAGCTGCATCAAAGAGGGCCACAACCCCTTCATCCAACGGATACAGAAAGCCGACCCGAAGCTGTATGACGACATGGTGCGTTACGGACGGCGCAACATCGCCCTGCTGACCATCGCCCCCACTGGCAGCGTCAGCATCTGCACGCAGACCACCTCCGGCATCGAACCCGCCTTCAACGTGGCCTATAAGCGCAAACGCAAAATCAACCCCAACGACATCAACATCTCCAAAACCATCGTCAAGGATGAGATGGGCGACAGCTTCGAGGAGTACATGGTCTTCCATCCCAAATTCGTGGTCTGGGCCGAAACCCAAGGCTACACCTTTGAACAGATGAAGCAGATGAGCGAGAAAGAGGTGATGGCGTTGGTGGAGAAATCCCCCTATTTCAAGTCCACTGCCGCCGACACCGACTACATCAAGAAGGTGGAACTGCAGGGCTCTGTGCAGAAATGGGTGGACCACTCCATCTCCGTGACGGTGAACCTGCCCAACAACGTGTCGGAGCAGACCGTGGCAGATCTTTACCTCAAGGCCTGGCAGTGTGGCTGCAAGGGCTTGACCGTCTATCGCGACGGATCCCGCACGGGTGTGCTGACCTCCATCTCGGAGAAGAAACCCGAGGAGAACAAAAACAACCTGCCCAAGAACTTCAAACGCCCGAAAGAACTTCACGCCGACATCATCCATTTCAAGAACAACAACGAGGACTGGGTGGCTTACATCGGACTTTACAACGGCAAGCCTTACGAAATCTTCACCGGCAAGACGGGTGAGGAGAGTTTCCAGCTTCCGAAATGGGTGGAACATGGCATCATCATCAAGAACCGCCACGAAGACGGCACCAAGTCGTACGACTTCAAATACTATGATAAGGCCGGCTACGAGGTGCGCCTGTGCGGTCTGGACCGCTGCTTCGACCAGGAGTTCTGGAACTATGCCAAGATGACCTCGGCACTGTTGCGCAACGGCATCCCGGTGACCAATATCGTCAGCATCATCTCCAGTCTGAACTTCCGTCAGGAGAGCATCAACTCCTGGCGTAACGGTGTGTGTCGCGCCCTGAAGAAATTCATCCAGGACGGCACCAAACAGGAGAGTGCCGAATGTCCCAAGTGCCATCAGAAAGGCACGATGGAGTTTAAGGAGGGTTGTCTGGTTTGCACCTCCTGCGGTTATTCCAAATGTGGTAATTAAAAATCCTTACTATGGCAGACGACCGCAGTAACATCATCAATGTGTTCATCCCTTGTCAGATGGACATCTTCCAATCTGGAACCGCTGCCAGCACCTTTACGGTGCTGCAACGGCTGGGGTTGATTTGCCAATACATTGACGAACAGACTTGCTGCGGCAAACGTTTCTATATGCAGGGTGAGATTGAATACGCGCAAAACATGGGATTGCACGTCATCAACAACCATGATGTCAACCTGCCCTTCATCATCCCGGATTCCTCTTGTGCCGGCTTCATCAAGCAGTATTATAAGAAATTGCTGGAAAACAGCCAACCTCCGCAAGACCTTAAGGCTTTCATCTCACACATCTACGAAATCTGTGACTATATTGTCAACATCAAGAAAGTCGAAAGTCTTGGCAACACATTTAACCATAGGGTTTTCTATTTCAAGAGCTGTTCGGCGCGGAACCTGTATCCTGCCAATGATGCACCGGAGACCCTGCTGCGCAACACGCGCGGACTGGACTTGCTGACCGATGACAGCATACATGGCTGTTGCGGGGCCAACGGGCGTTTTGCCGCCGTCAATCCGATGGTGGCTGAGGCTATGACGGGCGAGATTCTGAATCAGATTTACAACATGGGGGCCGAATACATCACCTCCACCGATATCCATTGCCTCCAGATGCTGGATGCCTACAAGGAAGCCCACAATGTAGGTGTCGAAATCATACATGTCGTTGACATTTTGAAAGGGGAAGACGCAGAATAAGGAAAAAGTGTATCTTTGCCGCCTTATTTGTAAAAATAATCCTCTATTTTGTCAAAAATATTAGAATACGACATTTTATGAAAAAAACTTGCCTGTTTTTGGCTTCACTTCTGTGTTTTTTATCATCCTTTGCCCAAAACATACAATTTACGCTGCTTCAATCCTCCGATCAGGAGGTTGTCATCCGTGTTGATTTCCCGGATTTCAACACCCGTTCCGTCATGGTTTATGACCAGCAGATGTCCCTGCTGACCATGTCTGAGGCTTATCCCATCAACGAGGTCGGCAACCCGCAACTGCTTCAGACGGCCACCTCGCTGATGATTCCCGAAAACAGTGCACCCTCGGTGGAAATCTTACACTCCAGTTCCCATATTGTCAATGGTTTTGAGCTGGCCCCCTCCAAAGGTACGCTTTATCGGAACATCAATCCCCAGGATATCCCTTACCAGAAGGGTCCCGCCTATTTGCAGGACAAGATGTTATACAATGACAGTGTCACATTGGGCGATTCCTACCAACTGCATGACTATCATGGTATTCCGGTCCGTTTCTACCCGTTTGCCTACAATCCTGTCCGCAAAGAGCTGAAGGTCTATTCCAGTATCACGGTGCGCATCCGTTTCAACAGCACGTCCGACATCCAGCATCCGAGCAGGATTTCCAAAACATTTAAGGACATCTACCAGAATCATTTCCTGAATTACCACACCATGCGTTCCACGCCATTGGAGGAAAACGGTGCTATCCTCATTCTGGCTCCACAGGAGTTCTGCGCAGCCATGCAGCCTTACGCGGATTGGAAAATCAAAAACGGTTATCCCACGGAAATCGTCTCCCTTTCCACGACTGGAAACACGAGCAGCCAGGTGAAAAACTACATTACCAATTATTATAACAGCCATAATCTCACCTTCGTTCTGCTGGTGGGTGACAGCGGGAAATTCCCTACCATCACGGCCAACGGGAATATCAGCGACAACTATTACGGTGAGATTGCAGGCAACGACTGCTACGCGGATGTCATCATCGGAAAAATCTCGGCGGAAACCGTTGACCACGTCAACACGCAGGTGGATCGTTTTATCCAATATGAGCAGAATCCGCCAGAGACATCCCATTTCCCCGTCTTTTGCGGTATCGCTTCCAGCCAAGGTCCTGGCGACAACAACGAATACGATTACGATCACATCCGCAATATCGACAACATTCTCCAAAACTACACTTATACCTCAGGTTATGAGTTTTTCGAAGGTTCACATGGTGGTTTGGATGGGGCAGGCAACCCCACCGCCACCCAAGTGGCCAATGCCATCAATGCTGGCGTGGGTGTCATCAATTATTGCGGTCATGGGGACTACAACATGTGGGTGACCTCCAGTTTCAGCAACACCAATGTCCAAAACTTGACCAACTACAATAAATTGCCCTTCATCATTTCGGTAGCATGTGTGAACGGTGAGTACAGTGGGAAGACCTGTTTTGCAGAGACTTGGATGCGTGCCACCAAGAACGGCCAACCCACGGGTGCGGTGAGTACGCTGATGTCCACCATCAACCAGTCTTGGGACGAGCCCATGTGCGGCCAGGACCGCATGAATCTGCTTCTGACAGAGACCAGCAACCTGCCGCAGAGACACACTTTCGGTGGCATTGTCTTCAACGGTCTTATGCACATGATGGATACCTACTCCAGCTCCTCCAACTCCGAAGCCACCAAAATGGCCCGCACCTGGGTCATCTTCGGTGATCCCACTCTGTTGGTGCGTACTGCTGTACCACAACCCTTGAATGTGTCCTATACAAATTCCGTTTTTGTGGGCTCCCCAAACGTCACCTTCACCTCCCCAGTGGAAAATGCCAAAGTGTCGATTTCCCGCAACAACCAAGTGATTGGCACCGGCAATATTTCCAACGGATCTCTTGTCATGAACCTGCCCACTAGTGCAGTTCCGGGCGACACCTTCTGTGTGGTGGCCTCCCACCCCAACTACATTCCCTTTGTCGGCACCCTGACCTTCATCCCCAATAACGGTCCGTATGTTATGCCCGAGTCCTTCACCCTGAATGATAACGGCAACCACGATGGCAATGCCGACAACGGGGAGACGGTCAACATTGATGTGGATTTCCATAATATCGGAAACCAGAATGCCAGCAATATCCAAACTGTTCTCAGCACCAACAGTCCCTACGTCACCATCAAGAATGGCACGTTGAATCTGTCCCAGTTGGGTGCTGGGGCGAACACTGTCAGCCAAGGAGCCTACAAGTTTAAGGTGGCGGACAATGCACCTGCCTTTGAAACGGCCATTTTCACGCTTATGCTTACTTACAACGGGGAAGCCAAACTGCAGAATTTCTCCATTCCGTTGCACGCCCCCAAGCTCTCCATCACGGATGCCACAATTTTGGATACTGCCGGCAACCGCAACGGTCGTTTGGATTTTGGTGAAAAAGCCACCCTGCTTGTCAATGTGGGCAATGTGGGCAATGGATCGTCTGCCAACGGCACGGTGTATCTGAGCAGCCCTGACGGGAAAATCAAGTTCCTCCGCGGACCGCAAAGTGTTCCCTCCTTGCAGGTATCCCAATCGTATGTAGCACCTTTTTACATCCAGGTGAAATCCGATGTCACGGAACCCACTATCGCCATTTTACGTATTGCTTACTATTCTGGTGATTATACAGAAGTTAAAGAAATCCCATTAAAAATAGGAGCCTCTATCGAAGACTGGGAATCTGGTGATTTTTCTCAGTTCGAGTGGCAGAACGACAACAGTCATCTTTGGACCATCACCACACAAGGCCCGTATGAGGGCACGTATGCCGCCAAATCCGGCACCATCGGCAATAACCAGTCCAGCACCTTGTCCATTGTGGTGGAAAGCAGTCATCCCGACACCGTCAGTTTCTATTATAAGGTTTCTTCCGAAGAGAATTACGACTACCTCTATTTTACCATTGACGGAGTAAAAGAAGGATCTTGGACGGGTGATATCAATTGGACCAAAGCGCAATACTATATCAACTCAGGCCGCCACACCCTCAAATGGGAATACAAGAAAGACAATTGGATGTCAGCGGGTTCCGACATGGCCATGATCGACCTCATCAGCTTGCCTCTTGCCAGCAAGTCTGATGTGGGCATCGAAGAGATAGTCTCTGACAATGAGATTGTTGTGTACCCCAACCCCACCTGCGATGTGGTGAAGATTCTCACTCCGGAATCCCGCCCCATGCAATATCAGCTGATGGATCTTTCCGGACGCATCCTGAAACAGGGCGAGTTCACCCAGGAGCAGACACTCTCTTTGGCATCCTATTCCAACGGCATTTATCTGATGCGCGTGACCGACAAGCATAATCTTGTCAAAACCTTTAAAATCGTAAAACAATAATGAGCAAACCTGTTATTCTGGTCGTCAACGATGACGGTTACGAGGCGAAAGGACTTGTCGCCATGGTGGAGATCGCCCGCTCGTTTGGCGAAGTGGTGGTGGTCACTCCGGACCAGCCGCGCTCGGGTGTGGGACATTCCATCACCTTCATGCAGCCACTCCGCCTCCATTTGTATAAAGAGGAAGATGGAATTCAATATTGGCGTACCAATGGCACTCCAGTGGATTGTGTGAAACTCGGACAAAAAGTTATCTTCAAAGACCGCCCTATCGATTTGGTGCTGTCGGGCATCAACCACGGTTCCAACTCCTCGGTCAGCGTCATATACTCAGGCACCATGGGTGCCGCCATCGAAGCTTCCTTTGAGAACAAGGCTATAGGGCTTTCCCTGCTGGACTATTCCAAGGATGCCGATTTCACCGCCGCTATCCATTATGGCAAGAAAATTGTGGCCGAAGTGCTGAAACGGGGACTTCCTCCTTTCACCAGCCTAAACGTCAACATCCCGAAGGGTTCCATTGACGAGATCAAGGGGATCCGGATTGCAAGGCAGACTAACGGTATATGGCATGAGGAGCTGGTAGAGAACACGGATCCGTTCGGGGGCAAATACTATTGGCTTACAGGCTATTTGGAGGTCCTTGACAAGAATGAGGACTGCTGTGAAAACCTCCTCAAAAACCATTACATTTCTGTGCAGCCGGTGCAATATGACATGACCGCCTACCGTTATATGAACGATTTAAAATTTTTGGAAGATGTTAGATAAATTGAGAAAAGACTCATTTGTTTTAGGAATATTGATGGGTATTCTGGTGCCGGTCATCTTGTTCGGAATCTTGTTCGGCGTTCTGTCCATTCTGGTGCACTCCTATCCGGACATGCTGGTCAACAACCCGAAACTGTACAAAACCATCATTCCCAAGCTGATTCTCATCAGCCTGATTCCGTCGCTTTTCATTTTGAGGCATTATCTGCTGAATCTGAAATACGACAAAACGGGACGCGGCATCGTCGTGTCCACCTTCATCTGCGGAATCGTGTTTGTAATCACGCAGTTCGTGTTATAGTCTGTTTCAGTCTCTGAAGAACTGGCGCACCCTGTTGAAGACGCTTCGCTCGTTTCGTCCCGGTTTTGGGACGAAATTGTCGTGCGTTTTCAGTGATTCGATAAGGGCTTTCTCCTCTTTTGTCAGGCTCTTTGGGGTCCACACATTCACATTTACGATGAGGTCGCCCATATTCTTGGAATGGAGTTCGGGAAGGCCTTTGCCTTGCAGTCGCAGGATCTGTCCGCCTTGTGTGCCGGCGGCGATTTTCACCTTGGCTCTGCCGTTAAGCGTCGGTATTTCCACTGTGTCGCCCAAGGCGGCTTGCGGGAAGCTGATGTAATAGTTGAGATAGAGGTTGTTGCCGTCGCGTTCAAAGATGTCGTGGTCCATCACTTCGATGGCGATGAGCAGGTCGCCGTTGACGCCGCCGTTTTCAGCCGCATGGCCTTTGCCGCGCATGGTGAGCTGCATCCCGTTGTCCACGCCGGCGGGTATGGTGATGGGGATCACCTCTTCGCCCTGGACGATGCCGCGGCCGTGGCAGTGCGGACAGGGATCCTTGATGATTTCGCCGTTACCGTGGCATTGTGGACAGACCGAGGCCTGCTGCATGATGCCGAACATGGTTCTATGCTGCTGCACCACCTGACCGCTACCCTTGCAGGTGGGACAGGTCTGCTTGCTGTGCACATCCTTGGCTCCCGTGCCGCCGCAATGCGTGCAGGGGACATATTTGTTGATTTTGATTTTCTTCTCCGTGGGATTGGCTACCTCCTCCAAGGTGAGCTTCACCTTGATACGCATATTGCCGCCCCGGCGTACGCGCTGGCCGCCACCGCCGCCACCGGCAAAACCGCTGAAAAGGTCACCGAAGCCGCCAAAGCCGCCACCGCCGAACACGTCGGAGAAATGGCTGAAAATATCGTTGATGTTGAATCCGGAGAAGTCGCTGGCCGCACTGCCCATGCCCGCGTGACCGAACTGGTCGTAACGCGCCTTCTTTTCCGGCGTGCTCAACACGTCATACGCCTCCGCCGCCTCCTTGAACTTCTCCTCGGCATCCTTTTTCTCCTGTTCGGTGCCGTTCACCCACCGGTCGGGATGGTACTGCATGGCACACTTGCGGTAGGCCTTCTTGATCTCTTCCGCAGAGGCCTCCTTGGTTACCCCCAATACCTCATAATAATCTCTTTTTTCTGCCATAATATCGTTCCTATTTTATGAAATTAATGTAGCAAAACACCAACTTCACTTCTTAATTTCTTAGTTTCTTAACTTTTAACACCCATTACTGCCCAACGACCACCTTCGCATAACGGATCACCTTCTCTTTCAGCTTATAGCCCTTCTCCGTCACGTCTATTACCTTGCCTTTATCCTCCTCTTTTTCCGTGGGGAAATGCGTGACTGCCTCGTGGAAATCGGTGTTGAACTCTTCGCCCTTGGCTTGAATCTCCTCCACATCGAATCGTTTTAACAGTTGTATCAATTTATTGTAAATCAACACAAAACCGTCTTTGATGGCCTTAATATCCTCCACTTTCTCATTGGCGGCAATGGCTCTTTCAAAATCGTCAATCACAGGAAGCAGATTGACAATCACTTTCTCGGAAGCGGTGGAGAGAATGTCTAATTTCTCCTTGTTGGCCCGCTTTTTATAGTTGTCAAATTCCGAATAGAGACGCAGGAAACGGTCATTCAGCTCCGCCTTTTCCGCTTTCAGCTTCTCAATTTCCGCCTCTAACTCCTGAATCTTATTCTTATCCTTATGATTCTTTTTGGAGAACAAACCATTCTTCCGGGTAGTCGTGTCAGTTTCAGCCGTCAAATTGTCAGTTTGCGGTGTGTTTTCGGCAGTTATGTCCTTTTCTTTCACTTCTTCTTGTTGGTCAACTTTTTCCTCGTTTTCCATAATTATCTTTGTTATAATAGTTTATGATTATATTTTTTCAATTTGATTTTTTACGGATAATTTCCAAGAAAAATATCATAGCAAATAATTTGCCAAAAAAAGAATATGTGGCAGATTCTCTCAAATATGTAGTATTTTTGCAAAAAAAATTATGACATACACAATCCGAACGAAGAGCGGCCTTTTGTCGATGGAGAAGCCTGTCATCATGGGTATCCTCAATGTGACGGAGGATTCTTTTTTTGACGGCGGACGTTACACCGACAGGGATTCCATCTGCCGGCGTGCCGACCAGATTCTTGATGAAGGTGGGGAAATCATTGACATTGGGGCGGTCTCCACTCGCCCCGGGGCGATGGAATTGCCTGAAACAGAGGAGATAAACCGCATCCAAAATGCCGTCCGGATCGTGCGCGGCCATTGTCCCACAGCCGTTATCTCCGTGGACACGTGGCGTGCCTCCGTGGCTCGTGCCGCCGTGGAGAATGGTGCCGATATGATCAACGACGTTTCCGGCGGCACCTTTGATCCCGACATGATCCCGACTATCGGCCAGCAGCAGGTTCCCTACTGCCTGATGCACACGCCCGCCAAACCGGACAAGATGCAGAATTGCACCGAATATCGGGACATTTTGGCGGAAATGTTGCAGTTTTTCGGCCAGCAACTGGAAAAACTGCATCAGGCTCATGTGCACGACATCATTCTCGACCCCGGTTTCGGTTTTGGAAAAACATTGGAGCAAAACTATTTTATCCTGCGTAATCTGGATGCATTCAAGGTTTTTGATTTGCCCATATTGGTTGGTGTTTCACGCAAATCTATGATTTACAAGTTGTTGAATACAACACCAGACAAGGCGTTGAACGGAACCACCGTCGTGCACGCATACGCGCTCATGCGGGGTGCGCATATCCTGCGGGTACACGATGTGCGCGAGGCCGTGGAAACACGGACCATCATGGGACTGTTGTAACCGACGCTTCTTTTTGTTATCTTTGCACTCCAAATTGCGGATTAATGAAACATCGTCTTCTGATAGGATTCCTTTTATGTGCGGTTTGTTTGCAGGCCCAGCCGCCTGCAGGCTACTACAACAATGCCAGCCAGAAGAAAGGATACGCCCTGCGACAGGCTCTTTTTAGCATCATAAAACCGCATACGGAGCTGTCATACACTGCTTTGTGGGGTGCTTTTCAATCAACCGATGTACGTCCTGACAACAGCAAAATTTGGGATATATACTCTGATAACCCGACAGGCCAAACCTCTTATTATTATGTTTTTGGGACGGACCAATGCGGGAATTACGATTCGGAGGGCGACTGCTACAACCGCGAGCACAGTGTGCCGCAAAGTTGGTTTGGAGAAAAAACACCCATGAAAACTGACCTTTTCCACATTTACCCCACCGATGGTTTTGTCAATGGGAAACGCAACAATTTCGCTTTTGGCGAAGTGGGAAATGCCACTTGGACCAGCTCCAATGGCTCGAAGTTGGGATCCTGTTCCACGCAGGGATACAACGGCACTGTTTTTGAACCCATTGATGAATATAAGGGTGATCTTGCCCGTTCCTATTTCTACATGGCTGTCTGTTATATGGATAAAAACCTGAACCAGGACAACTATTCCATGTTTTCCGGGGGCTCGCTCAAGCCCTGGGCGTTGAATATGCTGATCCGCTGGCACAACGAAGACCCTGTAAGCCAAAAGGAAATCGACCGCAATAACGCTATCTTTAATCTCCAGCACAACCGCAACCCCTTTATCGATTTTCCCGAACTGGTGGGTAAAATCTGGGGTAGCGATTCTGTCAATGCCTTCTATCCCAATGGTATAGCGGAAATCAGTATAGCAGAAAAATGGCATGTTTATCCCGTTCCCGCCACCGACCGCGTTACGATTGTGGCACCCACAGCAGTTGAAGAACCTGTCGTGGTGCAGATTATCAGTCTGACAGGACAGGTGCTTTGGTCAGAGGAGGGAAATCTTCAAAACAGCCTTACACTGACACTGCCGGACATTCCGTCAGGTATTTATTTGTTGCAAATGATAGGGAATGATTTCATTTGTAACAAGAAAATGGTGAAAAGGTAAGAAATTTTCATGAGAGAAAACAGAAACCGTTCCATCAAGCAACATGTTCTGCCACTGCTTCTTATTGCAGTGGTGGCGATGGTTATCAGCGTGCGGCACCTCAACGAGCCGCCTGCATACATCCACGCGTGGACGCAGGCGGACAACTACTCGCTGGCACTGGGGTTCCAGCACAACGGCTGCGATCTCTTCCATCCGCAAACACTTATCTTCAACAAACAGCAGTTTGGATTCAAGGATCCGGAAACGCTTGTAACAGGTTGTGACTTCCCGTTGCACCACTGGATTGCGGCGGTGCTGATGAACATCACCGGCAGCTCCCAGCCGTGGGTCTTCCGGGGATGGACGCTGGCTGTCACCATTTTGGGTCTGTGGGCACTCTATCTGCTGGTTTTCGTACTGTCGGGCTCGCGGGCGAAATCCTTGCTCGTGTCGGCGTTCACCGCCACCGCGCCATCGTTTGCCTACTACAGCGCCTCCTTCCTCCCGACAATCCCTGCCCTGTCGCTGGCGGTGGGCGGACTTCTTTTTTACGCACTCTACTGGCGCAGCGACAAAACCTGGCAACTCTATATCAGCCTGTTACTGTTGTCTTTATCCATGATGACACGTTCTTCCTTTGCTGTATTATGGGTGGCCGTTGCGGGCTTCCATGTCCTCCGTTTGTGGCGGCACGAGGTCCGTTTCCGTTCCACATGGCTGCCTTTTGTCCTCGGAGCGGCACTATTCGCCTCCTGGTGGCTTTGGAACCTGCACCTGCGCCATGAATACGGGTCGCTGTTTCTCGGCAGCCTGCTTCCGGTGCACAAGTTGGAGGATGCAAAATTTGTGATGCAGAATGTTCATGACCGCTGGCGTTTCCACTATTTCCTGCGGATGTCGCATTGGCTCTACGTGGCCGTGGCCGCCGGCGCGCTGGTGACCTTGATAGTAAAACGGAAATCCCCGCAGACAGAGGGCAAACGTCTTTCTC
This sequence comes from Bacteroidales bacterium, assembly GCA_017540505.1. Lineage (GTDB taxonomy): Bacteria > Bacteroidota > Bacteroidia > Bacteroidales > WCHB1-69 > F23-D06. The sequence goes on along the minus strand of JAFYAW010000015.1, from coordinate 62,689 downwards.
CGTGGTGGTTACTGGCCATCTGGGTGTTTGGCGAAATCCTGTTTGTCGTGGCTATGTCGCAGCAGTTCAGCGACCATGACTACTATTTCCTGGACAGCCTATATCTGCCGGTGGTACTGTCGTTTGCCGGACTGTTGTGCATCCTTCCCAATCCGTCTGAACGATGGATCCGGATAATTGTGCTGACAGGAGTTTTAATTATTTCCGGATTTATGACGGTGAAGGCTTGTCAGATGCAGAAAACGCGCCGTCTGGAGGGTACAGAAGCCCTCACCACTGCCATCCGCTACAAGAATGCCAACCAGCTGTTAGAGCAGATCGGCTGTGGGTCAAAGGATTTGCGTTTTCTAACATTGTTCTCCTATCCGCAGAACCTGCCTTTTGTGATGATGGATCGTGAAGGCTATGCCGTCATGTGGAACCGGCCTTCCGTGGTGAATCACGCACTGACGTTCAAATACGACTATATCTTAGTGGAAGATGAGCTTTATCGGAACCTGTTTGAGGAGGCCCGTTACATTCTCCCGCGTTTGCAACGGTTAGCAGGCAATGGGGAAATCTCTGTGTGTGTGCTGGCCGACAGTGTTATTCACCCTACCGCCGAGCATTTTTTCGAAGGTCTTTCAGAGCAGAGTGAAAACATCCGATAAATTCCCAGAATCCAAGGTCGTGTTTCATTTTTTTGTATTTTTGCACTCAATTTTTACGATATGAAATACAAGCGAATCCTCCTCAAACTCAGTGGTGAATCCCTTATGGGGGATGACAACTACGGCATCCAGTATGCACACGTGCATCATTACGCATCGGAGATCAAGTCTGCGGTGGATATGGGCGTGCAGGTGGGTGTGGTCATTGGCGGCGGTAACATCTTCCGGGGTGTGCAGGGCGCATCCAAGGGTTTCGACCGCCGGCAAGGCGACCAGATGGGCATGTTGGCCACCGTCATCAACGCCATGGCCATGCAGGCCGCTTTGGAGGAGATGGGTGTCAAAGCCAAGGTGTTGACGGCCTTTACCATCGAAAGCATCGGGGAGAAGATCTCCTGGCGCAAGGCTGTGGAGGCCCTTGAGAACGGTTACGTTGTCATTCTTGGCGGCGGCACTGGCAACCCCTTCTTCACCACCGACTCCGGCGCCGCCTTGCGCGCCGTGGAGATCCGCGCCGACCTTCTGCTCAAGGGTACCCGCGTGGACGGCGTCTATACTGCTGACCCTGAAAAAGACCCCACCGCCACCAAATACACGGAACTCACCTTCGACGAAGCCTATCGGAACAACCTCAAAATCATGGATATGACGGCATTTACCCTTTGTAAGGAAAACAATATGCCGATTTATGTCTATGATGCCAACAAATCCGGCAACCTCGCCAAGGTTTTGAGCGGTGAAAACATCGGAACATTGTTACATTATTAATACATACATCATGGAAGAAGACTCCACAAAAAACATTTCGGCTGAAGAGACGGCGCAAATGCTCAATGTAGCGGACAAGCGGGTGCATTTCAAAGTGCACATCACCATCTTTATCGTCATCAACGCCATCATGTGGGCCCTGTGGTTCACGCTGTTCAACGCCATTGTCACCAGCGAAACCATCCGTGCGGCCATCCTCAAAGTGTTCATCTGCGTGACACTGGTATGGCTTTTGCTTGTCATCCTGCATTACTGCATCGCTTATAAATGGAACAAGACTTTTGTAGAAAAAGAGTTGAAGAAAATGCGGAATATGCGCGAAAAACAACTAAAGGAGATCGAGAAACTGAAAGCCAAAATCGCCGAAACGAAAGCCAAGAATCAAGCCGGGCCGGCGCAGGGAGGCAACTAAACTACCCCGCCCTTCGGGCACCCCTTCTTTTAAGAAGGGGAATAGAAAAAAGGAATCTTTTACAAACATTAAAACACATAAATACATGGATACCCAGACTTGTCTTAAAAATGCAAAAGAAAGCATGAATGCCACCGTGACTTTCTTCGATAAAGACCTCCAGAAAATACGTGCTGGCAAAGCTTCCCCGCAAATGCTGGACGGCCTGAAGGTGGATTACTACGGCAATCCCACGCCGGTGGATCAGGTGGCCAACATCAACACACCGGATGCCCATCAGATCGTGATCCAACCGTGGGAACGCAACATGCTACCCGTGATTGAGAAGGCCATCCTGGCCGCCAATATCGGGTTGACCCCGCAGAACAACGGTGAATTCATCCGTCTGGTGGTGCCCACACCCACGGAGGAACGCCGTAAGGAGCTGGTGAAGAAGGCCAAACAGGAGGCCGAGCAGACCAAAGTCTCCATCCGCAACATCCGCCGCAACGCCAACGATGAGGCCAAGAAGCTCAAAGACGGCGGCTCCCCGGAAGATGAAATCAAGAAACTCGAGGCTGACATCCAGAAAGCCACCGACGAGGCCATCGCCAAAGTCGATAAGATTATGGAAGCCAAAGAGAAAGAAATCATGACCGTATAACAGTCTATCATTTAATTTTTAACCTTATAAAATCTAATAGTATGAATATTCCTGAAAATTTGAAGTATTCCAACGACCACGAATGGTTGAGAATGGAAGGTGAATTCGCATACGTGGGCATCACCGCGTTTGCAGCCAACGAATTAGGCGACATCGTTTTCCTCGACATCCCCACGGAAGGTGAGACGCTGGACAAAGACGAAGTGTTCGGCAGCATCGAAGCCGTCAAGACGGTTTCCGACCTCATGCTCCCCGTCGGTGGCGAAGTGGTGGAATTCAACACGGCTCTGGAAGCCAACCCTGCCCTCGTCAACACCGATCCTTACGGCGAAGGCTGGATCGTCAAAATCAAAGTCACCGACCCCGCCGAAGCCGACAGCCTGTTGGATGCTGAAGGTTACAAAGCCCTTATCGGCTAACAAACCTTTGTCGCACATCAAAAAAAAGACCCACCATAATGGGTCTTTTTTTATTTTAATCGTATCTTTGCAGCCCTAATTGTACAAGCCATTAACCATCTCCTATTTGTATGAATGACAATGCTTTTGCTGAAGATGCCTTAAACATCACAGGTGCGCGGGAAAACAACCTCAAGGATGTTTCCGTCACGATTCCGCAGCAGAAGCTGGTCGTTATCACCGGCTTGAGCGGCAGTGGAAAATCCTCTTTGGCCTTCGACACCATCTATGCGGAAGGCCAGCGCCGCTATATGGAGACCTTCTCCGCCTACGCACGTCAGTTCATCGGAAATCTGGAGCATCCCGATGTGGACAAGATCACCGGACTGAACCCGGTTATTTCCATTGAACAGAAGACCGTCAACAAGAATCCGCGCTCCACAGTGGGTACCATCACCGAAGTATATGACTTCCTGCGCCTGCTGTACGCGCGCGTGGCGGATGCTTATTCCTACAACACAGGGGAAAAGATGGTTCACTACTCCGAGAAAGAGCTCATCGACCTCATCATTTCCCGCTATGACGGCTGCTACATCACCATTTTAGCCCCTATCGTCAAACGCCGGAAAGGCCATTACCGTGAACTCTTTGAGAACCTCCGGAAGCAAGGGTTCACCCGCGTGCGCATCGACGGGTCCATGCGCAAAATCCTGCTCAACATGCAGGTGGACCGCTACAAAATCCACGACATCGAGTTGGCCATAGACACCTTGAATGTCACTTCCTTTTCCAAAACACGCCTCACCAACAGCGTGCATTTAGCCATGAAATACGGAAAGGGCGCGATTATGGTGATGGACAACGACAAGAACGATGTGAAGAACTACAGCAAATTCCTGATGTGCCCCACCACTGGCATCTCCTATCCGGAGCCGGAACCCAACACCTTCTCGTTCAACTCGCCGTACGGGGCGTGCGAACATTGCAGCGGCTTGGGCACTGTGGCTGAGGTGGACTTGGAGAAAATTATCCCCGACCCGTCGAAATCCATCAAGAAAGGGGGCATTGCCGCCATTGGCGAATACAAGAACACGCTGTTGTTCCGCGAGCTGGATGCCTTGGCTGCCAAGTACCATTTCTCGCTTGCTGATCCCATCAACGAATTGTCGGAGCAGAACCTCAACATGGTGCTGTACGGGTCGCCGGAACTGCTGTATGTGAACCGCGAATACTCCGGCCTGGCCCCGATGAAAAAATCCTTTGAGGGTGTTGTCAACTACATCCATAACCTGAATACGGACAATATCCCCACCTCCTTGCGGAAATGGATCAACCAGTTCATCAACATGGCCCCGTGTCCGCATTGCCACGGCTCCCGACTGAAAAAAGAGTCCCTGCATTTCCGGCTGGCGGGTAAGAACATCGCGGAATTGGCCGCCATGGACATCTCGGAATTGAGCGAGTGGATCAATGAGCTGCCCAAGCATCTCACGGAATCACAGAAGACCATCGCCACCGAAATCCTCCGCGAGATCTCCTTCCGTCTCCGTTTCCTGTGTGATGTGGGCATCCAATACCTCTCCCTCAACCGGTCGTCCGCCTCGCTTTCTGGTGGAGAGGCCCAGCGCATCCGGTTGGCCACCCAGATCAGCTCCCAGCTGGTAAACGTCATGTATATCCTTGACGAGCCCAGTATCGGACTGCACCAGCGCGACAATCAGCTGCTCATCCAATCACTGAAATCCTTGCGCGACATCGGAAATTCCGTGATTGTGGTCGAACATGACCGCGATATGATGGAAGCCGCCGACTTCATTGTCGATATTGGACCGAAAGCGGGGGAATACGGCGGGCAGATTGTCGCCCAAGGCTCCTACGCCGACATCCTCAAGTCAAAATCCCTGACCGCCGACTATCTGACCGGGCGCAAACGCATTGAGGTGCCCCAGCAGCGGCGCGCGGGAAACGGCCATTCGCTGACGTTGATAGGCGCGCGGGGCAACAACCTGAAGAATGTCACGGTGGATTTCCCGTTGGGCAAACTGATCTGCGTCACTGGGGTTTCCGGTAGCGGAAAGTCCACTCTCATCAATGAAACCCTATACCCCATCCTCAACCGTTATATCTACAAGTCGGAACGGAAACCATTGCCCTACGATGATATCATCGGGCTGGAGTACATCGATAAGATCATCGAAATCAACCAGCAGCCGATCGGACGTACTCCGAGATCCAATCCAGTGACCTACGTGGGCGTGTTCGATGATATCCGCAAGCTGTTCTCCGAAATGCCGGAATCGAAAATCCGGGGATATAAGCCGGGACGCTTCTCGTTCAATGTCTCTGGGGGCCGGTGTGAAACCTGCAAAGGGGCCGGCGTGCAGACCATTGAGATGAACTTTCTGCCCGATGTGTATGTCACCTGCGAGAAATGCAACGGGAAACGCTACAACGACGAGACGCTGGAAATCCGCTACAAGGGCAAATCCATCAACGATGTGCTGGAAATGGACATTGAGCATGCCATCCCGTTTTTTGAAAACATCCCCAGCATTGTGCAGCCGCTGAAAACCATGGCCGATGTGGGACTTGGCTACCTCCGCTTGGGGCAATCCTCCACCACGCTGTCGGGCGGCGAAGCCCAGCGCGTGAAGTTAGCCTCCGAGTTGTCGCGGAAAGAAACGGGCCAAACTGTCTATATCTTGGACGAGCCGACCACAGGGTTGCATTTCCAGGATATTGCCATCCTGATGAACGTCCTGAACCAGCTTGTGGACCGCGGCAATACGGTCATCGTCATTGAGCACAATATGGATGTCATCAAAATGGCCGACTGGATTATCGACATGGGACCGGAAGGTGGCCGTAACGGTGGCGAGATATTAGCGGAAGGCACACCCGAAGATGTTGTGAAACAGGGTGTTGGATATACCGCTCCTTTTTTAGCAAAAGAACTGCATCATGATTAAGCGAATGAACCATTTTTTAGACATGGACGAGCCGTTGTACGACCTCGGCCAAGCCCGTTATGCCATCCTTTCCGTGCCGTATGATGGTACCAGCACCTTCGTGAAAGGGGCGGACAAGGGACCGCAAGCCATTTTGGACGCCTCCGACAGCCTGGAGCTGTACGATGTGCAATATGGGCTGGAGGCCTGTGAAAACGGCATCTATACGGATCACTCCGATTATGACTTCTCCACACCGGATGCCATGGTGGAATCCGTTTACCGAAAAGTGAAACATTTTCTCAGTCTGCGCAAGTTCCCGATTCTGTTGGGGGGCGAACATTCGGTTTCTGTGGGGAGCATCCGTGCCATTAGCGAGGAATATAACGACTTGACCGTGTTGCAGATAGACGCACACGCCGACCTGCGGGACGACTATCACGGGTCCATCTACAACCATGCTTGCGTGATGCGGCGCGCCCAGGATTACGCCCGCGTGGTGCAGGTGGGCATCCGCAACGTGTGCACGGAGGAGATGCATAATATTGTGCCGGAAAACATATTCTATGCCCACGACATCGTGCATCACGAACGTTGGATGGATGCAGCGGTGGAACGTCTCACCGACCATGTGTATATCACCTTCGATCTGGATGGTTTGGATCCCTCCATTCTGCCGGCTACCGGCACACCGCTGCCGGGCGGACTGCAATGGTATCCCACCCTTCGCTTTTTAGAGAAGGTGTTCCAAAACCGCCAAGTGGTGGGCTTCGACGTGGTGGAGCTATGCCCGCAGGCCGACAGCAAGGTGTCGGACGTGCTCGCCGCCAGCCTTGTCTATAAGATGATTACTATGGAGAGTGCAAATAAAAGGTAGAAAACAGTATTTCCCAATTACCGCACTTTGATTTTCTGTCCGAGGGAGAGAATGCTGGTCTCCTTTATGTGATTGAGTTTGCACAGCTTTTCCACCGTGGTGTGATACTTTCGTGCGATAGCATACAGTGTGTCGCCTTTCTTGACCGTGTGGTATGTGGGTTTGGCGACGGGTTTGTGCGTGGGTTCTTGAACAGCCGGAGCTTTTGTTTCGGGTTTGGGTGCAAGTGTGTCTTTAGGGCTATCTTGCGTGTTCTCAGTAGATTGTACGGATTTTGATGCGCCATTTTCCACCTTGATGGTGTTCGCTGTGCGGTCAATGTTCTGGTAGGCGGCTGCCATGTCCGATTCCGTGATGCGGATATCCTTGTTGACTTCTTTGTTGGTGAGCGTGTGGCTCATAAGCCAGCGATAAGTGTCGTCTAAATAGAACATCTTGGCTAATTGGGAATGGTTCACCCCTTTAAATTTGTCGAAACGGAGCAGTTTGGTGGGACCGCACTGCTTCATGGCGTCCACAATTTTCTGTGACTGGCTGAGGGGCACATCGCGGTCGGCGGTGCCATGGATAATCCATAGGGGCACACGGTTGAGGCCGCAGAAATCCCGGCGTGCGCTCCCGCCGCAAAGGGCCATGGCGGCGGCAATCTCGTCAGGATAGGTGGCCACATAGTCGAAGGTGCCATACCCGCCCTGGCTCATACCGATGACGTAAATGCGTGTTGTGTCCATCGCGTAATGGCTTTTCACCCAGTTGAATACGTTGTGGATTTTCTGTGGGTTCCAAGGCGGACCCGGATTCTGCGGGGCGATAATCAGTGCGTTGATGTCGCGGCCCATAGAGATGGCATCCAAACAGCCATACTTGCGCACGCGGTTGAGGTCGCTGCCACACAGGCTGTGCCCGTGCAGGAACAGGATGACCGGCATCTTCTCTTTTTGCTCCTCGTAGGTGTCCGGTATCGACACCCAGAAGTTGTAGCCGTCGGGCACGGTGCCGCGATAGGCCTTGAAGGTGTATTCTTTTTGAGAAAATAATAGGGTGGGCAACAGTATTGCCCAGATAATCAGTGTCTTCTTTTTCATTGTTCAAATTTATTTTTTCCCTGTGGTGAGCAACTGCTGGATATCGTTCAGCTTCATCAGGGCCTCCACAGGGGTGAGACCGTTGATGTTCAATCCAATAATCAAATCCTTGACTTCCAGCAGCAGAGGGTCATCCAGATTGATGAAGCTCAGTTGGTATCCTGGGGATGATTTCTCGATGGTTGTTTTTTTGCCATTGGCGTTGGTGCGCGTCTGCTCCAATTGTTTCAGGATTTCGTCGGCACGCTTGAGCACCTGGGCGGGCATACCGGCCATGCGGGCCACGTGGATGCCGAAGCTGTGCTCGCTGCCGCCTTGTTCTAACTTACGCAGGAAGAATACCTTATTGTCAATCTCCTTCACCGAGACGTGGAAATTCTTGATACGATGGAACTGCGCCGCCATATCGTTCAGTTCGTGATAATGGGTGGCAAACAGCACCTTGGCCCGATGGTAGGGGTTTTCGTGCAGGTATTCCGCAATGGACCAGGCGATGGAGACGCCGTCGTAGGTGCTTGTTCCCCGCCCGATCTCGTCCAGCAGAATCAGACTCCGGTCGGAGATGTTGTTCAGGATGCTGGCCGTTTCATTCATTTCCACCATGAATGTGGATTCGCCGGTAGAAATGTTGTCGGAAGCTCCCACGCGGGTGAAAATCTTGTCCACCAGGCCGATGTCTGCGCTCACGGCAGGCACGAAGCAGCCCATCTGCGCCATGAGTACGATGAGGGCCGTCTGGCGCAACAATGCCGATTTACCCGACATGTTGGGTCCCGTGATGATGATGATTTGCTGTTTGTCGTTGTCCAGATAGATGTCGTTGGAGATGTACTTCTCCCCGGGGGGCAGCTGCTGCTCAATCACCGGATGCCGTCCCGCTTTGATTTTGAGAGCCTTACCTTCGTTGATGGTGGGCTTGGTGTAATGGTTGGCCTTGGATACGGTGGCAAAGCAGAGCAGCACATCCAACCGGGCGGCCAACCGGGCATCCAACTGGATGGTGGCGAGATAATCCAACAGGCTGACGATAAGCTCGTTGTATAATCTTGCCTCAATCTCAAGCATTTTGTCCTGGGCACCCAGAATCTTGGCTTCCAGCTCTTTGAGTTCTTCCGTAATGTAGCGTTCCCCATTGGTCAGCGTCTGTTTGCGGGTCCACTCCGGCGGCACTTTGCTCTTGTGGGTGTTGGAAACCTCCAAATAGTAGCCGAATACGTTGTTGAATCCGATTTTCAGGGAGGTGATGCCGGTACGTTCGGCTTCGCGACGCTGGATGTCGGCCAGCACCTCCTTGCTGTTGGTGGCGAGGGCGAAAAGATCGTCCAGTTCCGCATCCACCCCGCGCTGGAACACGCCTCCTTTGCTGACCACAACCGGCGGATCCTCTTGGACTTCCCGCTCTATGCGGGTGCATACCGACAGACAGGGGTTCAGTTGCTCGGAAATCTTGGCGAGGGCAGGCTGGTCTGCCGTCTGACAAAGCTCCTTCATCTTTTCGATGGAACGGAGTGCCCGCGCAAGTTGCAGTATTTCACGGGGATTGATCTTGCCAGTGGCGATTTTCGATACCATGCGCTCCAAATCGCCCGTGCGTTTCAACGTATTGGTTAGCTCGTCGCGCAACTCTTCGTGTTGGGTGAAATAGTCCACTACAGATAGGCGTTCGTCAATGAGTACCTTTTCCTTGAGAGGCATCAGCATCCACTTGCGGAGCATGCGCGAGCCCATCGGGGTTTGCGTCTCATCCAAAATCTGCAATAGGGTGACGGCATTCTCGTTGGGGGTGTGCACCAGTTCCAGATTGCGGATGGTGAAACGGTCCAGCCAAACGTAATGTTCCTCCTCAATGCGGTTTATTTTATTGATATGCTGAATCTTGTGATTCTGGGTTTCGTATAGGTAATGCAGGGCGGCACCGGCGGCGATGATGCCGGTGGGCAGATTGTCCACACCAAAGCCTTTTAGTGAAGTGGTCTGGAAGTGCTTGGTGAGCAGCTCGTTGGCAAAATCGCTGGTAAAGACCCAGTCGTCTAACGTGGTGAGGAGCATCTTTTCTCCGAAATGCTCCCGGAAAGCGGCAACCCTGTTCTTTTGGATAACCAGTTCCGAGGGCTTGAAATTCTGGAACAGTTTGTCAATATAGTCGTAGTCGCCTTCGGCAATGTAGAATTCGCCGGTGGAGATGTCCACAAAGGCGATGCCGCAGATCTTGTCGCCGAACTGGATGGCCGACAGGAAGTTGTTCTCGCGCTGTTCCAGCACTTTATCATTGATGGACACGCCCGGCGTAACCATCTCGGTGATGCCGCGCTTGACGAGAGTCTTGGTCAGTTTTGGGTCTTCCAATTGCTCGCAGATAGCCACGCGCTTGCCGGCGCGCACCAATCTGGGCAGATATACATCCAGCGCATGATGGGGAAAGCCGGCAAGTTCCGTTACAGTAGGTCCTTTGCCGTGTTTTGTCAGCGTAATTCCCAGTATCTTAGATGATTCAATAGCATCCGCTCCGTAAGTCTCGTAAAAGTCACCTACCCGGAATAGCAAAATGGCATCCGGGTGTTGCGCCTTGAACTTGTTATATTGCCTCATCAACGGAGTTTCTGCAGATTTTTCCATGCGTTTTTTTTAAAGGGATGCAAAAGTACAAAAAAATGTTCGTTTTTGCCGGATTATCTCGTTTACCCTTATCTGTATTATAAAAAAAAACGGAAACAACCACCCAGTTGTTTCCGTTACAAAAAAGTAATATTTGTTAGCCTAATTGTTGCTATAGTATTGGTAATCTGAGTAAAACAAACCCGTAAAGGTGAATTGCTCGGTTATGGAGTCGCGGGCGACCAGCTGGGCGGGAATATTCAGCCAGAGCGGCGATGTGAAAATGCCGATTTGAACGCAGAAGGAACGTGCGGGCATGTCGAAGAAGTCCTCCGAAGTGAGCGAGTAGATGTCAGTAGTGGTAGCTGTAAACGTTCCAGCCGTGTCCGGAAGGATGTTGACGGTCTCCACCATCTCACAAACATCCCCTATACCCATGCAATCCACGTGAGTCCATTGTCCGTTCCAGTAGATACAACTATTGTTGCAATCTTTGGCATGATGACCGATATTGGTAATAATTTGGTATGTATTACCTGTTCGGTTCGTGCTGTCTGCAAGAAGCATACGGGAAGGGGGCATAGGAGCGATTTTCTCCTGGTTTTTCTGGCAGGCAGAAAAAAGCATAACTACCAGTAATGAAAGGATGATGATTTTGTAATTTTTCATAGGATTTTGTTTTTAACCGACGGCAAAAGTACAATGAAAATCTGAAAGCTATAAATGAAATCTTTACAAAAGTGTAAAATTTGATGGTTATTTGACGAAAGTGATGGTACCCTCACTTTTTTTGCGGGTACCCTCATTTTTTAGGGGGTGAAAAAATGACAGAAATATGGTTCCTTTCACTTTTGGAAACAGATTATTTGACGACTATTTGACGAAAGTGCGGGTACCCTCACTTTTTTTCAGCCTCGTTTTCGAAAATAAATGTATATCTTTGTCGCACGTATTCTCCAACTATTAAGTTTAGAGTTGAGAGTTTATAGTTTAGAGAAAAGCCAAAAGCCAACGGCCAATAGCTAACGGCCAACATCCTTAACTCCTTAGTTCCTTAACTTTTTAACTACAACATCAAACACCCAAACCAGGGCAAGGTGGAGTTGCGCGTGGAGACGGACAGCGGCACAGTGGTGAAAAGGGTGGTGAAAGAGTGACGGTGGAGTGCTTTCTCGAATTATTTTTATATTTTTGCGGCTGTAAATATATGGTTCACACCGCATAAAAAGAATGGAAAATACAAGTCGAAACATAACAGTCGTTTTATTTGCCCTTTTTTATATCGCTATCATCATTTTCTTTGGTCGCAATTGTTTTATCCGTCCGGGTGCCTGTTCGGCCATGTATAAGGAATATCTGGTTGGGGCGTTTGTTGTGTTAGTCCTTCTTATTGAGCAACTGGTGTTGATTCCAAAGTTGTATTTCCGCAATCGTTTCCGTTGGTTTTGGCTGCTATCTGCCGTTTTGGTATTGCTTCTGACTTCCGGAGAGATGTTTCTGGTGTTCCCGAATATCCAACAATCCCTACAATATTTTTCGCGACCGGCCTCGGATATGATTATGACATTCAGCCTGTTGGTCTTGTTCCGGAATCTGGGTCTCTACTCCTTCGTGTTTTTCATCACGGTGCTATTGCGGGAGTTGTCTCTTGCCCGGAAGAAGGCTCTGGCACTGAAAGCACAAATCCAGTACATGGATGTCCGGAACTTTAAGAATGAGATCGTGTATGTCAAACTACAGGATATACTGTATTGTGAGCAGAATCAGAATATGGCCAATATCTTCATGATATCTGGTGAAAAATACTATCGTTTTGATTCCATGAAGAATATGGAGGAGTTTTTAGGAGAGGATCAGTTTCTTCGTGTTTCCAGATGCCATTTGGTCAACCTGAACTATGTGGATGCCTATAATGGTCACGGTGTGTTCGTTGGGGAATTAGAGCGGGGGAAAAGCCTGGTATTGCCTGTCTCATCCCTCCGGAAAGATATTGTGGCGGAAAAATTCAGTCAGTTGGGAGTTGATTTGAGGGAGACGGAGAACGAGGAGGATTTTTCCGACCTGTCGGACACGCATGACGAAACCTCTTTGGAGGATATATTCGTCAAACATAAGAAGTTGGATGCCATCTATCAGTTCATCGAATCCCATCCGAACTGCAAGGTCTGTCAGATTGTCACTGGCACGGGTTTTGCCAAGGGATCGGTGGAGCGTTACATTAAAAAATTGAAGGATATGGATTGTGTGGAGTATCAAGGTAATTGGAAAACAGGTGGTTACACGATTAAAAACCCCTCTTTATAAATGTAATCGGAATAGGTTGAAATATCAATAAAAAGTGTATTTTTGCCGCCGAAAAACAACAACAAAATTTATAAAAAAATGGCTTACAAAATCAATCCTGATCTCTGCGCATCCTGTGGTACTTGCGCAGGCGAATGCCCTCAAGAGGCTATCTCCGAAGGCACTCCTTATTCCATCAATCCTGATCTCTGCATCGAATGCGGCGCTTGTGCTGACGTATGTCCTTGCGAGGCTATCAGCTTGGAGTAATTGAAACAATGGTAGAATAAAAAAGGCGCGGTGAAAACCGCGCCTTTTTTGTTGAATTGAACGAAGGGTTATTATTTGATGCCGAGTTGTGTGCGGACGGCCGAGGTCAGGTCGTCGCTGTCGGCATAGAATGCCAGCGTGGAGATGTCAAAAACATACGTGTAGTTTCCCTTTTCTGCCACCACTTTGATGGCATCCAACAGCTTGGACTGGAAGGGTTTCAACAGCTCCACCTGTTTGGCTTGAAGCTCTGCCTCGCTGTTGGCCACAAACTCCTGCAGGCGGGCATACAGCTTGGTGATTTCATCCTCGCGGACTTTCAGGATGGCGGCGGAGGCTCCCGATGTGGCCAGTTGCGTGTATTTGGCCTCTTTTTCCTTGAATTCGTTTACCATTGCCTGTCCGGTCACTTCCAACTCCTGCTGGAAATCAGCCAGCCTGGTTTGTGCGGTGTCAATGCCGGGCATCTCTTTCATGATGGCAGCATAGTCCACATGCCCGAATTTCGCCTTTTGGGCAAAACTGGTGGCAATGCCGGCCAGCAGGCAAACGATGATGATCAGTTTCTTCATATCCGTTCCTCCTTATTTGATGCCTAACTCTTTCTTGACCAGCGGGGTGATGTCATCCCCATTGCCATAGTAAAGCAGTATTTTGGTGTCGAAGATGTAGGCATAGCCATGTTCTTTCGCCACCTTGTTGATGGCATTCTGGATGGCATCCTGATACGGCTTGGCCAGCTCGTATTGCTTGTCTTCCAAATCCTGCTGTGCGTTGGCCTGGAATTCCTGGATACGCGTGCCAAGGTCTTGCAACTCCTTCTCCCGCACCTGACGGACGGCGGAGGACATGGTGCCCACCTCACGGTCGAACTTGTCCTTCTTCTGCTGATATTCGGTCATCATACTTTCGTACATGGTCTGTAAATCAGCCTGAAAGGCGGTCAGTTTGATCTGCAGGGAGTCGATTCCCGGCATCACTTCCAAGATGTCCCCGGAATTGACGTGCCCGTATTTCTGGGCATCAGCCACGTTGACGGAGAACATGGCAACAGCTGCTATAAGCAATAAGATTTTTTTCATTGAAAAGTTTTTAGAGTTTTAATGTTTTACATATATATTATTAGTCATCCATATCGGACGAAGCTGAGACTCCTAACTTTTGCAGGATAATCTCGTTGATGTCCCATTTGGGGTCGGCATAGATGATGGTCATCTCACCGGCGGTGTCAAATACGAAGGCGTATCCCTTCTCCTTGGCATAGTCGTTGATGGTGCTGATGACGCGGTCCTGGATGGGTTTCACCAGCTCCTCCCGTTTCTTGAAGAGGTCGCCGTTCTGGCCGAAGCGCTTCTTTTGCAGATCCTTGGCGGCTTTTTCTTGGGCGATGATGGCCTCTTCACGGTTTTTCTTGATCTGGTCGGGCATGGTGATGGCCTCCACTTGGTATTTCTTGTACATGGAGTCGATGGCGGCGAATTTGGCCTCTATCTCTTTCTGCCACAGAACGGCCACGCGGTCCAGTTCCGCCTGGGCCTCTTTGTACTCCGACAGTTTGGAAAGGATGTATTCGGAATTGATGTAGGCGTATTTCTGACAAAAACCGGTCAGCGCCAGCATTAACATCAGGGTGGAGAGTATTATTTTCTTCATTTTTTTGGAATTTTGGTTTTGCAAACGAATGGGCGTTGGATTTATTGTTTCAGCATAAGTTTAATCGATGGATTGGTTGATGGAGATATGGAAGTGGCTGCCCCAGCTGGAGGAGCTTCTGCCAGGCACGGGGTCGAAACCGTAGCCCCAGTCGAAACCGAGCAGGCCGAACATCGGCAGATAGACGCGCACACCCAGACCGGCGGACTTGTACAGGTTGAACGGGTTGTATTGCCGTTTGTCAATCCAGCCCTTTCCTGCCTCCAGGAAGGCGAGCACATAGACGGTGGCCGACGGGTTCAGGGAGATGGGGTAGCGGAGTTCGGCGGTGAACTTGTTGTAGATGCTGGCACCTACGGAGGAGCCGTCGATGTAGGGCGACAGAACCTCGTCGTCGTATCCGCGCATACCGATCACCTCGCGGCCGTCGTACGCATACGTGGAAAGACCGTCGCCGCCAAGATAGAAGCGTCCGAACGGGGTGATGCCAATATCCTGGTTATAACAGCCCATGAAGCCCATCTTGAAGCGCACGTTCAACACCAGATTCTGCACGATGCGTGTGAACCAGGAGGCACTGAACTTCCATTTGTGGAACTCCATCCATTTGAACTTCTCCTGATCGGTGGCGGTGGTGTAATCCTTGCCGCTGAACAGGGAGTAAGGAGGAGTGACCTGTACGCTGAATGAGAGGTTGGAGCCTTCGCGCGGGTAAATGGGGGCATTGACGGAGTTGCGCGACAGTGTGAATATGTAGCTCAAACTGTTGGCGAAGCCGTCAGTGAAGAAATAGTAGCCTGCCCAGTTTTTCACTTTGTAGTATTCATAGGAAATCGTGTGCGACATCTGGAAGTAGTCGTCGGGCCACTTGAGTTGGCTGGCTAACGACAGGGATGCTCCGGCGATACTGCTGGCCCGGTAGGAGTCGTCGGATTTCTTGTGGTTGTTGGTCTGTTTTTGGAAATAAACGCCAAAGGTTAGGGCGTTGGGTTTCTTGCCTCCCAACCACGGTTCAGTGAAGGAGAGGTTATAGTATTGATACCAAGAGCCGTTGGTGGAGACATTGAGGGCAAGGCGCTGTCCGTCGCCGCCCGGAATGGGGGTCCAAGCCTCTTTTTTGAACAATTTCTTGGTGGAGAAGTTGTTGAAGGCGATGCCAGCGGTGATGACAAAACCGGTGGCACCGTAACCGGCACTCAGGGAGAGCTGGTCGGAGGAGGTCTCTTCCACCACATAGTTAATGTCCACGGTTCCATCCGCCTCATTCGGCTTGGGTTGCACATCCATCTTCTCCTGGTTGAAATAGCCTAACGACATAAGCACCTGCTGGGTACGGATAATGTCGGCCCGGTTGAACAACTTGCCCGGAATGGTGGTGATTTCCCGCATGATGACGTTGTCGTTCGTCTTCGTGTTGCCCGAGATGGTGATTTTGTTGTAACGGGCCTGCTTACCCTCGCGAATGCGGATTTCAATGTCAATGGAGTCGTTTTCAACGGCCACCTCCACCGGATTGGCATTGAAAAACAGATAACCGTTGTTCATGTACAACGAGGCGAGGTCGTCGCCATCCTCCTTCATGGTGAGGTTTTTGGTGAGCAAGGTCTGGTTATAGACGTCGCCCTTGCTGATGCCGAGCAGTTGTTTCAGCAGGGAGGTAGGATATATGGTGTTGCCCACGAAGGAGATGTTGCGGAAATAGTATCTCGGACCTTCGTTGACATCAATGTCAATGTGTATGTTGTTGTTTTTCACATAGTAAGTGTCGCGCACAATGACGGCATCGCGGTAGCCAAGTTCATTGTATTTGTTGATGAGGTTGACTTTGTCTTTCTCGTAGGAATCACGGATGAATTTGGATTTCTTAAAGATGCGAAGTTTCACACGGTTGGAGAAATAGTCGTCCAAATGTTCGAACATGTCCTTCGACTGGTAATAGCCTTTGTGTTTGAGGGTGTAGGCGATGGCGGTGTCGGCCTTGTACATGGGCATGAAGAGGAATTTCTCTTTCGTCTCCTTCATCGAGCGCAGGAGGGTGGCGTTGGTCACGCCCTGGTTGCCGTTGATGTTGATCTTGGCAATCTTGACTTTTTTTGCCTTATGGATGTCGAAAAGGATACTTCGGGCGTTTTTGATTTTCTCATCCGGAATTTCCTGTACGGATACATCACAACTGTAGAAGCCCTTGTCCACGTAATATTTGCGTATGATATTGACGCAGGTGGTCTTCATGTTATCGTTGATGATGTTGCCCTGGGAGATATTGAGTTTTTCCCGCAGGTCGTTCTCTTCGGATTTGGTGGTCCCTTTGAAGCCGAAAGAGAGAAGGCGGGCGCGGTCTTCCAGACGCACATCCAAGAAAGCCACGTTTCCGTTGATGCGGGTGACGGTGATTTCCACATCGTCATATAGACCTGTTTTCCAAAGGGATTTGACGCTTTTGGAGATTTGTTCACCGGGGATTTTGATGATGTCGCCCACATGGAAAGAGAGCAGACGGGCGTCCAAGGGTGCGGTGCCGGAAGAGGTGATGCCGCCGATTTCGTATTCTTTCGGATTGGAATAGTCCACTTTCACAGGACCGTCGGGCTGGTCGCCACCGACTACAACCTGACCATAAGCCTGTCCGCAAAGGAGTGCGGAGGCCAGAATCAGAAGCAGCAAGAAGCGTTTAAAAACGGTCATTGTCTATGGGTGGAAAAAGTCGGCAAAGATACGCAAAATATTAATGTTCCCGAACTTGTTCGCCTATTTTTCCGTAGCGCCGTTCCCTGTTTTGGTATGCGTTGATGATTTCCGCCAGATGTGTTTTGCGGAAGTCGGGCCACATGATAGGGGAGAAGAAGAGTTCGGTATAGGCAATTTCCCACAGGAGGAAGTTGCTTACGCGGCATTCTCCGCCGGTGCGGATCAGAATGTCGGGGTCGGGGATATCCGGATGATACAGAGCGTGTTGTATATCGTCAGCAGTGATATCGTCTGCATTGCGGAGACCAAGGGCACAGTCGGAGGCTATTTTCCGGACGGCGTCGGTGAGCTCGGTGCGGCCGCTGTAGCTGAGGGCGAGGATGACGGTCAGGCCGTCGTTGCCGGCGGTCTGGCGGATGGCATCCTGTAATGCGTCGCGGCAGGCTTCAGGCATGTCATTGATGCGGCCGGTCATCATAAGGCGCACATGGTTGGCCATCAGGCGTTCCAGTTCGTTATGGATGGACTGCACCAGCAGGGTCATCAGCATTTCAACCTCCTCTTTGGGGCGGTTCCAGTTTTCGGTGGAAAAAGCGTAGAGTGTGAGGTAGCGGATGCCCATTTCGCCGGCACCTTCGATAACGCTGCGCACGGCTTCTACGCCGTTCTGGTGTCCGAAGGTGCGTTCATGGCCCTGTTGTTGTGCCCAACGTCCGTTGCCATCCATAATGATGGCGATGTGGGCGGGTAATTTTTTGTCAGTATGGCTCATAGTCAGTGTCTTTTCTTACGCGGATTTTTGAGGTCGCAGGTCTTGCTTTCATTGCCAAACTTCACCGTAAATGTCAGTCCGACAAAGGAATACCAGTCTTTAGTGGTGGAGATGCCGCGTTGCACGCCGTTATCTTCGTGGATCAGGTCGGGATGTTCCGCTGAAGGCACGCGGCGGTCGGCCAGGTCGGCGGCGATGTCGCCCCGCTGTTCGCGCAGCAGGTCATTGTCGTAATAGACGCCGCCCACATCATCCAGGTAGTCGGTGAAGGTGTAGCGCATTCCCCATTCGGCCCCGATGGCGATGTGCCGACCCAGGGTGGCCTTGATGCCGATGCCGAACGGGATGGCCACGTTGGTGAGCGAGTATTTCTTCTTCTGTCCTTCCAGCCCCTGGCCTTCGGTGCCGAGACTTTGCAGGCTGTACAGCGGAGATCCCGGCAGAGAGTCCTGCGGGTTGAAGGAGAAGAGGGCGAGGCCGGCAAAGATGTATGGGGTGAAGTGGTTTTTGCCCGTGGCGTTGTAGAGCTTGAAGAAGTTGAGCTCCGCCTGCACGCCGATTTCCGAAATCGGGGATACAAAGTTCAGGTTGCGCTCGTAGTTGTCGTTGGTCTTCCCGTCGCTGCCGCTGATTTTGGAGAAGATGATGTCAGCCTTCAGGGCCCAGCGCGGCGACAAATTGTAGCGGTATATGAGGCCTCCGGCCGGTTTCACCTGACGGAAGATGTTGTCGGTGAGCTCGCCACAGTAGAAGGAGATGCCGCCGAAAGCGCCGATTTCCGACTGCTGTGCCGCCGCCGTTAGGGCGAAAACCGTCAGTAAAACGCCTGTTATGAGGGACTTAAAAGGGAAAGCGTTCGTTTTTCTTACCATATATTATCAGATAACAATGTCGTATAACGCTGCAAAAATAAAAAAATTACGCGGAATTTTGAGTAAATGAAAAAAAGTGTATTTTTGCGCCCCAAAAATTTATAAATAAAGTTATTATATTTTTTTAATAGAAAGGAGCCTTGAATATTACACCGAATGCAGGCAGAGGGATGAGGCAGAACGGTCCTCGCCCGAAGAAAGAAGCCCAACACCGTATCAACAATTACATTACAGCCCAGACCGTGCGCGTGGTGGGTGAGAATTTCGAACCCAAGATTGTTTCCTTGCGAGAGGCACTTGCCATTGCCGACCAGTACGAGCTGGACTTGGTGGAGATTTCCCCGCAGGCCAATCCGCCGGTATGCAAGGTGATGGATTACCAGAAATACCTCTACGAGCAGAAGAAGAAGGCGAAGGAAATCAAGGCCAACAGTGCCAAAACCACGGTGAAGGAGATTCACATGGGTCCGCAGACGGACGATCATGATTTCAATTTCAAGTGCAATCATGCCATCAAGTTCCTGAAGGACGGTTACAAGGTGAAGCTGATGGTGACCTTCCGGGGTCGTTCCATCATCTACAAGGATCAGGGCGAGCTGCTCCTGCTCCGTTTCGCCCAGCAGCTCGAAGAGGTGGGCAAAGTGGACCAGCTGCCGACACTGCTCGGCAAGAACATGACCATGATGATCAGCCCCAAATCGAATAAAAAATAGAATGCGACAAGCTCTTAATATAAACTTTAAAAATTTGAAGAAATGCCAAAAATTAAAACGAAATCCGCTGTCAAGAAAAGATTCACTTTGACCGGCACCGGAAAAATCAAGAGACATCACGCGTACCACAGCCACATTCTCACCAAAAAATCCACAAAGAGAAAACGTAACCTGGCTTACAGCGCCATTGTCGAACCGAATCTGGAACGTACCGTTCTGCAGATGCTCGGTAAATGCTAACATTTATTATTAACAATTAACTTTACTATCAGCTATCGAAGAGTTTAAAAGTTAAACCGCTGACGTAAAAAAGAAAGGAACTTAATTATGCCAAGATCAGTAAATCATGTTGCTTCAAGAGCAAGAAGAAAAAAGATTTTGAAACGTACCCGTGGGTACTTCGGCAAACGTAGAAACGTTTGGACCGTTGCAGTCAATTCGTGGGAAAAAGGGCAGCAATATGCCTACCGCGACAGAAAAGCTAAAAAGAGAAACTTCAGAAGTTTGTGGATCACCCGTATCAACGCGGGTGCACGCGAATACGGCATGTCCTACTCTGTCCTCATGGGCAGTCTGGCCAAGAAGGGTGTCGCGCTCAACCGCAAAGCCCTCGCCGACCTCGCGATGAATAATCCTGAGGCATTCAAGGCTATCGTTGACCTGGTCAAATAGTTAGCCCGATATTTAAAATCGAAATTTGAGTTCGTCGCATAAAAAAAGCCCCGCAGTCGCGGGGCTTTTTTTATGTCGTCCAAGTGTGGACGGATTAGCATTCCACGATGGTGCACCAGTTGTGTTTGTCTTCGATTTCACCGTATTGGATGCCCATCAGGATTTCGCGCATCTTGATGCTCCACGGACCGGGCTTGCCATCTTTTGCGATGACATACTCTTCGCCCGTCTCACGATCCTGGATCATGTGGATGGGGGAGATGACGGCGGCGGTACCGCAGGCACCAGCCTCTTCGAACGTGCCGATTTCGTCCAGTCTGACATGGCGGCGTTCCACCACAAGGCCGAGGTCTTCGGCAATCTGGCGCAAGCTCATGTTGGTGATGGAAGGCAGGATGGAGCCGGAATCGGGAGTCACATACTTGCCGTCCTTGATGCCGAAGAAGTTGGCGGGACCAGCCTCATCGATGAAGGTCTTGGTCTTGGCATCGGCGAAGATGGAGGCGCTGAAGCCCTCATGGTGTGCTCTTTCGCCGGCGCGCAGGGAAGCGGCATAGTTGCCACCCACCTTCACATGACCGGTACCCAGCGGGGCAGCACGGTCGTAATCCTTGGCAATCTGCATGTTGGTGGGCTTGAAACCCTCCTTGAAGTACGGTCCGACCGGCATCACGAACACCACGAACAGATATTCGTCAGCGGGTTTCACACCGATGGTGGCACCCGTACCGATCAGCAGCGGACGGATGTACAGGGAACCTTCCGTTCCGTAAGGCGGGATGTACTCGGCATTCAGTTTGATGACCTTCTCCAAAGCGGCGAAGAAGAGCTCTCTCGGGATGGGGGCCAGCATGATGGTGTCGGCGGAGCTGTTCAGACGTTTCCAATTCTCTTCCCAACGGAACAGACGGACTTTGCCGTCTTTGCCTCTGAAGGCCTTCATGCCCTCAAATGCTTCCTGACCGTAGTGGAGACAGGAGGCGGCCATGTGCATGGGGATGTATTCGTCAGACATGACTTCCAGTTCACCCCATTTGCCGTCTCTGAAATAACAGCGTACATTGTAGTCGGTTTTCACATAACCGAATGACAGACTTTTCCAATCTATGTTCTTCATTGTGTTAAATTTGTTGATTGTTATGTTTTATATTATAATTGTAATAAACTGTGTATCGTAACATTTTCAAGTCTCTTCCGGCCTTCTAAAGCGGTGAGTTCGATAAGGAACATCGTGTCAATGGAGGCGGGGTTGAACTTCTGCACCAGACGCACGGCGGCACTCATGGTGCCTCCGGTGGCCAGCACGTCATCAAAAAGCAGCACGCGCCGGTTCGGGGCGATGGCATCCTGATGGATTTCGATGCTGTCGGAGCCGTATTCCAGATTGTAGCTTTCGGAGAAGGTGGCGGCAGGCAGCTTGCCCTTCTTGCGGATGGGCACGAAAGGAATGCCTAACAGGTACGCCAGCGTGGGGCCGAAGAAAAAACCGCGCGTCTCCAACGCTACGATGACATCAGGACGGAGGTTTTTGGCCACCGCCAGCAGCTCGTCAATCGCGCTGTGGTAGGCCTCTCCGTCGTTTAACAACGTGGTGATGTCATAAAATTTGATTCCGGGTGACGGGAAATCGTCAATGGTGCGGATCTTGGAGAAATCGAACATAAGGATATCCTTTTTTTGCGAGGGCAAAGGTACACTTTTTTTTGGAGAAAGCAAATAATATCTTCAGCTTCGTTACGCCAGTGGAAAATTATTCGGCCGGCACTGGTTTCACGTTGGCCTTGAGGGCTTCATGAATGCGGGTCTTCAGCTGCATAACGTTCTGTTCCACCACATTCTGCCGTTCGGGTCGGAACAGGGTGGAGTATTGGGCCTTCCCTACCTTGAAGCGCAGACGGTCGGTGCCGATGATGTCCAACCCTAATCGGATGGGCTTTATCAGTGAGATATTGTATTGGTAATTCATGTCCAGATTGTGCCGTCCGGAAAGAATCGCCTGATATTTGTCAATGGAGACCAGGAAGGGATACACGTCAATCTCGTTTTTGAAGATGGTCATCTCGGCGGAGAGGCTGTCAATGCGGTTCGGTGTGTTTTTCTTGAACATCAGTTTTTTGGCGATGTTCTGATAGGTCTCCTGATCCAAGACCACCAGGTTCTGTCCGTTGATGGCGGCGGCACCGCGCAGGGTCGAGTATTTGAGGTCGTAGTTGGATTTGAGGTTGGTCTCGATGGCGAAATGGAATTCGGCGTTGCCGGCAAACGACTTCAGCATCGGCAGGATGGTGTCCACTTCGGGAATGAGGGCGATGAGCTGGTCAATCTTGATGTCCAAAAGGTGGAAGTCCAGCCCGAGGAAGAGGTGGTTCTTGCGCGGGGACTGGTACATGGCGGTAAGTTGCATCCGGGCGGCGTCATGCGTGACGGCCATCTCCTCCAGCACGAGCGTGCCGTCCTTCAAGTCGAGAAAACCGCCGATGTTGCGGAAATAGGTGTCCTCGTAAAGAGCCTTTTTGATGTGGGTGTTCATACGGATGTTCATGCCGTAAGGCACCATGAAGGGGTCTTTCTGCGAATTCTCCGGCTTTTCGGCCATCACGGAATCCGAAACACCCATGCCGCTGAACATGTCCATAATCTGGTTCAGGTCGATGTAGTCGGAGGTGAACTCCAATGTCCCTTTCATCAGGTCCTTGCCATTGAAATAATCGTCAATCTGGGTGATCTTGCCGCTGAGCGAGAAGTCGGAGTTGCCGATTTTCCCGTCGCCTTTGGTGATCTGGCACTGGTGAGGGGTGATGTCAGCCACCACTTTCGGCAGTTCCAACGGGTATTCCATGGCCGGCACATTCACCACCCCGTTGTGGAGGGTCAGCTTGGCGGTTGGGTTCCATTGCATCAAGGTGTTGCTGCCCTTGGGATTATAATGGGTGACGGCGTTCAAGGTGATGGCCCCGCTCTTCATTGTCATGCCGGAAACCATGTCGGCGGTAATCGCGTTGCCGGAATAGTCGAGCTTCATCTGGTTCTTGTCGGGCATGACGAAAGTGCCGGCCGGCTGGGTAAGGTCGGCCACCAGCGAGTCTGTTTTCACCTTGACGGCCTCCACTTGGTACTTAACTCCTAATTTCAGCGGCAGCGTGCTGTCTGTCAGGTTGTTCAGATAGCCGTCAAAGTGAGCGTCATTGGCTGCAATATCCATAGAGCCGACTTGGTGCACCTGTAGTTTGGGCGCTTGAATCTGGGTGTAAATCCATTCTCCGATTTTGTAGGGTTTCTGCTTGACGGGGAAGGAGAATTTCAGATTCAGGGAGGGGGAGGTGACGAACAACGAATCCTCGTAGGCCAGATTCAGTTGCGTGAAATCGAAGGTGCCGTCCGCCACCCACTGGTCAATGGCCAGACGGGACACCTGGTCGTAGTTGCACTTGACGTTGACGGCGGCCTTGGCCTTGCCGGAACTGTGCGCAAGCTTTTCCGGAAGCATATTCAGGAAATCCTCCACGTGCAAGTCGCCTGTCAGTGCCAGGTCGAAAAGCATTTCACCCAGCAAATCCTGAATTGTGCCCGTGGCGGTCAGGTAGTTGCGCCCCGTATAGGCATTCAGCTTTTTAATCTGTACCGAGGTCTTGTCGTTGGGGTTCAGGTCAAGATGGAAAGTGGAATTGATCTTTTGAAAGTCAAGGGGGAAATCTTTCTTGGCAAAAGATCCGTTAACAAGATTGATATCCGTGGTGATGATGGGGTTCTGCCGTTCGTTGACGTGGCCCTTGACTTGTCCTGTCAGATGTACGAGGCCGTCTAAAGCCAAATCATCCAAAGCGTTGCCTATGATTACGCGGGGAATCAGCTCCAGCACATCGTGCAGGGGCCAGTTGCCGGTTTCATAGCGCAGGTCAAGGACGAGGTCTTTGGCGGCCGTGTCGCGGCGAGCGGAACCTTCTAACGACAGTTTGTATTGGTCTAAGGAGAGTTGGGTGTTTTGCAACTGCAATGTCTGATCAGCCCAAGCGGCATTCACGTCAGAATGCAATGTTATGTCCTGTTGGTCCAAATAGACATTGGTGTCCATCGAGAAGGATGCTTTGTCCATCGTGAGGTCCAGCGTTCCCTCCAAACGGTCCAAATCATTCAGAGAGCCTTCAAAAGCCCCATCCAACTGGTCGTATTTTGCTATGATCTTTTTGTCATGTAAAGTCTTGAGTACGAGTTGGTCTGTCAGGAGTTTTATTTTGCCTTCGGCGTTGGGGTCGTTCCAGGAGCCGTTAGCCGTCAGGTTCACATTGTCCACATTGGCCACAAGGCCGGAGGTGAGGTCGATGTAGCGCACGTGCACCTGCTTGGTTTCCACCTTTTGCAGATCTATCGAATAAGATTCGGATGAGGTGGTGTCTTTGGAAAAGGGTTTGAGAATGTTGAGGTTGGATTGGCCTAAATTGTTGGTAAAGAGATTCAGTTGTCCATTTTTGATTAGGAGTTCGTTGACTTCAACATGTTTGTCGCGCATCAGTTTGCGGATGTTGAGGGACGCCACGCAGTGATCCACGTGCAGGAGCGTGTCGGTGGGTGCCCCGAACATGCGGTTGATGAGGGTTACATCTTGGATGTCGATGCCGAGTTTGGGAAACGATTTGAAGAACGTAAGCTCGGCCCTGTCCAGATGGAAGTCGCAGGTAAGCCAGTTGGGGGCTTCCTTGTTGACGATGCGGGTGAGGCGCGCGGGCGAAAAGATTGTCAGCAGCACAATACCGATGCCCGCCACCAGAAGACCAAGGAGCGAAACGAGGGTTATAAATGTGATTTTGATGCCTTTGCGCATGGTTTTACTGCTTGATGAAGGAGTGGAAAGTCCCGAAATTGTCGTGATACATGAGCGTGGAGGCGGTCAGCTTGGTGACGGTGTAGGTCTTGGGTACGATGCCTCCCATGGCCATTTTGTGGTTCTGTGTCAGGGTGGAGCCTTCCAGCACCCAGGTGAAGGGTTGTGCTTCCTCTTCGGTCACGTCATCGGCGGTGTCCCAGGTGTAGCCTGTGCCGTTGGCATTGTAGTATTCGTGTACGGTGCCTTCGACCCAATAGCCCGCCAGCAACGCCTCATCGAATTTGGGCTTGTGAAACCAGTCGCATCCGCAGCAGAGTGGAATGAGGACGGCTATGAGCAGAATCAGTCGGATAGAATGTTTCATCACAAGATGTTAACTTCAGGGTTTAGACGAATGTTAAACAGTTTTTCCACATCCAGAATCACCTGTTGGTACAGATGTTGGATCTCTTCGGGGGAGGCTCCTCCGTAGTTGACGACCACCAAAGCCTGTTGGGGGTAAACGCCTGCGTTGCCGATGCGCTTGCCCTTCCATCCGGCCTTTTCAATCAGCTGGCCAGCAGCCAGTTTCACCATCCCATCGGCAGCAGGGTAGGAGACAAGGTCAGGATGTTGGGCCAGCAACATACGGTATTGGCTTTCGGGCACAACGGGGTTTTTGAAGAAGCTGCCCGCGCAGCCTATCTTACGGATGTCGGGCAGTTTGCTGTTGCGTATGCGGAGGATGCATTGCGTGACGGTTTCCAGCGAGAGGTCCTGATCATTGATTTCATTTGCCAAAGCTTTGTATGTCAGGGTGTAATGTTCCTTTTTGGAAAGCTGGAACCACACATGGGTGATGAGGCATTTCCCCCTCATCTCGTTTTTGAAAATGGAATCCCGGTAGCCGAATTTGCATTGTTCAGCCGACAAGACAAAGGGTTGCAGATTGTCGGTGCGGAAGCCTTCCACACGGTCGATGCAGTCTTTGACCTCCACGCCATACGCGCCGATGTTCTGCACGGGAGCGCTGCCCGCGCGGCCCGGTATGCCCACCAGGTTCTCCAGTCCGTACAATCGGTGGCGGAGGCAGTAGTTGATCACATCGTCCCACTCTTCGCCGGCGGCCACGCGGATAAGCTGGTTCGTGTTGGAATCGTCCATCACCTCGATGCCTTTGAAGGCCGGATGTATGATAGTGCCTGCGAAGTCCTTTGTGAAAAGGACGTTGCTGCCGCCGCCGAGGATGTGGAACGGAGCCTCAAAGAGGTGCGCCGCATACAGGGCCTCCCCCTCGTCGGGATGTTCCATGACGACGAACTGTGTGCATCGCACGTCCATGCCGAAGGTGTTGTGATCTTTTAACGAATGATTCCGATAGACTTTCATGAAAGGAAACCTGAAAACCAGTTGGAAATAATGTGGTTAGAACATGTAGCCCATTTTGACATATAAATTGGCCATACCCGCGTTGTCACGCTTGTCAAACGGCACGGCCCAATCCACGGAGAGCACGAAGTTGTCGTTCATCATCAACTTAAGACCTAGACCTGCCGACATGTGTGGGCGATAGACTTGTGCGTCTTTGCCGAAAAGCAGGTAGTTGTCCAGCTCGTCCATGTTGAATTCGGGGTCGTTTTCTGCGATGGAGGCGCGGATGGCGTTCTCATCCATGCGATAGCGTTGGAGAATCATGCCAGCATCGAAGAAGGGATTGACACCGATGAAGAAATGCTCCTTGCCGATGTCGAACTTGCAGATTTTGAAGCGGAACTCCACGTTGGCGAAGGCGTAGCCGGGTGCGGTGACGCGGTGGCGCAAGATGCCGCGCAGGGTGTTACCACCGCCAAGTCCTTCGTATAACACACGCTGGATAAACAAATTGTTATAATAGTTGTTGAGGTAGAACGGCGAGTTGCCGGCCACGGTCAGTTGGGTGGCGAGGCGGTAGGCGAAGGTGATACGGTCTTTATATACCGGAACAAAATGCTTGAAGCTGGCGTTGAACATCAGGTTGTTGAACTCCTTGTCCTCGCCGAAAGCGGCATTGTAAGTCCAGAAAACATCGGCGTAGATGCCATTCTGGGTGTTCTGCTGGCGGTCGCGGCTGTCGTAGGAAAGGCCGCCGCGCAGGTAGGGATGCCAGCCGCCGTTGGCCTCGTTGGGCGCGAGGATGCCCCATTTCGTGTATTTTTCATACAGGCCGTCCACATGGGGCAGCATATTCTCGGGCTTCTTGCCCTTGTTAATCATGTCGATGTTGACAGAACCTATCTTGTATCCGAGGAAGCCAATGCCCGCGTTCCAATACCAGTTTCCTCCGATTTTGCCATCTATGTCCGCCGCGAAACGGATGAGGTCGCGCTGCGATTTGTAGAAGGCACGGCTGATGTAGTCGTCGGCTTTTTTCTTGCCCCAGCCGCTGTTATATACCGTCTGGTAGCCGTTGAACCCGTAAAAGTCGCACAACGCGTCGGGCAGGTACGAGAGGTCAATCTTCAGACGATGGTTCGGGATGAGCATCTTGGAGTCGTAGGCGAAACGGAACAATCCCGACCGCTTGGTGGTGTAGGCAGCCTCGAAGTAGAGGGAGTGGAAATACTCGGGGTAGATGGAGCCGTCGCCGAAGTCATACACGTTGGCCAGCACACCGTACTGGAAACCCTTGTCGGCGTCGTAGGCCACGCTCGGCAGAATGCCGAATGTCCATCCCGTGCGGGTCTCGCTTTTCTCTTTCTTCTCCTTTTTGGGCTTCGGATCTTTGGGCTTGTCACGCCCCTCATCGGATGCTGATGCATTGTAAACCCCAATCAGACAAAGACATAAAAGAATAGATACAATTTTTTTCATTATTCCAATTTTAATTAAAAAAAGTTGAGGTCGCAAAAGTACAAAAAAGGTGCAGATATCTCGCCGTATGTCCAAACCTTTTTTATATTTTTGCAGCGTAAATAAAAACAATTTCTATATGAAGAAAATCGATATTCTGCTTGGTTTGCAGTGGGGCGATGAGGGGAAAGGCAAGATTGTGGATGTGGTGACGCCGGATTATGATGTGGTGGCCCGTTTCCAGGGTGGTCCGAATGCCGGTCACTCGCTGGAATTCAATGGCATACGTCACGTGCTGCACATCATCCCTTCCGGAATTTTCCACAAGGATAAAATCAATGTCATCGGCAACGGCGTTGTCATCGACCCGATCATATTTGAGGAGGAGATTGAGGCCTTGGTGAAAATGGGCCTCACCCCGACGGACAATCTGTATGTTTCCAAGAAAGCCCATTTGATTCTCCCGACGCACAAGCTGTTGGATGCCGCCTACGAATCCAAGAAGGGCAAGCAGAAGATCGGTTCCACGCTGAAGGGCATCGGCCCCACCTACACCGACAAGACCGCGCGTGTGGGCTTGCGTGTGTGCGACATCTTCTCGCCGGATTTTGAGGCGAAATACCAACATCTTATGGGTCAGCATAAAGAGATTCTGGACCAGTATGGTTTCGATTACAGTAAAATGCTGCCCGAGTTGGACGAGCGTTGGCACCAATCATTGGCCACACTGCGCCGTTTCACCTGCATTGACAGCGAGTACGTCCTCCACGAGTATTTGCGGGAGGGCAAGTCTGTGCTGGCGGAGGGTGCGCAGGGCACGCTTCTCGACCTGGAGTTCGGGGCGTATCCGTTTGTGACGTCGTCGAACACCATCGCAGCCGGCGCGTTCACGGGCCTTGGCCTTGATCCGCATCTGGCCGGCAAGACCATTGGCATTGTGAAGGCATACTGTACCCGTGTGGGCAGCGGACCCTTCCCCACGGAATTGTTCGATGCCACGGGTGAGGAGTTGCGCCGCGTGGGTAACGAGTTCGGTGCCACCACCGGCCGTCCGCGTCGCTGCGGCTGGCTCGACTTAGTGGCCCTCCAATACGCCCTCATGGTCAACGGCGTGACCGACATCGCCCTCACCAAGGCGGATGTCATGTCGGATTTTGATACAATAAATATATGTACCGCCTATCGTGTCAACGGCGAGCTGACCACCCGGATGCCTGCTGCCACGGATGCCCAGATAGAACCCGTTTACACGACCCTTAAGGGCTGGAAAACCGACATCAGCGGTTGTAAGACGTACGAGGAGCTGCCGTCCGAATTCAAGGATTACATCCGTTTTATTGAGGAGCAGACCCATACGCCGATCAGCATCGTGTCGGTGGGTCCGGACCGTGCGGCTACCATTTTCAGATCATAGGATCCTATTCGGATGAGAACCTTGCGTAAATTCCTGTTTTGCACCTTGTTGCTGTGCTTCGGTGCGGCGGGTGCCGCTTGGGCGCAACCGCAGGAATTGGAGGAGGATTTTATCGGAACTATTTTACAGGAAGAACAGAATACTTTATTCACCAATCTGTCCAAAGGCGAAACCCCAGTTACCTATATGTCGCTTTCGGTCGCAGAAGAGCATTCGTGTCTGTTGGCCGCCTATATGGGAAGTCCCATCGCCCCGCGCCCGACATACGGGCGTGTGCTTTATGTGAGCATTGTCGTGGGCGACTTGGATAGGTCCACCAATTATTATGAAGGGAGCAATGTCTCGCTGCCGTTGTACGATGAAAACGAACCGCTCATCCGCAATATTATCCGTTCGGCGGTGGAGAGGGCCTATAAGGCGGCACGTGACGAATATCTGTCACTTCGGATTCGGGACCATTTTAAAGCCAAATCCGAAGACGATGTCTTCACTCATCCTTTGCAACGGGTTGGTTACCAGCCGAAACAGCCGGATTCTTTTGATCCGAATGCCTGCTCTAATTTGCTCGGACAGATTACAGCTTATATTCGGGATTTGTCGAATGGAGAGAGTGAGGCTAAAATGGATTACGAATGCAGAAGATGGTGGTTCGTGGATAGTGAAGGAAGCTATAAGGTTGAAAATGATGAAACGGCGGATTACTCTTTTGTGATACGGGGCTGGCGACCCGATGGCTCGTATTTTAAGGTGGATCGGCATATGGAGCAGGTAAGCCCCAACCTTTTACCATCGGAAAACGAGTGGCACAATATAGTTGACAGCCTGATTTTGGATTTTCAGGGGAAAATGGAGAAACCGACTGTTTCTGGGGACGATTATTCTGAATACAAAGAACGTCTTATACTGTCTCCCTACGAAACCCATCATGACCACGCGGTGGAAACAGCCTCCGACATGTTTTTCCGTGCTGTGCGCGATGAGGTGGAGGAGACAGACTTGGAGTTGCAGGACAAGGGGCTGCCCGTACCTTACCGGTCGGAGTTTTATTGGGTGGATGGCCGGAGTTTGCTGGCGGAAGCCCGTGCCGGCACGCTATTTTGGATGGAGGAAAAACCCAGTCGGACGCTTGACAGCCGGGTGTTGCTGGGCGACAACATACTGAACAATGAAGGGGTGAAGGTTGATTTCCTTTGGGAGTCGAAACCCGTGAGCCTGCCGGCGGACAACAACTATGACAATTTCCGAATGCTGTTGCGCCGCTCGTTAGATGCATCCTACCGCGATGCTTGGCAAGAGCTTGAATACAAGAACGCAGTTATGAACTCGTTTGATTCATGGGAACGTATAAAACGTCCCCGTGACGGCTATCGGGAGGAACAGCGGTTTTATGATGCGGAAAAGAAATATAAACCTGTGGACAAGGACAAGGTTGTGGCGCTGGTTTGCGAATTGTCGGCAATGCTCGCGCAGGACACCACGATAGAATCCTACGTGAATGCGGAGGCCTATCAGGCCGAGGTGTGCTATTATTCCAGCGACAAAGTTCAATACCGGCAGCCTTTCTCGGTTATCTGCATCCACCTTTCTGCGGAAATCAAGACACCCGATGGTGGGAAATTCTCCGATGAGGACCTTGTATATGTGCGGGATTTAGAGGATTTGCCCGATATGGCCGAATGGCAGAACCGGATGCGTTTGCTGAGCAACCGGTTGAAAATGATGGCAGCGGCGTCCTACCCCACACAGTATTACGATGGACCGGTGTTGGTGGAAGGAGAGGCTGTGGCCCAACTTTTCGCCCATGCGTTTACGGAAAACACCAGTCAGAGCATTTATGCGTTTCGTATCCCGTTGAGCAAACATATCCGGCATAACTTGGTAGGCAGTCGGCTGGAGAGGTGCGTGTCGCAACAGGTGATTGCCGCCTCCTGTGATGTGGATGCGTTAGACACCCTCGGAAGTTACGGTGGTATGCGACTTATCGGCCAGTACAACGTGGATGCCGAAGGGGTGAAGGTTCCCCCGCACATGGAAATCATCCACCGTGGCGAACTCTACAGCTTGCTTTCCGATCGCACGCCGACACTCTCTTCCAAGACATCCAACGGTCATCGGAGGTTTGCATTTTCAGGGGATCATTTGCGTACAGATGTAGGTCCCGGCGTGTTGCGCCTGACCTGCCACCAAACGGCGAACACACAGAATCTGAAAAAAATGCTTTGCAAGAAGGCCCGCGCTGCCGGCTATCATTACGCCTATATCATTCGCAAATTCCATAGCCGGAATATGTCGGAATATTGGAGCGTGGAGGATTTCCGACCCCTGTATATGGTGCAGGTGGATGTGCATACGGGCAAGGAGACACCGGTTCGGATGTTCTGTGCCCACGATCGCCATTTTTATGATTTTCTGAACGTTTCGATGGCTACAAAGGAATTGTCCGCTTATAATTTGATGGTAGATGGTTCTCGGCATAGCGGCATTTGTCCTCCTTTGGAGGGAATACCCTGCAGCGTGATCGTCCCCAACATGCTGTTGTTTGACCGGATGGAGCTGCTTCCGATTGCCCGTTAGCGGTTGGTTCTTGGGAGTTGGGAGTAGGACGTTGGGAGTTGGTTCTCACGTCTTAAGGTTCAAATCGTAAATCGTAAAAAAAAATCACGGGTTGGGGGTTGAAAAAAATTATTTTTCTATTTTTGCAAAGGTTTTTCGGGAAGGATATTCAATACGACATCAATTAATAATTACAAAAATATAGGAAGGATTTATTATGTTAAAAAACAGATGCTTAATAGACCCTGCGGATTTCACGCGCGAAGAATTTCGCGAGATTTTCGATTTGGCTCATCAGATCGTGGACAATCCGGAGAAATACAGCAAGAGTTGCGAGGGTAAGATTCTGGCAACTCTTTTTTATGAACCGAGCACGCGCACGCGCTTCAGCTTTGAGGCGGCCATGTTGCGTTTGGGCGGCAAGGTGATCGGCTTCTCGGAGCCCAACTCCAGCTCCACCGCGAAGGGTGAGAGCATCGCCGACACGCTGCGCACCATCGAGTGCTACGCCGACATCGCGGCCATGCGCCATCCCAAGGAGGGTGCGCCCCGTATGGCCAGCCATTACATCAAGATGCCGCTCATCAATGCCGGCGACGGCGGTCACCAGCACCCCACGCAGACCCTTACCGATATCCTCACCGTGGAGCGTCTCCGCGGCAACGTGGAGAACAAGACCTACGGCTTCTGCGGCGACCTCAAGTTCGGGCGCACGGTCCATTCCCTGGTCAAGTTCCTGAGCAACTACGAGGGCGTGCGTTTCATCTTTATCTCCCCCGAGGAGTTGAGAGTGCCGGAATACATCCGCGAGGAGGTGGTCCGCAAGAGGGGCATCCCCTTCGAGGAGGTGGATCAGATGGAACCCTACATGGGCCAGCTCGACTTCCTGTACATGACCCGCGTGCAGCGTGAGCGCTTCTTCAACGAAGAGGACTACATCCGCCTCAAGGACCGTTTCATCCTCGATGCCGAGAAGATGACCTACGCGCGTCCCGACACGTACATCCTGCACCCGCTGCCCCGCGTGAATGAGATTAGCACGGAGGTGGACAGCGACCCGCGTGCGCAGTACTTTAACCAGGCCAAGAACGGCATGTACGTCCGTATGGCCCTCATCTTGAAGTTGTTGGGGATCTATTAATTTGGTGTTGGCCGTTGGCTATTGGCTGTTAGCCATTAGCCATTAGCAAAAGCCCAATACCCCAACACCCTAAAACAATAAACATCAAAAATCAGAAACATCATGTTAGAAATCAACAGTATAGAAAAAGGTATCGTCATTGACCACATCAAGGCCGGCTACGGCATGACCGTGTTCAACTATTTGCACCTTGACAAGGCCGATTATAACGTGGCCCTCATCATGAACGCCTTCAGTCTGAAGATGGGCAAGAAGGACATCATCAAGATCAACAATGTCATTGACATCAACTACGATTTCCTCGGCCTCATCGACCCGAACGCCACGGTGAACATCATCGAGGACGGAAAGACGGTGAAGAAGGTGAAGTTGGAGGTGCCGGAAACGGTGACCAACATCATCCACTGCAAGAATCCGCGCTGTGTGACCTCCGTGGAGCATTACTTCGACCATGTGTTCCACTTGGTGGACAAGGAGAAGCGCTCCTACCGCTGCGAGTACTGCGATGACATCGTGGTGCCGTACCCGAACAAGTAGGGGGGGAGGAAATTTGAAATCTAAGAGGGTTCAGAGCACCAACAGTGTGCTCGGAATCCTCTTTTTGTTTATTTTTATGAAAAAAAAAACGCAGACTTTTATAGGAAAAGCTTAGCAGAATATGTGTTCGGAAACCGAGGAAAGAAGATTAAAGAGGCAATAGGTCATAATTGGGCCAGAGCTCGAGAAAAGGCCTTGAACAAAAGCATACCACAACCTTTCGCGCCTGTCATCCGGGATTATTTGATGTAAACGCAAAATCAGCAATATGCGTTTGTAATTTGCCGATAAAAAAAGTAGAGACGCGGCATGCCACGTCTCTACAATTGAGCGGAAAACGAGACTCGGACTCGCGACCCCAACCTTGGCAAGGTTGTGCTCTACCAACTGAGCTACTTCCGCTTGTTTTTGACGCCGCAAAAATACACTTTTTTTTAATATGTCAATGGTTTTGGAAAATTTTTTTTTTAGTACCTTTGCGGCTCCTATTTTAATGTCTGATAATTCGTTTGTTATGAGAAAAAAAATTTTTTTGTTTGTGTTAGTCTCCTGTGTGCTGGGTATGCTTGCGCAGGCGCAGGAAAACCGCCTTGATATCAACAATGTGGATATTCCCATCACCCCTCGGGGCGGCGGTTGGTTTTTGGATGACAACGTCGGTTTCCGTGTCCCCAAAGGCTCGGAACAGTCCACCTATTTCTGCTATTCGTTCTGGATGGGCGCGAAGGACGACAACGCCCAGCTCCATCTTTTTGCGGATCGTTTCAATCAAGTAGGCAACGACACATGGCCCGGTCCGCTCTCCACAGTGGATGCCTCCATTGACGCGGCCACCAAGCAGCTGTGGGACCGCACCTTCAAAATCACCCGTCAGGAGGTGATGGACTTTTTGGCCAATCGAAATACCCCAGGCTACACAATCCCGCAGCATATCCTCGACTGGCCTGCGCACGGCGACACTACCAAAGGCCAGGCCTGGCTGCTCGCCCCGTTTGTGGATGAGAATAACAATAACCGCTATGAGCCCGAACTCGGCGACTATCCGGCCTTCCCCGGCGACATGGCGCAATTCATCATCTTCAATGACAATTACAGCACACATACCGAAAGCCAAGGGTTGCCGTTAGGGGTGGAAGTACATGTTATGGCATACGCATATAATGTTCCTGGGGATACCATTATGAACAATACCATCTTCTTGAAATACAAGATTTTCAATCGATCACAGAACAACTATCATAATGCATACATCGGATTATGGAGTGATTGGGATTTGGGGTATGGTAACGACGACTATGTGGGGTGCGATGTGATGAAGAACACTGTTTATTGTTATAACGGTTCCGAAATAGATGGTTCCGGTCAGAGTAATAGCTATGGTGCCGACTGGCCTGTACAGACGCTCACGCTGTTGTCGGGCCCGCTGATGCCCGCCGATAGCATTGACAACCCGGCCTACAGCAATTCCGCCGATTGTTTCGCCTATTTCTATAGTGGCAATGCGTTAGATCGATACGCCATTAATGGGACTTTAGGTTTCGGCGACAGCATTGTGGACAACGAACGCTACGGATTGACCGGTTTTATCAGTCATAACAATGAAGGTACGGTGTATGGCGATCCATCGGTTGCAGCTGAATACTATAATTCTATGATGGGAATTTGGAAAGACAACACGAAAATGCGCTACGGCGGAGGCGGTCATTCTAATAATGGAGGTAATGGACCAGAGTGCAACTTCTTATATCCAAGCATGTCAGATCCTTGTAACATTGGAACATACGGCATGGATCCCTATCCCGAGATGTTCGGCGTTGGCGGATGGACGGAATATAACGCTAGTAATACTCCCGGTGATCGCAGAGGTCTCGCCTCCGTGGGGCCCTTCAACCTGTCGGCCGGCGGTATGGATGAGGTGGAACTCTGTCTCGTCACCATCCCGCACACCTGGGCCATAAACGGAAGTGTTGCCAACGGTATCATCCTTGACAGTCTCTATCACGTGAATCCGGTTTACCTTTCTCCTTTGGGCGTGCAGGACCGTCCGGCCAAAGCATCTTTCAACCTTTATCCCAACCCTACCACCAACTTTGTGACGTTTGAGGTGGAGGATGAGGAAATGGTACGGAAGCATGAGCCTGTAATGGTGTTCGACATTTTTGGTAAATTATTGTATAGAAAACCGTTGACAAGCACCCGTGAACAGATCGACCTGAGCTCCTACGCTCCGGGCGTATATGTGGTGAAAATGGGTCAGAATGTGGGGAAGGTGATTAAACGGTAGAATTTCATAATGTGTTTGATGCCAAGGTAACGTATTAACGTTCGTCCTTTGAATGAGTACATAGTCCAACATTGTTAAATAATAATAATAATCACTATTTGTTGGAAAATTTTTTTTATCTTTGTCACGTCATATTCTTTTGTTTTTTGTTAACGGACTTCGCAGAATATCGAAAAATATGAAAAATCAAATAACCATAGAAGTCCCATAAAACATTTATGAGAAAAAAAATTGTCTTTTTGCTATTCGTGTCATTGTTCCTTTCTTTCATTGGATGTGACAAATCTCCTAATGATGAAAATACACAAAACAAGGATTTAATAGCACTACCTGTGGGAGTACCTCTATATTCGGAAGTACTAGAATACTTGGCATCATGTGAGTATGATGAAATAGACGCTTCGGATATTAGCGAATCATTGCGCGAAGTAATTGAAGAAAATATTACACCCGAATATTTAAATTACTCCGTTTTCTTTGACGAAAATAATAGCAGATATATAACACCCATTTGTTATGATGATTCATTAAGCCTTCAATATGCAATGGGCGTATGTGACAAGCATTATTCGGAACATGTGGATGTAAGTGGAAATAGGTATATAACATGTTCGCAAACGGGTAATACATGCCATATTGAGGTTTCTGTATTGCCAGGTGGTGAAGAAATTGCTGTTTTTATTGTCACATGTTCAGAAAACATGGCCCAATGAGATTATTCCTTTTTCGTATTATAGGATTTACGATAGGATTTTCCTTGCTATTCTCATGCTCTACAGACAACCATATCCGCAACATCGTATTGTATGAGGAGTATGATATTGTGACGCGAAGTTTGAGGGGAGGGGATGCTACTGGTTTTATCTGGCAAGTGAAACCGAATGCAAACGGACACTTGATCTCCACTGGTATTCGCCGCCCTGCCAACCACTATATCGTTTATGACCTTACTGAAGGGCGTGTGATAGATTCCATTGATTTGAATGTTAAACGTTTTATGGACATTGAATACGCTTTATTGATAGGAAAAGATTCGGTGCTGGTAGCGTTGAACTCTACATATGAGTTCGATTGCCATGATGCTACCTTCTTGTTATTGAGTCGAAACAAGCGGATTTTGGACACCATTCATCCGAAAGGGCTTCCCGTACAATCTCTGAAAAACAATATGACTGGACTTTCGGACAGACATTATATTTCTTTTATTGAATGTCCTATAGTTTATCATTCTCAAAAGATTTTTATACCATTACTCCCATGGGAGTCGGATGTCGCACCTCCTATTGGGCGAGTGTGGACGGTGTCGTACCCGTCTAACAGCCATGAGGGCCCGAAAGAGTTGCCGATTAGGCCTTCTGCCCCACCTAAAGGACATCAGTGGTCTTATTTTGACAAATCCCCTTATATAACCTCCTCTGGCAATGCAGTGTATATGTTTTTCCATAATCAACCCATACTATGGCGTTATGTTCCCAAAACAAACTCCATAGCAAAAAAAAAGATCCATTTTCAGACTATAGATGAAATAAAACCCTATAAAAATAAGGAGAACATCAAACAGTATGATGCTTATCAATCCCGTTATGAAAAGTTGGTATATGATTCCCTTAATCAGATTTTTTATATGACAGCCAAAGTGCGTTGTGGTGACTCCGACGGGCCACTGGCCGTCCAACGAGAAAATTACGTTTATAGTTTTGTCATCTTGGATGAGCGTCTGAACAAGATAGGGGAGGGCATCATTCCTGAAGGCCATCAGCCAATCATAACGCCCTACAAGAAAGGATTTCTTTTACCCAAAAAAGAAGGAAAATTTCTTACTTATACCTATTTCA
Organism: Bacteroidales bacterium; assembly: GCA_017540505.1. GTDB lineage: Bacteria > Bacteroidota > Bacteroidia > Bacteroidales > WCHB1-69 > F23-D06. The sequence goes on along the minus strand of JAFYAW010000015.1, from coordinate 24,996 downwards.
CCTATACAATTGAAAAAAAAGACAAGAATTATTTAGATAAACAAATACGCCATCGAAGAGACAGTCTTAACAATTTAGCACCAAGACAAAATCGAGGGAAGGCTTTTTCCGCCTATCTGAAAAAAATCACAGGTGATTATTATGACGGATATACTTCCTTTGTCATAATATCAGAGGCATCTTGTCCTTCTTGTATTCCTGCATTTGCTAAAATATTGTCACAAAACAGACAAAATATCGTGGAACGCGGCACTGCCATAGTGATGATTAATTCGGATAAGCAGGCAGTGGAAAATTTTTGCAAAGAGGTGGACGGTGAGTTGAATCCTTGTTCGATACGTGTCAGTCCTGGCAAGATCCCAGTGTATGGCGACACTAACAACACATTCCATTACTATTTCGATTACTGGGTAAACCTACGATATGTGGCTTTCGACAAACTGGGGAATCTGGTTGTGGATACGCTGATTAATCCCGGAAATCTGAACGCCTTAAACGAACTTTTGCAGTCAGTGAGCCATTAGAAAAATATCTTGATGAGGGTGTCATCATGTAACGGCAATTTTTCTTATCTTTGGCGGCTCAAAAAAATAGAACTGTAAACTCACGTATATGGCTGATTTAGTTAAAGGTAAAATATCCCAAATCATCGGTGCCGTCGTTGATGTGCATTTCGATGAGGATTGTGTGCTTCCCAATATTTACGACGCTCTTGAAGTGGTTCGGGACAATGGCGAGAAGCTGATTCTGGAATGTGAACAGGATATCGGCGAGAACACGATGCGCTGTATCTCCATGGATTCCACCGACGGCCTGCACAGGGGCATGGAGGTGGTGGCCACTGGGCGTATGATCACCATGCCCACGGAAAATATCAACGGGCGTCTGCTCAATGTGATCGGCAACACCATCGACGGCATTGGCCAGGTGGACGCTGGCACCCGCCGCAGCGACATTCATCGCGAGCCACCCACATTCGACAACCTGTCCACCTCCCAAGAGGTCTTCTATACCGGTATCAAGGTCATCGACCTGATTGAGCCTTACGCCAAGGGCGGTAAGATCGGGCTTTTCGGTGGTGCTGGTGTGGGCAAGACGGTGCTTATCATGGAGATGATCCACAATATTGCCAAGAACTACGGCGGCATGACGGTGTTCACCGGTGTGGGCGAGCGCACCCGTGAGGGCAACGACCTGCTCCGCGAGATGCTCGAATCCAAGGTCATCCGCTATGGCGACGACTTCCTGGAGAGCATGAAGGCCGGCGGCTGGGACCTTTCCAAGGTCAACAAGGACGAGCTGGACAAGTCGCAGGCCACCCTGGTGTTCGGCCAGATGAACGAGCCGCCCGGGGCGCGTGCCCGCGTGGCACTCTCCGGCCTGACGGTCGCCGAAGGCTACCGCGACGGCGACGAGACCACTGGCGGTCGCGACATCCTCTTCTTCGTGGATAACATCTTCCGTTTCACGCAGGCCGGTTCTGAGGTGTCCGCTCTTCTGGGACGTATGCCTTCCGCCGTGGGTTACCAGCCGACGCTGGCCACGGAGATGGGTACCATGCAGGAACGCATCACCTCCACCAAGCGCGGCTCCATCACCTCGGTGCAAGCCATCTACGTGCCCGCCGACGACTTGACGGACCCCGCCCCTGCCACCACGTTCTCCCACTTGGATGCCACCACGGTGTTGAGCCGTAAGATCTCCGAGTTGGGTATCTATCCCGCCGTGGATCCGCTGGATTCCACCTCACGCATCCTCTCGCCCGACATCGTGGGCGAAGAGCACTATCGCACCGCCCAGCGCGTGAAAGAGACGCTGCAACGCTATAAGGAGCTGCAGGACATCATCGCCATTCTCGGTATGGAAGAGCTCTCCGAAGAGGACCGCAAGACAGTGAATCGCGCCCGCCGCGTACAACGTTTCATGTCGCAACCCTTCTTTGTGGCCGAACAGTTCACCGGCATCCCCGGCAAGTTCGTCCGCATTGAGGACACGATCAAGGGCTTCAACATGATTCTGGATGGTGAGCTGGACCATCTGCCTGAAACGGCCTTCAATCTGGTGGGTACCATTGAAGAGGCGATTGAAAAAGGCGAGAAAGAATTGGCAGCTTCTAAATAACCGGCTATGAAATTGGAAATCAGAACCCCTGATAAATCCGTGTTTTCCGGTGAGGTCACGCTGGTGCAGATGCCGGGCATCGACGGATTGTTTGAAATCCTGGACCATCACGCCCCCTTGGTGGCCGCCTTGCAAAAGGGACGCATCAAAATCGAGGATGCCTCCAAACAGCAGCAGTTCTTCGACATCAACGGAGGTGTGGCGGAAGTGCTGGACGGCAATGTGTTAGTGCTGGCCGAATAGAGGAATTTGCATAAACATCATTAAAATATAAAGTACAAACTGCTATGAATTTAATCGACAAGATCAAACAGAATGCCATCAGTGCCAACAAACGGATTGTGCTGGCCGAGGGCGAAGAGGAAAGAACATTGAAAGCTGCGGATATCATCCTGGACAAGGGATATGCCGGCATCATCTTATTGGGTAACAAGGCCAAGATTGAGGCCCAGGCTGCCGAATGGGGCTTGAAAAATATCGGCAAGGCCGAGATCATCGACCCGATGGACAACCCCAAAAAGGAGTTTTATGCGGAGATGCTTTGCGAAATCCGCAAGAAAAAGGGCATGACCATTGAGGAGGCCCGCAAGCTGGTGGAGGATCCGTTGTACTTGGGCACGCTGCTCATCAAGAACGGCGATGCTGACGGTGAGGTCACGGGTGCCCAACATGCCACGGGCGACGTGCTCCGTCCCGCTTTCCAGATTGTGAAGACTCTGCCGGGCATCTCTGTGGTTTCTGGTGCGTTCATCATGTGCTTTCCCGACAAGAAATGGGGTGATGACGGCATCATGGTGTTCGCCGACTGCGCCGCCGACCCGAACACGGATGAGAACAAGCTGGCCCAGATTGCGGTGGTCACCGCCCAGACGGCCCGCACCATCGCCGGCATTGAGCCGAGAGTGGCCATGCTGAGCTTCTCCACCAAGGGTTCTGCCAAACACGAGCTCGTGGACAAGGTGGTCAACGCTACCCGCATCGCCAAGGAAATGGATCCCAACTTGGTGATTGACGGTGATTTGCAGGCTGATGCCGCTATCATTCCCGAAGTGGCCGCCAAGAAGGCTCCGGGCAGTCCCGTCGCTGGCAAGGCCAACGTGCTGGTGTTCCCGTCTCTTGAGGTGGGCAACATCGCCTACAAACTCGTGCAGCGTATGGCCGGTGCCGATGCCATCGGACCGGTGATGCAGGGTATGGCCGCTCCTATCAACGACCTTTCCCGCGGTTGCTCCGTGGACGACATCGTCAGCCTTGTGGCCATCACCGCCTGCCAGGCTGCCGGCAACAAATTCTAATGATTTGCAAACCCCTGTTGTAGAGACGCGGCGTGCCGCGTCTCTACATTTATATTATATGTTATGAAAAAAGTAGCAACCTTATTGATTCTTCTGCTTACGGTCCTTTCCGCAGGGGCACAGAACCCGACATTGCCCCGCACCCTGCGCAACGCCCAGCAGAACGCTCGGCCCGCCAATCCCAACGACAAGCTTCGCTTCTTCGCCGGCGGCAACATCAACTCCAATTTCGGATATTACTTCTCCCTGACACCGGAAGCGGGCATATACGCCACCAACTGGCTCCGTTTCGGAGCGGGTCCCCGCTATGAGCTCTCCTTTAATACATCGTTGCAACAGGTGATCCACTCGTTCGGTGCCACGGTGTTCGCGGAGGCTACCGTGGTCAACTACCTGACAGGCCGCGTGGGGTATGAGTACATCAACTACCCGGAGTGGGATTATATCTTTGATAATCAGGGGAAACCCGTATTCACTCGGCGCAATGTGCATGCGCTGGCGTTAGGCATCGGCTTCCAATCTTATCTGTCCGACAAAGTCAGACTTTATGCCCTGTATGTTCTGTATCCTTTGCAGAGCGAAAACAATTATTACAAGAAATTCCTCCCGATGTTCGCCCGAATAGGCGTTGCGGTGGATTTTTAACGGAATCATGTCGCGTCTGCCCGTCCCATTTCTGCTGGCCCACCGGATCCTGAAGGATAAGGGGAACCGTTTTTCCCGTCCCATCATACGCTTGTCGGTGATGGGGGTCTCCATCGGTGTTGTCATTATGATGTTGGCCATCGGCATCACGTCGGGCTACAAGCAGGCGATTCGGGACAAGGTGATTGCCATGGGCTCGCATATCCGCATCACCCATTTCGACCAGAACTACTCCTACGAACAGGTGCCATTCGACAAGAACCAGTCCTTCGTCCAGCAAATCCGCCAACATCCGGAGGTGGCCGACATTCAGCATTATGCCACGAAGGTGGGCGTGATAAAAACCACCGACCAGGTGGAAGGGGTGGTCTTGAAGGGGGTGGACCAGACATTTCATGCAGAGCTGTTCCGTAAAAATCTCGTGGATGGCGAACTGCTGCAGTTGGACGACACCGCCGCCAGCCGTCAGATTGTGATTTCCAAACAGATGTCCGACAAGCTCAAACTGCACGTCGGCGACAAGGTGCAGACCTATTTTGTGCAGGACCCGCCGCGCGCGCGGAGCTTCACCGTGGCAGGCATCTACCACACGGGGCTCCCGGAGTACGACAACATGTTCGCCTTGGTTGACATCCGGCAGGTGCAGCGGCTCAACGACTGGGATGAGAACCAGATTAGCGGCATGGAAGTGCTGATAAAGGATTACGACAAGCTGGAGGAGATGGGCGACTATATCCACCATCATATCAACCCGGAGCTCAAGGCGGAGACCATCCGGCAGATCTATCCGGATATCTTCGAGTGGATAGTCCTTTTCGACACCAACGTGGCGGTGCTGCTCATCATCACCACCTGTGTCTGTATCGTGACCATGCTGTCCATTTTCTTCATTGTGGTGTTGGAACAGACACGCACCATCGGGCTTTTGAAAACAATGGGATTAAAAACCAAAACATTAGTTCAGACCTTTGTGCTGGTGGCCTGTAACATCCTGCTGAAGGGGATGCTCATTGGGGACGCCGTGGCCATCAGCTTCGGATTGCTCCAGCAGCGTTTTCATTTTATAAAACTCAATCCGGAAACCTATTATGTGGATTTCATACCGGTTCATTTTCATGTAGGAGCGGTCTGCCTGCTCAATGTGGGCGTGTTTGTGCTGTGCGCGGCGGTGCTGCTCCTTCCCGCGTGGGTGGTGGCGCGCAAAATCACCCCGACGGCTGCCGTCCGTTGGGAATAAAATTGTCTTTTCTGTAGAATAAAATGTTGTATAAGGACTGTGTGGAGCTATATGCTTCCCACCAGATCAACGGGTGTGATCATGCCCTGCAAACGGCCGTCGGAACGGCCATTATCGGTGATGAACAGCACGTCCAATCGTTTTTTGCGTGTTTTGGAGCGTTGGAATTTTCCCGACACATCCTCCACCGTGGCGTTGGGGTCGATGAAGCCATAGTGGGCGTTCGATTCGTCGGCGATGCGGATATGATCGGCAATGTCTTGGAAGGTCATCGTGTCGGACAGTTGGAAGGTGTTGCGTCCGGCTATCAGGCTGAGGAGCGTCTTGGTGCTGAACACCCCGACCATCTGATGGTTATCCACGATGGGGATGTAGGAGTAGTCGTTGCGCTGCATCACTTGGATGGCGGCGAGGACCGGGTCGGATGGGGCGGGGGCGAAGATCTGGCCCGCCCGGATGGCCAAGCGCATCAGGGTCACAGGATTGAGCGCGTAGTAGAGGTTGTTCACCTGCCGCACGGCCTGGTCGGTGACCACAATCATGTCGTTACCCGCCTTCGACCAGTCGTAGTGGGAGAGCAGGTTGCGCAGGATGCGGCAGAAGGAGAGGCTGCTACGCAGGCTCTTGTACTGCGGCATCTGCTCCAAGTCTTTCATCTCCGTGACATTCAGGTTGTTGAGGGCCCATTCTTCAATCTCACGGTATCGTTCCAAAAATTGTGCGGCTTTATTTTCCATCATTGTTGTGCGAATTATTTGCCAAAAGTACAAAAATAATTTGTGTTTTTTAAGAAAACCTCACATTTTATGGTAAAAAAGATGTATCTTTGCTTTTTTTTAATGTTGGACAAATGGAAGCATTGAAACACGAATGTGGGATTGCCATGGTTCGTTTGCTTAAGCCATTGGAATTCTACGAAAACAAATACGGCGACCGCCATTATGCCCTGGGCAAACTCTATTTGATGATGGAGAAACAGCACAACCGGGGCCAGGAGGGTGCCGGCGTGGCCTGCGTCAACATCCACCAAAGCCCCGGACACGAGTACATGTACCGCGAGAAAGCGGAGGGCAAGGACGCCATCACCAAGGTGTTCGACACCATCCACCGCCAAATATCAACTCCCGATCCCGATGACCCATGCGCAGGTCCCGCCTTCAACGGCGAGCTGTTCATGGGTCATCTTCGTTATTCCACTACGGGGAAGGGCGGGCTGAAATTCGTACACCCGTTCCTCCGCCGCAACAACTGGCGGGCGAAGAACCTGTGCCTCTGCGGCAATTTCAACATGACGAATATCAGCGAGGTGTTTGACTATCTTATCTCCAAAGGACAATACCCCCGTGTTTACAGCGACACCTACATCCTGTTGGAACTGATGGGGCACCGCCTTGACCGCGAGGCGGAACGCTGCTACCGGGAAGCTGTGGCGACAGGTTTGGAAGGCCAGGCCCTGACCGAGTATATTGACAATCACGTGGATATGTGCAATGTGCTGAAATCCACGCTGTCGCATTTCGACGGCGGCTATGTGATGTGCGGTATGACGGGCAGCGGCGAGATGTTTGCCATGCGCGACCCCTGGGGCATACGCCCCGCCTTCTATTACATGGACGACGAGATCTGCGCCATCACCAGCGAACGCCCCGTTCTGCAGACCACCTTCAACCTGCAGCAGGAGTCCGTGCGCGAGCTGCTGCCGGGACAGGCCATCATCATCAACCGCAAAGGGGAAATCCGCTTGGAACAGGTGATGCCCGCAGAGAAATTCGCCGCCTGCTCGTTTGAGCGGATCTATTTCAGCAGAGGCAACGACTGCGACATCCACCAGGAGCGGAAGCGGCTGGGGTTCCAACTCCGCGACCGGATTCTGGAAGCCATCGGTGGCGATGTGGAAAATACGGTGTTTTCCTACATTCCGAACACGGCGGAAGTGGCCTATCACGGCATGGTGGAAGGCATCCGTACCGTTGCGCCCAATGTGCGGGCCGAGAAGGTGGTGTGGAAGGACATCAAGCTCCGCACCTTCATCACCGAAGGCAGCACCCGCAACGATCTGGCTGCGCATGTCTATGACATAACCTTCAACTCCATCCGGCCCGGCATCGACAATCTGGTGGTTATGGACGACAGCATCGTGCGAGGAACTACCATGCGGGAGAGCATCCTGAAGATTTTGGGCCGCCTGCAACCGAAGAAAATCGTGGTGGTGAGCTCCGCCCCGCAGATCCGCTATCCCGACTTTTACGGCATCGACATGGGACGCATAGAAGAGTTCATCGCCTTCCAAGCCTGCATCTCCTTGCTGAAAGAGAAAAAGATGGAGCATCTGGTGGATGAGGTGTATGAAGGCTGCCGGCAGATGCGCACGGATGCGCTCCGGCAACTGTACGAGCCCTTCTCGGCAGAAGAGTTGAATGGGAGAATGGTTGAATTGCTGAGACCTGAGGGGATGGATTGTCCGATAGAGTTGGTGTTCCAATCGTTGGAAGGTCTCCACAAGGCTATTCCGAACAATCCGGGCGACTGGTACTTTTCAGGGCATTATCCCACCAAAGGCGGGGCACGTCTCGCCTGCCGAAGTTTTATGGACTGGTATGAAAAGAGCTGGAGAATTGAGAAACAATAATTATTACGAATATTAAAATAAAAATCGGTATATGAAACGCTATATTTTTGTGACAGGAGGTGTGGTCTCCTCATTAGGCAAGGGCATCATTTCGGCCAGTATCGGCAAGCTGCTGCAGGACCGCGGGTACTCGATCACCATCCAGAAGTTCGACCCCTATATCAATATCGATCCCGGTACGCTGAACCCTTACGAACATGGGGAATGTTATGTGACCGTGGATGGCATGGAGACTGATCTGGACTTGGGCCATTACGAACGGTTTACGGGAATCTGGGCCACCCGTGACAACTCGATCACCACGGGCAGGATTTACAAGACCGTCATTGACAAGGAGCGTCACGGCGACTATTTGGGCAAGACCATCCAGGTGGTGCCCCATATCACCGATGAGATCAAGTGTCGGATGCTGCGCGAGGACGATGTTGACTTTGTGATTTCGGAAATCGGTGGTACCATCGGCGATATCGAGTCGGCTCCATTCCTGGAGGCTATTCGCCAGCTGAAATGGGAGCTCGGCAATCGCGCTGTGAGTGTGCACCTCACCTACGTGCCCTACCTGAAGGCCGCCGATGAGCTGAAGACAAAGCCCACACAGCACTCCGTGAAGGAGATGCAGGGGGCCGGCATACAACCCGACGTGCTCGTTTTGCGCACGGAGAAGCATCTCTCCGATGGCATACGCCAGAAGGTGGCCTCCTTCTGCAATGTGGACCTCGAGTGCGTGGTGCAGAGCGAGGATCTGCCCAGCATTTATGAAGTGCCGGTTAACATGCAGCGACAGGGACTGGATGCCGCCATCTTGCGCAAATTCGGCGTGCCGGTAGGTGAGACCCCCGACATGAAAGCGTGGCACCATTTTCTGGAACTTCAGCAGACCGCCCAGAAAGAGGTGCGCGTGGGACTGGTGGGCAAATACGACCTCCAAGACGCCTACAAGAGCATCCGGGAGAGCCTTTCCCTGGCGGGCACCTATAACCATGTGAAGGTGAAGATCGAGTTCATCAACAGCGAGATTATCACGGACGAAAATGTGGAAGAAAAGCTCTCCAACGTGGCGGGCGTGCTGGTATGTCCCGGTTTCGGACAACGCGGGATTGAGGGGAAGATTTCGGCTGTGAAGTATGCGCGTACCCACAATGTTCCTGTCTTCGGTATCTGCTTAGGTATGCAGATGATGGTGATTGAATTTGCCCGTAATGTGTTGGGATACCGTGATGCCAATTCCATGGAGATGGATGCCGCCACCGCTCACAATGTGATAGACCTGATGGAAGAGCAGAAATCCGTGACCAATATGGGTGGCACCATGCGTCTGGGGGCATACGACTGCAGCCTCCGCCCGGGCAGCCGCGTGGCAGACATCTATGGCACGCTCCAAATCAGCGAACGTCACCGCCACCGCTATGAGTTCAACAACCAGTATAAGGAGGAATATGAAAACAAGGGCATGCAATGCACGGGTGTGAATCCAGGAAACGAGTTGGTGGAGATTGTGGAGCTGCCCGACCATCGCTGGTTTGTTGGCACGCAGTTCCATCCGGAATACTCCAGCACCGTCCTGCATCCCCATCCGTTATTCTTGGACTTTATCAAAACCTGCATCGGGTGATGCGGTGTAAACCGTATAATTTATCGTATGTTTGTTAACCAAATTTATTTTTAAGTATGAATATGAATTTTTTGAAAAAAAACACGATTGTGTTGTTAACAGTTCTCGCGTTCTCGTGCATGCAAGCCTTTTCCCAAATTTATTTGCCGGGACAAACGGGTAATCCAATCAGCACGGCGGTTCAGTTTCTGAACTACTCTCCTGATGCGCGTGCGGGTGGCATGGGTGAGATCGGATGTGCCACTTCCGCAGATGTCAATTCCCAAAGCTATAATCCTGCCAAGTATGTCTTTAGCGATAACATGTTCGGATTCAGCTTTTCGTATAGTCCGTGGCTGCGACACATTGTGAATGATTGTAATTTTTTCAATTTTGCCGGTTACTGGAAAATTACGAATGCCGATGCAATCGCAACATCTTTGCGTTACTTTTCTTGGGGAAATATTTCGTTTACGGATGAATATGGTCAATCACCTTACATTCAAAAACCTAGGGAGTTTGCCATTGACCTTACCTATTCCCGCAAGCTGATAGATCAGTTGTCGCTTGCCATTACCCCGCGTTTCATCTATTCCAATCTGACGGCCGGCCAGTATGTGAACGGCGAAGAAAGCAAAGCGGCTTTAGCTGGGGCTGCTGACCTCTCATTGTTCTACGAACAGGATTTTAATGCCAAAGGATTGAACAATAGTACATTGCGCGCTGGACTTAACATTTCCAATATAGCTTTTATGAAGATGGCATATTCTCCCACAGCCTTGCATCGTGATTTCCTGCCTACTAATCTGAAACTTGGAATCGGTTATGAGATGGATTTCGATAGTCATAATAAGTTGGCCATCAACGGAGAAATCAACAAATTGTTAGTTCCTACTCCACCTGTATATGCAAGCGACGAATCAGGCCATATAATCTATGATTATAATGGTAATCCCATTATTGCCGCAGGCAGAAATCCCAACGTTTCCGCACCAATAGGAATGATTCAGTCCTTTTATGACGCGCCTGGAGGATTCAGGGAGGAGATGCAGGAGGTGATATGGGCCTTGGGAGCGGAGTATAGTTATCGCAATTTTATCTTTGCGCGACTTGGATACCTCCATGAAAGCCAGTACAAAGGGAATCGGCAATTTGTCTCTCTTGGTGTTGGAATTAAGTACAACATCTTCGGTTTTGATATGTCCTATTACATATCTACAGGACAACCGATAGCCAATATGTTGCACTTTACGGTGAGTTTCGATTTTGTTTCTGCTAAAAAAGACGAAATCAAACGGCAGGGACGGCCGTGGTATAAAGAATCCGAGTAGTGAAAATCAATAGAATGAAAAAATACTCTTTGAACAAGTCATGTCCACGGAGAATTTGTGAACTATTTGTGATTTTCAGCAAAAAACCTGTTGAAATCGCCCTGTTCTCCTCTGTACAGATAGGCAAAAAAAAGCACCGAACTCGTTGAAATTCGGTGCTTTTGTTTTGCGCTCCCTCAAGGACTTGAACCTTGGACCCTCTGATTAACAGGCAATATGTAATTTGCTTTTAATCATTTAGCGCTCAAACACTTCACCGATTCGTAATTTCGGCATTTGTGAATTATTATAGATTTTCCGCACAAAACCCGTTAAAAACGGGTGTTCCACCCCAGTTCACAAAGCCGCTTCCCCACACCAGCTTATGGTTGGTTTTCCTTTATAGGTATATGGGTATAGCACAGTGCCGTACTATAGCTGTTGCAACGACTTTGGCACAGCAGATACCGCACCCACCGCTATATATAGCCCATATACACATTCAAAGAACTATGTTTTTTTTTACGCTGCAAAGATACAATTTTTTATACACAAAAGGTGTGTAATTAATTATTTTACTGATATTTATAACTATTTTGCACCGTTTTTTCTTTTAACAACGATGATGTATGAGAGTGTAGAATTATATTTAATACTGTAAAAATTGGTGCAATTCCCACACCCTTAACGCTTGTTTTGGTTTCCGCTTGGTGTAAAACTCCGTTTGTGTTATATCTCCGCATCTTTACAGCCCGCACAATGGGGTAAGAAGCCGCATAGTTACAACTTGTACACCCGTGTAACCACCCTACAAAGTCAACGTGAACTACAAACCATAAAACAACACCAAATCCTGCCAAAATGCCCACTTTTCAATATGCGTGAAATTGAGTAACTGACTCAAATAGAAATGGTTGAACTTTCACCTTCAGTTGCTATAAATACAGTAGTATATAGAAAAAGAATATGAATGAATTAACTGCTGAAAAATCAAAAGAATACCCCCTTGCTAAAGGGTATTCCGACCAACTGGAAAAATCTATAGAGTGCTTTGTAGATCACCTAAATTTGGGGATTATGGGCATAGAGAAGCATTTGTACCAAGAATTGGCTGGGTTGACCTGCAAAGAACTGAAATTGATTTACAAGGTTATAGATCATGATATGCTTTGCTTTGCCTTACGAATGGGATACACATTTAAAACCGCCATTGAGATGTTTTATAATGATAAGAAAACAAGAATTGACGAGGAATGGCGTGAGGGCATTGCCGAAAAAATAGAGGATTTAGCAGAAGAACAAGCTATGGAACTGGGTTATCGGATATATGCTTTGTCCGAAATAAGGTATTTTCTTGAAACGGAAGTACAAAACTTAAAGTAAAAAGAGGGTTTGCCACCCTTTTTTTATTCACAAATGTTTAAGAAAACGAAAACACACACAAAAGGTTATAACATACAACCTTTCCTCCACAATTTTCTCCTTCTCCCGCATTTGAAACAAGATGCAATGAACAATGTATAATGTACAATTAGTTCCATAGTGTAATAATTGTAGATTTGCCCGTAGGGGTGGAAGGTGATGGTAGGCGGGAACAGCACGTTGGATTCGGAGACGACAAATGTAAAGGATTATTGCCTATAATTCTCAATTGCTTCTAACAGCTTATATATGGAAGATGATGGATTGCTATTTCCCGCAAGAGTTTTTGCACGTTCAACGGCCATTTTTTTGTTCTCCCACAAAGCCTTTTTTTGAGAATCGGAAAGATTGGGTTTTTGGTAATTAAGCCAATTTTCACCTGCTTTTCGCAAAGTACGAATGCACTGTTCTGACTGCAATTCTGCCGTTTGCCGTTGAAAATGTAATAAAAACCACAATTCAATGCAGGGGCTACTACATAACCATACAGCCTTGCATGATTTCAGTTTCTCCACCACTGGAGCAACATCCAGGTCATACATCAAAAAGGTTGATATTTGCTCTTCTTTGGATATTTTTAATTCATTCTGTTGTCGGCTTATCAATCGTTGTGAGATGTTAGACCCCGCCGTTTTAGGTACAATTTTAATAGGCGATTTGTACTGCCGTCTGATAAAATCCACATAGTTTTCTTCCGTCTCACCTTCGCAGAAGACGAGAAAAACGGGTTTCATCCTTCTTGGTTTATTTCGCTCTCTCCCTTTCCCCATATTAATCCTCTAATAATTTTTTCAAACTGCCCACAGACGAACTGACTAACGGGATGGCGTCAAAGCGTCCTTGCTTATAGCCTTTTTCCGCATCCATATTGTCCCTGAATTCCTTGAAGTCGTATAGTGAATACACTTCTGTGGAGCCGTCATTTTTTTTGTTGACAAATAGAATCTGATCCTTTCTCATACGAGTCATATCGATCAGATTGGTGTTATGCGAGGTAAACAAAAGCTGGGCGTTTGTTGAAGCATGTATCAGATCCAAAATGAAATCAGCTAAAAGCGTGTGCAAACTTAGATCAAACTCATCGATCATCAATGCTTTCTTGTTTTTTACCACATCAAGCAACCGCAACAACACACCAAACAGCTGACGCGTTCCATTTGATTCCTCTGTTGCCATATCAAATGGAATTTGAGGAGCAAACTTATGATAGGTTAGAAATCTGACTATTTCAACCTCTTGCAGTTTGGATGGGGTAGCATTCTCACCAAAAGACACGCTCCATTGCTGGCCTTTTTCTTTGCGCAACTCAATATTACAGATGTCGCTGTCGCATACATTCAATGCCTCAAGAACAATTTTTTTGTATTTTTCAAAAAGAGATTCGATACTGGAGTCGCTCAACGGGACAAGATCCAACAAGAAGGTGTTTAAGAAATATTGGAACAGTCTTTGGGCAAACTCCCTATTCATGGAACTCGCACGACTTAAAAACAGGTTCTTCCTGCTGGTGTTGAAAGCCACATCCTTGGCTCGAGGGATGGCACCTTCCGCAAAGGAAAAATCATCTCCCTGCCGTGAGAATATTTTTGCCCGCCTTTTATTGGGATAATGATACAGGCTCTCCTCCAAAATTTCATTACGTGTAAGAGAGAACGAATATTCGTACTCGATTTCTTCACAAACAAAATTCACCAAAAACCGACTTGGCCTTTGATCCCATCCGTCGAATTTGAAAGGTTGGAAATTAAAAACCGTATTTTCGTTGTAAAGATGCGACTCAAAAATCAAATGGCAGCAACAGTTTATGGCCTTGACGATGTTTGATTTGCCTGAAGCATTCGGACCGAACAAGCCGATGGTTTTCAGTATCGTTTGACCGTTCCACTCCATAACATTCTGCGACAGCAACCTACCTTGTTTCGTATTGATATTCCCCGCACGGAAATCAATGGAAACTTTCTCTTTAATGGAGAAAAAATTCTCTAATTCGATTTTTAACAGCATAACAGCCTTGTTTTTGAAAAATCGCTGCAAAAATACAAATTATAATCGAAATAATATAGGTTGTTGATAACTTTTTTATCATGACCAAGACGTCCGACCAAATTCTATTCCTGCCCTTTCACCTCTCCTCCACCAACCGCTTCATCTCGCGCACCTCGCGCTGGAGGAAGCCGTGGACGCGGATTTCGCGGCCGTAGGCGTAGAAGGTGATGGTGGAGAAGCCGGCGATATACGACTTTAGTATAATTTCACTTTGAAAAACAAAAAAACGTATCAATGATGTTCTTTTCAAAGTGAAATATTGTATTTTTGCCACAGTTTCAAAAAATAAAAATTTTTCAAGTTTTGCAAATGAAAATAATTGAACGTGTTGACTATCAAAATTATCTTTGGGATGTAAAAGACACTCCTGATATTAAAGTTATCACGGGTATCCGTCGTGCAGGCAAATCGGAAATAATGAAATCGTTTGTTGATCGTTTGAAAATGAATGATACGAGTGCCAATGTGGTATATGTTGATCTTTCCGTATTGGAAAACGAGTCGTTATTGGAGTATCACCATCTTTATGAATGGGCGAAAGCACGGCATAAGGTTGGGATGAAAAACTATCTGCTTATTGACGAAGTGCAACTTTGTGAACATTTTGAGTTGTCAATCAATAGTTTGCATAGTTTAGGATTGTATGATATTTATCTGACAGGATCTAATGCCTTTATGCTGAGTTCCGATTTGGCAACTCTTTTCACCGGACGTCACATTGAAATCCATGTGTTGCCTTTCTCGTTTAAGGAGTTTTATGCTTATTACGAATCTGATACCGATTTGCAGGTACTGTTTGACCGATATGTTGTGGAAGGCGGCTTGTCGGGAAGTTATGTTTATGAAAAGGAACGTGACAGAAAGAATTACGTGAAAAATGTATATCATACCATTTTACGGCGCGACTTGACGGAAAAATACAATCTGCCTGATTCGAAAATGCTGGAACAGGTAACAGAATACATGATGGACAACATCAGCAACACAACTTCGTCCAATAATGTAAGCAATTGCTTGACAGCAAATGGCACCATAACCAATCATGCTACAATAGGTTCTTATCTGAAATACCTGTGCGATGCTTTTGTGCTGTATAAAGTGTCCCGATACGACATACAAGGGAAAAAATATTTGCAGACCTTGGACAAATATTATCTGGCGGACAGCGGGATCCGTTTTGCCGTATTGGGGAGGCGGAACATGGACTATGGTAGGGTGTACGAAAACATTGTTGCATTGGAATTGCTCCGCCGAGGGTTCGGCATTTATGTTGGCAAACTTTACCAGAAAGAGGTTGATTTTGTTGCTATGCGGGGAAACGAGAAAATATACATCCAAGTGAGTGATGATATCAGCAATCCTGAAACTTTTCAACGGGAAACGGACCCGTTATTGAAAATTCGGGATGCCTACCCCAAAATGCTAATTGCAAGAACAAAGCATGAGTTATATGATTATCAAGGTATTATGGTTTTTGATTTGGCACGTTGGCTGAAAGAAGGAGATTCTGTTTTTTAAAGCTTGTGTGTCACCTCTCCTCCACCAGCCGTTTCATCTCGCGCACCTCGCGCTGGAGGAACCCGTGGACGTGGATCTCGCGCCCGTAGGCGTAGAAGGTGATGGTGGAGAAGCCGGCGAGAGGAGTGTGTATCATCACGCTGGACACCGCTTCGTAGGGGATAAAATCGGTGTTATGGTGCAGCAGTGCCGGCATCCTTTATTAAAACAAATTGGAAATAGCGTATAGCGGAAGTATGAGAATCCGACTTTGCGCACCAGCATCAGCTTTATCTTGATTGACGAGTTCGCCGAAATTTTCAAGCGAACACCTGACAGCTTCCGTCAGGTGCTTGTTGTGCATGAACAGATGCAGGCTTTTCATCTTGCCGCTGATACCAGATTTCACCTCTACAGGAAGCACGCGCATATTGCGGGCAAGCAAATAATCCACTTCGGATACGGTGCCCCTGTCAAGATTCTCCCACCAATACAGGTCATTCTGTGTTCGAGGCGAAGAATATTTGACTATTTCCCAGCCGGCAACCATTTCTGTCAAGCTGCCCTTGTCCACCAATTGCGCCGCTGTATCTGTAAGAATCTGTTGGGTCAGGGGACCGGCGCCACCCAATTCCAAATCCATAATGCGCAGGAGCAGGCCACTGTCAAGATAAATGTATTTCTGGAATTTCAGGTTGCTTTCCGCGCCGAGAGGAAGGCCGTTCCCTGCAGAGTGTATCACTCGTTTTATGATTCCCGCATCTGATAGCATTTGCAGGGCTTTTTTCACCTCCTCACTGCTTGCATTGCCTTGCACCTTGCTATAGACAAATTTTCCACCAATCTGACTTACAACACTTTGGAGAGTGTTGCGTAACAATTGCGGGTCTATTTTCTTTGCATACTTGGCGAAATCGTCATAGTACGTTTGCTGGATATCGTCTTGCTCGTTAGCCGCAAGCACATAATCGTGTGTCTCCACCCATTTGGCGACGCTTGCCGGCATGCCTCCCACTAAAAGGAAAGTGCGGAACTGCCCGACCAGCTCCTGATGCAGCTCGTCAAACATGGGTTTTTGAGGATTTGCCTCTCTTTTGGCCTCAAGCCATAGGGTTTTGCCCTGTGCCTCCAAAAACTCGTCGAAAGACATCGGATACATGAACAGCGACCTTATGCGCCCAACCCCGAAAGAATGCAAGTCTTTTAAGGTAAACTCCAACAAAGATCCGGCTGCAATCACGTGCAATTCGGGAAAATCTTCCTTGAAGGACCAAAGACTGTGAATGGCTTCTGAGCAATCCTGTATTTCATCGAGAAAAAGCAATGTCTCTCCGGCCACCACAGGTGTGTTGTACATTCTGCCAATCATGGCTGCAAGATCATGAGCGTTCCGTGTCCTTTCGAACAATGACTTCAACTCTTTACGTTTTTCAAAGTTGGCTTCTATGAAATACTTGAATTGCCGCCCAAGGTTCTTTACTGCCCACGACTTTCCCACTTGTCTTGCCCCACGCAATAGCAAAGGCTTATGATCAGCACTCTCTTTCCATTCAATCAAATATTTGTCAATAGTTCTCGGATAGTACATGACTTTCTTTTTTGCCTGCAAAAATACAAAAAAATGCATTGCGAAGAAAAAGTCAGAGGAATAATCGACACTTAACATATAAAGATCAGACGAAAATAGAGTTGGACACGAATAAAAATCAAAGAAATCACATCTCCTCCACCAGCCGTTTCATCTCCCGCACCTCGCGCTGCAGGAACCCGTGGACGCGGATCTCGCGACCGTAGGCGTAGAAAGTGATGGTGGAGAAGCCGGCGAGCGGGGTGTGGATCATCACACTCGACACCGCCTCGTAGGGGATGAAGTCGGTGTTGTGGTGCAGCAGCGCCGGTGTTTTGATGGTGATGCCCTCATCATTGAAGATGACGGTGGGCGGGAACAGCACGTTGGATTCGGAAACGCGGGAGGCGGTGAATTGGCGGTACATAGTATATAGGGGTTTTGTTAACTTCTATTTTTGTTTGATCGTATATAGTCTATTTTCTTTGTATAAAACTCCAGAGCCATGCATCCGTGCATTGTCCAATAATCCTTCATGGAACAGAGCCGACGCTCCATGCGCGCCACATCGTCCTCATTTTCAATATTGTTTTCCCTTTTCAAAGCCTCCAATTTTTCACGGACTTCGGTTTTGTAGCTGTTCTCTTTTTTATAAGTGAAGTTCCAAAAAACATGGTTGAATTTTGCATCGAAACTAAAACCATCCACGGCAATTCTGTCAGACAATTCGTAATCATTTTCTGTCTTTGGCGAGGTGTAAATCGGCACTTTGCAAACTTCTCCATCCACTATAGCATAATATTCTCCCACAAAAAGATCGGCGGTGTCGTACTTTTGTCTTAAAAGTTCGAACTGGTCAGCCTCCAAGCCGAATGTGGGCACCGGAACTTGGCAGTTATAGGCCTTCTGTTTGCGGGTCAGCTTTTTCTTTGGTGCGATGTCCGTATATTTCTCCTTTAGACGGAGAATGCCGTTGTCATCGACATAATACTTTTTCTCTCCCCATGACACATATCGGCGATGTTTAAACCCTTCCACATCATGTGAGAAGTAGGATGGGGTGTCCCATATACGCTGTCGTCCGCTTTGGCGCAGCGATTTGGTTTTGGCGTAAAACTCGCTTAACATTTCATCAAACGGTCTGTTGGCGTATTTGTTGAGGAGTCCTTCCACGTATTTAGTATGCAATGAAGCCCAACCATTACCTTTGTTGTAGCTCATTGTTTTGTGTTTGGAAAGCCTGTGTTTGCTCATGGAGAGTCGTTCGCCTTCATATTCATTCATGCCGTGGCGGGGAAACTCCGAACCTTTTCCTCTACGCCCGCCGCGATATTTATGCGGCACCCGGCTGTCTATCTTCCATCTCTTTTCCGACATTCTATTGGATATTTTACGCTAACCTTATCAACCTTTGTTCACTTTCCTGAAAGTGAGCGTTTCCATTCTTTCCAACCCTTCTCCGAACATGTTGGCATCACAGAATTTGTAGCCCTTTTGCTCATATTCGATAATGGTAGGGTTGTTCTCGTATACGCCCGGCTCCCCGGCGTTCAGTGCCACCACGGCATCCGATCCGAAAGCCTCCTTGGCAGCAAGGGTATGCAGGGCAAGCATGGCATAGATATAAGTATCGTCCATCATATTTGAAATATTACGATTTGTACATTATTTTATATGATATTTGAAATGATGGTTTCATAATGTTCATTTGAGACAACATCCTGCAACTCGCATAGACGTTTTTTGTAATAAACTACG
This sequence comes from Bacteroidales bacterium, assembly GCA_017540505.1. Taxonomy (GTDB): domain Bacteria; phylum Bacteroidota; class Bacteroidia; order Bacteroidales; family WCHB1-69; genus F23-D06. The sequence continues at coordinate 5,878 of JAFYAW010000015.1, read as the reverse complement.
ATGTCTTCTTTACGGCTGTAATAACGTTGTATGGGAACATCTGTACCCCAAAGAACACGATAAGCGAGACCGAAATGACAGAGTTTTGCAATATGTTCCACAGGCATAAAAGCGGTGTCTGTCAAAACATTGGGATATTTTTGCATAAGCGAAATGGTTTCGTCCAATGGGCGGCCGTGTGCCAAAATGAATGTAACAGACGGATTGTAACGAATAGCACGCTCGAACAATGAAGGATAGCAACCTGGACTTTCTCCTGTGTGAATCAGCAGTGGCAGATTCAGCTGTTTCGACAACCGAACCACTTTTTGCAAATGCCTGCTTCCACATTGCCATGCCAACGGATTCAGTTGAGAATGGATTTTCAACATCTTCCAAGGGATACCACTATCCAAAAAGCGTTGCAAACCACCATCCGACAACATTTGCGGAAGCATCCACAGAACTGGTAAGACACGATTTACAGCAATGCGAACCAATTCAGACATTTCCGACAACACTTTTTCATAATTTCCTTCGCATATAGTGGTTGAAGAACAAGCAAAACGCTCCACTCCTACGGAATCCATTATATGGATTAGTTCCGAAGGAGACGTGTAAATGTCGTAGAATTGACCAATATGAGTGTGGTGGTCTGTCACGATAGCGATAAGGTATTTTTATTTTCGTCCGAGTGTCTCTTTTACCCTTTCAAGGAAACTTTTGCCACGGATTTCAGTGCGCTCGCTATCGAGCAGTTCGTTGCATTGGTTGAGGAGCGGTTTGAGTTCACGGGCAGTGATGTGGGCCACCGTTTCTGAATCCTGGCATTTTTCCTCCAATACGGCTGCTGTGGAGGCGATGCGGGGCAGTATCTGCAAAATTTGCCGCCACGCTTCCGATTGGAGTTCCGATGCGGCAATATCTACAGGTTTGTCGCCATGCAACTCTTTGCAGAACTTTTGCCACAGTGACGGGTTGAAGGTTTTGGAGCTAAGCAATTGCAGGTCTTCCGCCATCTCCTTGAGGCCGTCGGCACACTGGGCCACCTCTTTAGGATTGTCTTTGAAGTTATACACTCTGGCATTGTACACTCCCATACAGGTGAGGATTTCTAATAACTGGATGTAGGTTTGGGGTTGCATAAGGTTTGTTTTGTTAGTTTCTTTTCAATTTATTTGTCTTTGCAAGATACTGTTGCTTGAAAATGTCGGATTGTGGCACAAGGTTGTTAACGTTCACAAGCATCTCAAACATAAACGACTTACGGTGTGTCTTTTGATCCTCTTCGGAGAACCACTCGCATTCGGCTTCCTCAAGGTCAACATCTACCACCATCATGACGGGACCACCAGTTTTCAGCATCACTAAATCACTGACACCAAACCATTTGCGGTTAGATCGGCATTTCAAGAACCGAAAAAAAGATGTCAGAGAGAAACCCTTTGTTTGTTCTTAATTGTCCCTTATAATTATGAAAGTGGAGAAGAGCTTTTCTTCCCCACTATTATTACTTATTCAGCGAATGCTGTATAAATTCCTTCAGGATACTCATAAACATCAATTTGCTTTAATTCTTTTTTACAGCATGGGCATTTGCATTCGACAGAAATCATGTAGTGCTTTTCTTCTCCCATAGAACGAGTGTCCGAAGAACATGCTGTTAATGAATTTTCGTCAATTATTTTATTGAATGATTTACCGCAATATTTGCATTCTACATTAATTATCATGATAAAATGATTAAGTGATTTTTCGCCTACTCTCTTATAGCTTTTCGGCTTCCACTTTTGGTGATTACAATTTGCAGAAGAACGAGATGAGGGTGACTAAAAAGTCCTTTACGACGTTTTTTTTTTCGGACCCCTGATGGAGCGACTTCGCGAATATTGAAATCTCAGGGACTTCATTTTCCTTTTTAGTCACCCTCATCTCGTTTCTTGATAATTAACGGGTTCTTTCACAATTTACGCATCCCCCTTTCATTCCGCAGAAAAGCAAATTATTCATTTTCCCGCCGCCTCTGTCATTTTCCGGACATCCTGCTGCATAAGAACCTGCTGGTGCATTTTTTGCAAGCATTTTCACTTTTTTGTAATTTTTCATTTTTTTTAAGTTTTAATTAATGCCTACTCTTTATTGGATTTTCAGCAATACTCCATTATTTTATTGTTTTTCGTCTTTTAAAATCTGTCTCAATGAGTCAATCATATAGTTGATTGCAATAATGTTTGGCAAAGGAAAATCCTGCTTCAATGTTTTCAACTTATCGTAGTTCTCTTGCTTGCCACAAATGATACAATCTATGGAACATTTTAGATGAAGATTCATTTCCTCCAAAATCTCATTGTATTCTTTTTGGCATTCATGTTCTCTGTTTCTGTGAATATCATTTTGTGCTTGCACAAGTCTAAAATAACAGCTGACCAGCCTGCGATAAATATCGGCATCAGCAGCGGCAACACCGTATCTTTTACAGTGATATATGTCACATATCAACCATTCATAGTGCATAGCATATTTTTCGGCATTGGATGCTGCATATTCTTCCACCACTTTTTTATTTATAAAAGCCACATCACAAAAGTGTTTGTTGATTTTGAACATGTCACCACCGCTCTCATTGTAATTGCGCACCAAGCACATAGCGCAGTAATCTCGTGCATTGCATTTCAAACATTTAGGAAAATCCCCTTGTGTAACAGCACGTATCTGTTTCATTTGAGGAGAATTTTCCCATATATCCTTCAAACTTTGCTTATAGACGTTGCCGCATACCATTCCCTGCCAGCCGGCACAGGGATAAACGTCACCATTTTCTGTGATGCAACAATCATTAATTCCAGCCCCGCATAACGGTTGTTTGGCAAACCTCTCAAGATCAAAAGAAATTTCCTCAGACAAAGGAGGGTGTCTTAGCGTATCTTCCTTATAGTCTTTATCCCATTGCATAATATCTTTTAAAAGAGCTTCTGTCTCAGCTAAAGAAAGGCGGTTGGCCAAATTGGAAGTGTCTAAATCCGATTGTGCCATCATAATATAGTCGGTTTGGGCTTTGCAACGGAGTGATTGAGCATACTTCAAGACATCAGCGTAACCTTGGTAGTTGGCTTTCATCACAGGACAGGAAATCTGCACGGGAATATCTGCCGCTACTAACTTCTCAATGGCGGCCTTGGTTTTCACTTGCGAGCCTTTCACGGTAGTTATCAAGTCGTGAATCTCGGGATTCATACTGTAAAGAGAAGTCTGGATGAGCGATACATTAGCCTCTTTTATAAGTGTGATTTGTTCGTCTTTCAAAGCAATTAGATTGCTCAAAACGGAAATCTGCATATCTTTCTCCCTACAATATTGTATAATAGGGATGATATCCTTGTGCAAGAAGACCTCGCCTCCGGAAAGTGTCACGTGGAGTCCACCCATATCTACGAATTCATCTATCAGAGATTTCACTTTTTCAATAGGCATATCTCCTCCTGCGTTCTTTTTAGGATTAGGAATGTAACAATGGATGCACCGCTCATTGCATCGGCTGGTAAGTTCAAACTGCAATCCAACCAGTCTCGGCTCGCGCTGTGTGGCCTCCAACATGAAATCCTGTGTGCATTCGTCCACTTTTTGTTTGGTTTCTTGTGTGAAATCGTCCACCAATGTTTTAGGATTCTCCATACTGTAAGAAAAATCCAGATCTTTTTCGTCCAATTCTTCAGGCGTTTCGCCCACGACAAGGAAGAGATGCTTGTCCAAATCCTTGATAAATTCGATGAAGTCCGCTCTCAATTCCTCCGTAGAGACACTATCGTTATAAACTTTGCGCAGACGGGCAACAATATCGTCCACTTCCTGAGGCTGGCGGTTAATCTCTTTCAAGAAATCGGCCCCTGTTTCATTGTAAGTTCTATCGTGTCGGGTCATCTGGTTGGTGATGTACCCCATCTCGCCGATAAACCGGATAAACGTGTTTTTACATTGTCTTACTAACATATTTCTTTCTTTATAATTTATACTTTTTCCTTTCTTGTTCCACACCGCAAAAGTACATCGCTTTCCCTCACGCAGTTAGGTTCTTTTCAGGTTCTTTTGCAGCCTCATTGTCCTTCTTCCGGAAAGGGCATAAAAAAACCGCGAACTTCATTGTCTTGAGTTCGAGGTCCTGGAAAAACCTGCAATGCCAAACAAAGAAAGCTCGCGGCTGTGAACCGCAAGCATCTTCGACTTCCTCTCGGCATTGCATTTGAAATTTTCCAGGTTTCGAACTTGCAAAGATAAAAGCGAAAACGCTTCTGCTATGTGTCTATAAAATGGTTCTTTTTAGGTTCTAATTTTCTTTTATTCAATAATTTAATTTAATAATTCCGTTCTGTGAACCCGTCCGGGGAACACAACGGCAAAGTTAGGAAAAAAATTTGATGTGTAGAGCGAGAAATCATTTTTTTTCTTCAAAAATGTTACAGGAATGGAGTAAAATAGACAGGGATGCATTGAGTGGGGCCGTCTTTCTGATAATCTTTGGTATAAAGCAGTATGCGCTCACCGATACGGGAAGAATATTTCTCACAGAAGACATCAAGAGATTTATGGGTTTTATAACCCGAAGATTTCACTTCGATGGGTACAAGTTTGTCACTTTTTGAAAGAAGGAAGTCAACCTCGTAGTTATGGTTGCTTGTATTCTGGAATGTATGGTAATACAATTCGTAACCAGAGGCACGCAACATTTGTGCGATTACATTTTCGTAAATATATCCCAAGTTGGTGCTCAGCTTATCTGCCCATAACTTCTGATAGATGATGTTGTCGGTGAAATCCTTGTCCCAAAACGCTAAAGTGACGAACAGTCCGATGTCACCCACAAACAACTTATAGCGTGTCCTGTCTGCAGTCAGAGCCAGGCCAACGGCAGGGTCGGTAGATTGATAAGCTATGTTCACAATCATGCTTTCACGCATCAGCTCCAGCATTTCCTGCATCTGATACTGCTTCACGTTTTCTATGATAGTGGTGGCCTGATAACGCGATGTGTTCTTGCTCAACTCAGAGGGTATCGCCCAAAACAACGTCCTTAACTTATTGGAAGTGTCTAATTTATGCAAATCATTGGCATATAAGTTCAGGATACGCCGTTTGACACTGTCCACCTTCTGCAAATATAGTGATTATTTTTCAATTACGTGGACAAATTCCGCCGTCCGCATTTTTTTATAAATATATTTTGCTGCTATCCGCAAAATTTATTTTTCCGAAAATACCGCTATCCGCAGATTGTATATGCCAGCTTGTACCAGCTCCAAAAAGTGGACACGAACGGTAACTGGAAAAACCTGCAATGCCAAACAAAGAAAGCTCGCGGCTGTGAACCGCAAGCATCTTCGGCTTCCTCTCGGCATTGCATTTGAAATTTTCCAGGTTTCGAACTTGCAAAGATAAAAGCGAAAACGCTTCTGCTATTTAATTATAATTGGTTCTTTTTTGGTTCTAATTTTCTTTTGTTCAATAATTTAAGTTGATAACTCATTCTGTGACTCCAGTCCGGAATCACAGCGGCAAAGTTAGGAAAAAATTTGATATGTGAGCGCGAGGGACCGGCTGTCCCCATATTTATAGGAATGGGGTAAAATAGACAGGAATGCACTTGGTGGGGCCGTCTTTCTGATAATCTTTGGTATAAAGCAGTATGCGCTCGCCGATACGTGAAGAGTATTTCTCACAAAAGACATCGAGAGATTTATGGGTTTTATAACCGGAAGATTTCACTTCGATAGGCACCAACTTGTTGCCTCTTGAAAGCAAAAAGTCGATTTCATAATTGTGTTTTTCATCTTTTGGGAAAGTGTAGTAAAACAATTGATTGCCCGCGCTTGCCAACATCTGTGCTACAACATTTTCATATAAATAT
>JAFYAW010000014.1 GCA_017540505.1 Bacteroidales bacterium | reverse complement strand
TGGAGTGACGGTTCCCAGGACAGCCTGCTGAATGTGGTTCGGGCGGGGACGTACTCGGTGACGGTGATGAACAAGCGGGATTCGTGCCTGGCGAGCGGGACGATTGTGATTCCGACGTGCAAGCCGTTCATGAACCTGGCGAACGCCATCACGCCGTCAGACAACTGGAAGGCGAAAGATCCACAGAATCAGTATAACGCCAGCAACGACTGCTTCACAATACCGCAGTGGAAGCTGATCCAGTACGTGGAGTTTGCGGTGTTCACGCGCACGGGCGAGCTGATATACAGCTACAGGGGCGACCCACAGTATTTGAGGTGGTGCGGCACGAGGGGCAACACCGACAAGCCGGTGGAATACGGCCAGGTGTATCCGTACATCCTGAAATACAAGGATCTGGACGGCGTCTTCAAAGTGATAAAGAGTACGATTACGGTCTTGTAAGAGTTGAGAGTATAGAGATTAGAGTTTAGAGAGTTAAGAAACTAAGTAGTTAAGAAGTTAAGGAACTAAGACCAAAGACTAAAAAACTAAGATCAAAGAATTAAGAACTAAAAACCAAATCCCAAATCCCAATAGCCAACGGCCAATAGCTAATAGCTAACGGCTGTTGGCTATACAGTATCAGTTCCCGTGGGAGCGTTTGTCCCGTTTTTCAAAGAAATAGTCACGCTGTTTCTTCCGCTCCTCGATGCTTTTGGCCACATGGACTTTCTGGCCGGTATAGGGATTATATCCTAAATAGTACATAGCGGTGGCGAAGGTCATCGGGGTGGGGGTGAAATCCTGCACCTGGTCGGTGATGAGGTGGCATCGGCGGGTGAGACGGCTCAGGGCAGCCATCTTCTCCACCGTACATCCGGGATGCGAGCCAATCAGATAGGGAATGAGCTGCTGGTTCTTGCCGCAACGCCGGTTCTCCTCGTTGAAAAGTTCCAAAAATTCCAAGAAATGGTCGAAACTGGGTTTGCGCATCAGTTTCAGCACCTCGGGATCCGTGTGCTCGGGAGCCACCTTCAGCCGCCCCGACACATGATGCTTTACAATCTCATGCAGATATTTGTGTTGGCCGTTGCGCTCGTTTTCCCGTGCGTCGTGGTTCAGCAGCATCTCGTAGCGTATGCCGCTGCCGATGGTGACGTGCTTCACGCCTGTCATCTCACGAACTTTCCGATAGAGTGAGATGAGCGGATGGTGGTCCAGCTGGAGGTTGGGGCAGATTTCGGGCGTGAGGCAGGAGGGACGCGGACATTTGCGGCAACGGTTTAGGTCCTGGCCCTGCATGCGGAACATGTTGGCGGAGGGTCCGCCCAGATCGCTGATATGCCCCTTGAAATAGGGCCTGGAAATCAAGTCTTTAACCTCGGCGAGGATGGATGCTTCGGAGCGGGAGGCGATCTGTTTGCCCTGGTGCGCGGCGATGGCGCAGAAGCTGCAGCCTCCGAAACACCCGCGGTGCAGGGTGATGGAGTTCTTGATCATCTCGAAGGCGGGCACGTCGCCACGCTTCAGATATTTGGGGTGCGGCAGGTTCATCATCCGGTCGAAAAGGGCGAAACTGTCCATTTCCGCTTCGGTGGCCACGGGGTAGGGTGGGAGCACCACAACGTTCTGGCCCTGTCCGTAAGGCTGGATGAGGATCCGCTGTTCCCGCTTGTTGGATTCCGTTTCGAAAAGGACGAAATTTTCCCCGTAGAGACGCTTGTCTTTCAGCTCGTTGGAATACGAATGTAGAAGAACCGGCTGCTCGGGGTCGTATTTCCGGATGTCATGGTCAAGGTAGGCTATCTGGCGGCATTCGGGCAAATGTTCGCGCCAGTCAGGCTGCTGAAACAGCTTGGCCAAGGCCGTGATGGGACGCTCGCCCATGCCGTAAACCAGCACGTCGGCACCGCTCTCGATCAGGATGGAGGGCTTGAGCGTGTCGCTCCAGTAGTCGTAGTGCGAGAGGCGGCGCATGGAAGCCTCAATGCCCCCGATGACCACGGGCACGTCGGGGAACAGCTTCTTGAGTATGCGGCTGTAAACCGTGGTGGCGTAGTCGGGTCGGAAGCCCGCCTTGCCGCCGGCAGTGTAGGCGTCGTCGCTGCGCAGGCGCTTGTTGGCCGTGTAATGGTTCACCATCGAATCCATATTGCCGGAGGTCACCCCGAAAAAGAGCCGCGGTTTCCCCAATTTCCTGAAATCCCGCAAATCATCCTTCCAGTTGGGTTGGGGCAGAATGGCCACACGCAGGCCCTCGCGCTCCAGCGTGCGCCCGATGACGGCGGCGGCGAAAGAGGGATGATCGACGTAGGCGTCCCCGCTCACGAGGATGACATCCACATAATCCCATCCGAGATAGTCGAGCTCCTTTTTGGTGATGGGAAGAAAATGCTTGCCGGGGTTCATACGAAAGGGGAGATGGTGGGCGGATTAGTGAATCACTTTGAGCTCGTCAACGCCCATGCGCACTTTGAGCCATTTTACCAGCTTCTGCTCATCGGCCTGATGACGGCTGTTATTGTCCCATTGCAGATACACGACCGCAACCGTCTTGGATTCCAATGATCTGGTGTTGTATTGCACCATGTCGGTCACGGCAAACTCCTGCACGGCCGGATATTGGGCGTAGATCTCCTCTGCCAGCTGCTGCGAAAGTGTCTCGGCATCTTGGATGGCGTTGATCTTGGACCTCAGTTCAATGATGGTGGAATCCTGTTTCGCAATAGTGGCATCTTTTTTATTCAGAATATCTTCAATGATCTCATTCTGCTTGGTGATGTCGATGGTCTCTCCTGTCTGCTTGATAACCAGATTGGCCTTTTTCAGCCCGTATTGGGTGTGAAGCACGTCTTGCAGCTTGGCGATATCCTCGTTGCTGATGGGTTTGCCAATCAACGAGAGGGTGACGCATTGGCTGCGGTGGTGGTATTCCCGGTCGGCATCGATGATTTGTGTGTTCTGAAACAGCTCGCTGGAGCGCAAATCCTTCACGAATTTGATACTTTGGGTGTTGAAGGCCGCCTCTTGTACCACGTCGGTGGCCAAATAGATGCTGGGGATGAGGACGAGGATGGTGAGGACGGTGATGAAGCGTTTCACCTTGCGGTGCCGCCGTTCATCCACGTATTGGGCCTCGGGGAAACGGAGCAGGCGCACGACAAGGAAGGTGGCCAAGGCGATAAAGAAGGAGTTTATGAAGAAAAGATAGAAGGCTCCGAAGAAATACCATATTTGTCCCGTGGCGATGCCAAAGCCCGCCGTGCACAGGGGTGGCATGAGGGCGGTGGCGATGGCCACGCCGGAGATGACGGTGATGGACTGCGACTTCCGGCTGGAGGCCACAATGCCGGCCAATCCGCCGAAGAAGGCGATGAAGACGTCGAAGATGGTGGGCTGCGTACGGGCCAGAAGTTCGGAGCGCGCATCGCTGATAGGCGAGATGAGAAAGTAGAGTGTGGAGGCTACCAGACTGATGAACACCATGATGGCCAAGTTCTTGAGCGACTTCCGCATCAGCTCTTCGTCAAAGGTGCCGACGGCGAAGCCGATGCCCGTGATAGGCCCCATAAGCGGCGAAATCAACATCGCGCCGATGATGACGGCCGTGGAGTTGACATTAAGTCCTACCGAAGCCACGATGATGGCGAAGAAGAGAACCCATACATTCACCCCCCGGAAAACCACACTCTTGGAGATGGACTCAAAGGTGGCCTCATAGTCGGTGTCGTCACGCAGCTGGGTGTATTGGCGGACCATCAGCCACGCCTTTTGAAAGGCCCGTTTGATGCGTTGTCGGAAGGTGGATGTTCCCATGACGGTGTTTTTTTTCAGTGTCAATACTATGTGGTCAGCAACTCAATGAGTTCCGGCAACGTGCAGGTCTGCTGCTCGCCGCTGGTCATGTTCTTGCAGGTGAAGGTGTGGCTCGTGCGTTCGTTTTCACCCGCCATGACCACGAAGGGGATGTGTTTGGCGTTGGCGTACGACATCTGCTTGCCCATCTTGACGCTGTCGGGGTAGATTTCCGCTGCGATGCCTGCGTCGCGCACGGCACGCAGGGCGGCAAGGGCATATTTCTCATCCTCTTTCCCGAAGTTGACGAACAAGGCCTTGACCGGATTCAGGATCTCATCCGGGAATAGTCCTAACTCGTTGAGCACGTCGTAGATGCGTTCCGCGCCGTAGGAGATGCCCACGCCCGACATGTTCTTCAGTCCGAAGATGCCGGTGAGATTGTCGTAGCGTCCGCCGCCGGAGATGCTGCCGATAGAGGCGTCTTTAGCCTTCACTTCGAAGATTGCACCGGTATAGTAGTTCAGCCCGCGGGCCAGGGTGATGTCGATTTCCAAATCGGTGGTGATGCCCATCTCCGTCACGTAGTCCAGCACGGTGGTGAGTTCTTCAAGGCCTTTCTGCCCGATTTCGCTGGTGGCGAGCAAGGCCCTCAGGCATTCGAGTTTCTCCTCATTGGTCTGTCCGCCGAGGCAGAAAATGGGTTGTAGCTTTCCGATGGCGTCGGGGGTGAGGCCGCGCTCCGCCATCTCGGCACAGACAGCCTCCTGTCCGATTTTGTCCAACTTGTCCATCGCCGTGCAGAGGTCCGTGACCTTGTCGGCGGCCCCGATCACCTCCGCGATGCCGGAGAGGATCTTGCGGTTGTTGATCTTCATCGTGACGGCAATGCCGAATTTCCGGAAAATCTCATCCGTAATCTCCACCAGTTCGGCTTCGTTGAGCAGGGAGGTGCTGCCGATGATGTCGGCGTCGCACTGGTAGAACTCGCGGTAGCGGCCCTTCTGCGGACGGTCGGCGCGCCATACGGGCTGCATTTGGTAGCGCTTGAAGGGGAAGGTGATGTCGTTCTGGTGCTGCACCACGAAGCGGGCGAAGGGTACCGTTAGGTCGTAGCGCAAGCCTTTCTCGCACAGCTTGGTGGCCAGCTTGTTGACCGACATGCTGCTGTCCTGGAAGTCAACCCCTTGGGTGAAATCGCCCGAATTGAGGATTTTGAAGAGCAGACGGTCGCCCTCTTCGCCATATTTGCCCATCAGGGTGGAGAGATTCTCCATGGAGGGTGTCTCGATGGGAAGGTAGGCATGTTTGTAGAATACGGAGCGGATGGTGTCGAAAATGTAGTTGCGGCGCATCATCTCTGCCGGTGTGAAATCCCGCGTCCCCTTGGGTATGGATGGTTTTACGATGTTCATTGTAGTTTTTTTTTATAGGCTGCAAAAGTACACAATTTTTCGCGATTCCGTTTCAGGGTTTTTGAATGAAAAAAGTGGAAAAAATATTCCAGCTATCCGTATGTGTTTTTTTTATGCTATTTTTGCACCCGAATTAATAACGTTATTAAAATCACAATTATGACAAAAATCATTACCGTCTTTATGGTGTTGGCAATCAGCTTGGGCAGCTGTTTCCAACGTAACAACAACACCCAATACGAAGGCAAGTACAGAGGCGAGTTCACAATGAATGGCACGCAGATTGCCACGGGCGATCTGGAGTATTTTTCCAATCCGCTGGATGAGAATGGCATCATGCTGTATGTGCTTCCCCTGTCCAACACTTCCACAGGTCATTTTGAGACCACCTGTGAGGATTTCGACCTCGTGGCCAGCATCCTGCTCGACCGTATCGGCAGCAATCCGTATGTGACGGATGGCATGATGCAGGTGAAAACTGTGGATGTCACGTCTGATTTCACGAACACGACCGTGAACACGACGTTCTACTTCCACATCGACACGGCACTGGTGGACACTGTTCCTGACTGGCAGATCAACTTCGTGGGTGCGAAAGTGGTGGATGTTGACACCACAAGTTCCAAAGGCATGATCTCGTACAGATAGTTTTTCCTTTGGTGTTAAGACAAAAAAAGCCGCTCAATCGAGCGGTTTTTTTTTGATTGGAGTTGGAAATTGTTAGTCTTGCACATTGTCAACTTCATCGGTGGAGGAGAAGTTGCCATCAGCGTCCAAATAGAATTTCGTGGCTTCCAGCAGGGCGTTATCGCTCTTTCTGTAAAGTCTGTAGTAGAAATAGTCGTCAGCAGCCATGTGATCTTTGATTTCGCCACCATGAGCCAGGATACCGAGTTTGGATTCAACGTATTTGGCCTTGGCTTTCACGTCGGTATAGCCTTCGTCATTGCCTGTGAAGGTGTATTCACCGTTCCAGAACACAATGATGGTGCCCAATACGGCCTTGATGCTGATGACACTCTCGGTGTTTTCAGCCTGGGAGAAGCTGAGCGAGGTGTAATAGGCGTGTTGGTCTCTGTGGCAGCTGGAGAAAATCATGGCACAGCAGACAATTGCTAATAAAGCGAGTTTCTTCATTTTTTTGATGTTTTTAATTAATAATAGGGTTAAAAATGTTTTGGTCTAAAAATGCTTTTCTTATTTTAAAACGCCTAGTTCCTTGCCGATCTTTGTGAAGGCGGCGATGCACTTGTCGAGGTGCTCGGGTTCGTGGGCGGCAGAGATCTGCACGCGGATACGGGCCTGGTCTTTCGGCACCACCGGATAGTAGAAGCCGGTCACGTAGATGCCTTCCTCCTGCAGTTTGGCGGCCATCACCTGTGACAGTTTGGCGTCATACAGCATCACGGCGCAGATGGCGGACTCGGTCGGCTTGATGTCGAAGCCGGCGGCTTTCATCTTGGCCACGAAGTATTCGGTGTTGCTGTGCAGCTTGTCCTGCAGCTCGTTGGTTTCGGACATGATATCCACCATCTTGCAGCCGGCGGCGGCGACCATCGGCGGGATGGAGTTGGAGAACAGGTACGGACGGGAACGTTGGCGCAGCATGTCGATGATTTCCTTCTTGCCGGTGGTGAAACCGCCGATGGCGCCGCCGAAGGCCTTGCCAAGGGTGCCGGTCAGGATCTCGATCTTGCCGCGGAGGTTGTAGCGTTCGGTCACGCCGCGACCGGTGTTGCCCACCACGCCGGCGGAGTGGCTCTCGTCCACCATGACCATGGCGTCGTATTTCTGAGCCAGTTCATAAATCTTGTCTAACGGACACACGTTGCCGTCCATGCTGAACACACCGTCGGTGACGATGATGCGGAAACGCTGGGCCTGGGCGGCCTTCAGTTGCTCTTCAAGGTCGGCCATGTCGGCGTTTTTGTAGCGGTAGCGCACAGCCTTGCAGAGGCGCACGCCGTCGATGATGGAAGCGTGGTTCAGGGCGTCGGAGATGATGGCGTCCTGGTCGGTGAGCAGGGGCTCGAAGACACCGCCGTTGGCGTCGAAGCAGGCGGCGTAGAGGATGGTGTCCTCGGTGCCGAAGAACTCGGCGATCTTTTTCTCCAAGGCCTTGTGCAGGTCGGAGCAGCCGCAGATGAAGCGCACGGAGGCCATGCCGTAGCCGTGGGTGTCGAGGGCTTCCTTGGCGGCGGCGATCAGACGCGCGTCGTTGGCGAGGCCCAGATAGTTGTTGGCGCAGAAGTTCAGCACCTTGCTGCCGTCCTGCAGCGTGATCTCACCGCTTTGCGGAGAGGCGATGATGCGTTCGTTCTTGTACAAGCCGGCTTCCTTGATGTCGGCCAGTTCCTTCTGAAGATGTTCTTGAAAATGCGTGTACATAGTGTGTTGTTTATTTGTTGATTGTGTTTTTCGTTGTGATTAGTGAATAGTGATGTGTGCGTAATTCTTAAAACCTAAAACCCAAAAGCGGCTGCAAAATTAGAAAAAAAAATGAAAGAGTGTGATTTTTCAATTTTAAAAAAGGGTGTTTGTGCTTTTTTGCGCCCGTCCGCCGCGCATGTCCGAGAAATGAGTATCTTTGCACCCGTGAAATATAACTTGGAATATTCATACCTGTTGTAGAAAGAATATTACTATGAACGAATTGTTGAAAAATCGGATCCATGCCGTAAGGAACCTGTGTAACGCATACAAGGTGAGGGATTTGTTCGCTTTTGGTAGTGTGTTGACGGACAGGTTTTCAGACAAGAGCGACATTGACTTTCTGGTCTCGTTTACGGATGAGGTGCCGCTTCTTGATTATGCGGACAACTATTTTGATTTCAAAGACAAATTGTCCAAACTTTTGGGGAGAGATATAGACTTGGTGATGGAAAGTTCTCTTTCAAACCCTTTTTTTATTAAGGCGATTGAGCGAACTAAAACACGAATTTATGGATGATGCTAAGAAAAAGTATTTGTTTGATATTCTAATGAGATTATTTGGTCAATTGTGATAAAACATCTACCTCTATTGAAAAATGAAGTTGATGCTTTGTTGGAAGATTGATAGTTTGTTGTCGAATGATTTAATCAATAATTACAATGTTTGAAAGTTTAACCGACCGATTAGACAGAGCGTTTAAGATTATCAAGGGACAGGGCTACATCACGGAAATCAATGTGGCCGAGACGATGAAAGAGGTGCGCAAGGCCCTTTTGGACGCGGATGTCAGCTATAAGATTGCCAAGGATTTCACCGACGATGTGAAGAAGAAGGCGCTGGGTTTGAATGTGCTGAAGGCTGTGTCGCCGAGCCAGCTGATGGTGAAGATCACCTACGACGAGCTCATCGAGCTGATGGGGCGCGAGGCCGTGGATATCAACATCAAAGCCAATCCGGCCATCATCCTGATGGCGGGTCTGCAGGGTTCCGGTAAGACCACGCACGCGGCGAAGTTGGCCAACCTGTTGAAGACTAAGCGCAACAAGAAACCTTTGCTCGTGGCTGGCGACGTGTATCGTCCCGCCGCCATCGACCAGCTGAAGGTGCTGGGCGAGCAGATCGGCGTGCCCGTATATACCGAACAGGACAGCAAGAAGCCGGTGGAGATTGCCAAAAACGGTGTAAAACACGCCAAGGAATACGGCTACGATGTCGTCCTGATTGATACCGCCGGTCGTCTGGCGGTGGATGAGGAGATGATGACGGAGATCGGCAACATCAAGGAGGCCGTGAACCCGCATGAAATCCTCTTCGTGGTGGACGCTATGACCGGTCAGGATGCCGTGAACACCGCCAAGGCCTTCAACGACAAGCTGAACTTCGACGGCGTGATCCTCACCAAGATGGACGGAGACACCCGCGGCGGTGCCGCCCTGACCATCAAGGCGGTGGTGGACAAACCCATCAAGTTCATCGGCACGGGCGAGAAAATGGAGGCCCTGAGCGTCTTCCATCCCGACCGTCTGGCGGAACGTATCCTCGGTATGGGCGACATCCGCTCCTTCGTGGAAAAAGCCCAGGACCAGTTCGACCAGGAAGAAGCAGCCAAGCTGCAGAAGAAATTGGCGAAGAATCAGTTCGACTTCAACGACTTCATGAACCAGATCCAGCAGATCAAGAAGATGGGCAACGTGAAGGACTTGATGTCGATGATTCCCGGCATGGGCAAGGTGATCCGCGATATGGACATTGACGACAACGCCTTCAAGAGTGTGGAGGTGATTATCCAATCGATGACCCCGCAGGAACGCGCCAACCCTGACATCATCAACGGCTCCCGCCGCCGCCGCATCGCCAAGGGCAGCGGACGCGACATCCAGGATGTGAACCGCCTGATGAAACAGTTCGAGGACACCCGCAAGATGATGAAAATGGTGAACAGCGGCAAAGCCAAAAACCTGGTCCGCGCCATGAACGCCCCCGGAAGAAGACCGCTGTAAAAATTGACAATTGGGAGGGAAGGGGAATTTAGGAGTTAAGAAGTTAAGAAACTAAGAAGTTAAGGACGGATATTATAGCTCACGTTTCTTTTTACTAAAACATTATAAACATTACAACACAAACGGTATGCCGAACATTTTAGACGGAAAAATCATAGCATCCAACATCAAAACCGAAATTGCCGAGGAGGTGAAATCCCTGTTGGACCAGGGGAAACCCGCGCCCCATCTGGCGGTCATCATCGCCGGAGAGGACGGCGGCGCGCTGAGTTATGTGAACAGTATTGAGAAACAGAGCAAGGCCGTGGGCTTCACGGTCTCGGCGTACAAGTTCCCCGCTGATGTGCGCGAGCAGGATGTGCTTGACACCATCGACTTCCTGAACCGTGACGAGGATGTGGACGGCTATATCATCCAGATGCCGTTGCCCAAGCAGGTCTCTATGGACAAGGTGACCGCCCATGTCGATCCGCGCAAGGACATGGACTGTTTCCACCCGGAGAATATGGGCAATCTGGTGTTGGGCCGTGACGCCTACGCACCGGCCACCCCGCACGCTGTGATGGAGATCTTGCGCCGCAGCAACGTTGAGATCGCCGGAAAGGATACCGTGGTCGTGGGACGCAGCAACATCGTGGGCAAACCCCTCGCCATGATGCTCCTCCAGAAGGATGCCAATGCCACGGTGACCGTCTGCCACAGCCGCACCAAAAACCTCAAGCGTGTGTGCAGCCGTGCCGACATCCTCATTGTGGCCATCGGCCAGCCGGAGATGATCACCGCCGATTACATAAAGAAGAACGCCACCGTCATCGATGTGGGCATTCACCGTCTGCCGGATGTGACCAAACCCACCGGCTACCGTGTGTGCGGCGATGTCAAATACGACGAGGTGGCTCCCCTCTGCGAGGCGATCACCCCCGTGCCCGGCGGCGTGGGCGCCGTGACAATGGCCTGCCTGCTGCAAAACACCATGACCGCGTATAAGAAAAAAACCAATTAACCTTCATATAATGAGCAAACGATATTTAATCAGTGGCGGTGGCACGGGAGGACATATTTTCCCGGCTTTGGCCATTGCCAATAAGATCAAAAGTGAACAGCCGGACGCCGAGTTCCTGTTTATCGGGGCCAGCGACAAGATGGAGATGCAGCGGGTGCCGGAGGCCGGGTATCCGATTGAGGGCCTCCGCATTTACGGCATCAGCCGCGACTTCTCCTTGAAAGGCATCGGCAAAAACCTCAAGCTGCCCTTTGTGCTGATGGGGGCGATGCGGAAAGCCAAGCGCATTATCCGCGAGTTCAATCCCGACATTGCCATCGGGGTGGGGGGCTTTGCCAGCGGGCCGGCCTTGAAAATGGCCGACAAGTTAGGCGTGCCAACCCTGCTTCAGGAGCAGAACTCGTATCCGGGTGTCACCAATAAGATGCTGGCACCCAAGGCGAAGCGTATCTGCGTGGCGTACGACGGGCTGGAGAAGTATTTCCCGGCGGACAAGATTGTGAAGACCGGCAATCCCATCCGTGCCGAAATCCTCCATATTACTCCGAAAAACCCCAAGGCGTACCAGTATTTCAATTTCGTGCCGGAACGGAAAACCGTTCTGGTCGTGGGTGGCAGCCTTGGTGCCCGCACGCTGAACGAGACAATGGCCGCCCATCTGGACGAGTTCCGGCAGGCAGGCATCCAGCTGTTGTGGCAGACTGGTGAGCAGTTCTTCCGCGATATCGACTCCAAGCTGTTGGCGGAACAGGATGAATTTATCCGTATCGTGCCGTTTATCAAGAATATGAACGATGCGTACAGCATGGCCGACATCATCGTGTCGCGGGCTGGTGCGCTGGCCATCGCCGAGCTGACCATCGTGGGCAAACCCACGATACTGGTGCCGTTCCCGTACGCGGCGGAGGATCACCAGACCTACAATGCGAAGGCACTTTCCACGCGGGATGCCGCCATCCTGATTCCGGACAGTGAGGCCCGGCAGCGGCTGATGCCCGAACTGATGGAGCTGGCCGCCAACACGCCGCGCTGCGAGCAGATGGGCCGTTATATGCGTGAATTGGCGCAGCCCGAGGCCATCGATCTTATTTATAAAGAAATAGAATCTGTTGTTAAATAACCCGTCATGGTATTGCTGTTGATTTTTCTGTTTGGGGCTATGAGCATATCCTTTTTGTGCTCCACCTTGGAGTCGTCCCTTATGTCCACCCCCTTGTCCTATATCATGATGCGTGAGGATGAGGGCTACGGCCCGGCGTCTTTGTTTAAAAAGTACAAGACAGAGCCGGAACGTCCGCTGGCCGCCATCTTGTCGTTGAACACAATAGCCAACACCATCGGTGCTGCCGGTGTGGGCCAGCAGGCCACAATTCTGTTTGGCAGCCGCTGGTTCGGCCTGGTGTCCGCCATCACTACCTTGTTGATTCTGATTTTCTCGGAAATCATTCCCAAGACCATTGGAACCACCCGCTGGAAAAGCCTTATGGGTTTTACAGCCAATACGATACGCATTCTCATTGTGCTGATGTACCCGTTGGTGAAACTGGTGGAATGCGTTGGCGGGATGATCGCCAAACGGGTGCCCCAGGATGCTGTGGTCAGCCGTGAGGAGGTGCTGGCGATGGCCAATGTGGGCGAAGAGGAGGGCGTGATCGAAGAGGATGAGAACAAGGTGATCCAGAACATCATCAAGCTGGATAATGTGCTCGCCTCAGATGTGATGACCCCCAGAGTGGTGGCCGCCATCGCCCCGGAGTCCATGACCCTGCGCGACTATTACGATGACGACCAGTATGACCATTTCTCCCGTATTCCCGTCTATGCCGAATCTCCGGAATATATCACCGGCTATGTGCTCCGCGATGATGCGTTGGAAAATCTGGCTGAGGATAAGTTCGATATGACATTGGGCGAGATCAAACGCGACCTGCCATATTTTAATGAGGATAAATCAATTAGCGACATTTGGGACTCCATGTTGAAACAGAAATCCCAAATCGCCCTGATTATTGACGAGTACGGCTGCTTCCAAGGCATCCTCACCATGGAGGACATCATTGAAACGGTGTTCGGCTTTGAGATTATTGATGAGAGTGATGAGGTGTCGGATATGCAGCAATATGCGCGTGAGCGTTGGCAGCAGCGTCAGAAACGCTTCAAGACTATCCAGTTGCCGCAAGGGCACTCTTCTACAGAAAAAGTATAATCGTTTTTATTTTACAGAATTTGATATTAAATAAAATGAATATGAAAATTAGTAAAATTGCCATTTTGTTGCTGGTTTTGTGGATGCCCACGTTCTTGAATGCGCAGAATCGTCCCGTTCGCATCCATAGCGATTTGCATCATGAGCTCGGTATTTCCGCCGGTCCCAATTCCATAATCGGGGGCACGGTGTATGGTACGGTGGGCTTCTTCGGTGCCTTGTTCTCTGGTCTTGGCCATGAGCGTACGCGTCTCGATTTTTACGGCGAATACGGCCTGCATTACTATTATCAGGTCAAACCATGGTGCCAGGTGGGTGTGAAAACCACCATAGATGCAGCTAAGATGGTCACATACACCGACACGACCTATTCCACGGTGTCCCGATCCAGTACGTTCCTGTTACTGTCGGTAATGCCGAGCGTGCGATTCACGTACCTGAACCGCCCGTGGGTGCGCCTCTATTCCGGGGTGGACTTGGGCTGCGGTTTCCTCTTCACAGGCGAAAAATCCTCTTCGAAATCAGAAGAGGGCAAGGATTCGGATAATGACAATATCCTGTTCGCCTTCAACGTCACGCCCATCGGTGTGAATGTGGGCAAGCGCTTTTTTGGCATGGCGGAAATCAACTTTGGCTTCGACTCCTGGTTCAAGGTCGGTATCGGGTGCCGCTGGTAGATGGCGTTATTCCCAACCGTCGAAAATTTCCGGTCCGTAGTAGTTGTGTTCGCCTTTGTGGTCGTGTTGCCATATCTGGGCGAAAAACGGGCTGTGTGCCGACAGGTCGTCATAATCCCACGCGGGCGGCAGGCATTCCGGACACCAGTGGCCGCCATGCAGGATGAGTTTGGGCGATGCGAAGAAGGTGTGGCCCTTGTGGCACTGCCATTCCAGCTGTTTTTCCGGATTTCCCGAGTACTGGGTGGAAATGAGTTTCCCGCCCCGGAATTCGGCGGCCTTCCGCAAATCCTCCACCGTAAGTTCCTCTAATGTCTTGCTTTCGTCGTAGCCGTGGTCCAAGCGGATGGCATCCTCTTCGTGATTGGGGTTGGTGAGGTCCCAGTCTTTCCAGTTCGGGATGGCTTTCCATTTGTCCAAGGTGCCGTAATAGGCCCGGATGCGGTTTTCATCGTTATGTTTGATCCACCATTGGGTGCCCCATTTCTTCTTATATGCCATGGGACGGAGGGCTGCCTTGATGATGAAGGGCGGCACGATGCGGGCCATCTTGAAAATCTTGGGCAGGGAGGCCTCCAGATTCCGGAAGTATTCGTCAATGGGGATGTTTGCGCGGAAGTGCAGATACTGCTCCAGCCGGTCGGCATCGAGATAGTATTGTCCGTGGAAGTTGCGCAGAACGAACCAGTTGGCGTTGAAGATCTTCTCCGGTTTCGGGCAGGAGCAGGCTTTCAGCAGACGGCACTCGAACTCGTAGTTGGTCATGCGGTAGTCGGGGCCGCTACTGATGTTGTAGAAATTGTTCCAGAAGGCGTCGGGCACGTCGTCGCCGCAGATGTTGGCCAGCAAACGGCCGGAATCCTCTAGGGTGGCCCATTCCAGCACGCCGGCGATGGGGACGTGGAACATGATAGGGTCGAATTGCTTCACGATGCCCGGGTACAGGATCCCCGACTGGCGCAGGCTGACCCAATGCTTCAATCCGGATTCGGCGAAGATGCGCTCGGCCTTGATTTTGCTGATGCCGTAATGGTCATAGACGCTGGCGCAGATGGGGTCGCCGGCGCGTCCCCAGTGGTGGGGGGGCATCCGGTCCGAGACCTGCGCCACGGAGCCGATATAGACCGCCTTGATGTCGTCAGCATTGGGCTGGGCGAGGATGGCCTTCACCACGTTCTGTGCCGAGCTGACGTTCACATGCAGCGTCTTTTGCGGGTAGTAGTCGGCGGCGGGCGACACCATGCCGCCCACGTGCAGCACGTAGTCCGCACCCGTCACGCCCGCCAGCACGTCCTCGTAGCGTGTGAGGTCGCCCCACACAATCTTGATCTTGTCGGCTATCGGTGCCAGCTTCTGGATGTTCTTCTTGCTGTGACGGGCCAGCACAATAAGGTTGTAGCGGTCGGCTTGTTTCAGTAGCTCGGTCAGGCCGGCCCATCCCATAAGGCCGGTGGCACCCGTGATAAAAACAGTTTTCTTCATTGTTTTATAGTGTGTTATAATATTTTATCTGATGTAAGAGGCGGATTTTTAGAATAATGCTGCAAAGATAGGTGAAAATTTTAAAACCATTTGCTATGTTGTTTTTTTTATCTAATTTTGCCGCGTTGAATTAATCAGAGAAAATGAAAATCAAAGCGATAATAGAAACAGGGAAGGATTTGGATTACGACATCTACACGGATGATGAATCGTTAGATTTCATGTTGCTCGGTCAGGGAAAGACCATCGAAGAGGCAAAAAGGGATTTTCTACGATGCAAAGAGGATATGAAACGGGAATTTGCCACAGCTGGAAAACCTTTTGATTTTGACAACTTGGAATTTGAATATGTCTTTGATACTGTCTCGTTTCTCAAATATTCACCGTTCACGCTGACAGGCCTCTCGAAAGCTACAGGTATAAACTGCAAGCAATTAAGCCATTATGTGACTGGATATCGCAAGCCTTCGCCCAAAACGAAACTTCGGATTCAGGAGGGCGTGACACGTTTCGCCAAAACGTTCAGCACCATGACGTTGGTCTGACTTTTATTTAATAACCTTAAAACATACAGATTATGAAAAAGATTGCCGTTATTGTTTTCAGTATGCTTCTCGTGCAAGGCGTGAGTGCGCAGAAGTTTGTTGTTCCGGAAATCCCCGGCGACATTGAAAAATCCGAGTATGCCAACTATACGCAGGATGCCATGAATTGCATCAGCTGGCTGAAGACCCATGCTCCGAATGACAAGCAACGCAAGGATGTGTCGGCATTTGCCCTCTGGTGGCTTACGGGAACCCCCGATGTGCACATGGTAATCAACTCCAATGTGATGAAGTTTGAGGATGCGAATCTCCTCCTGCTGTTCCTTGGCGGCTGGGCGCAATACGCCATCGAGGAAAAGGATGACGACCAGGCGCAGGGGTGCATCGCGGGCGTGAACACCGTTTTGGATTACTATGTGAAATATAAGAAATCGCTTTCCAAGGACAAAGGTGCGGAGCAGTTCCTCAAAATGCGCGACAAAGGGACGCTGAACGCCTACCTGACCAAGGCGATGGAGTAGGGTGTTTTTGTTCGGAGATTCCACCCTTTATGAAACGAACCCTCATCACCGCAATCCTGCTGCTCCCGCTGCTGGCGTGGGCGCAACCGGCAGGCCATTTCGCCTCCCCGACATCACCGCGCAAGGCGATGCCTCTGCATGGCCCTAAAAACGGCTGCCAGTGGGAGATGTCCCGCTTTTACACGGATGACTACTACCAGATTTGCAACTTCTCATACGATGCCGACCATCGTCTTTGGGCGATGTCCGACTCCATCCGAGGCGAGTACCAGGTCATTGACTCAATGAGTTACGATGCCGCCGGCAACCTGGTCCGGCTGTCGGGCTGGCAGAAGCTCGGCGGGGTGTGGCAGAATGTCTATTACATCGACTACACCTACAATGCCGCTGGGCTGATCACGTCGAGAAGCAACTACAACAATTTCGGTGGCAACTGGGAGCTTGGCGGGGTATATAACTACACGTACAATTCGCAAAACCAGCTGGTGCTCACCACCTTGAATATGGCTGGGATGATGTACCAGAAAACGGAATACCAGTATGTGGGCAACGACTGTGTGCAAGAGTTGTGGTACAGCTACGACTTCGATACAGGTACGCTGCTCCCGTCGGAGAAATATGTGACGAGCTATGTGGACGGCCATAAGGTGCTGGTGTTGGATAGTGTGAACGACGACGGCACGCATTGGATGTACAACGGCCAATACACCTATTTGTATGACAACAGCGGTAATTGCACCGAGTATCACCATTATGACGGGACGAACAACGAGGTGGAGCGGAGCCTCTACACCTACGCCCCAGCCATGCCGCTCAGCAGCACGTTGATTCCCTGGAATCCGGAGATGGACCGTCCGCGGATGTACGACAACGTGGACGCCTGTGTGCGCGAGGCCTGGTACAGCTTGGATGTGGACCACGTCTTGCAGTACGTGTGCGACTACGTTTACGACTACGCCGACATACAGACCTCCGTACAAAGCCATGATGCCTCAAAGCTGTCCGTGCATCCCAATCCCGCTTCGGGCCGTGTCGTGTTGGACGGTCTGCAGGATGGCGATGCCGAGGTCCGCATTTACGACCTCTCAGGCCGCCTCCTCGCCACCTGCCGCGCCATGGGTCCCTCCATGCCGCTCGACATCACCGCCCTCGCCCCGGGCTGCTATGTGGTCAAAGTGGTGCAGGGGGAAGAGGTGAAGGTCGTGAAGGTGGTGGTGGAATAGGGGAGATCAGAAGTGGAAGTAATTATCGCCAAAATATTAACAATCAAGCATTTATTTTTTTGTAGTTTTCTACTTTCAAATAAAAAGAAAAAAAAGTATCTTTGCAAGTTACAATTAGATTGTATATTTTAGCGGGATATGACGGCATATCAGAAAAATAGCAACCTCGGATTCAAAGCAATCGACTTCTTCTGCGGAGGAGGAGGAATGACGTGTGGTCTGCGGCAGGCGGGGATTGACGTGATTGCCGGGGTGGATTTTGACAAGAATGCAAAAGAGACATACGAGTTCAATAATCCAGGAAGTGTTTTCGTTCACAAAGATGTAAAGAAGCTGCGTAGCAATTATTTCGAGAAAAATCTTGAAGTTCAAAAAGATGATGACCATCTGATTATGGTTGGCTGCAGTCCTTGCCAGTATTACAGTATCATCAATACCGACCATTCGAAGGCTGAGCTTTCCAAAGATTTGCTGATGAATTTTGCCAGATTTATCGAATACTATAATCCTGGCTATGTGTTGGTAGAAAATGTTCCAGGCATTGAAACAAACAAAGAGACTATTCTGCCTAAATTCTTGAAGAAGCTTGAAAATCTTGGCTATACTTATATCAAAGATGTGGTGGATATGAGCCAATATGGAATCCCGCAAAGCCGAAAACGTTTTTCCCTTATTGCCACCAGACTTGATGGTGTAAAACTCCGTTTTCCAGAAAAAACAATAACCCCAAAGACAGTTGCCGATGTTTTGGGGGAAAAGAATGGTTTCCCCAAAATAAGCGCAGGGCATAAAGACACAACAGACTTCCAACATACTACCGCAGGGTTGAACGAAAAGAGCCTGAAACGTATGGCATTGACACCTCACAACGGAGGAAGTCGCTTGAGTTGGGCAAACCAACTCGAATTACAACTTGATTGTTACATCGGGAAGGACGATATTTTCAAAGACAATTATGGCCGTATGTGGTGGGATAGGCCAGCACCAACAATTACTACAAAGTTTTTCAACATATCTAATGGTCGGTTTGCACATCCAGATGAAGACCGGGCAATATCTATCCGAGAAGGGGCAACGCTACAAACATTTCCCAAAGAATATGTATTTAAAACAAATAGTATTGCTGGAGCAGCTCGTATCATCGGAAACGCAGTACCTTGCAAGTATGCAAAACAACTAGGTCAATTAATTCAATCGCTTTAATTATGGCTCAATTCAAAACACGCGCAAGAACATTGGACCTGTTGGGAAGACAACAAATTGCTGGAATTCCTACTGCCATTAACGAATTGATAAAGAATGCGTATGATGCCTATGCAGATCATTTTGATATAGATTATTTCAGAAAAGATCGATTAATTGTATTGCGAGACGATGGTATAGGAATGACTAAGGATGAGTTTGAGTCAAGATGGCTTACTTTGGGTACAGAGAGTAAGTTTAAAAATACTCATTCAAGCCTGCCACCAATTGATCCAGACAAAGAAAGAAGACCCATTACAGGAGAAAAAGGCATAGGAAGATTGGCCATTGCTTCTATTGGTAAGCAAGTACTTATTCTTACTAAATCAAAATTCTCATCTAACCGTCCTCAACCTTTTGTTACTGCATTTATAAACTGGTCTTTTTTTGAACTTCCTGGGATTAATTTAGAAGATATCGTCATTCCTATTCAAGAACTTGATCACGTCCCGACAGAATCTGACATTTCTTTTCTAAAGCAACAAGTGTTGGATAATATTGAGAAACTTTATAAAAATGAACTTGTTGATTTAGATGCACGTGATCGATTCAAAAACGATGTCACATCATTTATGGTCAATCCTTCTGACCTGCTCAACTCGTTACAAGGAATCACCAATTTTAAAAACAACACAGGAGGAACTCATTTTTATATTTCTCCAGTTAATGATGTTCTTAATTCAGATATAGATGGTGAATCTGGTTCTGATGAGGCTACTAAAATGGAAAAAATGCTTTTGGGATTTCATAACACCATGACACCTAATCATCCTAAACCTCAAATTGATATAGCGTTTAGAGAGTATCGTGAAGATAAGGAATCATTTGAAAGCATTATAGATAAAGAACATTTTTTTACTCCAGAGGAATTTGAATTGGCGGACCATCAATTTAGCGGATCTTTTGATAAATACGGCCAATTTAAAGGTGATATTAGAATATATGGAGAAAAAACATACAAGGATTATGTGGTAAACTGGAAAGATAATCATTATCGAGAAACCCTTTGTGGCCCATTCACAATCAACTTTGCTTATATACAAGGAGAACAAAAAAGCTCCAGATTATCAATTGAAGACTATTCCCGTATTAAGGCAAAGGGAGACAAATTTGGAGGATTGTATATTTACAGAAACAACATAAGGGTCCTTCCCTATGGCGATTCTGATTATGATTTTTTAGATATTGAGAAAAATCGTTCAAAGCGCGCTTCTACGGCTTTTTTTTCATACAGACGAATGTTTGGAGCAATATCAATTTCTGAAGATGACAAAAAAAGTTTGTTAATTGAAAAAGCTGGAAGAGAAGGTTTTATTGAGAACAAAGCCTATAAGGAATTGCAATCAATACTTAAGAATTTCTTGTGGCAATTGGCTACTGAGTTTTTCTTTGATGGTAGCACCTCGCCATATTCTGAATTTTACAAAGAGAAAAAAGAGGAATTCAACTCACATTATGAAGCATTGGCAAGGCGAGAAAAACTGAATAGCGGTAAGAAAAAAAAGTTCTTACGAGAATTATCCCAATTTTTCGAATCTTTGACCAATCATACGATAGATAACGAGATTCAAAAAATCATAGACGACTTTTCGCAACAATTATTAAATATCGGGTATGAACAAGACGAAGATGTTGCTAGCGAAAAAATTCTACGGGCAGAATTTGATGTTAGGAAGAAACTATCTGATTATAAAAAGCAGATAGCCGTGTCCGCTCCTCGAGGTTTTACAATATCAAAAGGTTCAAGACAAGATTTTGAGGCTTATTGTGTTGAATATGACAATTTACAAAAAACCATATTCAAAGAGGCCGAAGAAAAAATAGACAATCTTATTGAGGCATATACAAAGGCTCGTAATTTTGAAATCAGCAAACGCAAAAGATTAGAACAAGCCGTTGAGCTGATTTCATCAGAAGCCAAATCCATAAATCAAAAGAAGCGTTCAGAAACCAATGATATTGTTTCTTCGGTTTCAAAGAAAGTAAAAGAATTAACCTCTGAACTTGTAATGGATCTTGACAAACAGATACAAAATGTTCATGAGCAATTCATTGCATTAAAAACCAAAGATTCTGATACTTTTGACTTGGTTCAAGAGCGTCAAAGAATGGAAAATGAAATAGAAACCATCAGTCAAAGAAACACATCCTTGATGGATAGAATAATCCGTCAATTCGAAAGTTTTTATGTCGAAAAGGACGAAGAAGGCAACATTATAACTAATGATCAAATAGCAGAAAGCGTTTCAGAAGAACTAGACTCGTTGAAAGAACAACTACAAGCAGATATTGAATTGAGCCAGTTGGGGTTGGCCGTTGGGATAATACATCATGAATTTAATAGTACCATAACATCCATTCGTCATAGTCTGAAGGATTTACGTGCGTGGTCTGATGTCAATGAGAACTTGGAAGGAATATACAAAAACATTAAGGTTAATTTTGAACATTTAGACCGATATTTGGCACTCATGATGCCATTAAACAGGCGTTTATATAGAGAACGAGAAGATATCCCGAACTCTGACATTAAATCCTTCTTGAATGATTTGTTTAAAAACCGGTTGGAGCGCCACGGAATTGATTTTAAACAAACGAATGGTTTCTCGCACGGGCATATCTATGGTTTCCGTTCAACCTTCTATCCCGTATTTGTCAATATAATTGACAATGCCATTTATTGGCTATCGCAAAGCGAACAACCTAAAAAAATAATCCGATTACATGCGGATGATTCCGGAATATATATTTCCAATAATGGTCCCGCTATACCAATACAAGATAAAGAGCGTATCTTTGAATTGCGCTTTTCTCGAAAACCCAATGGAAGAGGTTTGGGACTAAACATCAGTAGAGAAATACTAAATGGAGAAGGTTATGACTTGTTACTTGTCAACCCTATGCCAGAAGCTAATGTCACATTTAAAATCCAAAAACATGAATAATAACACAGAAGAGAAATCCTTTGTCACCTTATCCCGTGAGATTGCGGATAATTTTATTCGTGACATTGTTTTTATTGACGAGCAAGCATATCCGGAAAAAACAAATAACACAATTGAAGCAGCCGTTCACAACAACGAATTTGATGCCAAGTCTGTTTCTGACGCTTTTTTAAAGAAAGGTAAAATATGTGCTATTTATGCGCCACAAACTGATGAGGATATAAATGATTGTGCTGTTTCGCTTTTAAAAGCAGACGCTGTTGTATTAGACTGGAATTTAAGGTTAAAAACCTCTTCCGAATATGATCCCATGGCAGATGATGAATCTGATAATCGTGGTCATTATACAAAACCGCTTATCAAGAAGTTGGTTGATGAAGCTAGTACTGATAAAGTAAAACTAATTATTGTATATACAGGCGAAACGGATTTAAATGAAATAACCGGCCAAATTCAAAAATACATCAATGTTACCCCAGGTCTTATTAAAGAAGATTGTTTGTTACACACTCAAACGAACAATATTCGCATTTTGGTAAGAGCAAAAGAGACTTCTCAATTTGAACATATTGAACAATACAAAAGCAAAATTGTAAAATATGATGAATTGCCGAACCTTATTGTTGATGAGTTTACTAAGATAACAATGGGATTGCTACCAAATTATGCTTTGTCTGCAATTACAGCCATTCGAGATAACACGTCTAATATTTTAGGTGTTTTTTCAAAGGATATTGATCCTGCATTTTTGGGACATTATATCTCCGTAAATGATTTTATCGAAGCTAAAGGTATTCTTGATGAAATACTCAGTTGTACAATTAAGGAACTTATTTGTGAAGAACAATGTGATTTACAAGATTTGATTTCAAAATGGATAGAATACAAATTTGATAATACAAAATCCGTCAGCATAGACTCTAAAACATACGATATTGATGCTGCTAAGCTCAAACAAATACTATCCTCAGATAAAGAAAGACTAAGTGATAAGTTATCCGAAATCAATATACAATTAGGAGAAGACAAGGCAAAAAAGAATGCCTGTGCCCTGTTTTGTACGGGAGATGCTTCTTTATCAAATCATAAATTTGCAAAACTAATACAACATAAAAATCCACTTGTTACCAATGCGGACTCACGCAAACTGACTCTTGGAACGATTGTAAAGACACAGGAGAATGGCGAAGAACATTTTTTATTATGTATTCAACAAGCATGTGATGCGGCAAGAATCTCTCTGGAGAAAGGAAGAAACTTTTTATTTCTTCCCCTAAAAAAAGAATTAGATTTTAAGGGGGAACATGAGGCAATAATAATAAACGAGAACAGTCATTACTTGGTTGATAACAAGTCCTATTCAATATGTGTCAGACATTTTAAACCAGAAATAGACAAATCACCCATTTTGTCAAAAAAACTATCATCGGGTGAATATGTTTTCATTGACAGCAATATGCAACAATATATTTGGATTGCAGAATTAAAAGATCTCTTAGCACAAAGAATTGTTGATTCATACACTTCTCAATTATCCAGAGTAGGGATTGACAATTCTGAATGGATTAGATTAGTCGGAAAAACAAAATAATAATACATATTACCAAGACATAATTTAGATTTATTGAAAGATTTGCTGGATGCAATTAATGATAAATAATAGAACAAATGGAAAACATATATACTATAAACAAAGGCTTCAATCAGTGTTTTGCAAAATCCTCAACATTTGAGCAAGCTCAAATCACATCAGACATTGACAAAGAAGTTAGCGAGCTTATTACTAGAACTATTCCACAAGAAATCAGCTCCTATTTGGATGATAATAAATACCTGGTTAATGGTTCTGTTGGAAAAGGAAGAGCCACAAAAACGCCGTGGATTGCAATTCTAGATAAAGAAATCACAACTTCTACTCGTGAAGGTGTTTATATCGTATTCCTGTTTTCTTCTGATTACAAGCATGTTTACTTGACATTAAACCAAGGGACCACCGTTCCGGGACAATTCGGGCCAAGGTTAGGGAAAAAAGAGATTACCGAAAATTCAATAAGAATTAGAAACTTGTTGAACATCAACGATGCCATTCTCAAAACTGACGGCAATGCTGATATAGCAGATGAAAGATATAGATTAGGGGCCATCTATTATACTTTATGGAATGTTGATGATGCGAAAGAAGGAGAACGAGCATTAAATCTATATCTTAATGTATATGAAAAGTATAAAGAGCTATTAAGCACACCCCAACATACTACTAATCCCCCACAAAAAGCAATGAAACTTTTACCTCTTTCAATTACTAATGTGATCGGTTCCCTCCTCTCCACCGGCCTAATCTATTCCGAAACCCTCATCAAACGCCTCGCCTATTCGCTGATGGCCAAGCCTTTCGTTATCCTCAGCGGGCTGGCGGGTTCGGGAAAGACACAATTAGCGTTGGCTTTTGCCAAGTGCTTGAGCGAGAACATCAAGGAGCAGGTCTGCACGGTTTCCATCGGGGCGGACTGGACTAACCGCGAGCCGCTGTTGGGCTATCCCAATGCCCTGAAAAACGATGAATATGTGCTGCCCGAAAGTGGCGTGCTGCAACTCTTGATGCGGGCAAACAAGAACCCAGACAAACCTTATTTCCTCATTCTCGACGAGATGAACCTCAGCGTGGTGGAACGCTACTTTGCCGATTTTCTCAGCGCCATGGAGTCGGGCGAACCTATCAAACTTTGGGATAATGAAGCAGGAAACGTTCCCAAAGAAATTGAATTGCCCAAGAATGTCTTCATCATCGGCACCATCAATGTGGATGAAACCACCTATATGTTCAGCCCCAAGGTGCTCGACCGCGCCAATGTGATTGAATTCAAGATCGCGCCTGACGAAATGAGAAAATATCTCAATGAGAAAAAGGACATCCACCTCGAAAAGGCTTATTCCGCCTGTGCCGATATGGCTGAAGATTTCGTCAACAAGGCCAAGTCACAGATTTTAATAGACAACGATGACGAAAAAACGGTCTTGCTCTCATTCTTCTCTGAACTGAAGAAAGTCAACGCAGAGTTTGGTTATCGCACCGTGAACGAAATCAGCCGCTACCTGCATTTTGCCGATAGAGAACTGGATGCTGATTCCGCCATCGACACGGCCATCCTGCAAAAACTGCTGCCAAAACTGCATGGATCCCGCAAGAAGCTCGTGCCTGTACTTACTTCTTTGTGGAATCTCTGCCTAAAGGATGGCTTTACCAAAGAAATCGATGCCGAGTTCATCAAGAATGATTTCAAATATCCCGAATCGGCGGAGAAGATTCAGCGAATGTATAATGCCGTGGTGGACAATGGGTTTACTAGTTTTGCGGAGGCATAATTGGAAATTCATTTATGACGAATGGAATTGTTCGTAATCTTATGAAGAATAGAATCAAGACGACAAGTGAAAACATGAGCGAATTGGAGCAACAATTTGCTTATGTGAACACCATAATTGAGAGGCATCGCGAATCTGCCATCAGGTTGGTGAATGGCGAAGCATTGCTAACAAACTGGGAAATTGGACAATATATTTCAACACAGCTGAAATTATCGGCATGGGGCGACAAAGTAGTAAGTCAATTGGCCGATTACTTAAAACGTATGAATCCGAAACGGAGAGGCTTTGGCAAGCGTCACCTGTACAATATGGTCAAATTCTATGACCTCTATGCCAAAAAGGAATTCTCCGATTTGACCATGCGGCTTCAGCTTCCCGAAAATGTGCAATTACCGATTGCACAATTTACGGAAACGCATTTGTCAAGTGAAACAATTGTGCAATTACCAATTGCACAATTAGAAACCGCCCAAATCACAATGCCTGCAGTGCTCGGTCTAATACCTTTTACAAGCCATATTGAAATCATGAACCGTTGTTGTTCAAACGAAGAGCGACTGTTCTATATGCTCTATGCTGCACAACAGCATCTTAAGACAGAAGAACTTCGTAGATGCATTGTCAACCAAACATATTCGTCATTGCTTGAAAAGGACAAGATGTTGTCACCTGCCCTTCTGGACGAGTATCCCAATGCTGACTTCATCCTTAAAGACAAGGCTTTTGTAGATTTCTTGAATCTGCCAAAGTCACACAACGAGCATCACCTGCACAATGGTCTGCTGGAACACATGAAGGAATTCATCATGGAATTAGGCAAAGACTTTCTGTTCATGGAGAGTGAATATGGTGTTCAGGTGGGCGGCTCGACAAAACGAATAGATTTGCTGTTTTATCACCGAGCACTGCAATGCCTTGTGGCCATAGAGTTGAAGGCGACGGATTTTGAACCAGAATTTGTTGGAAAGATGGATATGTATCTGGAGGCTCTTGACCGTGATGTTAAACGCGAGAACGAGAATCCGAGTATCGGCATCATTTTATGTCCATCTGCCGACCGCAGCATGGTTGAATACACGTTAAGCCGTTCTCTTAGTCCAACTATGGTTGCCGAATATCAACGCAAACTGATTCCTCAAGATGTTATGCAGCGGTCACTACAGGAATATTGTGATTTTTTGCAAAAAAGCATCAATAAGTAAAATGATATTATGGCAGACCATCTTGACATACCTATCGTAGGAAAGCACAGAAGCGTGAAGCTGCTGGTGTACCCACAATCCTCAAATGCAACGGTGTTTGAGGAAATGGATCCGCAGGAGGGTGAGTCGAAATGGCAATTGGTGGAGGGCGAGGAATACGAATATGCCTTTGAAGGCGATTACCATTTCAAGGAACACGAACTGATTCGTCCCTCAAAAAGCTCACCCTCACGAGGCTGGATCAAGACGGGTATCCATGTCGGTAGCCTAACGCTGACAGTCACCAACGATGCAGACTTCGTTGCCGAGGTTAGCTTTGAGGTACGTTCCGTCAAAATGGATTACCGGAAGGATTACAAGACGATGCTCCATGACATCACCAGCCACTTCACGGATTTGGTGATGATGCAGGGAGCACCCGTCACACAACGCTTTGAGGTGGATGTCAATGAAGACAGCCGGACACTCTATCAACAATTCGCTTTCATGAAATCGTTGGTGGACAGCGAAGAGTTTGAAGAAGCCTTGAACAAGATTCTTTATAACCCTATCCACAAATGGACGGGAACGATCATAGAGAAAGACATTTGTTCCATAAAGAAACTCGGGCGGCAGGAATTAAAACAGATTGCCTCCAATAAGAATCGGTTGCCACTGGGAGAAGGAATAACTATTGGCGACCATATCGACAGCGTTCCGCGAAGATTGTCGGTTTCCTACAAGAAAGACACTGTCGATGTGACGGAAAACCGTTTTGTGAAGTTTGTATTACAGTCGTTTTCTTCATTTTGCAGCATCATCCAGCAATGCAAAAATGCCAGTCCAAGACTGAAAACCGAGGCTGAACTAACGGCGAACAAACTGACGGGATGGCTGAGCCGCAGCTTCTTCCTGGATGTTTCCAACTTGCAGACTATGACTTTGAACAGTCCCGCCTTGCAACGCAAAGAAGGCTATCGGGAAGTGCTGCAAGCCTGGATGATGTCAAAATTAGCGGCGCAAATCACTTGGAAAGGCGGCGACAACGTGTATCAAGCCGGCAAACGGAATGTGGCGGCTCTTTACGAATATTGGGTGTTCTTCAAGTTGCTTGACATCGTTAAAGAAACCTTCCATTTGGAACTGACGGAAGAAGATGAAAAGAAGTTAGTCAAAACCGACAAGGACCACATCAATCTGGAACTCAAGCAAGGCCACATGAAAATGATTGGTGGTCAGTTCCGCGAAGCCTCTCGAACTTTGAATGTGCGCTTGTATTACAACCGCACTTTCAGCACATCCGACCAACTGGACAAAAGCGGTTCTTGGACCACCGCCATGCGTCCCGATTACACTTTGTCAATTTGGTCGGGAAACATCAAGGAAAACGAAGCAGAAGAGCAAGACCTCATCGTTCACATCCATTTTGATGCAAAGTATAAACTGAACCGAATCCTGCTCAACGAAAGAGAACTTGACGACACACATACTTTTGAAGATGAGGATGCAGAACTTTCGGAAGAAGATTTGCTGATGAATCAGGAGAAGAAGGAAGAAGAAAAAGGCATCTACAAACGGGTGGATTTGTTGAAAATGCATGCTTACAAAGATGCGATTCGGCGGACAAGCGGAGCCTACATTCTTTACCCTGGCTCGGAAAACAAAAGTCTGAAAGGTTTTCACGAGATTTTGCCTGGGCTGGGAGCCTTTTGCCTGTCGCCAAACAGCATAGAAAAAGACTCAAAAGAAATCGAGCATTTCTTGCACGACATTTTAGAGCACATGCTCAATAGGGCTTCCCAACGCGAACGCATGTCGTACCACACATACGAGATCTATAAGAATGAGCCATCCGTGGTCTGCGAACCTATGCCGGAGCCGTATGGGAACGATCGCAACTTGGTACCAGAAGAAACATTTGTGTTGTTGGGCTCATACAAAGATGAAAATCACCTACAATGGATTCTTAAAAATAATATTTATAATGCAAGAACTGGAACAAGAACTGGCTCTTTGCGCTTGAAAAAAGAAATCACCGGAGCCAAATATGTATTCTTGCACAAAGGTGACACTCAACTGCTTTTAAGATTGAGCGATAAAGGACCAAGAGTAATGTCAAAAGAAGATTTGGAGAAAAAGCCTTATCGCAACTTGTACACTCCTTCACGGCTTTATTATGTGGTGTTTGATTTGAATTCAAATGAAATGGAAAATGAATTCAAGGATGTGAAATGGAATATTTCTCAAATGATTAAAGATGGGATTATCGGCGAAGGACATTTGAGCGCCGAACCCGAAGGAATTTCTTTAGCAACGTTAATGAATTACGTAAAACATAACAAATCTCACTGATTATGCCCCACACCCTCTACAAAACCCAAGGCACCTGCTCGCAGTTCATCGATGTGACCGTCGATGACGAGGGCGTCATTCAGCAGGTCTTCTTTTATGGCGGATGCGACGGAAACCTCCAGGGTATCTGCCGCTTGGTCGTCGGCCAGAAAATCGACGACGTCATCCAGAAACTCAACGGCATCCGCTGCGGAGGCAAGCCCACCTCCTGCCCCGACCAGCTCTGCCGCGCACTGGAATCGCTGAAGCAGTCCGCACAAGAAAAATAACACCCCCTGATGCCCTCCTCTTCCATAAAACGGAATCTCTCGGTCGCGCTGTTCCTCACGCTGATGGTGGTTGTGGCGGATGTTTCGGGACAAAGCGAGGTCATCTTCCCCGAGGCGGCGGCGCTGTGCGTCGGACTCTGGCTGATGCCCAAGGCGGTGTGGAACATACGCGGATGGCAAATCCCCCTCTACCTGACGGTCGCGGCCTCCATCGGACTGGCCCTCAATCGGTGGCTTCCCGCCTGCCTCGAGATCCGCTTCGCTTTCGCTTTCGTCCTCGTGATGGGGCTGCTGCGACTGGTGCGCTGCAATATGTACCCCACCGTTTCGGCGGCTATGCTGCCCGTGCTGGTGGGCACTACCTCATGGCTCTATCCCGCCTGCGTGCTGGTGATTTCGGTGCTGCTGGCCCTCGGCAGAGGCTGGCTCCGGCAAGATGAACGACCGGAATACCACCCCTTCGGAGGAGGACAGTTGGCCCTGCTCACGGTCGCCGTGTGCCTGCCATTAGTCGTCACCCACTGCGCTCCCATTCCCACCATACGCTTTCTCGCGGTGCCCCCTCTGGTGGTCACTATGATCGAGTTTTCCAACCGCCACAGCGGCTTCCGTGAACGCCCGTGGACCATCTGGGCGCTCATCGTCGCCGCCGCCGGCTTGGGCACCCTCACTTGTCTGCTGCTCCATCATCGGTGGGGCCTTCCGCTGGCATTGGGCACGTTCGTGACAGTGCCTCTCATGCTTCTGCTGTTCCGCCGGTTCAAACCCTTCGCCCCGGCTTTGGCCATCGCCATTGTGCCGGCGT
This sequence comes from Bacteroidales bacterium, assembly GCA_017540505.1. Taxonomy (GTDB): domain Bacteria; phylum Bacteroidota; class Bacteroidia; order Bacteroidales; family WCHB1-69; genus F23-D06. Next base: position 62,486 of record JAFYAW010000014.1, on the reverse strand, counting down.
TGCTACCCTGCGAGGCGCTCCCGTGGTTCCCGCTCTTGGCCGCCCTCGGCGGAGGTTGGTTCATCCTCGCCGGAATGGTTCTGGCGAAATGGATGCCCTATAAAGAAGCATAATTTTGTACTTTTGCAGATTCAAAAAACCGAATCGATATGTCCATTTTCCGCGTCATCCTCTCCCTCATCTTCCCGCCGTTGGCCGTCATCGACCGGGGGTGCGGGTCTGTGCTCATTGTGTTCCTGCTCACCCTCTGCGGGTGGGTGCCCGGCGTCATCGCCGCACTGGTGATACTGAACAAAAACGAATAAGCTATGAAACATATCACCGTTTCCGCCGCCATCATCCACGACTCTCAGAACCGCATCTTCGCCACACAGCGGGGCGCGGGCGATTGGAAGGACTGGTGGGAGTTTCCGGGCGGCAAGATCGAGCCGGGCGAGACGCCCGAGGAGGCCGTTCGTCGCGAAATTTGGGAGGAATTGGAAACCCGCATCACCGTCGGGGAACTGCTGCATACCATCGAGTGGGACTACCCCAAGTTTCACCTCACCATGCACTGCTTCCTCTGCACCATTGAGAGCGGATCGCTCACCCTCCTCGAACACGAGGCCGCCCGCTGGCTCGCCCCCGACGAACTTGACTCCGTGCAGTGGCTGCCGGCGGATTGGGAGGTGATTGAGATGCTAAAAGCGAGAACAAAGTGATTTTAGATATAGGTTTCAAGTAATTAAACCTGAACCCTGAAACTTGAACCCTGAAACTATTAAAACATAAAACAAGCATAAATAGGTTACTAAAATGAACATCGCAGTCTATACCCTTACTTCCACGCTGCACGACCCGCAGGCGGTGGCGTCTCTTACACAGGAGTTTCTCTCCTCCTTGAATATCCCGTATGTGCTGAAAGGCGACGACTATTCTGACTATGGAACGCATGACCGGGATCTGATTTATGTGCGCACCGGCGGCACCGAAGGTCTCTTTAAACAACTTCTGCCACAGTTGGTTGCATGCTCCAAGAAACCCTTTTACCTGCTTGCCTCCACCAAGAGCAACTCGCTGCCTGCCGCCATGGAAATCCTTTCTTTCCTGCGCCAGCAAGGCCTGCAAGGCGAGATTCTGCACGGCAGTTCGGAGTACATTGCGGCACGCATTCAACAATTGAATAGGGTGGAGGAAGAGGTGCCCGTTCTCAACGGCTGCCGCCTCGGCATCGTCGGCGAACCCTCCGACTGGCTGATTTCCAGCGAAGTGGATCGCGATGCCGTCAAAAGCAAACTGGGTGTGGATCTCATCGACATACCGATGCGTGCGCTGCTGGACACGCTGGCTTCTATTCCCGAGCAATCAGCTCCGGAGGACAGCGAAGTCCCACAAATCCACGCCGCCCTGCCCGGTGCTTATCGCATCTACTTGGCCTTGAAATCCTTGGTGGTGAAGCACAATCTCAACGGTCTTACCCTCCGCTGCTTCGACCTGCTGGATGCCGTCCACAATACCGGCTGCTGGGCACTGGCCAAACTGAATGCGGAAGGGCTCGTGGCTGGCTGTGAGGGCGATGTGCCCACCATGCTCACCATGATGCAGCTTCGCACGCTGACCGGCAACTCCTCATTTCAGGCGAACCCTGCCAGCATCAATCCTGAAACGGGCGAAATCCTCTTCGCGCATTGTACCATACCGTTCGACATGGTGCACCACTATGAACTTGACACCCACTATGAGTCGGGCATTGGTGTGGGCATCCGTGGCCACGTGCCCGAAGGTCCCGTCACGATCTGCAAGGTGGCCGGAGACCTGTCGCGGGCGTTTGTCGCGGAAGGCGAACTGATTCGCAATCAGGCGAAACCGGACCTCTGCCGCACGCAGTTGCTGGTGCGCCTCGCCCATCCGTCCGACACCGGATATCTCTTGACGAAGCCGATAGGTAATCACCATGTCATCGCAATCGGGCACCATGCTGCCGCTCTGCGGGTTTTGCTGCAAAGATGTTCCATTAATTCAGTGTTATGACCGACCGCCTCACCCCCGCACAACGCCATCGCTGCATGTCGCACATCCGCAGCAAAAACACCAAGCCCGAGCTTATGGTGCGCCAATGGCTGTGGCAGCATGGCTACCGCTACCGCCTCAACGTGAAAGGCGTTCCGGGCAAACCCGATATCGTGATGCGCAAGTACCGCACGGCCCTTTTCGTGAACGGATGTTTCTGGCACGGACATAATGTAGGAACGTGCCATGGCGCGTCTCTACAAATCACCAATTCCCAATGTTGCAAAATCCCCAAAACCAATCGTGAATTTTGGGTGAACAAAATCCGACGCAACCAGGAACGCGACGAACGGGATTACAAAGTGTTGCAGGAGAACGGCTGGCAGGTGCTGGTGGTGTGGGAGTGCCAGTTGAAACCCGCCATTATCGAACAGACGATGCGCCAGGTGGAGGTCTTGCTCCAGGAATATTTTCTCCAGACCTTCAGCCGCAAGGCAAAACCCTACATTCATCTTGAGGAGGAGCTTCCGATGGCCGCAGAGGATTTGGCGGACTATGGGATGGAATAGTTTAATGGGATTACTTCTTGACAATCTTGACCGTCTCTACGCCGTCGTTGGAGAAAAGTCGAAGCAGGTAAGTTCCCGCAGCATAGCCGGTTAAGTCCACCGAGAATTCGTTCCCATTCGCGCTCTGATGGGATAGCATTTTTCCGAACAGGTCGAAAACCTGCACCTCTATAACGGGTTGTCCTTCCATCTGCATACGTGCAATTCCATGGGTGGGATTGGGGAATACTCTGACGTTTTTCTGGATGTTTTCCCCGATGGAGGCGGGCAATTCCGGTCCACGGATGCCGATAATGATGGCGTGGTTGTTGTTGAAACCATATGAGCTACAGTTAGTTAATGCGTAGTAGCCGTTTTGCTGTCCGCCCCATCCCCAGTTGAAATGGAAAAAGTCATCGTCTTGGTATCCATCGCATATCCAGACGTGTCCGCCGTAGTTCCCGCTTCCCCCGTACATGAAGGGGGCCCCTTCGTCAAGTTCGCCTTTTAAATAATTGAGCCACACGGCAGACGAAAGGTTCCCTCGCTCAATATATTGTATAGTAGTTGGATAGCGAAAGTAGGTAGAGAGGGCCGACACAATGCGGTTGGAGTTGGCCACACTCGCGGATGGACCGTAATTCATGTTGACAGCAACCCCGCAATGGTACAGCAAAGTGGCCACTGCTTCCACACAGCTGTCTGGATGATTGGCTGTTGTGAGTTTGTCGGGCATGTTCTCGTAATGGTAGGTTGTTGCCCCAAAATTCGCGGAAAGGGTACCATAGTTGCTGGTGTATGAATGGCTTCCGGTACCCGTGGTGGGGAATCGCCAATAGCGCATGACCTGTCCCATGACAAGGGCCCCGCAACCCGCAGCGGCGTGACCGCCGTATGCAGGATGGCCTGTCGCATCAGCAGGGCAGAGGTCGTTGTAATACATAGTCTGGTTCCATTCGTTGTTGCCTAAAAGCGGCTCCACGACCACAGCCCCATCTCCATCTTTTTGTGAGAGGGAGTTTCCGGAAAGCAATGATCTCCATTGTTGTTGTGTGGATTCGTTGTTATATTGGTGACCATCAATAATATATTGAATGCCTTCCGTGTATCCATCCAGAAAAAAGCGTATATGGTCGGGCATGTTTTCGGCAATGAAGGCCCCCTCATCAGAAAAGGCCAATATCGGTTGTACACGGTCATCGCCGGCTACGATGACAAAGCCTGCCGGCTCGAAATTAACGACATAGAAACCGGGGGTTGGGTCATTTTCTCCGCGCAGCGTTGGAGCGGTGTAAGCTACTGTGGGTATGAGCGATTCGGGTGCGTGGTTGAACTTTTGGGCAAAGAAGTGCGAGGCCACGGTGCAGGCTGTAGTTACATCCACAGATTTGGCGGATAGGGTTCCGCACTGTATCAGTGCCAAGAGGAATAAAAGGGGAAACTTCAATTTCATAACGTTATGGGCTTTGTCGATAAACGAAAAAAACAGCAATTTGTGCTTGCAAATCGCTGTTTTTTCAATCTTTCGGGCGGCAGGTCGGATTCGAACCGACGACCCACGGAACCACAATCCGGTACTCTAACCAACTGAGCTACAACCGCCATTTGGGTGTCTCAAAAAAGACGGCGCAAAAATACACTTTTTTTGAATATACACCGATGATAGCGTGATTTTTTATTTTATCCGGAAATAACAAGCATTTCAGGCTGAAATACTCTGTTTTTATTTCGAATATTCTGTGATTCGCCGTCGTGTGTTCGGAATTTTGTGTACCTTTGCCGTCAAATATAATTATATGGTATGACTCGTAAAGAACGCTATTCGTATATTCTTGATTATTTTTCCGCCAATCAGCCTGATGTGCAATCGGAACTGCATTACATCAATGCTTACCAGCTTCTGGTGGCCACCATGCTGGCCGCACAGTGCACGGACAAGCGGGTTAATATGGTAACACCTGCGCTTTTCGAACGTTATCCGGATGCGCAGGCACTTTCCGCCGCTTCCGTGGAGGATATTCTTTCTTTCGTGAAATCGGTTTCGTATCCCAACAGCAAGGCTCTCCATCTTTCGGAAATGGCGAAAATGTTGGTTCGTGATTTTCAGGGTGAGGTCCCGGATACGATGGAAGGGCTTACGGCATTGCCAGGCGTTGGGCGGAAGACGGCCAATGTGGTGCTGGCATTCGCGTTCGGGCAGGCGGCGATGCCTGTGGATACGCATGTTTTTCGGGTGGCGCATCGTCTTGGCTTGGTGAAGGATGCTCCGACACCGGAAGCTGTGGAACGGCAGTTGGTGCGGAATATTCCGCACGAATATATCTCCCGAGCGCACCACTGGCTGCTGTTACATGGACGCTATGTGTGTATGGCCCGCAAACCCAAATGCCAGGAGTGCCCTTTGAACAGCATTTGCCCATCGGTACAGTAATTGTTGTTTCTTCTTTTTTTCAAAATTTTTCCTTAATTTCCCATTTCCTGATGCTGCACTCATTTTCGAGGTCTGCAGACTTGTAATTTTTTGCAGATTATTGAAAAATATTGTTCCTTTCTTATTATTGTGGAATAAAACACTTTATAATAGGGCGTATTCTAAGTATTTTGCAAAATTAACAATTGTTTCTTAAAATTAAAAATAAATACAATACATATTGAATTTGTATAAAATAATTTTATTTTTGCCGCAATAAAAATTGAACGGTTATGTTAGTGAGAACTTACAGTTGTGCCTTGATGGGCGTTGCGGCCATTCAGATTGCGGTGGAGGTCAGCGTGGATGTCGGTATCGGTTTCCATTTGGTAGGGTTGCCCGACAGTGCGGTCAAGGAGAGCCAGCAGCGGATTGAGACGGCCTTGAAATTGTACAAATACAATATTCCCGGGCGGAAGATAGTGGTTAATATGGCTCCGGCGGACATCCGCAAGGAGGGTTCGGCCTTTGACCTGACCTTGGCGATTGCCATCTTGGCCGCCTCTGAACAGATCAAGGGGGCGGACAGGTTGGAGGACTATTACATCATGGGTGAGTTGTCGTTAGACGGCAGCATGCAGCCGATACGGGGTGCATTGCCCATCGCCATCGAAGCGCGTAAAAAGGGCAAGAAGGCGCTGATCCTGCCGGCGCAGAACGCGCGGGAGGCCGCTATTGTGGATGGTCTGGAGATTCTCGGGGTGGAGAACATCAAGCAGGTGATCGACTATTTTGACAAGGATGTGCCCATTATCCCGACGAAGATTGACATAGAGCAGGAATTCCGAAAAAGTCTGAATGATTACGAATATGATTTTTCGGATGTGAAAGGGCAGGAGAACATCAAGCGGGCTTTGGAGATTGCAGCTGCCGGCGGGCATAATGTCATCCTCATCGGGCCGCCGGGCTCGGGCAAGACGATGCTGGCCAAGCGGCTGCCCTCCATCCTTCCGCCCCTGACGCTTCATGAGGCGTTGGAAACCACCAAGATACACTCGGTGGCGGGCAAGATGAGCCGTTACGCCTCGCTGATATGCGTGCGGCCCTTCCGTGCGCCGCATCATACCATCAGCGACGTGGCTCTGGTAGGCGGAGGCACGCACCCGCAGCCCGGGGAAATCTCGCTGGCCCACAACGGTGTGCTGTTTTTGGATGAGTTGCCAGAATTCAAACGGCAGGTGTTGGAGGTGATGCGCCAACCGTTGGAGGACCGTTTTGTGACCATCTCACGGTCGCAGTACTCGGTGGAGTTTCCGGCCTCCTTTATGTTCGTGGCGGCCATGAATCCTTGTCCCTGTGGTAATTACAATCATCCGACCATTGCCTGTACCTGCAAGCCCGGGGAGGTGCAGAACTATTTGGGGAGGGTGTCGGGCCCGTTGATGGACCGTATCGACCTCCACGTGGAAGTGGTGCCGGTAAGTCATGAGGAGTTGGCCAGCAACAAACCGTCGGAGAAGAGTGCCGCCATCCGCAAGCGCGTGGTGGCGGCCCGGAACATCCAGAAAGAGCGCTTTACCAACCAGTTCAATGTTTTCTGTAACGCGCAGATGACCAGCCGGATGGTGCGGCAATACTGTACAATTGACGAGACTGGGCAGGCTATATTGAAGCAGGCGATGGACCGCCTCGGCCTCTCCGCCCGCGCCTACGACCGCATCCTCAAGGTGGCCCGCACCATCGCCGACCTCGACGGCAGCGAGAATATTGAGACGGGCCACCTCAGCGAGGCGATTAATTTCCGGAGTTTGGATAGGGATAATTGGGGGAAACGGTGATTTAAAAATAAAACTTGACATATATATCAATTTTTTTGTAATTTTGCAGCGTAGTGAAAAAGAAGGCCACATTGGATATCATATCGAAGTCTCAAAAAACCACACTCTACTCAATCAGCTTTGAAAAGGATGGGACTACTGAATTTGAAAAGTTTGTTTCAGAGTTTGAATTGAATGCCAAATATAACTCTGACTACCAAAGAATTATAGCAGCGTTGCAGGCGATTTTAGATAATGGAGCGTTGGAAAGATTCTTTCGTCCAGAGGGGAAAATGACCGACAATGTTCATGCGATTCCGATAAATGGCGGCAAACTACGATTATACTGTCTTTGTATTTCGGAACAGATCATTATACTTGGGAATGGTGGTGTAAAAAGTACGAGAAACTATCAAGAAGACCCGAAGCTGTATGGTTATGTGTTGGATTTGCAACGTTTCGAGAAAATACTTAAAGAAAACATAGAAAGAGGCTATATTAGCGTTGATGAAAAAGAGCTCTGTGGAGCCGATAATATCATTTTTGAGATATGAAAAACAAACAGGAATGGTTTGAAACTAAGGCTGAAAAGGTATCGCCGGAAATCATGGCTGAGGTGCAGTTGTCAGCGAGTATCGTCGCACGAATAGACAAAATCCTCAAGGAAAAAAACATGTCCCAGCGTGATTTGGCTCATAAGATGGGAAAAGACGAAGCTGTGGTATCGCGTTGGATTACAGGATTTCCTAATTTCACCCTGCGTACGCTTTCCCAAATATCCGAAGCACTTGGCGAACCGCTCATCAAATTAGCCGAATAATTCAAAACGAAATGCGATGGACCGCATGGGCCTCTCCGCCCGCGCCTACGACCGCATCCTGAAGGTGGCCCGCACTATCGCCGACCTTGACGGCAGCGAGGACATTGAGACGGGACACCTTAGCGAGGCCATCAATTTCCGCAGCTTGGACCGGGATAATTTGGGGAAACGGTGAGGTGGTTTCAGGTTTCAAGTTGTTTAGTGTCAAGTTGTTTAGTGTCAAGTGTCAAGTTTCAAGTATCAGGTTTCAGGTATGGGGAAGGTCCAAAAATTTGAAGATTTAATTATTTTTCAAATGGCTCGTAACCTCTGTAAAGATGTTTATGCTATCACAATGAAAGGTGATTTTTACAAGGATTCTAGGTTTGTTCAACAGATACGTGCGTCGTCGGGTTCGGTGATGGATAATATTGCTGAAGGTTTTGAACGCGATGGTAACAAAGAGTTTGTTTTCTTCCTGTATGTGGCAAAAGGCTCGTGTGGAGAAGTGCGCAGTCAGATTGTCAGAGCAGCCGACGTGGGTTTCATTGACGACGATACTGCATCTCGACTATACAGCGACTGCATCAATCTCAGCAAAGCCATTTCCAAACTCATCACTTCCTTGAAGAAAAGCTCTGTCACAGGACTAAAATACTTGAAACCTGAAACCTGAAACTTGAAACTTAAAACCTGAAACCTGAAACCTGAAACCAATTCTCCCTGTTCGTATCTTGTTGAAAACTTCACCTCTTTTCATACACAATATTTTATTATTTTTGTAGCAGCATATTCAATAAATAGAATAAATATGAAAAAACTTTTTATCCTATACACCATGGTGTTGTCATGCGTAATGGGTTTCGCTCAGACGGTGACGCTTACCTTCACGGGCCGCGATGCCGACAATCATTTCATCCCATTTAATAGGGTGTTGGTTGCCAATGTAACTCAAGGCTGGCAAGAAACCCTTTATTATCCGGACACTATTCTGGTGATGGGAGGGACTGGCATTGAAGAGAATGCTATCACAAAGAGTTTTGCCCTCGCCCAAAATAACCCAAATCCGTTTGAAGTCACCACGAAAGCTACGCTGACGACATCGGAGGCTGGCGAGGTGACGATGGAGATGTTGGACATGAACGGCCGCATGGTGGCATCGCAGAAATTTGCTGCCATCCAGGCGGGTGTCCACCAGTTCGTTCTGACAGTCGCCGCCCCCGGCACATATATTTTGACCGCCCGCCAGAATGGGAAAACCTCCTCTATCAAGATGGTGAATAATGGAAGGGGCCCGATGGACAGGATTGAATATGCAGGAGTTTCAGGGATGAAAATTGGAAAGTCGCAGCAGGGAACTGTTTCCAAAGGCAGTATCGGAAACCCGTTCAATCTTGGGGACGAGATGGTGTACATCGGTTATGTCAATATAAACGGTACGGAATACGCCAGCCAAACGATTCACGAGAATCAGCTTGTGTCGGAGAATTTTGTTCTGAATTTCGATGTAACAGCTCTTGTTGTCGTCCAGCCCTGTCTCGGCGCGCCCACGGTGACTGACCATGAGGGTCACGTTTATAATACAGTACAGATTGGCCATCAGTGCTGGACGAAAGAGAACCTGCGCACCACCACGTCGCCAAGTACGGGAACATACCTCATCCCGGCGAGCGGAACAGATTACACCTTTACGGGCAAGCAGGCCCGCTGGTACAACGACGACCCCACCACGTATGCCCCGATGAACTACGGACTGCTGTACAACTGGAACGCAGCGGTGGATACGTTCAATACGGCATACGGGGAGATGAGCGTGAACACCGACGTCAACAATGCAGTATCTGTGACACACAATGGTCACCGCAGGGGTATATGTCCTGCGGGATGGCACTTACCGAGTGATGCGGAATGGACAGAGATGACCGACTATGTGAGCAGCCAAAGCGAGTATGTGTGTGGAGGGAATACCAGTTATATCGCCAAGGCGTTGGCGGACAGTGTCGGGTGGAACAACAGCGTAGGCACTTGTGTTGTTGGGAACAACCAGAGTACGAACAATTCCACAGGTTTTTCTGCCGTTCCAGCTGGCTTCTGCCATGGTTCGTCGTTCAACGTTGCAGGTAACTACGCCTACTTTTGGTCGTTATCCCAGTACGAGGGAAACCCGAACTATACCTACTACCGTTACCTGAACTATTTCTACGCTAATGTGTACAGGAACGCTAACGACAAGAGCATCGGGTATTCTGTCCGCTGTCTCCGCGATGTTTCTGGTGTCGTCCTTCCTACGGTGACCACCAACGCTGTCAGCAGCATCACCGCTACCTTTGCCACCTGCGGCGGCAACGTCATCTCCGACGGCGGAGCAACGGTTATCTTCCGCGGTGTGTGTTGGAGCACTTCCCCGAATCCGACGGTGAATGATAACCGTACCATTGACGGCAGCGGTACGGGTAGCTTCACCAGCAGTATAACAGGGCTGACTGCAGGCACCTCCTACTATGTTCGCGCTTACGCAACTAACAGTGTGGGTACTGCGTATGGAGAAGAGAGGTCGTTTACAGCAAATTTTGTCGACTGGTCCTGCCCAGGCACCCCCACAGTGACCGACCATGAGGGTAACGTTTATAATACAGTGAAAATTGGCAACCAGTGCTGGACGAGGGAAAACCTGCGGACGACCACGTCGCCAAGTACAGGCACGTACCTTATCCCGTCTCCTGGTACGAGCGAAACCTACACGGGCAAACAGGCCCACTGGTACAACAATGACCCGGTTACGTATGCGCCGATGCACTATGGGTTGCTTTACAACTGGAATGCGGCTGCCGATACTTTCAACACGGCTTACGGGGAGACGAGCGTGAACACCAATTCCAGCAACGCGGTTTCTGTGAGTTTCACAGGTCATCGCAGGGGTATTTGCCCTGCGGGTTGGCACTTGCCGAGTGATGCGGAGTGGACAGCGATGACAAACTATGTGAGCAGCCAAAGCGAGTATGTATGCGGAGGGAACACCAGTTATATTGCCAAGGCACTGGCGGATAGTGTTGGGTGGAACAACAACGCGGGTACTTGTGTTGTCGGGAATAACCTGAGTGCAAACAACGCCACGGATTTTTCCGCCGTTCCGGCAGGCTTCTGCTACGGCTCGTCGATCTACCTTGCGGGCAACCTCGCCGGCTTCTGGTCGTCGTCCCAGAATGGGGGCAGTCCCTACTACGCGTACTTCCGTAGTCTGTACTATGACAACACTGACGTGGGCAGGGGCAATGACAGCAAGTTCGGCGGGTATTCTGTCCGCTGTCTCCGCGATAACTGATCAGTGATTAGTAGTCAGTGAATAGTAATCAGTGAAGGGCGTGGCCGTTGGGCTGCAGAATCCCCGAAATATTCCGAAATTTTTGTCCGTCGCACGATGCTGCGGCATAAGTGCTGTTTTTTTGCTTTTTACCCTTTTGCATCTTTTGGGGGGTTATTTGCACTTTTCTTTCCCAAATTTGCAGATTGTTATTATGTTGATTTTCAATAAAATAATTTTAATAAGGCCTTGATTTTGACTTCGGGTTGCTGTATCTTTGCAGGGTATATACAAACTAAATGTTAAACCTAAATTCAATAAGATGGAAAACCAATTGTTACCCAAAGTGGAGGAGAAAATCATCACCCTGCGCAACCAGCAGGTCATCCTGGATTGTGATGTGGCCGAATTGTACGGTGTGGAAACCAAACGAATTAACGAAGCAGTAAACAACAATCCGGAAAAGTTTCCGGAAGGGTATGTACTACATCTTAAAAATCAAGAAATTACATCTTTAAGGTCGAAAATTTCGACCTTAAAGAATACAGGAAGAGGTCAACACTCCAAATACCCGCCCAAAGCTTTTACCGAAAAGGGACTTTACATGTTAGCGACCATTTGAAGAGTCCGCGTGCGGTGCAGACCACCATCGCCATTGTGGAAGCCTACGCCAAATTGAAGGAGCTGTCGCGGGTGATTGTGGAGATTCCCCAGCAGCAAGACGATAGGGAAGCGCAGAGGAGGCTGCTTCACCGCAGCGGCCAACTGGTGGAGGAGCTGATGTCGGACGTGTTGCCGAAGCAGAGCAGCGACACTACGGTTGAACTAAACCTCGCCATGCTCAAATTCCGACACACTGTCCATAGGGAGAAAGGGGAATAGAGTAAAATGAATGGGCGTGGCGTTGGGGCCGCGCCCATTTTATTGTATAGTTCGTGGGTTTTATTAGGGCTGCGGTACGCACCATTCCGCCGCCGGTGGCAGAATCGAAACGGGGCACCTCAGTGAGGCCATCAATTTCCGCAGCTTGGACCGGGATAATTGGGGGAAACGGTGATTTTGTGTATTTTTGCACGTTTTTCCTAAGAGGGAATCTTATTGTTTGCGATTGGAAATGACAGACTGTCCTGTGAAATGGAAATTGTTTGACGATATGTCACGCTGCACGGATGCCGAGGTGGAGCGTATGTTGTTGTTGGCCAGCGACCAGCGACGCGAGCAGGCGTTGGCGTATCACCATACATTCGGACAATTCGCGTGTCTGAAGGCATACGAGCTTTTGCGGCAGTGTGTGGAGGAGGTACTGTCGGGATGCGAGAGCGAATTGGCCGTCATGCGGTCGCAACTGGCCCAATGGGATGGCGGCTTTGTGTATGCAGAACATGGGAAACCTTTCCTTCGAGCGAAGGATGGGGGGGGACGGATCGAAGGGGTGGAAATCAGCATCAGCCACTGCAAACAGGCAGTGGGGGTGGCCCTGCATGACCAGCCCGTAGGACTGGATGTGGAGTCGTTCCGGAATGCCTCCGATTCGTTGCTGCGCCGCACGATGAACGCCGACGAGCGCGAACGCATCCTCCACGCCGAAAACCCCGACAGGATGTTCGCCTGGCTGTGGACCCAAAAAGAGGCAATCTTGAAAATGGATGGTTTCGGCTTGGTGGATCCTCTGGAAAATGTGCTGTCCGAAAGGTACTTGGCGCGTGACTGCCGGATGGAAACGGGCATCAATGAGGAGAAACAGTACTGCTGGAGCCTGGTGTATAGGGCGGATGAAAGGAGTTAAGAAGTTAAGGAACTAAGGAGCTAAGGAGTTAAGACCAAAGACCAAAGACCAAAAACAACCCCCAAAATCCCAATTCCCAAAATCCAAGTCCTCAAAGCCAATAGCTAACAGCCAACGGCTAAAGGCTAAGGGTCAACGGCCAATCTAAAACGCCAGGAATCCGACTCCGACCTTGAGGCCGAACCAGTAGGCGTTCAATATCCGGTTGTGTACAAAATTGTTGACGGAGGTGGTACTCGCATCTAGATGGGAAAAATCGTCAAAGAAGCCTTTTATCGCTTTGTATCCGCCAAAGGTGCTGCCGAAGGAAATTCCGAATGAAAGTCGTAACCGATTGAAAAAGAGGTAGTCGTATCCGAATTCTGCTTTTGCGCCGAATAGCATGCTGTTGCCCTCTTTGAGGTCGGGATAATAGGATGCCATCAGTTGCGGTGGCTCCTCATTGTTTAGATAATGGTAGAAAAAACCGTCAAAAATGAATTTTGCGTAAAAGCCCAGCGGGGCCTTTGTGTCACCCAAATACTGCTTGTAAAACACGTTGAACCCATGTGCCACAACCTGTCCAGTAAAGGAGTAGTCCTTATAATAATAAGAGTATGAGTTTGGGATTTCCTGGTACAGAGTGCCTTTATAGGGCGAGTTGTAATAGTTATAGCCGGCACCCACGCTACCTTTGTTCCAAACAATGCACTCTATATTAGGGGATAGAATATAGTTCAGGCCAAAATAGCGGCGATAATGCTCGCTGGTGAAGTGCTCATTCAAGGTGCGTGACAGTGGATTGGGGTTTTTCCAGGACGGCGATAGAGAACCCTCCGCATTGAAGATGACGTGCATGCCCATGTAACCGGTGTTCTGCCCCAGACAATATCCTGACAGTAGGATGGCGATGATGAAAAGATATATTTTTCTCATTGTTATTTTCCTTTAACAAAATGATATAACTGGTCGTAAATAAATGCGTTCGTGTAAGCCCTGTTGATGCTGCTGGTCTGGCTGTTACGGGCGGTCACATCGTTTTTTCCGTTCCCGAAATCGGTGATGATAAAGTACATCTCGGTGGTGTTGCGCGGCAGGACGAAGGTGGTCAGGGTGACGGGTAGGACGTAGGGGCAGAGCAGGGTCAGGAAAAGACTCTTGCTCTTCTCAAGTCCGAAGAAACGCCCCGAGGTGGTGTTGTTGCCCACAAAGCATATCTTGCTGGTGCCAGTCAGCTCGTAGGCGGCGGCCATGTTTTGGGCGGTGTGGTGCACCATCTCGATGCCGCCGCCCTTCGTATAGTCGCGCAACCACTGCTGCAACTGCACGTAACCGTTGTACTCGTCCGTGGAGAAGTCGCACACCTGTTTGGGTGCATAATGCAACGTCTGGAGTTTGAGACGTCTGGCACTGGTGGTGGTGGCGCGCAGAAGCTGCTTCTTGCCTCGTTCCACCTGCTTGGAGGAGGCACTTTTGTTGTAAAACGAGTATTCCGGACTGGCAATCAGTAACGTTTTGACATCAGCGGGTGTCTTTTGGGTTACGAGGTCCAGCACCTTTTCATCTTCGGCTATGCGTATTACGCTGTTCATCGCACTCACAAAGTCGGAATCCTGATGGATATCCACCAGCATGTAGTTGGCTGTCTTGAACTTGGCGGTGGGTATCACTTTGTTGGGCTGGTTTTGGCGGCGTATGCGCGCGTATTTGCCGATGGTGCTGTCTGGTGCTGCCGCCTCTTCCACGACGATGGAGTCAGGGTTGGTCCCCATGGGATAGTCGGAGAAATCGGTGTGTTTCATCTTGTTCTTGACGAATACATCCCGCAGGAGGTCGTTGGCCATTTCCGCAATTTGTGTGTTTTCGGGGAAACGTTGTCGTGCGGCCCATGCATACCGTAGTGCTAATAAAGAGGCCTCCACACGGTTCAGTTTCGACAGTATGTAGCTTATCTGTTGCATCTCACCTTCCACTTTTTTGTAAGACAGTATGACGTCTGACACTTGTCCGTTGTTGCGGTGCTTAGAATAACCGTACCAGGCTTCTGCCATGGCCTTTTGGAGGAAAGTGTTATCAGGAAAACTTTGCTGAAGAACGTGGATGTTGTAGATGGCCTGGTCGTATTGATGGTCGGTGAGCAGAATGTTGATGCACTCTAACCGGGCCAGATTGCGTATCTGTTGGAATTTTTCTTCCGGTTGCAGATAGACAGAGCGTCCTGATTTTGCCAGTCCGGCGATGATGCTTTGCGCTGCCGTTCGGCGTTTCTCGATGTTGGGATGGGTGAACAGCGTGTCAATCATGTCGGCACGGCTCTGTATGGGTGCGATGTTTGTAAGATAATAGTTTTCAGGAAAATGATAAAAATCCGTTTCTGTGTATTTCTTGGTGAACGGGACTTCGTCAAAGGGCAAGTCTGCATACTGCAGCACATCGAAAATCCCGTTGATTACATCGTAGCTGTATTTGGATGATTGGAAATAACGCTCCAAGGCGATGCGGTCGGCGGCCAGCTCCTGCTCGCGGGAACGGTTCTGCGACTTGACGTAGTAGCTGATCATGTCCCGTTCCTTGAGCTTGTCCTTGTACTCGTTGATTTCCGTGATGTGGTTCTCCGCCACATGCGCGATCTCATGGGCGAGGATGAAGGCCAGCTCGCTCTCGTTGGAAACTTGGGCAATCAAACCCATATTCACGAGGATGAGTCCGTTGGTGGTGGAACTGGCGTTGACAATGGGGGTCTTGAGGATGTATATGTGGATTTTGGAGCGCAGAACAGGATTGTCCTTCAGCAGGTTGTCGGCTATCGCGTCCATATAATCGTTCAGAGGCGTCCCATAAAGCAGGCGGCCATCCATGATGAGATTCTTGAGGAAAACGGAATAGTCGGAGGGAGCCTTGTCGTTTTGGAGCGCTTTTTTGAAATCGGCGGGCATCGGGCCTGCGGATTTTAGGGGAGCGGAATAGTCTTGGACAGTCTGCGCCTGTCCGACGAAAGCGGCCAGCTGGATTAGAATCAGCAGGAACGGCAATATCTTTTTGGGTTTCATACGGCTTTAATTTGTGATGAAAAACTTTGAGCCGCAAAGATAGCATAAAATTCGTTTCTAAAACATTTTTTACATCCGTTCCGGCACCTGGATGCCGAGCAGTTCCATGCCGTTGCGGATGGTGATGGCGACAAAACAGCACATCTTCAGGCGCAACAGCCGAAGGGCAGCATCCTGCTCCCGCATGACGGGCGTGTCCTGGTAGAAGTGGTTGAACTCTTTCGCCAAGGCGTATATGTAATTGGCTATCAGGGCGGGACTGAAACTCTCGCCGGCGGCCAGCACAGTCTGCGGGTACTGATAAAGCGTCTTGATGAGGTTCCGTTCCAAATCCGTCATGACGGTCTGGTTGGGGAGGGGGGCGTTCACGTCCACGCCCTGCTCGGCGGCCTTGCGCAGCAGCGAGCGGATGCGGGCGTGCGTATATTGGATGAAGGGTGCCGTGTTGCCGTTGAAGTCAATGGACTCGGCGGGATTGAAAAGCATGTTCTTGGTCGGGTCCACCTTCAGGATGAAGTATTTCAGCGCACCCAAACCGATCATTTCATAGAGATTGTCGGCCTCTTCGGGCGAGAAGTCGAACTTGCCGAGGGCTTCGGTGCTCTGGCGGGCCTCCTCGTGCATGGAGTCCATCAGGTCGTCGGCGTCCACCACGGTGCCCTCGCGGGACTTCATCTTGCCGCTGGGCAGTTCCACCATGCCGTAGGAGAGATGATGGATGCTGTTACCAAACTCCTTGCACAATTTTTTGCCCAAAACCAATTTCAGCACGTCGAAATGGTAGTTCTGCTCGTTGCCCACCACGTAGATCATCTTTTGCGGGTGGAATTCTTCATAACGGAGTTGGGCGGTGCCCAAATCCTGCGTCATATAGACGGAAGTGCCGTCTTTGCGGAGCAGCACTTTCTCGTCCAGGCCCTCATCCGTCAGGTTGACGCGGACGGAGCCGTCGTCGTGCCGGTAGAAGACACCTTTGTCCAGACCTTCTTGCACGAGGACTTTGCCCAGCAGGTAAGTTTCGGATTCGTAATAGGTTTTGTCAAAGTGGATGCCAAGGCGGGTGTAGGTGATGTCGAAACCGGCATACACCCATTGGTTCATCTGACTCCACAGCTGGCGCACGACCGGATCGTTGGCTTCCCATTTGCGGAGCATCTCTCTGGCTTCCAATAAAATGGGTGCCTGTTCGGCGGCTTCTACCTCGCTGAGACCTTGTTCAATCAGACTTTTCTGCTCCGCTTTATAATGTTGGTCGAAGACCACGTAATATTTGCCTACAAGGTGGTCGCCCTTCATGCCGGACGATTCTGGTGTTTCCCCGTTGCCGTAGCGTAGCCAGGCCACCATCGATTTGCAGATGTGGATGCCGCGGTCGTTCACCAGGTTCACCTGCTTCACGGGACAGCCGCAAGCCATGAGGATATGGGAGACGGAATGGCCCAGCAGGTTGTTGCGCACATGGCCCAGATGCAGCGGCTTGTTTGTGTTGGGCGATGAGTATTCAATTAAAACGGGGTCCTCTTCCCGCACGGGGAAACACCCGTAAGCATTTTCTTTATAATGTTCATTCAGATACTGCGACCAGAAACCGTTGGAAATGGAGAGGTTGAGGTAGCCTTTCACCACATTGTATCCGGTGATGAAGCCCACTTCGGCGCAGAGCTTGTCCCCGATTTCGCGTGCCACCATGTCGGGGGCTTTGCGGGCGGCTTTCACATACGGGAATACCACGATGGTGAAATCGCCGTCAAACTCCTTGCGGGTGGGTTGGATCAGGTTGCGTGTCGCCGGAATCTCCAGCTGGTAAAGGTCTTGTAAGGCGCGTTGCAGGGCTTCTGCCAGTGTCTGTTCTAATATCATGGGGTCTTGATTTTGCGACGGCAAAAATACGATATTTTCGGGTAGGTAGTGAATAATAGTATAAAAACGGTGCCTGACATTTACTGACAGGCACCGATAAAGAAGTATGAATAGTATGTGTAAATGCGTTAGGGTTTACTTCAGCAGTCTGAAAAATTCGACGAGAAGGTCCCAGCACATTTGTACTGTCTTGATTTCCAGTTTCTCATCCGGGGAGTGCACACCGCGCAGGGTGGGTCCGATGGAGACCATGTCCAGATCGGGGTACTTTTCGGAGAAGAGACCGCACTCGAGGCCGGCATGGATGGCCAGCACCTGCGGCTCTTTGTGGAACAGGTTATGGTAGGCATCCACCAGCACGCGCAGCACTTCAGAATCGGGGTTGGGATTCCATCCGGGATAGCCGTCGCCTGACACCACATCGGCACCAATCATCCAGAAGGTGGTGGACACCTTGTCCACGATGGCCTGCTTGCGCGTTTCCACCGAGCTTCGCTGGCTGGTAGTGATGATAATTTCGTCTCCAGTCTTCTTCACGGACGCCAGGTTGGTGGATGTCTCCACGAAGCCCGGAATGTCCTGTGACATGGCCTGTACACCGTGCGGGCACACTAACAGGGCGTTGAGCAAATCGATTTGGAACGTCTCTTCCAGCACGTCGGCCACAGCTTCAGCGGGCTCGAGGGTGACGGTCACGCCGGCGTCGGTGGTGTGGAACTCGCTCTTGTAGGTGTTGTCCATCTCGTGTGCGTATGCCTCGAAGGATTCCGCATTCACGGACGGGACGGCCACCACGGCAAACCCTTCGCGGGCGATGGCGTTGCGGAGGTTGCCAGCCTGGATGTCGGCCACCCGTGCGTCATAGTCGCAGTAGCTGTTCCACAGCAGGCGGGTGAGCAGCTTGACAGCATTGCCGCGGCCCTTGTTGATATCGTCGCCGGAATGGCCGCCCTGCAACCCTTTCACGGTGATTTTGTAGAACTTATAGGTGTCTTGGGCCTCTTTTTCCAGCTCCTCAACTTTCTCGTAATCGCAGTTCAGCGTGGCCACTGTGTCTTTGCCGCCGGCGCACCCGATGAAGAACTGTCCTTCGTCTTCGGAGTCGAGGTTGATGAGCATCTTGCCGTTCATGAAGCCGGCTTCCAGGGCCTTGGCTCCGCTCAACCCTGTCTCTTCATCAATGGTGAACAGGCATTCGATGGGACCATGCTGCAGTTCGGGGTCGTCGAGGAGTGCCAGTGCCAGTGCCATGCCGATGCCGTCGTCTGCCCCTAAGGTCGTGCCCTTGGCCTTCAGCCATTCGCCATCGATGTAGGTTTGGATGCCGTCTTTTTCAAAGTCGAAATCGGTGTCGTTATTCTTCTCGCAGACCATGTCCATGTGGGCTTGGAAGATGACCGGGGTCACGTTCTCCTTGCCAGGGGTGGCGGGCTTGGAAATCAGCACGTTGCCAACCTTGTCGCGCTTGGTGGGTAGCCCTAAGGCGTTGCCGGTCTTGACCAGCCATTCCGATATCAGTGTCTCCTTTTTGGAGGGACGCGGTATCTTGGTGATTTCATTGAAATAATAGAAAACCTTCGAGGGTTTGAGATTTAGCATTTCTTCATTCATAAGGATGGGATTTTATGATTTGTAATAATTTACATTCGTTTTAAATGCAGCCGCAAAGATACTCAAAAAAACAATGGGTTCGTATGCTTTTTCATAATGTCGTCAGAATTTCTGAAACCGTCCCTGCCAGCTCTCCCGTGATGCCAGTTCCCGCTCGATGGCGCATACCACCTGGTCGTAACGGATGCCGCCCCAGCCGGTCGTGCATAGAAAGCGTGGCGGTACCTCGGCGGCGAAACGTTCGATGACGATGTCCGGCGAAAGTCGCTCCACGTAATCGGCGATGAAAGAAACGTATGTGTCAAACGGCAGGGCGAAAAAATCGTCCGGATGCTGGCGGTATTCCGCCTCCATGACGGTGTCCCGGATGATCTGCAGCTGGTGGAACTTGATGCTTTGCAGCGGAAGCCTGTTGATGAGGGCCAAGTCCTCCAACCAGTGTTCGGGCCGCTCGCCGGGCAATCCGAAGATGAGGTGCGTGCATACGGGGATATGGTGTGCCGCCGCCTGCTCGATGGCGCGCACCGCGCACGCCACGTCGTGCCCGCGATTGATCCGCCGCAGGGTCTCGTCGCAGCAGCTCTCCATGCCGATTTCCAGCGTCACATATAGGCGTTCTTGAAGCTCCTGCAGGTACTCCAAAAGCGGTTCCTCAAGGCAGTCGGGACGGGTGGCGATGATGAGCCCGCGCACGCGGGGATGGGCTGCGGCCTCCTCATACAGTTCCCGCAGGCGGGAGAGTGGGGCGTAAGTGTTGGAAAAGGCTTGGAAATAGGCAAAATAGCCCGCCGGCTCAACGCTGGGACGGTGATGGAAGCGGATGCCTTCGTCAATTTGCTGTCGGATGCTCTTGCTGGGATTGCAGTAGGTGGGGTTAAAGGCGTCATTGCGGCAGTAGGTGCAACCGCCGATGCTGACGGTGCCGTCACGGTTGGGACAACTGAAGCCCGCATCCAAGGTGAGCTTCTGGATGCGTCCGCCGAACCGCCGCTTCAGAAACCGGTTGTAGCTGTTGAACCGCCGCTCGTCACCCCAGGGATACATTAGGAATCCTCCCGGTACAGCAGGTTGTCGCCGAACGGGTCCAGTGTGTGCAGCGTCTTTTTGTCCGGTTGCACTAGGAACATCAGTTCTTCTGCCTGACCGCCATGGTAATAAACCCCTGTCACCATGAACAGTAGGATGCCGTCAGACTTGAGGTCGCCGGACTCCATGAGGTCGTCAAAGTCAGCTTTTGTACGGTTTGTCTCATTGAGATACCGGGAGATGGCATCCACTTTGGCTATATCGTCATCGTTGACGGCCTCCTCGTACATGGCTAAGTATGCCTCAGCCATCTGAGCCAGCAGCTCGGAATTGAGCTTGGCGTAGCCCATCTCGGTGACTGTATCCACGCAATCTACCCGTAGTGAATCGTATGCTGTGATGCCGTCGTTTTTGAGATATTCGGTGGCACACTGCTTCATAGCATCTTTGAGTTTTTCCTCTTCGCTTTTCTTATGACAGCCTGCCAATAGTAAAATGCTCGCGGCCAGTATGATGGGAAGGATTTTTTGCATGGTGTTTATCTGTTAGAAAATGAATCCGAATTGTTGGATGCCTTCCTTGTTCTGGCCCGTAGGGAGCGTTTGTATGCGTCCGAACTGGCGCATGTTGAAGACGCCGAAGTCGTGGAGGTTTTTCTGTCCTTGATGCAGGGAAACGGCCACCGGCATGGCTTTGCGGAAGCGGTAGCCGCTCTTTTTCGATTTCTTCTCCGGTTTGCTGTCGGTTAAAGCCTGTTCAATCCCGTCGGAGGGGAAGGCGGGCTTCAGGTTGAGGCTGTATGTGTTGGGGTTGTTGGCGATGTTTTCCGTGGAGAATCCTTCCGTCTGGCTGCAGGCGAACAGCGGCACGTTGACGGCTCCCTCCTCAGGAATGACGTAGAATGTGTAGGTGATAATGTCTTCCAGTACCAGACCTGTAAACAGGGAGAGGTAGTTCTCCTCCCATTGGCGGAGCTCCTGCAGCATGGCCTCGATAGTTTCGGCGGAGTAGGGCGTTTCCTGCTCGCCGGAGGCCAGACTGTACTGGTCTTTCCGGCTCTTGCTGATGGCATCGGCAGCCTCCTGGGCCTTCTGGCTGTTGGTCTTGGATACGATCTTGGTCCGGTTGGCCGGCACCTGCGTCACGATGCCGTCGATGATCTTGGTTTCCACAAAGGAATCTTCCATTTCGGAATAGGAGAGGTCGGAGTAGTTCTTGAAGAAGTTCGGGATGGGCTCGGAGTAGGTGAGGTAGGGCTGCACCTCCTTCGACAGGGCGCAGGTCATCGCCTTGTTATTGGCGGTTTTGGTGAGCACGTCGTCCTTCATCTGCTGGCCGGAAAGCTGCACGATGTAGGCGTGGTTGAAATCCGGAACCTCCACGGGCTCAATGTGCACATCGTTGACCTTGAAGAAGGTCTTGTTCTCGGAGATGACGTTGGTAAGGCCCAGCAGGCTCTGGGCGTATTCGGCATAGTAGCCTTTGAGTTCGCGCACCTTGGTGATATCCACGGTCACCTTGAGGGCGGTGGTGGGCAGAAGGTAGCATAGTGTGTTGCCTTTGAGGGTAGTGCCGCTGTCGAGGGGCAGTGGTATCACGTTCTTCTGGCTGTGGGCGGTCATGCAGCCCCATACGGTCAGCAAAACGATAAATGAAATCTGTCGGATATTTGTCATGAGTGAATGAGTGTTTGTAAGGTTGATGTTTATAATGTTCGTAATGTACGTAAGTTTTGTAAAGCTTATAAAGTTGAAAAGATAAAAGTAAAAAACATTAATTATTAATTGTTAATTGTAATTGTTTTCAGTCTCTTCTTCCCATAAAAATAGCAATATAGTAGAGCAGGGTGGCGAGGGAGGAGAGGGCGGCGATGAGGTAGGTGCGGGCGGCCCATTTGAGGGCGTCTTTGGCCTTCGTCGTCTCCTCGCCGGTGGTGATGCCTGTCTCGTCCAGCCAGGCGATGGCCCGTTGCGAGGCGTTGTACTCCACGGGGAGGGTGATGAGAGAGAATAGGGTGGTGAGGGCGAACAGCACGATGCCGATAAAGAGGATGGGTGTTCCGATGACGGTGGAGATGCTGATCAGCACGATGCCGGCCAGCAGGATCCATTGCGACCATTTGGAGCCGAACTGGACCATGGGTACCATCTTGGAGCGCATGTTGAGCCATTGGTAGGCGGTGGCGTGCTGCACCGCGTGCCCGCACTCGTGGGCGGCCACGGCGGCAGCGGCGATATCGTGCCCGCTATATACGTTCTCGCTCAGGTTGACGGTCTTGTCCGCCGGATTGTAATGGTCGGTGAGGCGGCCCGGCGTGCTGATGACGCGCACATCGTAGATGCCATGGTCGTGCAGCATCTTCTCCGCCACCTCTCGGCCCGTGAGACCGCTGGTGAGGGGTATCTTGGAGTAGGTTTCAATACGTTTGTTGAGCGTCCTGCTCACAATAAAGCTGAAAATCATCAGAACGATGAAGATAATCCAATATAGTTGCATGGTACTTGTGTTTTTGAGGGTGCAAAGATACAAAAAATCAACGAACGGCGGACCGATGCCAGTAAACAGAATTTTTGTACTTTTGCACGCTTTTATTTGTAGTATTGTCTTCCGACATGAATATAGACGTGAATTCCATAAAGCAGCGTTACGGCATCATCGGCTTTGATGCGGCGTTGGACCATGCCATCAACATCGCGGTCCAGGTCGCGGCCACGGACCTCTCGGTGCTGATCACCGGCGAGAGTGGGGTGGGGAAGGAGAACTTCCCGCGCATCATTCACGACAACAGCACCCACAAGCACGGCAAGTATATCGCCGTGAACTGCGGGGCTATCCCCGAGGGTACCATCGATTCCGAACTGTTCGGTCATGAGAAGGGCGCTTTCACCGGTGCCGACCGGATGCGCAAGGGCTATTTCGAGGAGGCCGACGGCGGCACCATCTTCTTGGACGAGGTCGCGGACCTGCCCCTCGGGACACAGATCCGCCTGCTGCGTGTGCTTGAGAACGGCGAGTTCATCCGCGTGGGTGCCTCCGAGGTGCTGCGCACCAACGTGCGCGTGGTGGCCGCCACCAACGTCGATATCGCCGACCGCATCGCCAAAGGCAAGTTCCGCGAAGACCTCTACTACCGCCTTAACTCGGTACCTATCCATGTGCCCGCCCTGCGCGAGCGCAAGGGCGATATCTATCCGCTTTTCATGAAGTTCGCCGCCGACTTCTCCTTCAAGTACCATTTCCCGCCGGTGGAACTTACCTCCGATGCGGTGGAGAAGCTGACAAACTACACCTGGCCGGGCAACGTGCGCCAGCTGAAGCATGTGACCGAGCAGATTTCCCTGATGGAGAGCTCGCGCACCGTCAATGGTGAGACGATTGCCCAGTATCTCGTCTCCCCTACAGGCTCCACCTTGCCTGTGCTGCGCCAAAGCGATGTGGAGAAGAATGAGCAGTTCCAACGGGAAACCATTATGAAATTCTATGGCATCCAGCAGGAAATCAAGAACCTGAAGGCTATGATCAACCATTTGGCGGGAGGTTCTTTCACACCCGAGAAGGCCGCCCATGCGGAACACTCCTTCCCGGACCTGACCATCGAGCCGAACGACCAAGCCTACCAGATCACCCGGCCCGTGCACTCGCCGGATGAGACCGAACCGGAGTTCGACGATTCGGTGGAGGTGGACGAAGCCGGTATGCCTGTGTCTGCTCCTGAAATCTCTGTCAGTCAGGAGGATGCTGAAGAAATGACCTTGGCGGGCATTGAGAAAAAGGCGATCATAAGGTCGTTGCGCCGCCATCATGGAAACCGGAAACAGGCCGCCGAGGAGTTGGGCATCTCCGACCGCACGTTGTATCGCAAAATTGAAGAATACGGATTGAAGGATTTGGGATTGTAGATTATGATGAAAAGAACTAGGATATGGATTTTTGGATGGATGATGGCCGCCTGTCTGGCCGTCGGCTGCCGCTTGTCGGTCTCACTGACCGGCGGCACTATCGACCCGCGGGCGAAGACCGTTGCCATCGCCACATTCCCCAACAACGCCTCCCTCGTAAATCCGACGCTGAGCCAGTATTTTACAACGGCATTGAAGGATAAAATACAGGGTCAGACCCCATTGACCATCGTGAACAACCATGGAGATTATGAGATTGAAGGCGAGATTATCAACTATTCGGTATCGCCGGTGGCCATCCAGGGCAATGAGACCGCTGCCATGAACCGGCTTACAATTACGGTCAGGGTCCGTTTTGTGAACAAGTTCGACGAGAACCAGAACTTTGACCAGACATTTTCGCGGTATTCGGACTATTCTAGCACGCAGAATCTGAGCAGCGTGGAATCGGGCCTCATCTCGGAAATCTGCGACGCACTGACGGACGATATTTACAACAAGGCCTTTGTCAACTGGTAGTTTTTTGTCAATAGTGTTACGATATTTTATAGTATGGAGAAGATTTATTTTAGCGATTTTGTGGAAGTTAAAGATGCTGATCAGGCGGTGGAGCGCTTGGCGGACCTTCAGAAACGTTTTCCCGCATCGTCGTTTCTGAACATGTTTCAGCTGAAGCTGCAGCCGGGTCGGGGACGCTCCCGTTCGAGGCTCCTGCTCACCATCTTCGACAGGGCCCGCTTCCACCAGTGCGTGCTGCTCGCCACACCGGTCATCCCGATCAAGAAGGACAAGCCCGTGCTGACGGTGGCACCCGATGTTGCCAGCGCAGACGACGACCTCCAACCCGTGTTCGTGAAACACCATGCCGAACATCATGAGGACCGGCAGGAACTTATTGACCAGCTGATTGCAAAATTTTCAAAGGATGCTCCGAAAATAATCTATTCACCAGAAACCCATGATGCGGAAGCGAACTATGGCGAGGCCAGTCTGGAAGAGGATCCGAATATTGTAAGTGAAACATTAGCAAATATATACGCTGAACAGGGGTGTGTGGAGAAGGCGGTCCAGATGTTTGAAATTTTAAAGTTGCATTTTCCAGAAAAAAGTTGTTATTTTGCAGCCCGAATAAAAAGTCTGCAAGAACAGGCTTCTAACGAGGCATAATAATTTATAGTATAAACATAAAAAATAGAAACAGATGTTCTCACTTTGTGTAGTATTAATCATTTTGGCTTGTGTCGTTTTGGCATTTGTAATATTGATTCAAAACTCTAAGGGTGGCGGTTTGGCCTCCAACTTCGCTTCCTCCAACCAGATTATGGGTGTCCGCAAAACTGCGGATGTGTTGGAGAAGACAACCTGGGGCGTGGCTGCCTTCATCATGGTGCTCTGCTTCGTCTGCGCTTTCCTCTCCAAAAGCGAGGTGAATTCCACCCGTATGGACAATCAGGTTCAGACCGAACAGACCGCCGGCGACAACGCGGAAGAATAATTTTCCTTTCACGGGAAAAGAACAGACATGCAACACCGTAAAGGCGCTGTATGTCTTTTGTTTTATGAATAATTATAAAATTACCGATAGATGACTACGAAGAACGACGATTCCAAAACAGTCCAAAGAATTGTTACAAAGCACGAAAACGTGCCCGGCCAGATCCAGAAGGTCGTATTTGAAATCAAGAAGGAAGATTATGAGGCTTCGGTGGAGGCTGCTTTGAAGAGACAGCGCCGTACCGCTCAGGTGCCCGGTTTCCGTGCCGGCAACGCGCCGATGGGCATGATCCGCAAGATGTACGGCAAAGCCATTCTGGCCCAGGAGATTGACAACCTCGTCAACACCAATATGGACCTCTTCATGAAGGAAAACGAGGTGAAATACATCTTCGAACCCCTTCCGATTGAGTCTGAATCTTCTGTGGACTTCGACAACGCCGACAACTTCGTGTTCGCCTACGAGTATGCGCTGGCTCCCGATGTGAAGATCGACTATGCCAAGCTGCCCAAGGTGGTGGATTTCAAGATCCTGCCCACCGATGAGGACCGTCAGGGCTATATTGGCCAGCTCCGCGAACGTCATGGCAACTACATTACGCCGGAAACCATCGAGGAGAATGACAGCGTGTCCGTCTCATACGGCGATGACAAGGATGGCTTCTTCTTCATCCACGATTTGAAAGAGGATGCCCGCAAGAAATTTATCGGCAAAAAGAGCGGCGAATCCATCATGCTTTCCCTGCGCAAGGCATTCGTCAACGATGGTGTCCTCGCCCGCTTCCTCAAACTCAACGACCCGAAGGAGTTGGAGGCTGACAATGACTACAAGTTCAAGGTGACGATCAAGCACATCGGTCGCATCGTGCCCGCCGAACTCAACGAGGAATTCTTCAAGAAAGCCTTCCCCGATGGCTCTGTCAACAGCGAGGCCGAACTCAACGCCGCCGCCGACAAGGTGGTTCTCGACCAGTACCAGCCCGAACTCAACCGCCAGTTCATGAACGACGCGATTGAGATGCTGATTGACAATGTGAAGGTGGATCTGCCGGACGATTTCATCAAACGTTACATCCTGCTGACCCAGAAGGATATGACCGCCGAGCAATTGGATGAGAAATACAATGACTACAAGCGTGCGTTCCAATGGCAGATTCTGGAAACCCGGATTGTGGAGGGCGAGAATGTGAACGTGACCATCGATGATATCAAGGAGTATTTCCGTAACTATTACATTAAGAACTACTTCGGCAACTTCAATGCAGAGGATGTCAAGGACCGTGTGGAGGAACTGGTGAAGCAGACGATGGAGAATAAGGAGTATGTCAAGAGTGTGTATGACCTGCTTTATGACGAGAAACTGACCGAACTGCTCCGTTCCAATCTCAATATAGACCACCAGGAAGGCGACATCAAGGCGTATGTGGCCATGCTGACGGAGCGTCAGAAGGGCAAGACGCAAGAGGCGAAGGAGACGCCGAAGAAGAAATCGACCAAGAAGGCTGCGACGGACACCGATAAGACGGAAGAGGCTCCCAAAGCAAAGAAAACGACCCGCAAAACCACCAAAAAAGACAACGAATAATCCGAACGATGCAAAACGAGTTTCGCAATTACGCATTAAAACAGCATGGCATCAGCAGTCTGAAGATGGACCGCTATGTCTCGATTGCCCGCAATTATATCACCCCGTATATCATTGAGGAGCGTCCGATGAACATCACCCAATTGGATGTCTTCTCCCGACTGATGAAAGACCGCATCATCTTCCTCGGCGTGCCGATTGACGACGATGTGGCCAACATCATCCAAGCCCAGCTGCTCTTTTTGGAGTCGCAGGATTCCACCCGTGACATCCAGATTTACCTGAACAGCCCTGGCGGTCAGGTGTATGCCGGTTTGGGCATCTATGACACCATGCAGTATCTGAAGCCGGACGTGTCCACCATCTGTACGGGCATGGCCGCTTCCATGGCTGCCGTACTGCTGTGCGCCGGTGCCAAGGGCAAGCGCTTCGCCCTGCCGCACTCCCGCGTCATGATCCACCAGCCGATGGGCGGTGCCCAAGGCCAGGCCTCCGATATCGAGATCGAAGCCCAGGAGATCATGAAGATAAAAAAGGAACTCTACGAAATCATCGCCCAGCACTCCGGCAAGGACTTCGACCAGGTCTGGAACGATTGCGACCGTGACCACTGGATGATCGCCTCCGAAGCCAAAGAATATGGCCTGATTGACCAGGTGCTCTCCCACGACCGCAAATAATCATGGCGAAAGCGAAGAATACCGAAAGGATTTGCAGCTTTTGCGGCCTTCCTATCCCCGAGGATGAGTTTCTCATTGCGGGGCTGAATGGCATGATATGCGGCGACTGCGTGCGTGCCGTTACGAAAATCATGCACGATGTGGAGCTGGAAAAAGATAGTCGGAAAAACTCTTCCGTAAAAATCAAGCTGATGAAGCCGCACGAGATCAAGGAGCGGCTGGATGATTATGTTATCGGGCAGGAGGAGGCCAAGAAGGTGTTGTCGGTGGCCGTGTACAACCATTACAAGCGACTGATGCAGCCCTCCACCGGTGAGGATGCGGAGGTGGAGATTGAGAAATCCAACATTCTGCTTATTGGTGATACAGGTACGGGCAAGACTTTGTTAGCCAGAACGATTGCACGTATGTTGGAGGTTCCGTTCTGCATTGCTGATGCTACGGTCTTTACGCAGGCAGGCTACGTGGGCGAGGATGTGGAAAGCATCCTGTCGCGCCTGTTGCAGGCTGCGGATTACGATGTGGCCAAGGCTGAGCGTGGCATCGTTTTCATTGATGAAATTGACAAAATAGCCCGCAAAGGTTCTGAAAATCCATCCATCACCCGCGATGTGAGCGGTGAGGGGGTGCAGCAGTCTTTGCTGAAATTGCTGGAAGGCTCCATTGTGAATGTGCCGCCGCAAGGGGGACGAAAACATCCCGAGCAGCAGTTCATACAGGTCAACACCCAGAACATCCTTTTCGTGGGCAGTGGGGCTTTCAATAACTTGGAACAGATTATCGGTGAGCGTCTTAATACGAAGGTGATCGGCTACAATACGCAGAGCCGCCACTTTGACTCTTCCGATATGTTGCAATATGTGTCTGCACAGGATATCCGACAGTTCGGCCTTATTCCGGAGTTGTGCGGACGTTTCCCCGTCATTACATCCTTGCATCCGCTTGACAGCAAAGCCCTTAAGCAGATTCTGACGCAACCCAAGAATGCGTTGGTGAAGCAGTATGTGAAGCTTTTCAAGATGGATGGCATAGAACTGCATTTTGAGGATGAGGCCTTGGACTACATTGTGGAGAAGGCCGTAGAACTCAAGTTGGGAGCCCGTGGGCTCCGCGCCATCGTGGAGAAGATCATGACGGACGCCATGTATGATTTTCCCAGCATCCATAAGACGAAAATGGTGCTCACCCGCGACTATGCGCAGCAGCAGTTCGAGAATTCCATTTTCGCCACGCTTCCGGAATAGGAATCACTGTGTGGCATTAATTCATTCCCCGCGCTTTCTTGATGCGTTCGTAAGCTTCGTTCACTTGCGCGAATTTCACTTCGGCGGCCTTGCGAACATCCTCGCCCAGGTGGCTCACCTTGTCGGGATGGTGCTTCTTGGCGGCGGCACGGTAGGCTTTCTTCACCTCTTCGTCACTGGCGTCGGGCGACACTTCCAAAATGCGGTAGTCGTTATCGGTGGCCGTGCGGGTGGAGTAGGAGGAAGACGATGATGAGCTTCCACCATATTGCTGTTGATCGTAGTAACCACCACCGTAATAGGAACTGCCCACAAACATCGACTTGAGCGATTCGAAGGTGCTGCGGGGAATGCCGCAAAGGTCGGAAATGTGCTGGATGGCATCCAGCTCCTCCTGACGCATGGAACCGTCTGCTTGGGCGAAGCCGAAGAGAAACTGCAGGATAATCAGTTTCTCGTATATGGTGGCGTGCTGGCGGAGGTCGGCACACACGTTGGCGATGTCAATGTCGGAATTCAAAATGTCGCGGAAACGCAGCATGGCGGACTGGACAGCGGAGCTGCCAAGGTCTTTAAGAAGGAACTGCCGCACGTACTCCATCTCAGAACGCAGCAGTCGGTTGTTGTCGGCCTTGGCCACGTAGGCGGCCAGAATCAGCTTGTCGTCCGTGAAATCCTGGGGCTTGTAGTAATGCTGGGCCCTGCTCTTCTTGCCGCCAATCCGGTTGATGATGGCATCAATGAAAGCTCCAAACAGAAAACCGCCCAAAGCTCCACCAAGGCCACCGTATATGTAACCTAAAATTGCCAGAATAATGCTAAATGAACAGCCCATAGGAATTTAAAGTTTAGAGTTAAGAGTTTAGAGTGGGAAAGAGGATAGTACAATGTTGAAGTTTAGTCGTTTGCTATTAATTATTTTTGTCTTGCTAATATAGTTATTACCACAGGCATGCGTCTTCCTCAAACCACTTCCCGTGCAAGCGTAGAACGGTCTCAATCACGTCGCGTACGGCCCCGCCGCCGCCGGGATACGGGGAGATGTAGTCGGCAATCCCTTTGATTTCCGTGGCGGCGTCCGACGGACAGCATTTCATGCCCGCCAGTTGCATCATCTTGTAGTCGGGAATGTCGTCCCCCATCACAAGAATCTCTTGCGGAGAGAGGTTGTGGAGAGCCATGTATTCATGGAACATCTTCACCTTGTCGTGGGTTTTCAGGAACATCTCCATGCCGGGGAAGTCCTTGTAGCGCAGCTTCATGGATTCGGCGTAACCGCCAGAGATGACGGCAATGTGGTATCCTTTGCGCAGGGCGTACTGGAGGGCGTAGCCGTCTTTCACGCTGGTGGCACGCACCTGTTCGCCGTCGTGCTGCACATAAATCTTGCCGTCGGAAAGCACCCCGTCGAAATCGAAGATGAAGGTGGTGATGGGTTGGAATTTGGGGTTGAGGTCCATGATGTTGTCGTTTATTCGGTTTCTTCGGTAATGGCCTTTTTGTTGAGGAGCACCATCTGGTCCAGCAGATCGTCATAGTCCAAGTCCGCCACTGTGCCCTGCGGCAATGACTGGTTCAGGATCTCTTCCGCCAAAAGGTCTTCCACGTGCTTCTGGATGGCGCGGCGCAACGGTCTGGCCCCGTAGTTGGGATCCCAGCCGGTCTCGGCAATGTACTGCTTGGCCTTGTCGGTCACATGGATGTCAATGCCCAAAGCCACCACACGGCGCAGGACTTTCAAGAGTTCGATGTCGATGATTTTCAGGATGTCCTCCTTGTTGAGGCTGTTGAAGTAGATGACATCGTCCACACGGTTGAGGAATTCCGGAGAGAAGGTGGTCTTCAGGGCCTTCTCTAAGATGCCCTGCTCCACTTTGTTCTGGGCGGCCTTGGTGGCCTCCGTGCTGAATCCCACGCCCGTGCCGAAGTCCTTCAGCTCGCGCGTGCCGATGTTGGAGGTCATGATGAGGATGGTGTTCTTGAAATCCACTTTCCGTCCCATACCGTCGGTGAGCATGCCCTCGTCCAGCACCTGCAGTAGAACATTATACACGTCGGGATGCGCCTTCTCGATTTCATCCAACAGTACGATGGAGTAGGGCTTCCGGCGCACCTTTTCGGTCAGCTGGCCGCCCTCTTCGTAGCCCACGTAGCCCGGAGGCGCACCGATGAGCCGCGATACGGTATGCTTCTCCATATACTCGCTCATGTCGATACGGATGATGGCGTCCTGAGAGTCGAAGAGGTATTCCGCCAAAATCTTGGCCAAATAGGTCTTACCCACACCCGTGGGACCTAAGAAAATGAACGATCCGATGGGCCGGTTGGGGTCTTTCAGACCCGCACGGTTGCGTCGGATGGATTTTGAGATCTTGATGATGGCGTCGTCCTGGCCGATGACCTTGCCTTGGAGCTCGTCTGCCATCTTCATGAGGCGTTCCCCCTCGTTTTTGGCGATGCGCTGGGTGGGCACGCCCGTCATCATGGCGATGACCTCCGCCACAGTGTCCTCCGTGACGGTGGGGCGTTCCAGGTCAGACTGCTTTTCCCACTCTTTTTTGAGGTTGGAAAGGCTGGTCTCTAGCTGCTTGATCTGGTCTCGGTAGCCGGCGGCGGCGTTGTACTGCTGCTCTTTGATGGCCTGCGATTTCAGTTGCTCGAATTCGGCAATATCCTTTTCCGCTTTTAAGATCTCAGGTGGGACGTGGATGTTCTGGATGTGCATCCGTGCTCCGGCTTCGTCCAAAGCATCAATGGCTTTGTCAGGCAGGCAGCGGTCTGTGATGTAGCGGTTCGACAGGGTGACGCAGGCTTTCACGGCTTCGTCGCTGTAGCGCACAATATGGTGGTCTTCGTATTTGTCCTTGATATTGTGGAGGATTTCAATGGTCTCCTCCGGTGTGGTGGGCTCGAGGATGATTTTCTGGAAACGGCGCTCTAAGGCTCCGTCTTTCTCGATGAATTCGCGATACTCGTCCAATGTGGTGGCACCGATGCACTGCATCTCGCCGCGGGCGAGCGCGGGCTTGAACAGGTTGGAGGCGTCCATGCTGCCCGGCGCGTTTCCGGCTCCCACCATCGTGTGAAGTTCGTCAATGAACAGGATGACATCGGGGTTCTTTTCGATCTCTGTCAGGATGGTCTTGACCCGCTCCTCAAACTGGCCGCGGTATTTGGTTCCGGCTACAATGGAGGCCATGTCCAAGCTGATGACGCGCTTGTTCATGAGCGTGCGCGACACTTTCCCTTTCACGATGTTCATAGCAAGGCCTTCCGCTACGGCGGACTTGCCCACACCGGGCTCGCCGATGAGCACGGGGTTGTTCTTTTTCCGCCGGCTGAGAATCTGGGCGATGCGCTCCAGCTCCTTCTGCCGTCCCACCACGGGGTCCAGCTTGCCCTCGGCGGCGAATTTGGTCAGGTCTTTGCCGAAACTGTCCAACATGGGCGTAGCGGAGCCTTTCCCGCCCGGCTTGCCGGCACGGGTGGTCGTCCGACGGTCGTCCTCCTCCTCCATTTCATCGCCCTGGTCCATAATCGCCTCCGTACGGCCCGACTCCATGTTCAACTCCTTCTTCACCTCCGAGGCGAAGGATGTGTAGGAGAGTCCGGCGCGCGTCAGGAACATCTTCACCACGTTGGCGGAATCGTTGCGCCCGTCACGGAGAATGGCTAAGATGAAATGATACGCCTCCACCGTCTCGCTCCGGTACTCCTTGGAGATGAGGTATGATAATCGCAAGGTGTTGTCCGTCTGGACGTTCATCCGGATGGTCTCGGGCGTTGTCTCGGTCTTGTGTTCGTTATTTTCAATCAATTCCTCAATCTTGGTGCGAAGCACATCCATGTCCACACGGTAAATGTTGAACAAGGTTTTGGTCATGCTCTCCCCGGGGAATCGCAGAATCGCCACCATGACATGCTCGGTGCCGATGTTGGGGGAATGGTAATATACGGCTATGTTCCGTGCCTCTTCCAAGGCATAGCGCATCTCGTCTGAATACTTGATTTCCATCTGTGAAAAATTTGCGGCAAAAATACAATTTAATTTCTAACGGACAGGAACTTCGTTGTGCGATGACTTGCCCGCTTCTGCTTAAGGTTGCCACATGTGCAAAAAAAGTGCCAAAAAAATGACGTGGAAACGAATTTTTTTCGTATTTTCGTGCATTATTTTGAATAATTGTAACTAATTAAAACATAGTTTTTTAGACTAAAAGAAAAACGATAAGATGATAGAAGAAGAAGCTTTAGGAGAGAAAATTGTCCAGGTCAACATCGAAAATCAGATGAAGACCGCCTATATTGACTATTCCATGTCGGTAATCGTGTCGCGTGCGCTGCCGGATGTCCGCGATGGTCTGAAGCCGGTGCAGCGGCGTATCATCTACGCCATGTGGGACAACAACATCATATCTTCCCAACCCTATAAGAAATCCGCGAGAATCGTTGGTGAGGTGCTGGGTAAATACCACCCGCATGGTGACATGGCCGTCTATGACGCCATGGTTCGTATGGCTCAGCCCTGGTCTTTGCGCTATCCCTTCGTGGATGGGCAGGGTAACTTCGGTTCCGTGGACGGTGACAGCCCCGCCGCCATGCGTTACACGGAGGCACGCCTCCGCAAATCCGCCGAGGATATGGTGGCCGACATCGAGAAGGATACGGTGGATATGACCCTCAACTTCGACGACTCCATCCCCGAACCGACCGTGCTGCCTTCCAAGATTCCTAACCTGCTGGTGAACGGCGCATCCGGCATCGCTGTCGGTATGGCCACCAACATGGCACCTCATAATCTGAGGGAGGTGTGTGATGGCATCTGCGCGTACATTGACAATAACGACATTTCCATTGAGGAACTTTCCCAATATATCAAGGCACCGGATTTTCCGTCCGGATGTGAGATTTACGGTTATAGGGGCGTGCAAGAGGCGTTCCAGACCGGCCGCGGACGTATTGTGATGCGCGGCCATGCCACCATTGAGACGGATAAGAACAAAAACCAGATCATTGTCACATCGCTGCCCTATCTGGTCAATCCTTCCGATATGATCAAGCATACGGTGGAGCTGGTGAAGGAGGATAAGATTGTGGGCATCACCAATATTGAGAACCTGACCAACAAGCGCAACGGCACCCGCATCGTCTATGATCTGCGCAAGGATGTTGTGCCGGAGGTGGTCCTCAACAAGCTGTATCAGATGACAGCCCTGCAGTCTTCGTTCAGTGTCAACAATGTGGCACTCGTGAATGGCCGCCCGATGACGCTGAACCTCAAGGATATGATTGTGGAATATGTGAAACACCGTCATCAGGTGGTGATCCGCCGGGCACAATTCGACCTGAAGAAGGCCCAAGCCCGCGCCCATATTCTGGAAGGCCTGCTGAAAGCGTTGGACATTCTGGACGACATTATCGCGCTGATTCGCGCCTCGCAAACGGTGCAGGAGGCCCAGAACGGACTGATGGAGAAGTGGGACTTCTCGGAAGCCCAGGCGAGAGCCATCGTGGAGATGCGTCTGCGCCAGCTCACCGGACTGGAACGCGAGAAACTGCAGAACGAATACGCCGACCTGCTGAAACTGATCCAATATTTGCAGGATGTGCTGTCCGACGAGCATTTGCGTATGGAAATCATCAAGAGTGAGCTTCAGGACATCAAGAACCGTTATGGCGACGACCGTCGTTCGCCTATTGAGATGGACGCTTCCGAATTCCGTATTGAAGACACCATCGCCGATGAGGAGGTTGTCATCACGATTTCCCATTTGGGCTATATCAAGCGCACCCCGCTGGCCGAGTACCGTGTGCAGAACCGCGGTGGCAAAGGCTCCAAAGGCGGCAGCTCCCGCGATGAGGATTTCATCGAGCACCTCTATATGGCCACCAACCATAACTATCTGCTCTTCTTCACGGAGAAGGGTAAATGTTTCTGGCTGCGTGTGTTTGAGATTCCGGAGGGCGTGAAAACCTCCAAGGGTCGTGCTGTCCAGAACATCCTCCAAATTGAGGAAGATGACAAGATTGCCTCTATCATCAACTTGAAGTCGGTGACGGATCCTGAGTATATCACCCAACATTTCGTGTTCCTTTGTACCGAAAAGGGTATCATTAAGAAAACATCTTTGGAGGCCTACTCCCACCCGCGCAAGAAGGGCATCATCGCCATCAATGTGCGTGAGGGCGACCGTCTGATTGCCGCCCGTTTCACGGATGGCAACAGCGAGATGATGCTGGCACTCCATTCGGGACGGGCCATCCGCTTCAGGGAGAATGAGGAGATGCGTGCCATGGGACGTACGGCTGCCGGCGTGAAGGGTGTGACCTTGGCCGATGAGAACGACCGCATTGTGGGCGTGCTGGCCATCGACAACCCGCGGAGCACGGTGCTCATCGTTTCGCAGCATGGTTTCGGAAAACGCTCTCTGCTGGAGGATTACCGCATCACCCACCGTGGCGGAAAAGGTGTTAGCACCATTAAGATTACGGAAAAGACCGGCAAGCTGATTGCCATGAAGGACGTGACCGACGACGATGACCTGATGATCATTAACCGCTCCGGCATCGCTATCCGCCTGCATGTGGACTCGCTGCGCGTGCTGGGCCGCAATACGCAGGGCGTCAAACTGATTGACCTTCGTAAGAATGACATCATCGCCGCTGTGTGCGTGGTGCCGCGTCAGGAGGATGAGGAATTTGAGGACGAAAACATCGAGACCTCAGACTTGAACGAGACTACGGAGGAGCAGCCTTTAAACGAATCCGAAAATATTGAATCCAACGACCTTTAATTTTTCACCCCGATGAAACGTCTCTTCGTTTTTTGCATGATATTCGCCGCCTTTCTGAGCCTGCAAGCCCAGAAACCGTCGTTGAACAAAGCCTACAATTTTTATTATGACAAGGATTTTGTGAAGGCAAAGGAGGCGATTGATGCATGTGCGCAGGATGAGAAATTCGCCACAAAGGCCCAAACGTGGCTCTACAAGGGTAATATCTACTATTTCCTGGCTAATGATGAATACAGTGCCAAACAAAAGGATGAACAATATAGGATTCTGTATCCTGATGCACCGGTAGAGGCCTACGATGCTTTTGCCAAATCATTGGAAATCAATCCGAACGCCGAGGCAATGGATATGTTCTCCGCCAAGGAGGCCATGCGGCAGCTCTATCCGCTGCTGCTGGTTCGTGGTGTGGACCAGCTGATAGCCAAGGATTTTCCGGCGGCGAAAAACACGTTGGCCAAGGGCATCGCTTCATACGAGATGGATAAGCCCCAGTATCCCATGAATGGGGATTTGTACTATTATTATGCATACGCGTTGGAGTCTTTAGGTGAAAAGAATAATGATAATATAATATTGTATTACAACAAGGCGATGGAGGACGGTTCGTCCAACCCGTACGTGTATGTGCGCCTGATAGAGGCATACGAGAAGGGAAACGATTCCCGTAAGGCAGAAGATGTGTTGGCGAAGGCCAAAAAGAATCTGCCGGGCAATATGAGCATACGTTTGGCGGAAATCGACTATCATTATTGGAAGGGCGATAGCGTGACGGCTTCCTCCTTGCTGCACAACATCCCATCCTCTTCCGTCCAGAATGCCGACGAACTGGTGAATCTCGCCAACTTTTACATCCGGGAAAAAGAGTATGAGGAGGCTGAATCTCTTCTGGTAAAAACCAACAAATTGTCGCCGAATAATTTTGTGATTCTTTACAACCTTGGTGTTTGCACGTACAGCCTCTCCGAACGCTTGTTTGACCAATACAACAAGGCGGCCATTTCGGACCCGAACAGTGCACAAGCCAAAGACTTTAAGACTCAGTCGGATTCGTATATGGACCAGTCGGCGCGCTATTTTGAGCAGGCTCGTGTGCTGGAACCCAATGACAAGAGCCTTCTGATGACGTTGCGTGCCATCTACGCACGCCAGCAGTCGCCCAAATATGATGAGATCGACAAATTAATCCAATCGTTAGAAAAATAATCCAATAAAATCATATAACAATACAAAAATTCAAAGCAATGAAAAAATTAACGTTTCTTTTAGTCGGCTTAATGATTAGCACGACGCTGTTTTCTCAGTCCTGCCTTGATGACGTATGGCAGTGCCTGCGTAACAACCAAGCCCCTAAAGCGAAGAAATTCATTGAGGAGTGCATGGCCGCCTACCCCGACAACGCCCAAGTGTGGCTGATGAAGGGTAATGTATATGTGAACCTTTACAATTCAGACCAGAAGAAGCTGAATGCAGACCCGAACTACACGCCCCGTTACCCGGACGCGCTGCTTATAGCCAATGAGGCTTTCATTAAGGCTCTGGAACTGGATCCGAAGGTGCAGCCCAAGACGGGTATGTTAGGTGCCATTGACGGCCAACGGCTGTGCGCCGACCCGTTTAACGAGATGGGTGCCAAATATGCCAAGATGAACGATTTTGAGAACGCCCTCAAATACTATTCGCTGGCTGCCAAGAATTACGAGCTGGGCAAGAACAAGCAGAATGCTTCCGCCATGTACTATCAGATGGCCGTTATCTATTTTGGCCAGGGAAATCAGGCTGAAGGAAAAAACATGCTCCTCAAGTCTGTCTCAACGTTCCCCACACTCCATCCTGCCATTTATACAACGTTGTATGATTTGTATAAAAGCGAGAAGGATACGGTCAATTGTGGTAACATCCTGAAAAAAGGTCTGACGGCATTCCCCGATAATGAGGATCTGATGAGCACTCAGATTGACTATTACGATATGACTGGCCAAAGCGACAAGGTGCTGGCTCTGTGCGACTCCATGCTCGCCAAGAAACCCGGCGACTTGACGGTGGCCGCCAACTGCGCCAACTATATGAGCAACGCCAAATATTTCACCAAAGCTGAGGAAATCCTGACTGGTCTTCTTGCAGAACATCCGAACGACTTCCAGCTGAATTTCCAAATGGCATATCGTTACACCATGGAAGTGGTGGAGTATGAGGATAAGATTGATGCGGCTATAAAGGCCAAGCAATATGCTGAAGTGAATCCTCTCAAGGCTGCTGAGAAGGATATTTTGCAAAAGGCCCACGACTGGAGCCAGAAAGCATACGAAATAGATCCTAATAATCGGCAGAACAACATCACGTTGCAACAGCTGAAAGTGAAGCTCCTGTTGCCTGTTCCTGAAGAGTTGAAGGCAAAGGTGGATTCCTACAGACATCAGAACTAAGGACACGTTCCTTTCCAAGATAAGCCTCGAAAGTCGGATAAGCTTTCGAGGCTTTTTTCATGTTAATTTGAAGAGAAAATGTCGGATTTGTTCAATAGGTCGTCCACACATTTGAAAGTGAAAATGATGAAACAACCACGGCAAAACTGACTTGTCTCCTATCAAAATCCCCCCCCCCAAAAAAAAAAGGCCCCCGTTTCCGAGGGCCCCTTGCTTTGCGAGTTTCTCTAAACTCTAATCTCTAAACTCTCAACTCTTACTCCACTTCCCACGTGTCGCCACTGTTCAACAGGTCGTCCACGCATTTGAACTTCCCGTTGGCCATCTGTTCCTCCATCTGCTCTTCGTAGAGTTGGGTGTAGGAGGTCTTTTTGACGTTGCGGATTACGCCGAGGGCCACGGGGAGGTCGCCGCTCATGCGGGCCAGCATCATGTGGATGCCGGTGTCCTCGGTGGTCTCGTCGTGGATCATGATGTCGTCGATGGTGATGCCGTTCTCGCCGATGGTGACGGCTTCGAGGCAGCGGCCGTTGAAGCGCAAGCCTTTGTTCTTCTCTTTGCCGAAGATCATCGGTTTGCCGTGCTCGAGCACGATGGTGCGGTCGTCACGGACGGCGCGGTCGGTGATGGCGGCGTGAGCCTTGTCGTTGAAGATCATACAGTTCTGGAGCACTTCCACCACGCTGGTGCCGTCGTGTTGGGCGGCGCGTGTCATGATGTCCGTGGTGAGGGTGGGCACACAGTCCAGTGCGCGGGCGTAGAACGTGCCTTGCGCACCCATGACCAACTCACCGGGGTTGAACGGGTAGTCGATGGTGCCGAACGGAGAGGTCTTCGTGACCTGTCCGAACTTGGTGGTGGGGCTGTACTGGCCCTTGGTCAAGCCGTAGATCTCGTTGTTGAAGATGGTGATGTTGAGGTCCTGGTTACGGCGCACCGCATGGATGAGGTGGTTGCCGCCGATGGCCATGGAGTCGCCGTCGCCCATGCTCACCCAAACGGAGAGGGCCGGGTTGGCGAGCTTCACGCCGGTGGCGATGGCGCACGCACGACCGTGGATGCTGTGGAAACCGTAGGTGTCAACATAATAGGGGATACGGGAAGAGCAACCGATACCGGAAACCATGCAGATGTTCTCCTTCTTGTGGTTGGTCTTCGGGAACGTGTTCAACAGGGAGTTCAGGATGGCGTGGTCGCCACATCCCGGACACCATTTGACCATCTGGTCGCTGGTGAAGTCGGCTTTTGTATATTCGCGGTCCGCTTTGGGAACAAAATGTCTTTCTGCCATGATGTTTATGATTATGCTATTGATTACTAACTAAAATTACTTGGCCAAAAGTCTTTCAAATTCGGCTTTCAGTTCACCGACCTCGAAGGGCAGTCCCATGATCTTGTTGTATTGTGTCATCGGGCACTCGGGGAACTGTGTGCGGAGATATCCCGCGAACTGGCCGTTGTTGAGTTCGCAAACGACGATCTTCTTGTATTTGCGGAGGATGTCGCCGGTGTTCTTGGGCAGCGGGCAGATGTAGTTGAAGTGGGTGTAGGCCACTTTCTTGCCTTCCTTGTTCATCTCTTCCACGGCGAGGGTGAGTGCGCCGGAGGTGCCGCCCCAGCCCACCACGAGCAGGTCAGCATCTGGATTACCGGTCACTTCCTGGTCGGGGATGAAGTTGGCCACGCGGTTCACTTTTTCCTGGCGGTTGTGCACCATCAGGGCGTGGTTTTCAGGATCCGTGCTCAGCGGTCCGTCGGGGCATTTCTCGAGGCCGCCCACGCGGTGGCGAAGGCCTTCCATGCCGGGGAGAGCCCACCAGCGGGCGAATTTCTCCTCGTCGCGGCGGAACGGACGGTAGTCGGGATCGTTGGGAGTGGCCAGACGCGGCGTGATGCTCGGCATGTCGGCTATCTTCGGGATGCGGAACAGCTGCGAGCCGTTGCCGAGATAGCCGTCGGTGAGCAGGATGACGGGGGTCATGTGCTCAAGGGCAATCTTGGCGGCATTGTAGGCCCAGTAGAAGCAGTTGGCACTGGATGAGGCAGCCACCACCACTAACGGGGCTTCGCCGTTACGGCCGTAGAGCGCCTGGTTGAGGTCGCCCTGTTCGGTCTTGGTGGGCAGACCCGTAGAGGGACCGCCGCGCTGCACGTCAACGACCACTAACGGGAGTTCGACCATGACGGCCAGACCGAGGGCTTCGCTCTTCAGGGAGAGGCCGGGGCCTGACGTGGAGGTGCAGGCTAAGGCGCCGGCGTAGGAGGCTCCGATGGCGGAGCAGATACCGGCGATTTCATCTTCGGCTTGGAATACTCTTGCGCCCAGGGCTTTATGCTTGGCTAATTCCACCATCACATCCGTGGCCGGCGTGATAGGGTAGGAGCCTAAGAAGAGGCGGCGGCCCGATTTTTCGGAAGCGGCCAAAAGACCCCATGCGGTGGCCACGTTACCCGTGATGTTGCGGTAACGGCCCTTCGGCATCTGGTCGGCGTGCGCGATTTCGAAGATGTGGGAGTGCATCACCTCCAACTTGTCAGCGTATTCATAGCCCTCGGAGAGCACAGCCTTGTTCAGCTTCACGATTTCCGGTTTCTTGGCGAATTTGCGCTCCAAATAGGCGAATGTCTGGTCCAGTTTCTTATGGGTGGCATAGAAAATGATGCCTAAAGCGAACATGTTGCGGCATTTGTCGGTCGTTTTCTTGTCCACACCCTGCTCGGTGCCGATGCGATGCGTGAAGGATGTCACGGGTGCTTTGATGATGGTGTAGGCACGCTCCATCTCGTCGGTGAACGGATGGTCGTTCTCGGTGTAGCCGGCCTTGGTCAGGGCCTCGTCCGTGAAGGTGTCGATATCCACGATGATGGTGGCGCCTTTCTTGGCCCATTTGAGGTTGGACTTCAGGGAGGCGGGGTTCATGGCCACCAGGATGTCGCATTTGTCGCCGGAGCTGTAGATGTGGTTTCCGACGTGGACCTGGTATCCGGACACGCCCGCGATGGTGTTGTGGGGTGCGCGGATCTCAGCCGGATAGTCCGGGAAAGTGGCGATGTCGTTGCCGGTGAGGGCGGATGCGTCCGAGAACAGGGTACCCGAAAGCTGCATGCCGTCGCCAGAGTCGCCCGCAAAACGCACGACGATGTCGTCGATTTTTGTGATTTGCTCGTTTGATGCCATAATGACTGTTTTAGTATGAGTTTTATTTTAATTAATTATGAATCAATATGATGAATAATGTTGGCAAGGCTTTTTCAGAGCCTTTGAAAACGGCGGCAAAGGTAATTATTTTATGTGTAAAAATCCACGTTAAAATGAAATTTCACGTTGTTACGTAACCATCAGAAAAAAAAATCATATTTCCGACCGAGCGTGTTTGTTTTTTTTGTTTCTTTGCAGCGCAAAGTACTTTTTGATATATGGAAAAGAAAGAGATCATTCAGACACTGGACGACATCCGCGACATGATGGCGAAATCCTCCCGCTTTCAGGCCATCAGCGGCGTGTCTATCATACTTGTGGGCCTGTATGCGTGCGTGGCCGCCCTCCTGGTGGCCCCGGTGGCGAGAGGGTGGAATTGCCTGTCGCTTCCGTACGACGAGTACGGCAACATCCTCCTGAACACCCCGCATCTTATCCGCATGATGGTGCTGTCGGCAGTGCTCCTGTTCGCCCTGTCGTTCGCCACCGTCACGGTGATGGCGTGGCGCAAGGCCAAACGTCTCAACCTGCCCTTCGCGTTCGACAAGCGGATGTTCCAGATGCTGCTCAACTTTTTCATCCCGTTAGTGGCGGGTGGCCTTCTCTGTCTGGCTCTGATTATGCAGCACCATTATGGTCTTACATCTTCTATAATGCTGATATTCTATGGATTGGCTCTGATTAACACCCAACATTACACCTATCCTGTGTTCCGCTTCCTGGGCTACGGCGAATTGATACTTGGTCTGCTGGATTGCTTTACCGT
Source organism: Bacteroidales bacterium (assembly GCA_017540505.1). Taxonomy (GTDB): domain Bacteria; phylum Bacteroidota; class Bacteroidia; order Bacteroidales; family WCHB1-69; genus F23-D06. The sequence continues at coordinate 20,226 of JAFYAW010000014.1, read as the reverse complement.
TCAATATGCCTGGTTCTTCTGGTTCCTCGGATTCGGGGTCCTGCACATTCTGTTCGGAATCCTTTATACATTGCGTTTCGGAAAAAAACAGGCGGCATGATTACAGGTCTCGAACATCTGAACAAGGCTTTTGAGAGCAAGATACGGCTTGGCATCATGTCGGTGCTGGTGGCGAATGAGTCGGCGGATTTCTCCACGTTGAAGTCGCTGTTGCAGCTTACCGACGGCAACCTGGCCAGCCATACCCGCAGTTTGGAGGATTTGGGCTACATACGTTGCGAGAAATCCTTCGTAGGACGGAAACCCAACACTCGTTTCTATGCCACGGAGGCCGGCCGTACGGCTTTTGCCGACCACATCGCGGCACTGGAATCTTTTTTGAAGAACCAGAAATAGGATTGAATTTTTTTTATTTATAAACTTTGTATTACAAAGTACTTTTTAATTATTAATCTTAAAAAAAAACAACAAAAATGATGAATGAAGAAAACAATGTGACGAATGGTTCGACGGTCAGAACCCCCATGCCGTCGGGATTGCCGGAGATGAAGACGAAACCGGCATCCGGAAAGTCGAAACTCTGGCTGAAGCTGCTGCTGATTGTCGTGATCAGCTTGGGGCTGTTGATTCCCCAGCAGATGATGCTGCATTTGGTGAACGAGCGGAACGACACGCTGCGTGAGGCCGAGCAGGAGGTGGGAGGCAAGTGGAGCGGCTCGCAGCGCATTGCGGGCCCGGTGATCTGCATCCCGCCCTTGAAGAAAGATGGCAACAGCCTGTATATTCTGCCCGAGAACCTGTCGGTACAAGGCGATGCGCAGGTGCAGACGCTGAAGCGGGGCATCTTCGACATCACGGTCTTCACCGCGCCGTTGGACATCCAGGGTGAGTTTGTCTATCCCGAAGAGCTGGCCTCGTATGCGCTGAACAAGTATGATCTGGAACGGGCGCATCTTCTGATCGGGGTGCGCGACCTGCACGGCCTAACGGAAAATGTGACCATGCAATGGGGTAATAACTCGTATCCGATGAAGTCGGATAGGGAAGCGGGGCTGGGTTCCGTGCTCCGTTGTCCTGTGGACATGAAACCGATATGGGCCGGCCAGAAAGTCTCTTTCTCGGTCAAGCTGCACCTGAAAGGCTCCGAGGAACTCTATTTCGTTCCAGTGGGTAATTCGAACACGGTAACCTTGACCTCCAACTGCGTCACGCCGAGCTTCGACGGCAGCTATCTGCCGGTGAAACGCGAGGTGAGCGAGAAGGGTTTCTCTGCCTCGTGGAAGGTGCTGGCGTTGAATCGCGATTTCTCGCAGGTGGTCATCGACTGGGGCACCTCCGTTCGTGAGTCGGCTTTTGGGGTGAACATGAAGGTGCCTGTGGAGCAGTACCAGCAGACCACCCGTGCGGTGAAGTACGCCTTCCTGATCATCGTGCTTACCTTCTCGGTGGTCCTGTTTGTGGAGATACGCAAGGGCAGGCCGATACATCCGGTGCAGTATCTGTTGGTGGGGCTGGCGCTCATCCTTTTCTACACCTTGTTGCTGTCGTTCTCCGAGCATATCGCCTTCCTGTGGTCGTATGTGATTGCCTCGGTGATGACGGTGGGGCTGATTACGGCCTATATGGCGGCGGTGCTGAAAATATGCAAGACGGCGATTGCCATCGGTCTGTTGCTGTCCGCCCTATACATATTTATATATGTCTTGCTGCAATTGGAAAGCTACGCCCTGTTGGTGGGCAGTGTGGGCCTGTTCGTCATCTTAGGCTTGGCGATGTATGCGTCGCAGAAGGTGAACTGGTATCAGGAGTAGATTCCGGAGTGGATTCTTGAGGGCTGGCCCTGGTTTGGGGTCAGCCTTTTTTAAACTTTCCCTCTTCTGGCAAATCTACACGCGCCGTTCGCAAATATTTTTGTATTTTTGCGGCCGTTTAGAATAAAACACTAAATCCATACGACAATGAAGAAAGTATTAACCATCGGATTGTGCCTGTTGTTTGTAGGTGGCACATTTACCGTAAAATCCCAAGAAGAAATGACGAAAGATCAGAAAACCAGTTACGCTATTGGTGTCAATTTCGGCTCGCAGGTGAAAAATGACGAAGTCCCATTGGAAATGGACGCCTTCATGAAGGGTGTTCGTGATGGCATGGCCGGCGAGAACCAGTTCACAGACCAGCAGATGCAGGAGATTTTCATGCAGTTTCAGATGGACATGCAGGCCAAACAGCAGGCCAAACAGGCCCAGCAGGCCAGTCAGGCGGTAGAGGAGAAGGCCAAAGGACAGAAATTCTTAGAGGAGAACAAGAAAGATCCTAACGTGAAGGTCACGGCTTCCGGCCTCCAGTACAAGGTGGTCACCGAGGGCAAGGGTGAGAAACCTTCCGCCACGAGCAAGGTGACGGTGAAATACACCGGCAAGCTCATCGACGGCACGGTGTTCGACTCCACGGACAAGAACAACAATGGCGAACCCATCTCCTTCGGCCTCAACCAGGTGATCCGCGGGTGGACCGAGGGCCTTCAGCTGATGTCTCCCGGCTCCAAGTACATCTTCTACATCCCCTCCGACCTCGCTTATGGCGACCAGGGTGCCGGTAATCTCATCCCCGGTGGTGCGACGCTGATTTTCGAAATCGAACTGATCAGTTTTGAATAAAACAGAAGGGTAGGTGAGTGCCTACCCTTTATTATACCCTAAATATGAATATGATGAAAAAGATATGCGCCCTGTTGTGTTTCCTGTTCTGTGTGGGCCTGCTGACGGCCCAAGTGGAGCAGGACTGCGGCGCGGTGGATTGTCCGGGCCGCTGCGGCCGCTTCATTGACCTCAACGGCGACGGCTTCTGCGATCGGGGCAAGCTTTCAACTCCGAAAAGTGAGGAGACGCCTGTCGTAGTGGAGGAACATATAGCCGAACCCGCGAATACTCCGACGGTGAACAGGACGGCCCGCCCGACAGAATCCCCAAAAAAGGCGGAAAAGACGGAGGATGCCGTTCAAGAGGAAGACACGTTCGAAGTGTTCGAGCCTATCATCGAAGATGACTTTTCACCCTCGGCACCTGTGGATATCCCCAAGGAGAAGAAACCGTACGACCTAATCTGGATTTCCCTTGTGACGTTGGGCCTCTATGCCTTCACTTTCATACTGGTGAAAACAGGCCATTTAAAGCTGGCTACCCATCGTAAGATCTGGAACTTCCTCCTGCTGATTACTTTCCTGGTTTCCTGTCTGTTGGGATTCTTCCTGGTCATCCAGATCAACTACCATCTGGCATGGGATGCCCTCGCCACCATCCGATACTATCATGTGCAGTTCGGCATTTCCATGACGATTGTGGCCGTGTTGCACGTTTTGTGGCACATTCCCTATTTCAAGACCTATTTCAAGAAAAAAAGAGGCGAATAGATTCATCGGGAGGGATTTTTTCTCTCCCGTTTTTTTTGTATCTTTGCCGCCTGAAAAACCAAACCGAAACCTATGTCGAAAGATACGCCCGATGTTGAAGAGGGGGCTGTTCTCCCTGTAGATGAGCCCGAAACCTCCGACCTTCATAAAATCATCTATGTGCAGTCCATGTACAAGGAGTGGTTCTTGGATTACGCCTCCTACGTGATCCTGGACCGCGCGTTTCCCGATGTGTATGACGGACTGAAGCCGGTGCAGCGCCGCATTCTCCACTCGATGGACGAGCTGGAGGATGGCCGTTACAACAAGGTGGCCAATGTGGTGGGCAATACGATGAAATACCATCCGCACGGCGACGCCTCCATCTATGCCGCTTTGGTCCAGTTGGGCCAGAAGGGGCTGGTGATTGACACCCAGGGCAACTGGGGTAACATCCTGACTGGCGACCCGGCGGCTGCCGCCCGTTACATTGAGGCCCGCCTGTCCAAATTCGCCTTGGAGGTGGTCTTCAACCATAAGACCACTGAATGGCAGGTCTCCTACGACGGACGCAACAAGGAACCCATCGCACTGCCCATCAAGTTCCCGCTGCTGCTTGCGCAGGGCGTGGAGGGTGTGGGCGTGGGTATGTCCACCAAAATCCTGCCGCACAATTTCAACGAGCTCATCGATGCCTCCATCCACATCCTTCGGGGCGAAGAGTTCGAGCTCTATCCCGACTTTCCCACCGGCGGTACGGCGGATGTGAGTCGCTATAACGACGGTGCCCAGGGTGGCAAGGTGCGCAACCGCGCGAAAATCAACATTGTGGACAACAAGACCCTCGTCATCACCGAAATACCTTACGGCACCACGACGGGCAAACTGATTTCCGAATCCAAGAGTTCCATTACCGCCGCTGTGGAGATGGGTAAGTTGAAAATCAAGAAGATAGATGACAATACGGCTGAGCATGTGGAGATATACCTGCATCTGCAATCCGGCGTGTCGCCCGACCAGACCATCGATGCGCTCTATGCCTTCACCGATTGCGAGATCACCTATTCCACCAACGCCTGCGTGATCTGGAACGGGAAGCCGGTTTTCACCAATGTGAAGGAGATTCTCCGCATCAATACGGAGAATACGGTGAACCTGCTGCGCCGCGAGCTGGAAATCGAGCTGGATGAGCTGAAGCAGAAATGGCACAAGATTTCGTTGGAGAAGATTTTCTTTGAGAAAAAGATTTACAAGGAGTTGGAAAAAGAGAATGTGGAATCGTGGGAGGTGCAGGTGGACAACATTGAGCGCGCCTTCGACCCCTACCGGTCGCTCTTCCGGCAGGAAATCACCCGCGAGGATGTGCTGGCCCTTTGTGAAAAACCGGTGCGTAAGATTTCTATTTTCGATATCAAGAAGGCCGAGCAGGACATCGCCGACCTTGAACTGGCGATGGACGAGGTGCAGAACCACCTCGACCACCTGATTGACTATGCGGTCAACTATTTCCGTCAGCTGAAGAAGAAATACGGGGCGGGTCGCGAGCGTCTCACCGAACTCAAGAGCTTCGACAATATTGTGGCCTCCACGGTGGCGGTGGCCAACCAGAAACTCTATGTGGACAAGAAGGAGGGCTTTGTGGGTACGGCCTTGAAGAAGGACGAAGGTGTGGAGTATGCCTGCGACTGCTCCGACCTGGACGAGATCATCGTTTTCCATGAGAATGGCAAATTCTCCATCAGCAAGGTGGCCGGCAAGCATTTCTTCGGCAAGAACATTATCCATGTGGAGGTCTTCAAGCGGGGCGATGACCGGCGCATTTACAATATGGTCTATCAGAACGGCACCAACGGTCCGGCGATGGTAAAACGCTTCGCCATCGGTGGCATCTCCCGGGACAAGGAGTACGATCTCACCAAGGGGAAGCCCGGCTCCAAGGTGCTCTATTTCACTTCCAATCCCAACGGCGAGGCGGAGGTGATACGCGTGAAACTGAAACCCAAGCCCAAGCTCAAGAAAAAGGAGTTCGACTACGATTTCAGCCAGCTGTTGGTGAAAAGCCGCTCCGCGTTAGGCAACCTGCTGACGCATTATCCCATCGCTCACATCTCGATGAGCCAGGAGGGTGTCTCCACGTTGAGTGCCATCAATGTCTATTACGAGGAGGCGGTGATGCGCCTCAACAACGACGGCCGTGGAATCCTATTGGGTGCTTTTAAAGAGGATGATAAGATTTTAACCGTTTATAAATCAGGAAACTATCGAATAATCGGCTTTGATCTGTCCAACCATTTTGATGATGATTTGGGAATGATTCGGAAATGGAATCCGAATTTGCGCATCACGTTGGTCTATTATCAGAAGAAGGAGGACAAATATTTCATGAAACGCCTCGCGCCCGACGACATGCGCAAGCGTGTGGACTTTGCACCGGACGACGGCGACACGACCATCATCGGCATTTCGTTGGACTACCTGCCGCAGGTGAAGGTGGTGTACAGGGAGAAGAAAGCGGAAGTGGATAGTGAGGATATCATCTCCTGTGCTGAATTTGTGGAGGTTATGAGCTCCAAAGCCCGTGGTCGCCGCATCAATTATCCGAACATCAAGAAGGTGGTCTTCATTGAGCCGCTGCCCTACGAGGAGCCGGAGGAGGACCCGCAGGAGGAAGAGGAACCAGAGGAGGAGAAGAATGTTGAGAATGTGGATGATGCGGTTGCCAAGGCCATTTTCAAGGATATAACGGTGGAAAAAACAGACAAAGCGCCTTCGCCAGAGGATGAAGGCGACCAGCTGAGCCTTTTCTGATGGCAGTTTACAAGACATATACGGCTGTAGGTTCCCGGCACGTACTGCTGGTGACGGCCGTTGTGCTTCTCCTGTTGGTGTCCTGTCATCGTGTGGATCCCCCTACACCTTACAATATTTCTATCCCGCCCGGCTTTCCGACGCACTTGAACATCCCCGCTGACAATCCGATGACAGAGGAGGGCGTGGCGTTGGGTCGGATGCTTTTCGAGGATCCGCATTTATGTGGTTATCAAGGGGATAATCCCGACTTGCTGATGTCGTGCGCCACTTGTCATGTGAAGGCGCATAATTACGATATAGGCACTGACAATCCCCGTTTCCCGGACGGTGTGGCGCGTGGCCGCACAACGGGCATCGCCACCCGACACAATGTGATGCCGCTTATGAATTTGGTTTTCAATCAGGAAGGCTATTTCTGGAATGGAAGTGTCAATGCGCTGAATCCAAATCCGCAGATGCATTCCATAGAGGATATTGTGCGCATGGCGATTGTGGCATCCGATGAGATGTGCGGGACGGAGGCGGCGGCGTTGGCGGCCATCCGGGCCGACAGCCGTTATCCGGAAATGTTCAGGAAAGCCTTTGGCTCTGAGGAGATTACGATGGAACGCATCCAAAAGGCCATCGCGCAGTATGTGCGTTCGTTAGTGTCGGCCAACTCCAAGTTCGATCGTTATCTGCAAGGCAAGGAGCAGCTTACCCCGCAGGAGCTGCACGGCTATGTGCTGTTCGCCACGGAAGAGGGGGCCGACTGCTTCCATTGTCATGGCAGTGACGGTTCTCCGCTTTTTACCACTAATTTGTTTTATAACAATGGGTTGGATGCGGTCTTTGCGGATGAGTATGACAGGATGGGCTATACGGGCAACGTTATGGATAGGGGGGCGTATCGGGCACCTTCGCTGCGCAATGTGGCAGTGTCGGCACCGTACATGCACGACGGGCGTTTCAATACCTTGGACGAAGTGCTGACATTCTACAATGAGGGTCTGCAATATTCGCCGTACGTCAGTCCGCTGATGCACAAAATACAGGAGGGCGGTCGGCATCTGTCCCCATCGGAACTAACTGATTTGAAGGCATTTCTGGAAACGCTGACGGATGAGGAGTTTTTGGAGAAATGATGTTGATTTAAAGAAAAAAAACATTATCTTTGCAAACTAATTAAAACTTCAAGCGATGAAACAAAATGATCTCAAAAAGTCAGTAAGGGAATTTGTGAAGAAATGGAAGGGCCACGGCTATGAGAAGAGTGAAACCCAGAAATTCTGGATGGACTTGTTGGCCAATGTGTTCGGTGTCAGGAATCTTACAGATTATATCTTTTTTGAAGAACAGGTGAAAGACAAAATTGGGGACAAAACTATCACCAATTTCATAGACGCGTATATTCCTACCACAAGAGTGATGATAGAGCAAAAATCCAGAGGTAAGAATTTGCAAGAGGCGATCAGGCAGTCAGATGGTTGTTTGCTAACTCCTTTTCAGCAGGCGAAAAAATATGTGGCAGGATTGCCGCTCAGCCAGCATCCGAAATGGATTGTGGTTTGCAATTTTGACATGTTTCTTGTTTATGACATGGAAAATCCCAATGCAGAACCACAAGAAATTAGGCTTGAGAATCTTGAAAATGAGTGGTACAGGCTTCAATTTCTGGTGGATGAACGTTGTGAACATCTGAAAAAAGAAATAGAGGTAAGCATAAAGGCTTGCAAACTGGTGGGACGTATTTATGATGCTCTGTTGGAACAATATGTTGACAAAACAAGTGCCGAAACATTGCATTCGCTTAACGTGTTGTGTGTCAGGTTGGTGTTCTGTCTATATGCAGAAGATGCAGGATTGTTTGGTGACAAAACGGCTTTTCACGACTACTTAGCGGCATTCCCAGCCAATCATTTTCGTCAAGCATTGATGGGGTTGTTTGATGTTTTGGATTCTAAGATGGAAGACCGGAGTCCATATTTGGAGGAACCCTTGGCGAAATTTCCGTACGTAAATGGCGGGTTGTTCAGCGATGACAGTATTGTTATCCCGAGGTTTACGGATGAAATTCGGCAGATTATACTGGATAAGGCTTCCGCCGATTTTGACTGGAGTGAGATTTCCCCGACCATCTTCGGCTCCTTGTTTGAATCGACCCTCAATCCTGACACCCGAAGAAAGGGGGGCATGCATTATACCAGCATTGAGAATATCCATAAGGTGATAGATCCGCTGTTCATGGATGATTTGGAAACGGAGTTCCATAATATTGTGGAGTCGAGGAGTATCCCGTCTCTACAACGAAGAAAATTGATGGATTTCCAGATCAAATTATCTACATTGAAATTCCTTGATCCTGCTTGTGGTAGCGGCAATTTTCTCACAGAAACATACCTTTCATTGCGTCGTTTGGAAAATGAGGTTATCGCTATCTTAAATAAGGGAGAAAAGGTTTTTGGATTTGGAGAAGAGTTTATTAAAGTGAATATTAACCAATTCTATGGCATCGAAATCAATGACTTTGCCGTGACAGTTGCCAAGACGGCCCTGTGGATTGCCGAGTGCCAGATGATGGAGGAGACAGAACGATTGGTGGGACAGGAAATAGACTTTTTGCCACTTAAGACCAATGCCAATATTAGAACAGGAAATGCGTTGCGGATGGATTGGACCACGCTATCCGAAATCCCACACAAAAAGTTTCTCTGCACGGAGAAACTCAATATCTATCATGTGAGAGATTTTGAGAATGTCGCAAAGGTGCAGGAACCGCAGTTGTCCTACAATGGCATTTACAAGGAGTTGGATGTGAAAGCCAAAGATGTTGAATTCAAAGATGTTGAAAAAGAGGGTGATATAGAGCCGGTTGTGTATGACTATATAATGGGGAATCCGCCGTTTGTTGGATATACATTTCAAACAGAGATACAAAAAGAGGATTTGAAATTCGTCGATAATGAAATTAGTCGAAACCTTGATTATGTTGCGGGCTGGTATATTAAAGCTTCGCAGTTGATTCAGGGGACAGACACTAAATGTGCGTTTGTCTCTACAAATAGCGTAACCCAGGGTGAACAGGTCTCCATATTGTGGAAACCATTGTTTGAAAGGTATAACATACAACTGGATTTTGCCTATCGGACTTTTCGTTGGGACAGTGAGTCAGAACAAAAGGCCCATGTGCATTGTGTGATTGTTGCTTTTTCACATAAAGGTTCTCATCAGGGAGTAAAGTTTATTTTTGATGAAAATAGGGAAAAACGTGAAGCGTTGAATATCAGTCCCTATTTGATTGATGCCCCCACCATTTTTATTGAGAAACGCAAACAACCATTATGTAGCGATACGCCCTTGATTAATAAGGGAAGTCAGCCTACCGATGGTGGAAATCTGATTATTCTTGAGGAAGAATATGATGAGTTTTTAAGAAAAGAACCAGAAGCGAAAAAATATATTCGCGAGTTTTTAGGAGCAGAAGAATTTATTAATGGTAAGAAGAGGTATTGTCTTTGGTTGGTCGAGGCAAGTGCCGCTGAATTGCGTGGAATGCCTACTGTGATGAAACGTTTAGAGGCTGTGAAAGCGATGAGAAACGCCAGCAAAAAGGCCGCTACTCGGAAATGGGCCGTGTACCCGTATTTGTTTACTGAAAACCGTCAGCCGGAAAGTGGTGATTATCTGTTGATTCCAAGCACATCGTCAGAAAGAAGGAGATACGTACCTATTGGCTTCCTGCCTGCGACCGTGATTTCTTCTAATGCCAATTTGGTGGTGCCATTCGCCACCTTGTACGAGTTTGGTGCCCTCACAAGCAATGTCCATAATGCCTGGATGCGTACAGTATGCGGTCGGCTAAAAAGCGATTACAGGTACTCAAACGATATCGTTTACAATAATTTCCCGTGGCCAATGCCAACCGAAGCCCAGCGTCGGAGAATTGAACAGACGGCCCAAGCCATACTGGATGCCCGTGCCATATATTCGAATTCCTCGCTTGCCGATTTGTATGATGAAAGTGTTATGCCGCCCGAGTTGCGCAAGGCTCATCAGGCCAATGACCGTGCCGTTATGCAGGCGTATGGAATTGATTGGGATTTTACAGAGGAGGAGATTGTGGCAAAGTTGTTTAAGATGTACGATGAATTGACAAAATAACTCATTGATATGCCAAGATCAAACACTCTCGCCTTTCTGCTCCTGCTCTGTCTCTCGTGCCTGCGCGTGGGTGCGCAGACGCAAGAGTCTTTGGTGCCCACCACGGACAAGCTGTATGACGTTTTCCGCACGCCGGAGAACCGTTACCGCCCTATGGTGCGCTGGTGGTGGAACGGCAATAGGGTGGATTCTGCCGAGCTGGTGCGTGAGTTGCGTTTGCTGAAAGAGGCTGGCATCGGCGGGGTGGAGATCAATCCCGTGGAGTTCCCACGCCGCACCGACAGCCTGAACATCCCCGCATTGGACTGGCTCAGCGCCCCTTGGATGGATATGCTGCGCGTGACATTTAACGAGGCGGAACGGTTAGGTATGACCTGCGACCTGATTGTGGGCAGTGGCTGGCCCTTCGGTGGCGAGTTCGTGCCCGAGAACGAACGCAGCACCATCTTGATGAACTACACCAAAACGGTGACAGGCCCCTGTACGGTGGAGTTGCCCGAAACGGACATCTTCGCTGATGCTGACCCGCACGTCAACTCGGCCTACGAGGGACATACATTCCACCTTTATGACTTGCTGCTGATTCCCACGCCCTGCACCAACCTGTCGGACGTACGCCCGTTGCGTTCCACCCGTGGTGCGGACGGTGTCTATCGTTTTGATGTGCCGGTGGGCAACTACACGATATCGGCTCTGGTGACCATCCGCGGCTTCATGGCCGTGATGAACGGAGCCCCCGGCGCGTCGGGACCCGTGGTGGACCATTACAACCGGCAGGCTGTGTGCAACTACTTCGAACGCATGTCCTCTGCCATAGAGAAACATCTTGGAAAATCATTGTCTGCCTATTTAAGGGCTTTATTTATAGATAGTTTTGAATTGGAAGGTGCCAACTGGAACGACCGTTTCGCGGAGGATTTCCAAAATCGTTACCATTATGATGTGACACCTTATCTTCCCTTTTTCCTGCGTAAAACCAAAGGTATGGGTGATCCGGTGAACTATCTGCCGCCAGTGGAAGTGGGTGAAACCCAACAGGATACGGTGGAACGTGTGCGTTATGATTTCGAGCAGCTGAAGGCGGAGAAGCTTTTGGTGATGTTGCAGGATTTCGACGACTGGTGTCACGCGCACGGCGTCCGCTCACGCGCACAGGCCTACGGGCGCAATCTCTTCCCGCTGGAAAGCAGCCTCAAGGTGGACATCCCCGAGTGCGAATCCTGGACGATGACTTGGACCCGCCACAAACTAGGCGAGGAGATGTCGGAGAAGGACTACCGCAAGGGCAGGGCCTACACGATGGTCAACAAATACGTGTCGTCGGCGGCGCACCTGGCCGGAAAACCCCTCGTGAGCTGCGAGGAAATGACCAACACCTACACCGTGTTCAACATGACACTGCAGCAGTTGAAAATCGGGGGCGACCAGACGGCCATCTCCGGCGTGAACCACACGGTATTCCACGGCTTCAACTACTCGCCGCCGCAGGCACCGTTCCCGGGATGGATCCAGTACGGGGCCTTCTATAACGAACGCAACAACTGGTGGCCCTATTTCCGCAAATACACCGACTACAAAGCACGCTTGTCGGCATTGCTTCAGAATGTTACATACCAGGCCGACATCGCCATCCTGAACCCCATCGGTGATTTATGGAGCACCCTTGGCATGCAGAACGAACCGTTCCCGTCAAGGACCATTGTGCCCTACAAGACGTTCATTTGGGAGTCCATCAGCAAGTGCGGCGGCAATGCCGATTATATAACGGAAAGCCTTTTAAGGAATGCAGAAATCCGTGACGGGCAACTCTGCTATGGCCCTTGCAAGTACAAGTTGTTGATATTGACCAATGTGGAAAGAGTCACCCCCGATGCGGCAAACAAAATCCTTGATTTTGCGCGGCAGGGTGGGCGTGTGCTCTGCATCGAAACGGTGCCCGACAGGTCGTTGGGCATGTACGTGGCCCCGCCCATCGACAACCGTCAGGCGGACAGCATCGTACACGCCTGCATGGCCCGTCTGCAGGAGATGGACAGCACCCGCTTCCTGTTCGCCCATAAGCCGGATAGCAATTTCCTGGACTGGTATCAGGCTCTGATGCAGCATTATAACCTTCCGCACGTCTTGGAGATCGACCAACCGAATCCCTATCTGATGCAGAACCATTATCGGACGGAGGATGGTAGCGAGGTCTTCTTTTTTGCCAATGCCAATCGTTATAATGGCGTGGAAGTGAATGTGTTGGTGGATTCGTCCATCCTTTTCTCCGATAACCTCAGTCGCCGCTCATTATACCGTTGGGATCCGGAAACCGGCTCCGAGGAACCGTTCTGCTTTTCGGAATCCAAAAACAGACTGTATCTGCAATTAAGACCGGCCCAATCCCTTATTTTGGTTTTCCGGAAGCAGGAAAATCAAAACCAGCTCTGTGTCAGTTGGCCTATCCAGTCGTCATCATTGCCAAAGAAATATCATAGTTATAAAATGTTCCCGCTGTCCACGGATTGGCGTGCGGAATTTCATCACAGTCTGCTGGACACGTTTTGGACCCTCCGGATGGATTCATTGAAGGACCTCAATAAAATTGACTCGTTGCGCACGTTTACCGGCAGGGTGGTGTATAAAAAGGATTTTTATATGAAAAAAATATCGGAAAAAATGCTGTATAGGTTGGATTTGGGCTTGGTGGAAGGCGTAGCGGAACTCTACGTGAATGGAGTCTGTATAGACACGCTTTGGTATTGCACCCCCAAATATTCTGATATTGGAAAATATTTGCACAAAGGTCATAATAAACTTGAGGTTATAGTCACTACTACGATGGGTAACTATCTGAAAACGTGGACAGACCGTCCGGATGTGCAGCATTGGGTCAACAGGAAGGGCAGGGAGCAGTGGTGGCAGCCGATGGGGCTTGTGGGTCCGTGCCAATTGTACGAGGTGAGGAGGATTGATAAGATTCGGATTAAAACCCCTTCGATAAAATCGCTATGAAAAAATGTTAAATGAGGGTCGGATAAGGGTTGTTATACAAATTAATTGTATTTTTGCCGCCAGTTTTGAAAATTAATCAATAAAATCAGATAAAATGAAAAAACAGATTTCTTTGTGGATGACAGCCATCCTGTTGTTTGGAACCGTTGTCACGTTTGCCCAAAAGCCCTTTGCCGGCATCATCACGTTTGAAACCATCGCCGAAGGGACGGATGACCCCAATATTGCCGCGCAATTGTCTGAACTCACCCGAGAGGTTATTGTGATGGGCAACAACACCCGCACGAATATGAGCCAGCCTGGTATCGATGTTATTTCAATCGCCAATGGGGACTATAATCTGAAAACCACGGTGATTGATATTCCCGGATATGGCAAATATTATATTGAGCAGGATGCTGAAAAATTGAAAAAGTCTTTTGAAACGGTGAAATTCGATTACAAATATACCGACGAAACCTATCCCATTGCTGGATACAACTGCAAGAAGGTGAATGTTACGGCTACAAATTTGGAATCGGATGAGGAAACTACGCTGGTGCTTTGGGTGACAGAGGATCTGATGACGGGTGAAAATATCAATTTCAGCGAATATCCTGGTTTGAAGGGCTATGTGATGCGTACGGAAGTGAAAACCCCGATGGAGGGTAACGAGATTACGATCATTGTGCAAGCCACTTCCGTGAAACCCGATAAGAAGGTGAAAGCCACCACATTCCTTCGTCCGTCGGATGCTAAGTCTTTTGATGAAGCCCCGGAAGATTTGAAGAAGATGCTCGGTATGGGCGGAGACGACGAGGAGTAAAACAATAAAGGTATTGTCCTATGGAAAACACCTGGCGTGCCTTATCCGCTCAGGAAATTGAGCAATTGGAAAAACAACTCAATAGTGCCGACGACTGGAACTTGGTTTCAGTCGTTGACGCTTTTAAGGTGGACTGTGTTCACCGTACGCATTTCGGAGGGAATGTCTTTATTGGGGCCGATGTCCGGATTGCAAACGTCGGTCTTCTGGATGGTTACCGCCTTGAGGAGGGATGCCGGCTGCAGAATGTGGGCGAGCTCTCCTTCACGGGCTATCGCTTCGACTTCCCCGTAGAGGTTTGCAACGAGGACGGTTCGCACACGATTACTGCTTGTCCGGATATGACGACGACGGATGCCTGTCTGGCCGCCAGCGTAGCGGCGGATCATCCCTTGCGCTTCATGCGAGCCTCCGCGGCGGCGTATACTGCTATGACTCTGGGTGTTGTTGGCCGCGGAACGCAAATCCGCAATGTGCAGGCGGTGCGCGACTGCTACGTGGGTGAGAATGCGGTTCTGTCGGAATGCACGCTGGTAGAGAATGTGTTCGTGCATTCGTCCGCCGACGAGCCCACGCATCTGGGTGCCGGCGTGATTGTCCGTAATGTGGTCCTGGGATTGCAGAATGTGGTTGACACACACGCCATTGTGCGCAATGTGGTGACAGGAAGCCATGTGTCGCTGACCGATGGATTGCGGATCTCGCACACGGTGGTGGGCGACAATTCGCACCTGGCCTGTTGCGAGGTGCTCCATGCGCTGATATACCCCTTCCATGAGCAACATCACAACAACTCGTTCCTCATTGCCGCGAAATTGCAAGGGCAGACCAATGTGGCGGCTGGTGCCACCCTGGGTTCCAACCACAACGGACGTGTGAACGACTGCGACCTCGTGGCAGGACGCGGTTTTTGGCCCGGGTTGTGCGTCTCGGTGAAATTCCCGAGCCGCTTCGCCTCCTATACGCTGATGGCTAAAGGCGACTACCCATACGAGATCAATCTTAAGTTGCCCTTCTGTCTGCTGAATAACAATGTGCATGACAATGTGTTGGAAATCATGCCTGCCTTCTGGTGGATGTACAATGCCTTCGCCTTGCGGCGCAACGCGCAGAAGTTCGTCCAGCGCGACCATCGCAAGGTTGTCAGCCAGTATATACAAACATCGCCTCTTGCGCCGGATACGGTGCAGGAGATCATGGATGCGCTGAACCGTATGCGTCTGGAAGACGAAGCCCTGACGAAGGGGGTGGAGCGTTCCAAGCGTGCGGTGCGAATCCTCAAGAAAACGGAAGCCGAAGCTGCCTATCGGGAGATGCTGTTGTATTATGTGATGAACACCTTGAAGGAGGCATACGACAGAGATCCTCTCCATCTGCTGCAGATGGTGAAACAGGCGGAACGGAAAGCTTGGGCCAATGTGGGAGGTCAGCTGATGCTTCAAACGGAGGTTGACAAGATGTTGCAGCAGCCCTCGTCCGATTGGAAAGCTATGCACGAGCGTTATCGGGAACAGTGGGAGCGTTATGAGCAGGACAACCTTCAGAATGCCTGTTTTGTGCTCAAGTACTTGTGCGATGCCAAGCCGGACCTTGAGAAATTGCAGATGCTCTTTAAAGAGGGAGTGGATGTGGTGGCTCGGTTTGAAGCTCGTGCGGATGCCGAACGTGCGCGAGATCTGGCTGCAATAACTAATATGTGAGCCTTTCCTTTGGCTGATCCATGGAGAAGACACCGTCGCCGGTGGTTCGGATGACGAACAGTCCGGCGTTGCGGGCATAGGCGTCGGACGATTGGTTGTACTTGATGGCGGCCACAGCGGCATACACGGTCTTGCTGGAGAACTCCGGATACATGGTCTTGAACTGCTTCATCTTCTCGAGGAAGCGGTCCACGTGCTTGACGGTGCAGGTGGTCTTGACCTCACCCACCACAGCGACGGAGCCGTTACAGAGGATGATGTCAGCCTCCATGCGGTCGATGCCGTTGTCCTTGGCCTTGCGCCCCTCCGTATAGATGTGGCTGATGCCGATGTCAAGGTCGGAGAAGAGCTTGAGGGCGGCGGGTGTGCACAATGACTCGATGAGCCGTCCCCATTCGGTCTGGAAGAGGTTGCGCAGGTACTTGGTCTCGTTCAGACACTGTTTGGCGATGGCGTCCGTTTCCTCCATCCGCTTCAGGGCCGCATCCCACTCGAGCTTGCTCTCTAAGAGCCGTTCCCTGTCCTCCTTGATTTGCCGGTCGATTTCCGCGGACCGGATTGCGGCTTGCTCTCGGCTCTCCTTGATTTGCCGGTCGATTTCCGAAGACCGAATGGCGGCCTGTTCCCGATCCGCTTTGATTTGTTGGCCAGTCTCTTTGATTTGGTCCGAGACGGCGAGTACGATGTTCTTGATTTCAGCCCAGCTCAAGTCCTGAGGTTGTATAGTGGTAGGTGTTTGCATGATGGGTTTGTTTATGGTGATTAATGATTAGTTTAGAGTTGAGAGATGAGAGATTAGAGTTTTTGTAGGAGTTAAGAAACTAAGGAGTTAAGAAGTTAAGATGTTTAATTGTGAGCCCGCAGGCTGGGGTAGTATCAACAGTTAAACAACATTGTTTAACGCTGCAAAAATAAGAAATATTTTAATATATTTGTTTAAAAACCGAAAATATTTTATATTTTAAAAATCAATTGTTAAGTTTTGTAATTCAGGCAGAAATAAATTTGTCCACTGCGAATCATCTTCGTGTTGAAGGGTGTCATGTGTTCTTATTAACTTTCTTTAACAAATGTAAGTTGTTGAAATTTAATTAACTATTTAAAAAAGTTATCAACAATGGGTGTAATGTATGGGTATAAAGTGTATTTTTGCCGCCTCAAATAGGGGAGAATAGTGCTATCTTGTTGAAAGGTAGTGAGATGATGGTTTTTAAGTTGAGAAGTTAAGAAACGAAGCTTTATTACGATAATAAATAAAAACAATAATATGAGAAAGAAAATTACGATTTTAAATGCATTGCTGTTCTTGATGGCAAGCGTAACCATGGGACAGAATTACCAAGTACCAAACAACACCTTTGAAGGCAGCTGGATTCAAAGCAACACAGTCCCTTCGGGGTGGCATTCCTTTAAGGATGCATCAGGTGATCATGCCAGCACGGTAAATGGCACAAATTACAGCAGCAGAGAGACCGGTCACGGCACAGGTAGTAGCCCAGGCTACTGTTGCAGAATGGAGTCGCATAGTGTTATTGGAATTGTGGCAAATGGCAATATCACCACCGGTCAGATTATGGTGAACGCTCTTTCAACAAACAGCACTGAAAATAGAAATATATCAGATATTGACAATTCCGAAGAACATAATGGCTATTGTGCGTTTAGTGGTCGTCCCGACTCTTTAAAATTGTGGTGTAAATTTTATATTCCCAAAAAAGGCCTTTTTGAATCTGCCACCACCCGTTCATTCACTGCATCGTTAAAGTTCCATTTGCATGGGAATGTGGAGTATTATGATCATGGACAGGTGTATGCAAACACTTCTCAATCAGGAAAAATCGCCAATGTATATGGAGATTTGCAATCACCATCACACAGCAATTCTTCCGCATGGACTTCAGACTGGATGGCTTTCAGTTTTCCCGTGAAATATTGGAACGGTTCCAATCAAAACACCAGTCCTAATTTGAGCAATACTTCAGCTCCATCCTACTTGCTGGCCTCTTTTTCAACAAACAAAGACATCGGAGGAGGAAAGGCTGGTGATGCTATTTTCGTGGACGACATCTGGTTTGTCTATAACAAGAAACTCGGTTCTTTGGTGGTGGGGGATACCACGCTTACCTCCGCCCAGATTACTACATTAAATAATTTGGCGTATTCTCTTGCCAATGGTACTACAACAAACACCTTTACGTCGTCAATAGTAGAGGGCAGTTATCCTACCTATACATATTCAACAGCCGTTTGTGCTTCTGATTTGGCCACGATTGCTATTACTGCTACACCTCAATCCGGTTTTGCTACGGCAACCGTGCAGAGCACAGCTACTGCCAATAATCCGTATGCTATCGTCAAGGTTACTCATACGGACAATTCCTGCTATTATTTTAGAATTTATTTTTCCAATATCATTCAGTTGGCTACGCCTGCGCTGGCGGCCACGCCCAACCCGGCTACATTGGGGGCAGACCTTTCACTGTCCACCTCCACTTCATATCCATCGGGAACCACCTATGCATGGTCTCTTAATAATAGCAGCGTGGGTACGGGCAATCCGTGTGTAACCCAGCCTTCCGGTTTAGGGACACAAAACTATAAGCTTGTTGTAACCAACTCTGACTGTACAGCCGAGAACACGATTGCTGTCACGGTCAATCCGGGTCCGCCCACGGTGCAGGGAGGCAAAACCTGCGGTAACGGTACCGTTACGCTTACGGCCGTGCCTACGGTGGTGGGTGC
Organism: Bacteroidales bacterium; assembly: GCA_017540505.1. Lineage (GTDB taxonomy): Bacteria > Bacteroidota > Bacteroidia > Bacteroidales > WCHB1-69 > F23-D06. The sequence continues at coordinate 1,646 of JAFYAW010000014.1, read as the reverse complement.
CACCTGCCGCTGGTATGGTGCGGCAACGGGCGGTACGCCGTTGGTAACGGCAACTTCATATACGACCCCTGTGCTTACGAGCTCTACCACCTATTATGTGAGCACGTATGATGCCAACTCAGGGACCGAGTCGTCGCGTGTGCCGGTGACGGCCCAGTGGTACCCCGCTGTGTCTATTCCCACCAGTGTCACCACCTCGGTGAGCCGTTGCGGTGCGGGTGAGGTTGAGCTGTCAGCTAACCCGGGCAGCAACACGTGCCATTGGTACTCGTCCACCCAGAGCACGACGGTGCTCTCGACGGCCTCCACCTACAAGCCCACGGTGACGGGAAACACTGATTACTACGTGTCGGCCTACAATAGCACCTCGGGTTGCGAGAGCGAGCGTGTGCATGTGGCCGTGACGAAGAAGGACATACCGAGCATCAGCTCCAACGATCTCTCCACCTCTCTTTGCGCTGGCGAGCACAAGATATTGACGGCCACGGTGCCCGCGGGTGCATCCATTGTTTGGTATGATGCAGCTACGGGTGGCAACACCCTCACACCTAACAATGAGGGTTACTATTATACCCCGGAGGAGACGGCCGGCACATACCATTACTATGCCGCCGCCCTGCTTGACGGTTGCGAAAGCGACCGTTTGGATTTTACGGTTGTGGTGAATGCGAAACCTACTGCACCCACCTGCACGCCGGCTCCGATATGCCAGGGCAAGGCCGCCACACTGACAGCTTCCGGCCTCAACGGCAATGACTGTCGCTGGTACATGGTGCAGAACGGAGGATCGGCGATTTCCACAAACGCGACTTATACCACTGCGACATTGAATGCGGATGCCACCTACTATGTGGCGGCCTATAGCAGCACATCGGGTTGCGAGAGCGACCGCGTTTCGGTGGCTATTACGGTGAATCCCAAGCCGAATGACCCGACGTTGGACAATATATCGAACTGCGGTCCACTGCAGACGACGTTGACGGCCACGGCCGCAGACGGCTGCACGGTGCGCTGGTACTCTGACGCGGCGGGAGACACCATGCTGTCCTCCAGCAGCGTCCAGGTGTCGCAGACGACAACCTACTACGCCGCCAACGTGAATACAACGACGGGCTGCCGCAGCACCCTGTCGCCGATGACCGTCACCATCAAGCCGGTTCCGGCGAATCCGACGGTGAACGGGGAATACAAATACTGCAGTGCCACGGAAGTGATGCTTTCTGCTACACAGAATCAGGGTGCCAATATTCAGTGGTATAGGCCCAACTTGTCTCCGAGTAATACCGGCAATACAACGCAGCTGGGCATCGTGAACGCCACCACCACCTACTATGTGGCCTCTGAATTGGACAACTGTTACAGCGACACGCTACCTGTGACTGTCACGATAAACCCGAAGCCGGGCCAGCCGGCGGTGGGCGACATCACGCTGTGCGCCGCGGGCGAGGTCACGCTGGCGGGCACGCCAGGCACTAACGGCGACGAGGTGCGCTGGTATGTGAACAACAGCCGCATCGAGCCCGATGCCACGGGTGTGGTGGTCTATAACGCCACGGGCGACGTCACGCTGACGGCCACGACCTACAACACGCAGACGGGTTGCGAGAGCGAGGGCAGGAGTGTGAGCCTGACCATCGGAGCCGCCG
>JAFYAW010000013.1 GCA_017540505.1 Bacteroidales bacterium | reverse complement strand
TGGAGTAAAACGGTTTGCGTGCGTTGGCAAAAATGTCAGTCATTATATGCTTTTTGCTACCGCAAAAGATAAACGTGATGTTCTTTGTCTGCTGTATGTAGGTGCGCAACAGCGCCTCCATATTTTGTTCCGGGTATTCGCGGATTTGCTGGAACTCGTCAATAGCCATCACGATGGGGGTGTTTTGGCCGTCCAAAAACTCGAACAGGCCACGCAGGGTGTACTCTTTTTCGTGGGTTGTCTGGTAGGAAATCTGCAGTTGTGGCTCGCCCGTAATGGGGTCGAACGAGATTTGTGGACGAAGTGTTTTAATGAATACCATGAGTTTGTCCAATAGGGAGCTTTTGGGACGAAAAGCCCGCATAGCCGCTTCCGCCATCATCTTGATGAAATCGTCCAAACTTTGGGAGGCGAAAATATCCATATAGATAGTCTGGATATCGGGATGTGTGGATGACAGTTCGTCAAACAGCCGCAGAGTCAGGCCGGTTTTACCGATACGTCTTTGGGAGATGAGGGTGGTGTCGGTGTGACCAGTGGTGTTGTGAAGCAGCTGTTGGAGTTCTTCTTCACGGTCGCAGAACAGTTCTTTTGACTCGTACGATTTGATAATGAATGGGTTATCCATGACGATTCATTTTATAACGGCTGCAAAGATACACAATTTTTCAAAATTACACAAAAGGTGTAACACAAAAGGTGTAAAAGGTATTTTGCAACATCACTCCTCGAAACTCATCAGCCCGCCGAGGAGGATGATTCTTTCGCCTTCTGCTGTTCTTCCCGGATGTTCTGGTAGTTGTTGATGATGGAGCCGGTGACGAGGTTAAGGAGAAGGAAAACGGAAAGCGAGAACCAGAGCACGTGGTAGGTGGTGATGATCGTCGGGGGGACTTTCACAAATCCATATTCGTACGCCGTGATGAGATTGTAGCGTAGGTCGGTCCAATCTTCTCCGGTGAGTTCACGGAAGAGGGTGAACATGGCTTCAGGCAGGGAGCCGAAAGGGTCGGGTGAGTTTGCGGGTGCGTGGTGTGCCACATGCTCAAACTCTTCGAACCTGACCTTTTCCATAGCCGAAAGCCGTGCAGGATCAGGGAGTTTAAACAGACCAACCCCGATGATGGCGAACAGATAGATGAAAATGATGAAAAGAACCACATACCAAAGCATAGAGCTTATGGATTTGGCTAATACAGAGGTGATCATTTTGATTTCTTTACCTGCTCGGAGTAACCGTAAAACACGAAGCACACGCAACACCCTGATGGCCATCATGGCGGAAGCGTTGGCAAAAAGCGTTTCTGGGATGAAGCCGATAAGCACGAGCGATAGATCGAAAATGTTCCATCCGGTAGAGAAAAAGGCTTTCACACTATCGCGGGCCATAAAGCGCAGCAGGATTTCAATAGTGAAAATCAGCAAAATGATTTTCTGTATCAGCTCGATGGTGGGGTTGCGCACATTGAGTTCAATGCCAATAAGGATGGCATTGACCCAAATGATGGCTGTTATCATCCATTCGAAATAGCGGTTCGAGACAATTGCCCTAAAGGAATCCTTGAGATTCATGGGAAGATGGCTTTATTAGCGATTGTGTTTCTTTAGTGACTCGTCCACCCAATCTTCCAAACGACTCATAGTGGCCTCGCTGAAACCACCATCTTTCACGTCAGTCTTGAAATTATGAACTTTTCGTCTGAGTTTTCGAATGGGTACCATAATTGTTGTTGCGACAAAGAACAAAATAATAGCAATGCCGAAGACGTATTCACCGATGGTATCCATAGTAGATTTTTTCTTCGTTTCTTTTGATTTCTGACCTGATTCGGACGAAGCAAGATATTGTGTACTAACATACCCTTTCTCGCCATTGATGTCCACTGTTGCCCAATCGCCACTAATTTCCTCAACAGTAACAGCGTCGCCTTGTTGGAATGTTCCGATAATGTCACCTGTTTTGGAGGCTTCGCTCCTGACATTCAGTTTGTCAGCGGTCACAATAAATGTTTCCGCATTGGCCAATAGACAAAAAATGTTCATTAGGGTGAACAATGCGTAATTTTTGATTTCTTTCATTGTTTTTGTGTTTTAAAGTGATTAATCATTAACTTCTTCTAATCCAGTTTCCTCCGTTGTTCCTTGATGCGAACAAGCCGTTTTCGGTTATGGCTAAGAGCTCATAACCATTGACCGTGAGATCAAGGAATGCGCCTTGAGTGGACGAGCCAGTGTATCGAGTCATCCACGACCCACCATTGTTTGTAGAAACTTCAATTCGTCTTGCATCCTTTGGGGAAATTCTAATGAGTTCTCTGTCTTTTACAACCATCTGAGGCATATTGGCTACCCTTGTACGTGTCGGGCACAACCTTTTGTATTTTAAATAATTACAATTGTTTATACGTATCCATTACGTATATTGCAAAGATACGACGGAGGTGTGCCATTTGGTGGCACAGGAACCTTTCCATAAAAAAAGGTGCGCCGTGATGACGCACCTATGAGGTGAAAGAAACGGATTTGAAATGTTAGCTCAGATCGGATTCTGCCTGTTTTATGAGGCTGTCGAGCTCTTTTATGAAAGAATCTGGTGTCGCTGCCGCATCCACCTTGAAACAATAGTACTTGTCTTCGTCTGTGTTCTTGTCGAATGTAGGATTGGGACGTTTTTTATAATCTGCCCAATCATTTTCCATAAGGTAAATATCGAGTTCTATATCATTTGAGGATCCATACCATTGGAAGAAATGGTTGTTGTATGAAAAATTGATATTCAAGCCGTATAGATAAGTGGTCCCCTCCACTTTCTTTACTTGTGATATTACAATATCTTTATGTGCAAGCAATCTGTTGCGCAAATCATTAAGCACAACAATTTCGTTGTGCGAAGTTGCATCAGACCTGCGTTGAGAATACCGAGTTAACACATCGTAATTATTCCAATTAGTTAAAATGTGCCAAGAATTGTAACAACATAAAAGTTTTTGAAGCAATGAATCGTGGGTTATCCAATCGTGAGGACATGTATTGTCTATATCTAATTGAAGCGTGGTTAGCAAGTAATGGATGGCACTTTGATAGTCGTTCTTCAACAAAGATGTGTACCAGAACTCTCTATAATATCCAAACCAATTTTCTCCAATATTGATTCGGCTTAATAACGCTCTCAATAATATGGCGTTGGTTTTATATTCTTCGACTATTTCTCCATCCTTATCAAAATACTTCTTTACATTTGTCCATTTCTTGTCAAAGTCACACCAATTGATGTATCCTTCGCCATCAGTAAACAAGAATCGTATCGAACCTTTGAAGAAAGCGTATTTCTCAGCCTCAATGATTATTTCTTCCCAAGATTTTCCATCTGAACGAGGCGCTCCGTATAGGATTTGCTTGGCTTTGGCAATTTCTTCTGCTACTTGTTCTTTGGCGAAATTGGATTTGACTTGTAGTTGTGAATTTGATAAGAAATTATAAATATCGTGCGCCCCCTCTGATAATCCATCAATTAAGCGCATTGCACCAATCATTGCAGAAATTGTTTCTATACCAGAATTTTCCACAATGTTCCAAACGACTCGTATCCACTGCTTAAATGAAGTTTCGTCAAAGCTGTCTTTTTCAAAATACATGCAAATAGCGAGAAAAACAACTCTTTCTTTTTGTCCTAAAGTTGTAATATTACCTGTTTCGTCGTATTGGGGAATAAACTCAAATTTTGAGTCAACCCAAGTTGGGAAATAATTATTAATACAGCATCCCCCAAAAAACTTGCAACCAAATAAATTTGGTTTTAAATTATTAAATGTTTCACTAAGCGAAGTGAAGAAATTAAGTGGAATTGCTTTACCGTCACTAAACAGGTATTTATCCAATCCGGAATATTGCAACCGAGAATCATCACTTTTTTCTCCATACAGATGTCTGAATGCAACATTCTCCTTTTCAAGGTTGTCCGCAGAATAAAAGTCTGTTTTATCTTCTTTCTTGGCGCAGATTAACTCCTGAAGGAAATATCTATTAATAAATGCGAAGTAGATTTCATCTATTTTGCTTTCTTTGGACTTGTTCTTCCAAAATATATCAGTCCAGTCTGTGTCCAGCTTTATTGGAATTCCATTTTCAGCATCTAAAAGATTCTTCCATTCTGATTCCGGATTATCTTCAGCCTGTTTTGTAATGTACCCAATCAAGTCAGCCTTGAAATTCTCGAAACTAGTCAATTGCTTACCACGGGCGTTCATTTTGATGTACAAGTCATCAGACAAGCCGAAATCTTTGAGAGGAAGATGATAGAACACAATGGTTTCTTTTTGGGTTAACTTTTCCCAATATGATTTGAAACCGTCTTCGTTTGTTTCTTGGAAAATCTCTTCTATCCCATCAACAATATCTTCTCCTTTTTTGTCGGAAATTCTGGTACCGCCCAACATTCTTAGCATTGATTGAATGGTCGGATCCTGCTTCCAAGCAGAATAGAGCCAGGTCTGCTTGGCAATAAAACCGACAATGTCTTTGCCGTCAAAATCCTTAAAGTATTCGGGGACGCATAAATTCTGGCAAAACTCACGGGAAGAGATTCGTGTCTCGTATGTAAATTTTCTGAAAATCTTGCAACCATCTTCGCTCAGTTCTCCAGCACGCAATGCGATATACCAATGCAATAACCAAAGCGTGGTTAGGCGTTGTTGACCGTCCAGAGGATTCAGTTTACCGTTTTCAGCTGAGCCATAAACAAAGTCCAACTTCATGGGTGTGTCCTTGTATGGGTGCTCATTGTCCAAAGCCTTTTTCAAATCGGCCAAAAAAGTTTTGCGTAAATTTTCCTTCCCTAATCGACCTTGCGCATAGTCGCGTTGTATGATGGGAATTTCTATCGTGCTTTCTTTCAAGAAATTCCAAAAAGATATTGCTTTTGTATTGTTGCTCATAATCTATTCCTCTAGTTTTTTTATACAATCATCTATATCTTTCAAATAGCCGTCCGAATCAATCTTTGTCCAATAGTTAGCGTCACTCATTGTTGCAGAGTAATACTTCATAAACACTTGTTTTGTACAAGGCGGAACGAAAGACGATTTAGCTTTCTGTTCCTCTCCTAATTGTAGTTTTCCATCTTTGCTGATTTTGGGTATGGCTATTGACAAACCTTTGTCTTTACCAATAATCACGCGACGTTTTCCAGGAAAAATGGCATTCCCATAACTGCGATTGGTAGAAGAGTCTAATAGAGTGTAATTCCATATCCTATTTTTCTCAGCGGAAGTCCATTCTTCGTTTTGCGGAATAATTTGCTTGACTTTCTCAAACAATTTCCCTTTTTCATCCTCTGAAGATTCAAAAAATGACCGTATTATTTTTTGTGTGTCGTCATCTGCACTAAGATATACATTCAATAGCCATTCTTTCTGTATATCGGCATCTTCCTCGTCGTTTGTGGTGTTAGAGTTGATATGTTCCACATCCCAATTTTCAAGTTTGTATAAATGGAATGGGAATTTGTAAAACACTCCCAATTTATAGTCTTCGTTGCTTAGATTGTTTTTGTTTTGATTGATAATAGTTTGAATGTTTTGGAAAAGCAGTATGGGTTTGCATTTTCCTTTATCACTACCATCTTCTTTGTATTGAAAATCAAGCGCAGGGCATCCTTTGATTTTCTTTTTTATTTCAGCTTTTAAAAAGCTTACAAACGAGTCTTTGTCCTTAGAGCTGTGCCATTCAGAAACGAGCCCCGATATTGAGTGCTTATATTCGACTAAATACCCTATGTAATGATATAGCTCCAAGTCATCAAACCACTCTTTGAATGTCTGGAAATATTTTTTTACTTCTTTCCAGCAGTCTTCAATGTTCGACGAGTCTGATTTGAAATACTCGTAGAAATAGCGGAAAGTTTTGTAATCATCAGTACCGATGTTGTCAAATGTCCCTAAAGGTTTCTGCTCGCAAATCAAATCGAATATAAAGTCGATTCTTGTAGGGCGGTCATAGCCTTTTTCGTGCAAGAACAGCCAGAATTCGTCGTTTTGCAATGTGTATTCAATCTTATCCCATTCGCTGGCAATTTCCTGTTGGCGCAGTTTCAAATGTTCAGAATCATTCTCTCCAAAGTTTGAGCGGTTTAGAAACAATGCTTTGATAAGTTCAGCGTTTGTCAATGAAATTTTGCCAATATTGAGGCGGGTGAAAACTTTTATGGGGTCTTCATCAACTGATTCATACCAGATGAATTTCACACTATTTAGAAGAATATTCTTGAATTTTGCTTTCTTTTCTTCATCATTGTTGAACCAAGATGATATGGTTTGTTTTGACTGGTAAATATGATAATAATCAATATTTTCATTCTTCTTGCTTTCGTCAATATTTTTTAGAAAATCTTTACTGTCATTTCTAGTTTCGTATTCTATAGAATATAAAGATTTTTCTTCTAGCACAGAAAGTATTATGAATAGAGTCGTTAATCGTTGCTGACCATCAATGACTTCCCAAGAACCCTTTAACAATATTTCAACTTCTTCAATCGAAGTCGCAGCTTTAATGCTATTTAAGACATCTTCATTCTTTCGTTTAACAACTAATGGCTGCAAGCAATAAAACACATATTCCTGCTTTTTCTTTTTTGAAAAATCCCAAATGTCTTCCAGCAAGTCCTTCACCTGCTGTTCTGTCCAACGGTACCCTCGTTGGTAACTTGGTATAAAGAACTTCATCCCAAGAAGTTCGCTTACCGATTTCAATTCAATTTTATTTTCTGCCTTATTCTCTGCCATATAATTACTATTTATTTCTTAACTATTGTTGACGTGTTTTCTCCGCCGCAAAACTACAACTTTCCCCTTTTCTTCCACCTCCTTCTTACAAATCCCCCAACGTCCCCCCGAACCTTCCCCTCATCTCCCGCAAAATCTCTCGGAAGGTCTCCGGCAAGCGGGACCACATCTGGCGGGCGATCTCTTCGGGGATTTCTTTGTAGTAGGCTTCGGCGATGCCGCCGGTGATGCAGGCGAGGGTGTCGCTGTCGCCGCCGAGCGAGACGGCTAAGCGGACGGCACTCTCCGCTGCAGGTCACCCTATTTCGCTCCGAAGCCAATCTGCAATGTTGCAGACGAGAATGCCCTCGTGCGTGAAATTAGGCTGTCGGGTACGGGCAAGCAGAACCTTTGGGTAGGCATCTCTGATTTTCAGCAATGAATCGGTTTCCCTTTTGAAAGTCTCAGGGTTTGAGATGTCGTCCGCCACCTGGAAATACACCTTCTCGTGCTGCTTCATGGCCACAAAATCTATCTCACTGCGGTGCATAATGCCCACATATACCTCATACCCCCGTCGAAGCAGTTCAATGGCAACGATGTTCTCCAGAATCCGTCCCCGGTCAAGGTTCTTCATACCCAAGCGGGCATATCTGAAGGAGTGGTCGGCGAGGTAATACTTGTCGTCATTGGTCAGATAGCGTTTCCCGGCAATGTCATATCTGCGGATTCTGTAAAACGCAAACGCCTTGCAAAGATAGTCGATGTAAGTTCCTATGGTTTTGTCATTGGTGTTTATCTTGTTTGATATCAATGCGTTGGCGATATTCCTGATAGATGTGATGTTGCCGATATTGTCCATCATAAAGTCTATAAGACGGTGCAACAGTGGGATATTCCGGATCTTGTATTTGGCAATGATATCCCTGACGATAAGCGCATTGAACACTTCGTCGTTGATATAACTGTACTTTTCTTTTGGGGTTGAATAGAGATAGGAACCCGCCATACCTCCCTCTTCCGTGTACAACGAAAATGCTTTCTCAATGTCCTCATATTCGAAATATTGCAGATACTCTTGGAAAGAAAATGGAAATGCTTTTATTTCAAAGGTTCTGCCAGTGAATAATGTGGCGAGATCGCTGCTCAACAGGAATGCGTTAGAACCGGTCAGATAAATGTCGTATTTTTCTGTGGCGTGCAAGCTGTTGATGGCTTTTTCAAAAGACTCACACATCTGAATTTCGTCAATCAGCACGTAATTGTGTTTACCGTTTTGATAGGCATTCTCCACATACTGATGTAATTTGTGGTATTCCAGCAACGGTTCAAACTCCAGCAGGTTGAAATTGATGTGAATGATATTTGCATTAGTCTCAGAAACCCGTATGCTTTTGGCAAATTCCTCCATCAGTTTTGATTTGCCGCAACGTCGCACACCCGTAATCACTTTGATGTCGGGAGTTCCTTTTACTCGCTGTATGCGTTTCTGATAAGATGGTCTTTCTATTAACTTCATAATAATCAATGGTTAAAGTGTTTCTATTTCGCAAAAATACATTTTTTTTGATTTTGCGAAACAGAAATGGGGAATATTTTACTTTTTCTGCTCTCCGACACCTCGGGGATCTCTTGGTAGTACGCTTCGGCGATGCTGCCGTTGATGCAGGCGAGGGTGTCGTAGATGCCTGCTCTGGCGAGGCTGGATTCCGCCACGACTCAACAATGCCGGGCGGAATCCTCTTCATATCAGTAAAATGCACTAATCAACCTTTCCCTCCGACATCTCCCACATCGAGCGCTCGCAGGTGTAGGTGGTCATCCGAAGAAGGTCGGGGATGCTGTAGCGCAGGTGCGTGCAGAGGGCGTGGGCAAGGTAGCAGACGCAGATATGCTCGAACTGCGGGATGCACAGCGGGCCCTCCGCCCAGGTCTGGCCGTCATCGAGGTGGTTGGACTCGCCGTTGTGGATGGTGTGCGCGTCCATCCGCGAGATCGACGACACCGCCCACAACATCTCGTTCCAGTGCGACCCGTAAAACGCATCCTCCTCCATCGGGAAGATCTTCGGGTCCTCGTGGTCGTGACAATAGTTGATTTCCCCGATCAGATATAAGCGGTTGGCACCGTGCTCGCCGATGTCGGGAAGCATATCCAACTGTTTCTGAAGCTGTTGCTGCTCCTCGTGGAATCGGTTCATCATCTTCAACAGCGCATCGTTCACGTGCTCGAAGCGGCGCACCTCGGCCTCGGTGCAGTGCAACTCAAACATCCGGTTGAGGATGCTGGCACGCTCTTCTAACATTCGGTCAAGAATCTTCCCGGTGTACGTGTCCCAGTCTAAGTCGCCATCAAAGGGCTTGGCCATGCGGAGGATTTCGCCCTCGGTAGTGGCAAGCATCGTGCGGAGCTTGTCCGTGTCCGATATCCCCTGTAAGTTCTGTTTCAGTGTCAACGAAGCGTCCCACCCCAGATACTTCAGCTGCAGGTCAGGGACGCCGCCCTGCCCGCGCTCGGTGGCCAGCACCTCCAACAGATTCTTTTTGCCACCGACAATATGGTAGTATTCGTCGCGGTGGAGCAGGCGCACGTCGTCCACCCATTCTCCGATACGGTCCCAATTGTACACGTCCTGCAGGGTGGGACGGCGGTCATCGCGCATCTCCACCGTGCGCATCAGCTGCGTGAGTACGATGACCGCCACCTGGAGTTCTCCGGCCATCTTCTTCAACTCATTGATGATAAGAACGATCTCGTCTGTGCGGTTCGAATACGGCTGCGACGAGCTCATCAATTGCAAGTAGTCGACAACTACCCAGCGGATTTTCTGGGTTTTCTGCAGCTGGTGCACTTTCGTGCGAATCAGTTCCACGGTCATCGGCACGGTGTCGTCTAGGTGAATCCATTCGGGGCATTTCCCGGTCACGTGGTGCAGCAGCAGTTGGTCGCTGCTCATTTCGAGGGAGAAATAGACGGTGGGCAGATGTGCTTCCGTCGCAAGATAGAAAGCCAGGGTGGTCTTGCCCATTCCGGGGCGTCCGCCGATGAGGTTGAGCGTGCCGGGCCGGTAGATGGCGGACAGTTGGGCCAGGGCGCGTTGGTTTTTGTCGATTGTCATACTCTTGAATTTTTTGCAAAAATAGCGGTTGTCAGCGGGTGGAATGGATTTTTGCTACTCGCAGACGTGGCGGCAAAGATAGGGTAGGGGTATGCCAATGTGTGGCATTGTTGGGTTGCGCATACCGAGCATCAGAATGAATGTTTTTTAGTATCTTTGCATTTCCAAATTTGGGATAATGTTGTCCAATAATGCTGTCCGATATACGCTGAATCACCTGCTTGCTGTGGCCTTGCCCGCAGATGAGGTTCTGCGCTACGCGGTCGGCATCACGCGCGAGGAGGTTGTTATTCTTTTTGATGAGGGAAAAGCCCTCGCGCTGCCACTTTTCTCCGAAAAGCAGCAGAAGGCTTTCCTGGATGGCACCGCCGAGTGCCAATGGGTGGACACTGCGGACGAGGAGGAGCTGATTCCGCTCTTTCCCGCTGGCGATGAGCATTATCCGTTGCCGTATGATATTATCACGCCGAGCTTTATGCTGCTTTCCCGTCAGGAGGAGATTTTCAGCCGGGAACGTGATCCGCATGGCCGTTTCCCGTGGAGGGACAGCCTCGCTCGCCGTTACCGCTTCTTAAACACCCCTTTGGTGGACGAATATGCCATGTTGCTTCGGCAGTGGATTCTGGAAAATCTGCTGCCCGAATATCCGTTAGTGCCCCGTCAGCCGCAGGTGATCCCCACCCATGATGTGGACCATCTGTTCCGCTTCCACGGCGGGTGGCAGGCGTTCAGGTCCATCGTCGGTCGCGATCTGCTCATCAACCGCCGGTTGTCGGATGTGCGCACGTCGTGGCGCGAATACAGGGCCTGCCGCCGCGATTCCTCAAAGGACCCATACGTTTTAGCCATTGATGAGCTGATAGAACAATCGAAGGCGCGGAACTTGAAGTCGGTGTTTTTCTTCAAGGCGTTGCATTTTTTGGAGTCGGACTGCACCTACAACGTCGGGGATTCGGTGGTGCGCGGGTGCGTGGAGCGTATCCTTCAGGCGGGCATGGAAGTGGGAATCCACGGAAGCTATGAGAGTTACGCGGATCCGGAACGCTTCGCGGTGGAGAAGTCGCGTCTGAACCAGATCCTGCGTCAGGAGGTGACGGCGGGCCGGCAGCACTATCTGCGCTTCGCCTGTGACACGCCTGCCGGCCCGCCTCCGACGGAACACACCGTGCGGACAGGCACGCTCCGGGTGTGGGAACAAAATGGGATCAAGGATGACTATACCCTCGGCTTCGCCGAAATGGCGGGCTTCCGTTGCGGCACCTGCCACCCCTATCCGTTGTACGATTTGGAAAAGGACGAGCCCAGCACGGTGATGGAACATCCTCTGATTGTGATGGATGGCACCCTCTGGGATTATATGAACTTATCCGTAGAACAAAGTAATGAGCTGATTGCCCGCCTGCGCCACCGCTGCGTCGCCGTGGAGGGCGATTTCGTGATCCTTTGGCACAACCATCTGCTGGGTCGCAATTATAGCGATGCTTATAAGACCATTTACCTACGACAAATATGAATATCTCTGTATTACACCTTTATAAAGATTACCGGAATGATGCCGGATTTCCGCTCCTGTTGGAACGGTTAGGCTCCTATGTGCGTAATCTGATCGCTGAAACGGCGGCGGAAATGCCGGCGGAAATGCCGACAGGGGAGACTATATCTTTGACCCACGCGCACAGCTGGTATCAGGACGGGCCTGACGCACTGCGCCTGAGGCAAGAACACGGCATCCCGTACGTGCTCACCCTTACGTCGGAGGATTTGAGGCATCTGGAAGCGTTCTCCCTGAAGTCCAAACGCTATGATGTGCTGGAGAATGCCGAGAAGGTGGTGTTTCCCAACCAGCATTTCCAATATGCATTGGCCGACAAGCTGTCCGACAAGTTAGCTGATGCGGTTTTCAGCCGCTCCTTGGTGATTTATGACGGCATCAGCCCCTTCTGGTTTCAGAATCTGCGCCGTTCGAAGCCTGTCTCCCTGATTCATATACGCCTGCTGACGGCGTTGAACATGGGTCGCGACACGACTCTGGAAATGGTGGAGAAGGCGGCGAAATTGCTCCGCAAACAGAATCTGTCCGTGGATGTCACCACTTTTGAGCCGAATGCCCTTGGCGAGGCGGAACGCATGGAGATGTACCGCCGCCATGACATGCTGGTGCAGCCCACGCCTGTCAATGGGTCCACAACCCTGTACGCGGAGGCGTTGTCGCAGGGCCTGCCGGTGCTGTATGCGCGCCAGGGCTGCTTCGACGGCATCTTCCCTGATGGGACTGCGGGATTCTCCGTGATGCCGCACAACGCTCATGATCTGGCGGAGAAAATACTGTTAATCAGCGAACGCTATGCTACGGTGGAGCAGCATATTGCCGACCTTCATCCGCTGCATCCCTTCAATTGGGATGAGATCTACCGACAGTATCTCCGCGTGTATGATGTAAGAAAATCCTGAAGAACAGGAATATAGGATAAGGTGTATTCTATTTTTTAAAGAATGATATGGAAACTTGGAAAACCCGAACGGAATTGCTGATTGGTCAGGAAGGGGCTGACAAGCTTTCCCGCATGCACGTGTTGCAGGTGGGCCTGGGTGGCGTGGGTGCCTTTTCAGCGGAGATGCTCTGCCGTGCCGGCGTTGGGGAGATGACGATCGTGGATGCGGACAATGTGTCCGAGTCCAATCTCAACCGCCAGCTGCCAGCTCTGCATTCCACCCTTGGAAAAAGCAAGGCACAGGTGATGGCCGACCGCTTGCTGGATATCAATCCCCAACTGAAACTGCATGTGGTGGAGGCCTTTATCCGCGACGAGCGCACGGAGGCCCTGTTGGATGCCGCTCCGTATGATTATGTGCTGGATGCCATCGACTCCCTGTCCCCGAAGGTCTATCTGATATACCAGGCCTTGCAACGCAATCTGAAGGTGCTTTCCGTGATGGGTGCGGGTGGTAAGATGGACCCCTCGTTAATCCGGGTGGCTGATATTTCCAAATCGTCGTACTGCCATCTGGCCAAGACGGTGCGGAAACGCTTGTACCGTTTGGGGGTGAGAAGAGGTTTTCTGGTGGTCTATTCCTCCGAGCATGTGCCGGAGCATGCGGTGGTTATCGATAAAGATGAGGAAATCAACAAGTTGTCCACGGTTGGAACCATCTCCTATATGCCGGCGGCCTTTGGCTGTTTCGCCGCCGCCGCTGTTATACGGGAGTTGTTGGGGGAAAGCACGGAGAAGAGGGTATAAATAAAAACCCCACACAAACGCTGTGTGGGGTCCGAGGCCGTCGCAAAACGACGAACCATGATGTCTTTTTTACCAAATTTTAGTAAATGGTGTGGCCGGTGAGCTTGAGGCAAACCTTGCCTTGGTTATCCTGTGCATAGACCAGACCGATGTTTTCGGCAAACCAGTATTCCACTTCTGCGGAAGCCAGTTCCACGGTGAAATGATGGACCTTGTTGTAGGTGATGCCGAGAAGATCGTAGGTCTCCAGATATTCGTAAGCCTTGCAGTCGAATTTGCCGTTGGCATCGCATTTCAACACGAGCGGATCGGTATGCGGGATGGCCACTTTGATGTAGGCGGTGTTGTCTTCAACGCAGGAATTGGAATAAACATTACAGGGAGTTCCGCCCAGTTTGTATGAAATGGCTTCGGAAGAGACTTTCTTTTCTTCGCACTCGTTCTGATACTCTTCGTAATCGGATACGGTAACGGAGAAGACACGGTCATCCGGATTGGTGGCGCGAAGGTCTGTGTAGTCCCATTTGGAGTCGTTGCCGCCGGGGGCGAACAGGGCTTTAGCCAGAGGGTTAATAGGGGTTACATGGGGCTCTTTGCAGGCACTGAAACAGAGTGCGATGGCTACGAGGGCCAATACTAATACTTTTTTCATTGTTTGATGTTTTTGATGAATGTGATGAATATTTGAATGTCGTATGTTATGTCGTTTTTGTTACAAATTCAGTCGGTCAACAGGATTTCGTTGAAGTCGCGCTTGAACCAGGTGATCTGGCGTTTGGCGTATCGGCGGGTGTGCGTCTTGATGTCGGCGACGGTTTCCTCCAGCGTGCAATCCCCGTCTAAATAGCGGAACAGCTCCTTGTAGCCCACGGTGTTGAGGGCGTTCAAGTGCCGGTAGGGCAGGAGGGAGCGTACCTCTTCGAGGAGACCCATCTCCATCATCTTGTCCACGCGCCGGTTGATGCGGTCGAAGAGCACCTCCCGGGGCCTGTTGAGGTAGTTCTTGTCGATGCGGAACGGCCGTTCGCGTTTGGTCTTGTGCAGGAACTGCGAGTATGGCTTCCCGGTTTGCAGACTTACCTCCACCGCCCGGATCAGGCGTTTGTGGTCGTTGGGGTTGACGGTTGCGGCGAAGTCGGGGTCTAACAGCTGCACTTGGGCGCGTATGGCTTCCAGTCCGTTGTTGAGATAGAGGTTGTTGACGTATTGCCGGATGTGCGGGTCGGGGTCGGGAATCTCGTCGATGCCGTCGCACACCGCCTGGATGTACTGCGGACTGCCGCCCGTCATGATGACGGTGTCGTGTTTTTCAAAGAGCGTGTCAAGGAGCCTCAGGGCCGCCTGCTCGAACATGGAGACGTTGTAGTAGTCGTGGATGGAGAGCATTCCCACAAAGTGATGCTCCGCACGGGCCAGCTCCGCATTGGAAGGGTAGGCGGTGCCGATTCTCATCTCGCGGTAGAATTGGCGTGAGTCGGCAGATAGGATAGGAGCATCCAACCGTTGCGCCAGCGCGATGGTGTATTCGGTCTTGCCTACGGCCGTGGGCCCGCTGATGACCAGCAGCGTCTTGTCAGAAGTCGGTGAACTCATTCAAGCTGCTGAAATCCTCGTCGTTGAAGCCGTTGTCGTCGAACAGATCGTCGTCCTCTTCGTCTATTTCCTCTTCAAAGTCCACATCCTCCGGGTCCGGAACATCGGCGGCCGTCAGCTGGACGGGCAGCTCCATCACCTTGTAGGTGCAACGCGGCAGGTCGTCGCCGTTATCCGTCTGAGCCACCTTCTGCAACTCCAAGTAGAAGGTCTTGGGGTTCATGAAGTCGTACTCGTACAGGATGTGCTGGTGCGGGTCGGAGATGAAATCCTTGAGGATGGCGTCCTTCATGATGAACTTGGGCAGACGCGTCTTGGTGCTGTACTGGTCCTCGTCATCATATTCGGGCTCCTCATCCACCATGTCGTCCTCGTCCGACGTATCCAGCAGCGTGATCTCCTTCTGCTTGTTCCACTTGGGGTCGCAGATGGAGAAGGCGGCGAACTCGTTGCCCTTCAGACCGATGCATTCATAGAGCAGATGATGCAGCGACTCGAAATTGTCGGAAGCGGAGATCTCCACATCGCGAACGAAATCCTCCACTTCATCAAAATAGACTCTGAATTTGTAGTAGTACATAATGGTTTGATTTGGGGGTTGGTATTTGGTTTTTGGGGTGTCGAGAATTAAAAATTAAAACTCTAATCTCTAAACTCTAAACCCTAAACTTTTAAAGCCAGCGTCCTATTCCTCCTCTACAGGCTCCTCCATATTATGGTAAACATTGGTCACATCCTCGTCCTCGTTGATTTTGTCTAACAGGACGTTGACCTCGGCGCGTTCCTCGTCGTTAAGGGCTTTCAGTTCCTTGGGGATGCGGTCCATCTTGAAGCTCTTGATTTCGTACTTGTTGTCCTCCAAGTATTTCTGGATGGGTCCGAAGGCCTTGTATTCGGCCATGACGATAATCTCCTCGTCGTCGGCGTCGATTTCGGCGTCGAAGTCCATCATGGAAAGCTCAAACTCCTCGATATCGATTTCCGGGGTGCGGGCCACGGTGAAGATGCACTTGTGGTCGAACAGGAAGTCGAGCATGCCGGAAGTGCCGAGCGAGCCGCCGAACTTGTTGAAGTAGCTGCGCACGTTGGCGACGGTGCGCTGGTTGTTGTCGGTGGCCGCCTCAATGAGGATGGCGATGCCATGGGGTCCGCGGCCTTCATAGACCATCTCCTTGTAGTCGGACACGTCCTTTTCGAAGGCCCGCTTGATGGCGCGGTCGATGTTGTCCTTCGGCATGTTCTCGTTTCTCGCCGTCTGGATCAGCAGACGGAGCTTCGAGTTCTGGTCGGGATCGGGACCGCCGGCCTTGGCGGCCATGGTGATTTCCTTGCCGATGCGGGTGAAAGTCTTGGCCAGGTATGCGTTGCGTTTAAAAATTCTTGCTTTGCGGTATTCAAAAGCTCTTCCCATTTTTTTTAGTTTAAAAGTTATAAAGTTACAAAGTCTCAAAATGTGAAAGTGATAGTGCTTGAAAGGTGATGGCGAATGTCCACACTTTCCCACTTCTTCCATTTCACGCCGCAAAAATACGAAAAAAGATGTAGCACACACACACCGTGATACTAAAAAAATGTCACAAGCCGAATTTAATTGTATTTTTGCAGCCCGAACAAATGGCGATGAATCTTTTCAAGAAAAAAAAACAAACGGAATACAAGGCGACATCCCTTACCGAGCTGACATGGCAGCGTTTCAAGAAGGAGTGGGAGGGCATGGTATCCCTGGGATTCATCCTTCTGGTCACGTTAGTGGCTGTGCTGGGCTATCTTATCACGCCCGACAGCACACCGTACTGCAACCACCAGCAATTGGAAATTGCGCTGCGGAGTCCCGGCTTCACCGTTCAGGAGTTGCAGGTGCGTCCGGAACACGACGTGCCGAAAGTGGGTTTCGTGCGCAAGATGCTCTTCGGACAGCCGGCGCAGTACCGCACCATTCCGGTCAGTGATGTCCGCCTGTCGGAGGATTCCGTCTGGGTGCGCCCGTTGGAGCAGGACGAGTGGATGGCCTTCTCCCGTCAGGAGGTAGCCCCCAAACCAGTCATTACCAAGCGTTTTCTGTTAGGCACCGACCGCTATGGGCGCGATGTGCTCAGCCAGCTGATGTTAGGCACCCGCGTCAGCCTTTCCGTGGGTTTCCTGTCCATTTTCATCGCTCTTATCATCGGTATCATCGTGGGGGCGGTGGCCGGCTATTACCGCGGACGGGTGGATGACGTGCTGATGTTTATAATAAATGTGGTATGGTCCATCCCGACGCTGCTGCTCGTCATCGCCATCAGTTTCGCCCTCGGCAAGGGTTTCTGGCAGATTTTCATCGCCATTGGACTGACCATGTGGGTGGATATCGCGCGTGTGGTGCGCGGGCAGGTCATCAGCCTCCGCGAGCAGGAGTTCGTTGAGTCGGGTAGGGCATTAGGCTACTCCAATTTACGGATCATCTTCAAGCACATTTTACCCAATATCACTGGCACCATCATCGTCATCGCGGCCTCCAACTTCTCCTCCGCCATCCTCACCGAGGCAGGCCTCAGCTTCTTGGGTCTTGGCGTGCAGCCCCCGACTCCTTCGTGGGGCATGATGATGAAAGAAAACTACGCCTATATCGTGCTTGACAAAGCCTACCTTGCCCTGGTGCCCGGTGCGGCCATTATGCTGTTAGTGCTCTCCTTTATGCTGATTGGCAGTGCTTTGCGTAATGCGATGGACGTGCGAGGGTAGGGCGGAGTTTGGGCTTGCAACGTTACATTAGCTGTTAGCCGTTGGTTTTTAAGGAGTTAAGAAGTTAAGGTTGTTTTCCCAGAATATAGATCGTGTGTTTTGCGGCGTGGCTGTTGACAAGCCAGCGGCCTGCCGTGGTGGGTTGAAATGGGCCTACGCACACAATATCGCGGCAGAATATGCAATTTTAACAATTGATTGTTAAAATGCAAAATAATTTTATTTTTATTGTGATTGTATTAAAATATTTATTATTTTTGCAGCGTTAAAAAACAGAAGCAAACATGCAAACACAAACCATCAAACCCCAGGACCTTACTTGGACCGAACTCGAGAATATCGTGTTCGCCGTATCGGATCAAATCAAAGAAACATCCGCACAGATGAAAGAGACCGACCGGAAACTGAAAGAACTTTCCACCCGTTTCACCACTACTATTGGAAACCTCACGGAGGGACTTTTGGATCCCGCTACGCTGAAACTTTTCCAAGATGCGGGATTCAATGTTAACCGCTTCTTCCCCAACATGTGGAAGAAGAGAAAGGATTCGAACGTGGAGATGGAAATCGACCAGTTCATGGTGGATGGCGACACGGCCATCGCGGTGGAGGTCAAGACAGCCTGCTCAAAAAGGGACATCGACCGCTTCATCACCAAAATGGATGACTTCAAGGATTTGTTCCCGGAGTTTGCGAGCAAAAGGATCTTTCTGGCGATTGCTGCCATCAAGTACGAGAAAGGGAGCGACGACTATGCGCATCAGCAGGGTCTGCTCGTGGTGCGTGCCACGCCCGACAACATTTTCTCCCTCGATTCTTCAAAAAACGACAATCTGATTACGTTATAGTGTTGCGATTTACGATTTGCGGTTTACGGTTTGCGCTTTGTGATTTGTTTGGTGAAAGTTTAAGGACCGAAGACCAAAGACCGAAGAACAAAGAACAAAATCCTAATCCCCAAATCGTAAATCGAAAATCGCGAATCGCAAATCGCCCCCCCCCCTCCAGCACCTGTTAATTGAAAATTCCGTATCTTTGCCGCCGTAATGGCCAAACTGATAAAACTGAATGTCCCGAAGGAAACCAAGGTGGGCTGGCTGGATGATTTCGGCAAGTCGCGGGATTACTATCTCCTGCTGGCACTGTCGGACCAGGCCCCGTTGCAGTTCGCTGACACGCTGACACATCTGTTCCATCGGGATTTTGTGTTTTTGGAGAACCACAGCCCCATCGCTGACCAACCGGACAAGATGTTCCCTGTGTTCGACGCTTGTCTGAACAGCTTAGGGGATGTGCGTATGCTCTTCATGCCGAACAAGGTGTCGGAGGCCAATGACGACCAGGCTATCCGTTTCCCGCTGCTGGGCTTTTCCATGTTTGAGGAGGATTTCTATCTGTTCAACAAACAGGGCTCCCGTCTGTTCCCCTGCGACTATGCGGATTATGATTACCTGCTGCTGCTCTCCTGCAACCGCGGCGTGGACGTGTCGGATGTGCTGGATGTGCTCGCCGGGGAGGCCCGTTTGTCGGTCCGTGACATTTCCGGCTTGCTGGGGGAGGAGTCTTCCGAAGAGGCGCAGACTTTCCTCAAGACTATGTGCGTGGCCTTGGGCATCTCCCAGCGCGAAAGGGTCCGTGACACTCTCCAAAGCCGCCTCGGTCCCGTGAAATCCATCCCGGACGCCAATTACTTCTTCAGCTTTCTCCGTCCCGACCAGGTTCCCGAAAGCCCGCTGTTAGTGCGGGAGGATTTGTGACGGTTGTAATAATAATAGGGACACCAAAAATATTTTTCTTTTTTTTGTATCTTTGCACCCGATTAAAATTGCAAAGATGGATAAGAATACAGTCATTGGATTACTTTTGATTTTCCTTTTGTTTTTGGGCTTTAGCTTTTATCAGACGAATCGGAATCAGAAGATCAGAGAGGCGCAGGAGAAACAGTTGGCAGAGCAGGTTGCGAGACAGGCTGAAGACACGACTGCACTATCCTTGACGACAGACACGGCGGCAACAGCAACAGCCGCCTCCGACCCGGCCCTAACAGCCGTACAACAGTTTTCCAATCCCCAAATTGCCGATACGGGTGACTATGTGGTGGAGACCAACAAGGCAATCTATTATTTCAGCAAGAAGGGCGGATGCCTTCGCAAGGCCATGCTGAAAGACGTTTACCGTTATACGCCGAAGGATTCGGCCAAGTTGCCGCTGGTGCTCTTCGAGGACGGCTCGAATGACATGGGCATCCAGCTGATGCTCCACGACCAGACGGAGCTCAATACCCGCGACTGCTATTTTCTGTCGGAGGAGGCGGACACATTGGTGGTGGACGACAAGAACAATACGCTGTCGCTGCGCATCTATCCCAATATTACAGGCGATGCGGTTGCCTGCCAGACACAGGATGCCACTTCCTATATCGAGTACTTATACACGTTCACTCCCGACGACTACCGTTTTTCCTATAAGATCCGTTTTGTGAACATGGAGAAATACCTCTATGCGAGCAAGCACGACTATACGCTGGAGTGGACCGCCCAACCCCGGACGGTGGAGAAAAATTATGAGACGGAAAAGAACCTCACGTCCATTTATTATATGGATAATACGGACGATGTGTCCAATCTGGACGAGCGCAAGGATGCCCAGCAGGATTTCACCTCCCCGTTGAAGTGGGTCTCGTTCAAGCAGCAGTTCTTCACCACCTGTCTGATTGTGGACGACAGACCGTTCAGCTCAGCCACGCTGCAGGTCTCGTCACCGGACAAGTCGGAGACATCGGTGCTGAAAAACTGCTCGGCCACGCTGGATTTCGAGATGCCCGACCTGAACAAGGGATCTTTTGGCATGTCGATGTATGTGGGCCCGAACCAGTACCGTCTGCTGAAGGGCTATAACATGAAACTGGAGCGTCAGGTGCCTCTGGGTTGGGGCTTCTTCCTGTTGCACTGGATCAACCGGTTCATCATTATCCCGATTTTCAACTGGTTGGAGGCTTACGGCTTGAATTACGGCCTCATTATTTTGATTCTGACTATCTTTATAAAAATAGTGGTATTGCCGGTCAGTTACAAGACGTACATGTCGTCGGCCAAGATGCGTGCCTTGAAGCCGGAGATTGAGGCCATCAACGCCCGTTATCCCAAGGAGGAGGACATGATGAAGAAGCAGCAGGCCACCATGAGTCTTTACAAGAGCGCGGGCGTGAGCCCTGCCGGCGGATGTCTGCCCATGCTGCTCCAGATGCCCATCCTGATTGCCATGTACCGCTTCTTCCCGGCGGCATACGAGCTGCGGCAGAAGTCGTTCCTCTGGGCGGAGGACCTCTCCACGTATGACTCCATCTGGGATTTCGGCCACAGGGTGCCGCTGTACGGCGACCACATGAGCCTTTTCACCATCCTCATGACTATCGCCACCATTGTTTACACCTGGTTGAACAACAAGCTGATGAGTCCCGCTCAGGGCAACAAGGACCAGCAGCGGATGATGAACATTATGATGTACATGATGCCGATCATGTTCCTCTTCATGTTCAACAATTTCTCTTCCGCACTGACCTATTACTATCTCCTGTTCAACTTGGCCACCTTCCTACAGATGTTCATCTTCCGCTTTGCGGTGAATGAGGACAAACTGCGTGCGCAGTTGCAGGAGAACATGAAGAAACCGGTGAAGAAGTCCAAATGGCAGCTTAAGATGGAGGAGATGCAGAAACAGCAGGCCAAGATGCTGAAGGAGCAGCAGAACAGAAGAAAATAGGTATAATTATTTTAGACAGAACACTTAAAAACATAAAAAAATGGAAAATCAAGAGAAGAATGAAGTCTTATCGCGCGCCGTGAAGGCCGGTAAGAGAACGTATTTTTTCGATGTGAAAAGTACGAGAACGGAAGAGTTGTATTTGACCATTACGGAGAGCAAGCGCAAGTTCAATGCGGATACGGGTGGTTTCTTTTATGAAAAACACAAGGTGTTCCTTTATAAGGAGGATTTTGACAAGTTCCAGAACGCCTTGGCTGGGGTGATCGACTTCATCCGCACGGGCAAAGTCCCCGAGGAGACGATGTTCGATCCCGAGATGCGTGACGATAACGAGAAGGTGGACGTGAATTTTGACGATTTAGACCTTACATTATAATGGGTAAGATTGTCGCCATAGTGAATCAGAAGGGTGGGGTGGGCAAGACGACCACCGCCGTCAACCTGGCCGCCTCGCTGGCGGTGCTGGACTTCCATGTTCTGCTGATTGACGCGGACCCCCAGTCAAATGCGTCCAGCAGTGTGGGTTTCGAACCCGACGAGGAGAGTGTCAGCGTTTATGACTGCATGATCGGCAACCGTATGGCGACGGAAGCCATACAGAAGACGAAGATCCCGCATTTGGACCTGTTGCCCGCCACCATCGACCTGGTGGGTGCGGAAATCGAGATGATCTCGTTCGACCGTCGGGAGTATCGTATGAAAGACGCGGTGTATGCTCTCAAGGGCGACTATGATTTCATCTTCATCGACTGTGCCCCGTCGCTCGGCCTCATCACCTTGAACGCGCTGGTGGCCGCCGACTCGGTCATCATTCCCGTCCAGTGCGAGTATTTCGCTTTGGAGGGCCTCGGCAAACTGCTGAACACCATCCGCCTGATCCAGTCGAATATGAACCCCGACCTGGCCATCGAGGGCATCCTGCTCACGATGTACACCTCGCGGTACAAGTCTTCGAATGCGGTGGTGGACGATGTGAAACAGCATTGCAAAGGCATTGTGTTCGAGACGGTGATCTCCCGTAACGTGCGCCTGAGCGAGGCTCCCAGCTTCGGGAAGCCCATCGTGCTGTACGATGTGCAGTCGAGAGGCAACATCAACTATCTGAATCTGGCCAAGGAGTTCCTTCTGAAGAACGGTTATACTATTTAAACAAACACGATTATGACCAAGAACGACAAACCCCTCGGGCGCGGTCTGGGAGCCCTGTTGGGCGGTGCCGAAATCCCCAAAGGGTCTTCCAACCAGCACGTGTCCGGTAGTAACAGCTTTATACGGATCGACTCCATAGAGGCCAACCCCTACCAGCCTCGGACCAAGTTCGACGAGGCGGAGTTAGCGGAGCTGGCGGCCTCCATCAAGACGTATGGCCTGATTCAGCCGGTGACCGTCCGGCCCATTGAGAACGGCAAGTACCAGCTCATCTCCGGCGAACGCCGTTTCCGTGCCGCCAAGCTGGCGGGGCTCACGGAGATCCCCGCATTCGTGCGCACGGTGGACGATGCCCGCTCCATCCAGATGGCGCTGGTGGAGAACATCCAGCGTTCGGATCTGAACGCCATTGAAATCGCCGTTTGCTATCAGCAGCTGATAGAGGAGTGCCACCTCAGTCAGGAGGAACTCAGCGAGAAGGTGGGCAAGGACAGGAGCACGGTCTCCAACTATCTGCGCCTGCTCAAGCTCTCCACGGACGTGCAGATTGCCGTGCGCGACAATCTCATCTCCACGGGGCACGCCCGCGCCTTGGTGATGGTGGAGGACGAGCTGCTGCAAAACCGCATCGTGAAGCAGATTATCCAGGAATCCCTGTCGGTACGGCAGACTGAATCCTTAGTGAAGAAACTCCTTTCCGAAGACAAAACCCCGAAAACAAAGGTGAAAATCACCCTTTCGGATGAAGTCCGGAACTTCCAAACCGATATTTCCAAGAAACTCAAAACCAAAGTAAACATCAAAAAGGATATTTCCGGCAAAGGTGTTATTACGATCCCGTTCGCTTCCGATGAGGAGTTGAAGCATATAATAGATATCCTACAATAATACCCCGAAATCAGCGTTTCTTATCCAAGTGTTAGGACCCATGTTTCGGAAAACGGCTTTATTCCTGGTTTTGTTGGTGACGGCGTTCCAGTGCCTGGATGCGCAGGATACGCTTACGTCCCGGAAACCGGTCGGGAAGGTGAAGTCGGAAGATTCGGTCAAGGTGGCCAAACACAGTCCTACTACGGCCATGCTGTTGTCCATCATCCCTGGTGGCGGGCAGATTTACAATCGCAAGTACTGGAAACTGCCCATCGTGTATGGCACGCTGGCCGCATCCGGCTATTTTGTTTACTATTCGGCGGATAAGATGCTCTCGTTCCGGAATGAGTATATCAACCGGCGAGACGGCAATACGGAGCTGCTCAACCCTGATTATGCCCACTATGAGAATGAGAACATCATCCAGCTGAAAAACGATTACCGGCGTAATCTGGAAATCGCCATCGGCATCACGGCCATCTTATACACGTTGAATATCATTGACGCCATGGTGGATGCGCATCTCTACTATTTCGATGTTTCCGATGACCTTTCGTTGCGGTGGACACCCTCTGTGATGCCCTGTCTGGCGCGGAATACGATGTATTATGGCGTCAGCTTCCAGCTGCGTTGGTGAAATTTTAATGATAAATTTTGGAAATGATGAAATTCGCTCTGTTAGGATATGGTAAAATGGGCCGTCAGATTGAGGCACTGCTGCGTCGCGACGGCCATGAGATTGTGGCCATTATAGACAATGAGGCGGAGTGGTCGGCCCGCTGGCCGGCATTCCTCACAGCGGATGTGGCCATTGACTTCTCCATGCCGTCGGTGGCGGTGCGCAATATGAGCCGCTGTTTCGAGAACCATGTCCCCGTGGTGGTTGGCACCACCGGATGGCAGGAGCATCTGCCGGAGGTGGAGGCGTTGTGCCGTGAGCATGGCGGCTCGTTAGTGTACGGGTCCAATTTCAGCGTGGGGGCCAATATCTTCATGCAGCTCAACCGGCAACTGGCCGCTTGGATGGACAAGGAGCCCCAGTACGAGGCCGGCATTGAGGAGACGCATCATGTGACCAAGAAGGATGCGCCCAGCGGCACGGCGGTCACGTTGGCCAAGGGCCTGCTGTCGGAGGTGTCGCGCTATCAGCGGTGGCAGCTCGCCGATGGTACGCCCGTGCCGGAGGATGCCATTCCCGTCATGGCCCATCGCGAGGGTTCGGTGACCGGCATCCATCAGGTGCGCTGGCATTCGGAGGAGGACGACATCGTCATCATCCACCAGGCACACAGCCGTCAGGGGTTCGCCCTTGGAGCGGTGAAGGCGGCGGTATGGCTCAAGGGGCATCCCGGCGTGTACGACTTTGCCGACATTGCCATGAATTTGTAAGCTAAAAACTTTTTAATAACGTAATTTCATATTCGTATGTTTATATCAACAACAGCCCTTATCGTTATCCTTGTCATCGCCTTCATCGGTTGGCAGATCGGCTTGTGGAAGATTTTTCAGAAGGCGGGTCTCAAACCATGGTTGTCTGTTATACCATTTTATAATATATGGCTGTGGATCAGCAAGGTGATTGAGCGTCCATGGTGGTGGATGCTGCTGTTTCTGATTCCCTATCTCGGCATCTTCATGTTCTTTTACATGGTGTGGGAAACCATCCACCAATTCAGGAAGAACGGGTATCTGCCTCTGATTTTCGGAACGCTGTTTTTCTTCCTCTATATGCCTTATCTGGGCTTTTCCAAGAAGGAGACGTTTATTCCGAGGTCGGATTTGCCGGAGGTGCAGAAAAGCAGTGCGCGTTCGTGGGCGGATGCGCTTATTTTCGCTGTGGCCGCCGCTTACATCATCCGGGCCTGTTGGTTTGAGCTATATACGATTCCCACGTCCTCCATGGAGAGTTCCCTCATGGTGGGTGATTTCCTTTCTGTCAGCAAGCTTGCGTATGGGGTGCGCGTGCCCAACACGCCCATCGCGGTGCCGTTTGTCCATAATAAGCTGCCGGGCACGAAGTACGCCAAATCCTATTCCGAGATCATCAAGTTGCCCTATCTGCGTACTAAGCCGATTCACAAGGTGAAGAACAACGATGTGGTGGTCTTCAATTATCCGGATGGCGACACGGTGGCTCTGGAACGCCAGGCGGAAAGTTACTACGCCATCGTGCGTGAGTTTGAGGCAATGTTCAACCCGAATGCGTCGCCGGCGGAGAAACAGAACAACTACTACCGTTATTCGCCGGAAGCCATTGCCGGCTATCAGGCAAAATACCCCGGCACCTACTATCCGGGCAAGGGACGCGATGTGGTGAAGAAGGAGTATCATGTGGTGGCCCGTCCGGTGGACAAGCGCGAGAACTATGTCAAGCGCTGTATTGCCATCCCCGGTGATGAGTTGCAGATTGTGGACCGTCAAGTGATGATCAACGGGAAAGCCGCCATCAACCCCAAACGCATCCAATATTCGTATCTGGTGTATCATCCGACCGGAATGCAGCTGTCGGCCAGAAAACGGCACGAACTGAACATCAACGAGGAGGATGCCCAACGTTTTGACCAATATACGGCTCTCTACCGGTTGAATGAGGAACAGCGTTCGAAAATCGAAAAGATGGGCTATGTGGTCAAGCTGATAACGGACACGCTCGGCGGCTACGATCCCTCCGTATTCCCCCATTCGCCGAATTATCCGTGGAATAAGGATCATTTCGGCCCGCTGGTCGTTCCCTCCAAGGGAATGACGGTGAATATCGACGAGCAGAATATCGTTCTGTATGAGCAGATTATCCACCAGTACGAAGGCAATAAGCTGGAGGTGAAGAACGGGAAGGTCTATATCAATGATAAGGAAGCCACCTCCTATACCTTCAAAATGGACTATTATTTTATGATGGGTGACAACCGCCACAATTCGGCGGACTCCCGTTTCTGGGGCTTTGTGCCGGAGGACCACATCGTGGGGAAAGCCTCTGTCGTGTGGCTGTCGGTGGACAAGTTCAAGGAGTGGGGCGAAAAGGGTAAGATTCGTTGGAACCGGATGTTTAAAAAGATTAAAATGTAACGGATATGAAAAAATGGATTCTCTTCGTGCTATGCCTGCTGGCGACGTCGCTGTATGCCCAGGTGGATACGGTCGGCTTTAACGCGACCGACAAACAGGGACGTAAGCAGGGCCCGTGGAAGAAATATCAGAACGGGAAACTGTTTTATGAGGGAAACTTCAAGGATAATGTACCCGTCGGCACCTTCCGCTACTATTTCCCGGATGGCAAACTGAAGAGTGTCTCCGAATTCCAGCAGGGCGTTCACAAGGTGAAGACCATCATCTATCATCCGAATGGGAAAAAAGCCTCGGAAGGCGTTTTTGTGGATCAGATTAAGGATGGTCTGTGGAACTATTATGCCTCGAACGGCAGGCTGATAACCGTGGAAAATTATGCAATGGGCAAAAAGACGGGCGAATGGAAGACGTTTTCGCAGGAGGATGGGACCTTGTTGGAAATCACGCATTATGTGGATGATAAAAAGAGCGGTGCCCATATCACCTATTATACAGACGGGAACCCTTGTTTGGAGGAACACTATGTGGATGGCCTTCTGAATGGCAAGTCCACCTCCTACCTGCCGAAAAAGGTTGTCTCCTGCACGGGCAACTATCTGAAAGGGAAACGCATCGGGGATTGGGATTACCACGACATCAACGGGAAGATACGCACCACAGAGGAGTATGCCAATGGACGGGTGCAGAAGACGTACATATATATATATCGTCATGGTGCTCCGCAGAAATTGAACCAGGATCTTATCGCCTATTTTATAAAAAAAGAGGATAAGACAAGCCTTGTGCTTCGCAACGGGAATGTTCTCGCACAGGATGAGGATTTGAACGATGTGGCCTTATGGGTTGATTTTCTGAATTTTACGCGGGTGTCGCCCCGTATTCTGGCCGCCAATCGGGCCATCGCAGGCTACAAGGAGGTTGAAGATTCCGATGGTGCGATCATCGTGAAGTTGAGGCCGACCCCTTCGGAGGAGGTTTATGCTGAGGGCTTGGAGGCCCAGATGGTGAAAGCTCTTTTCAATACGGAAAAGCCGAAAGAATAACTCGGATTTTTGTCGGGCGATAGACAGACTTAGTGCAACAACGTCACCGTACCTTCTTTAATAATCGGACTGGATTCTCCCGGGATGTAGTATGAGATCTTATACACATACACGCCCGCGGGGCAGATTTTGCCGTTCAGGCGCCCGTCCCATCCCGCGTTGGGGTCGCTGGTGTGGAACATCAGCTGCCCTTGCCGTGAGAAGATGGAGAAACGATAGGTGCCATCGGTGGGCATGAAGCTGTTCAGCGGTTTGAAAATGGTGTTCTGTATGCCTAACGGAGTGAATGCGTTGGGGATGTAGTACCCAGGCTGCTGCTCCACGGTGACGCGGTTGGAGGCGGAGGTGTCTTGGAACCCGTAGTCGTTTGGGTTCTCCTCGGCAATCACATAGTAGGTGAACTTGGAGCCCAACTCGTACAGGGTGGACACATCGTCGAAATAGCTGGTGCCGGCGGTATTGTCAATCTCGCTGAAGAGGGATTCCCCTTCGATACGGCGGTTGATGCGGTATTGTGATACGCCGCCGTCCCAGATTCCGTAGTTGTTCCAGTTGAGAATGTTTTCCAGATGGGAGGCCTTGCCGGTGAGCAGGATGTTGTGGGCGATGTTGGAATACCCAGCCTCTAACCCGCAGCTGTTGGTGACGTATGTCTGATAATAGTAGGTGTTCTTGTTGAAATTGGCGGTCATATCCTCAAACTGGTAGGCGGCCACGGATGTCTGATAGGGTTTTGTCTCTATGGGTGTGAAGTTGATGCCGTCGTCGCTGCGCTGGAGGGTGATTTTCTGGAATGCTAATGTGTCGCCGCTGGTATGCACGCGCACCTCTATGTGGTGGTTGTCTTTGATGGTCACCGACCGGATGTAGGAGAAATCGATGGATTCGTCGGCCTGCAGGTTGAAGTTCACTCGTTCGCTGCTGGCCGTGATGGTGCCCGTCTGGTTGGTGACACGGACAAACACCCGATAGGGCTGGTTGAGGGAGAGGTTTTCAACCGTATGGGAGTTGGTGGTGCTAGTGCCGGCCAGCTGGTAGGTGGACCCGTTGTCGGAGCTCAGCCATACGTCATAACGGTCGATTCCGTCGGCCAGATTCCGATACGCTGTCCACGACAGCTTGGCCTTGCGCAGGCAGGCGTCCGGCGTGACGGAGAGCTGCATCCCGCTTTGGGGATCGCTGGTGATGATGGAGGCGTTGGAGCGGGGAAAACAGGAGTCGAACACACTGAGGTAGTAGTCACGCCCGGCTCCGTTGGGGTCAATGTAGTAGGTCTGGTCGTAAACGGTGGCCAACTCCACATGCGGATCGTTGATATAGACGATGTATCCCTTCATGTAGGGGTCTTGTGAGTGGAATCCCAATTGTATCTGATTGTCTTCCAAATAACTGACGCTATCCAAGATGGGCATGCGCGGCTGTGTGTGGTCGATGACGGTGGCCTGTTTGGGGGAAGACATGAACTGGCAGTTGCGCTGTGATTGCGACCCGTCGATGAGCGGGATGTAGTATTTGTGGTCAATGCCGATGGCGTAGTCAATGGTGTTCTCGCACACGTCAGCCAGGTCTAAGTAGGTGTTTGTGGTGTTGGGTACCGAGTCGGAGATGGTGAAGGAATTTTCAAAAGCCCGTCGTTTGTAAATATAGTATTTTGATCCCCAGTTGTTGTCTAACTGCGCCATGGGACTCTGCCAGTTGAGTTCTGCATCAATTCCGCCCGTTTGAAGATCGGGTCTTGGGGTGATTTGCAGCTCCAAAGTGCGGATGGTGTCGGAGTTGGCCTGTTCGCCAGCGGCGTTTTTGGCTACGATGAAGCAGGCGAAAGAGTTGGTGCTGCCGGCCATATTGATGACCTTGTCGCCGAAATCGTACGGATGATAGGTGGCGGTGGTCACGATGGAATCCACCCGTATATTATTGCAATAAAAATAATAGGTCTTGATTTGGAGGCTGGCGGCGTTGGCAGGGTTTTTCCAGAAGACTTTCAGATGGGTGTTGTCGAGGATGGTGATGCACTGCATGGCGGGCGGCTCGAAGGCAAAACCGACAAACGCCAGACATAGGAATAGGATTGTGCATACAAATGTTCTCATCTGCCTGAAATCAATACAACCTCACTTAACGATAATCTGTGTGAAATTATTGTAGGAAAAATATTTTTTTGCCAATGTTTGGATGCGTTCGGGCGTGATTTCGCGCACGTGGCGCATCATAGTCGGAAACTCCTCCTCCGAAAGGCCGAACGACTGCCAGAAGGCGTATTTCTTCATGTAGGAGACCGAATTCTCCACATCGCGCAGCATATCGCCGATGATATAGCTCCGGGCCGCATCCAGCTCTGCCGCCGGCATGGGCTCATCCTGCATCCGCTGCATCTCCTCAAAGCAGGCTTGTATGGCGGCTTCGGCATCGGGCGCGTTGACGTTGCTGTCGATGATGAAGAGCGACTGGCTTCCGAAATAGACACTGCCGGACGACACACCGTACGTGTAGCCCTCTTTCTCGCGCAACCGTTGCATCAGTCGGGAACCGAAATAGCCGCCCAATAGGGTGGAGAGGATGGAGAAATCGCGCTTGTCGGAGGCCAGATAGCCGATATTGGGCATCCCGAGGTTGATGGAGGCCTGCACGGCGGTGGGGATGGTCCCTTGAATGAGCGGTGTGCTGTCAGCAGGCAACACGAGAGGTCCGAATGGGGGGACAGCTTTCCCCGAAGGGATCTGGGAGAATAAGTCGCTGATAAGTTGCTTCAGCCCGTTGTCCAGATTCCCGGTGGCGAAAAGCGTGATGTTCTCGGCTACGAAGGTCTCCTGGTGATAGGCTTTCATCTGAGGGGTGGTGATGGCGGACAAAAGCTCCTTGGTGGATATCTGGCCGGCGGTGACGCTGTCCCCGAACATAGCGTGCAGCAGCAGCTGGGTGGCCCGGAATTCCGTCTTCTGCCCGTTGTATTCCAGGTCCTTGATGCGTATGTTCCGAAATAGGGACAGGTTCTCGTCGCGGTACTCGGGGGCGGAAAGGAATTCAAAGATGACAGGCAGTATGTCCGCCATCTTGTATTTAGGAACGGAAACGGAAATGTTAACCCACTCCAGCGTCTGCGAGACGGTGTAGTATGTGCCATGAAAGTCCAGCAGGCCGGCAATCTCGTTGGCCGTGTGTCGCGGGGAACTCTCTTTCAACAGCGAATAGGTGAACTGGGCCAGATGCTTTTGCCGTTCGTAAAGGGTGCCCGCTTTCACACGAATGAGCAGGTGGATGAGGTTCAGCTGCTCGTTAGGGAAAATATAAAGGGGGATCCGATTCGTCAGATGTTGGAGTGTGGGTGACTGAAGCCTGATCTGGTCAATAGGCCGGATGACGGGTGGCGTGGACCTGTCGGGTGTGGACATGGGTGATTATTTGAGAAGCGTGACAGTACCCTTTTGGTATTTGGGAGAACCGTCTTTCAACTTGAAACGGATGGTGTAGATGTAAACGCCTGGAGGCAATATGGCACCCGTGTTTTGGATGGTCCCGTTCCAACCCTCGCTCAAATCGCGGGTACGGAACACTAGTTGCCCGTTGCGGGAGAATACGTTCAGTTCGTAGGTGGTAACATCGATCTTGGTGTGCGTGACCGTGTCAGGGAACACGTAAAATTTTTCATTCTTTCCATCGCCGTTCGGAGTGAAGGCGTTCGGGGCCCAGAAAGAGTAGGGGATTTCGTTGTCCTTGGCATTCTTCACCGGTTCGGTCGGGGCATTCTCCGTGGCAATGTCTGCAACCATTTCTTCAGAATGTTGAACCGGTCTGCTGATGTTGGGAATCTCGGTGCTGGTCGGCAGGACAGGTTGGACAGTGCCGCTGCCCGATTTCGGTTGCATGTTGAAGGAGACGGGGGCGGTGGGGATGTTATTGGCGGGAACAGCAGCGAAAACCGGTTCCACCTCCGGAGCATTAACGACAGCAACCACAGGGGTGTTGGTGTTTTCTGTTTGTATTGCCGGTGCCACGGGTGCGGTGCTGGCCTCGCGGAATTGCGCATGTTGTGCAACCCGGACCTCTTGTGCCGGCGTGGCGGGAGTGATCTCCTGGGTGACGGCTGCCGGTTCTGACGGTGTTGAGGCCATGTCGGTGTGGCGGTTGCCTATGGTGCCCACCAATACGACGGCGGTAATGGCGGCAGCAGTGGTCAGTCCGCCGAGGGTGTAGCCCGCAATACGGCGCACGAGGCGGCCTTTGTTATATCTTACCACCTTGGAGTCTTGGGAAACGGCTTCCCAGCCGGCTTCGTCGGTGGGGGACTGGTATTGCTCAAACTGCGTTTTCAGATCTTTCATATTATTATATAATGGGTTCAAAATTGGAATTCCTCGTTGTTGAGATAGTTTTGAATTTTTTTCCGTAACATGCTTTTGGCTCGGGAGATGAGCGACCGCACATTGCTCGCGCTCTCGTTCATCATCATCACAATCTCGCTCTGGCTGATGCCGTCGATGACATACAGGTTGAAGGCGGTCCGGTACTTGTCGGGCAGCTCGTTGATGAAGCAGACCAGTTGCGGCATGGTCAGCGTCTCGTTGCCCATGGTGGGTGCGACCGGGTCTGCGTAGTCTGCCGATTCAATGTCGGTGGTTTGCCTCCGTTGCTGGCACCGGTAGTGGTCGATGGCCTTGTTGATGGTGATGGTGCGAAGCCATCCGCTCAAAGAACTGATGTTTTTGTAATCCTTGAAATGCGTCAGAATGAACACAAACGTGTCGTGGAACAGGTCTTCGGCATCCTGCTTGTCAGCGGCGTACCGCTCGCAGATACCTTTTATCATCGGACCGTATTGGAGGTATAACTGTTTTTGGCTGTGTGTTTTACCAGCAATACACCCTTTGATTATCTGTTTTTCTTCTTCTGTCATGGGATCACATAACTTCTATATAACGATTCTCGTCTTCATTTGTTGCAAAAAAAGTTTCCTTATATCGCGATGGACGTTTTCCGAGTTGAGCCTCTGCATGTTAAATCCCGGAAAAGATTGCTAACGTTGTATTGTGGATTAATTTTTTTTGAGAAAAGTGCCGTTTAGTCGAAAAAAAACTTATTTTTGCAACCCTTGATAATACAAAACGGTATTTTCAATATAATTTTATAAATCAACGAACTATGCAGAAAAAAGGTAACAAATACGGTACCCACCGTGTGATCGAGCCCAAGGGTGTTCTCCCGCAGCCGGCCAATAAGATTGACAACAACATGGATGAAATCTACGACAATGAGATCCTCATCGATGTGCAGACGCTGAATATTGACTCCGCATCTTTTACCGATATTCATAATTATGCCAAACAGCAGGCTGGCGAAGGCGCAAGCCAGGAAGCCATCATGGAAGAGGTGAAGAAGGAGATGTTCCTGAATGTGGAGCTCCAGGGCAAGCACCGCAATCGCCGTACCGGCTCTGGCGGTATGCTCCTCGGTCGCGTGGAGAAGATCGGTGACGCCTTGAAGGGCAAGATCGACCTGAAAGAGGGCGACCGTATCGCTACCCTTGTCAGCCTCAGCCTCACCCCTCTCCGCATTGACGAGATCCTGGAGATCCGTCCGGAGGTGGATCAGGTGGACATCAAGGGCAAGGCCATCCTTTTTGAGAGCGGTATCTACGCTAAGATCCCGACCGACATGCCGGAGAAACTCGCCTTGAGTGCTCTGGACGTTGCCGGCGCTCCGGCCCAAACTGCCAAATTGTGCCAATACGGTCAGACGGTCGTTATCCTTGGCGCAGGTGGCAAGTCCGGTATGCTCTGCTGCTACGAGGCCAAGAAGCGCGTCGGTGTCACCGGTAAGGTCATCGGCATCGCCAACAGCCCGAAGAGCACCCAGCGTATCAAGGACCTCGGCTTCTGCGATGTGGTGGAGTCTGCTGCCGGCATGACCCCCGTGCAGGTGTATGAGCTCGTTGAGAAGCTCACCGACGGCAAGATGGCGGATGTTACCATCAACTGTGTCAACGTTCCTGACCAGGAGATGACCGCCGTGCTCTGCACCAAGGACGATGGTATCGTCTATTTCTTCTCCATGGCCACCAGTTTCACAAAAGCTAGTCTCGGTGCTGAGGGCATCGGCAGCGATGTGAACATGATCATGGGCAATGGCTATACGAAAGGCCATGCGGAATTCACGCTGCAAGAGTTGCGCGAGTGCAAAGCGCTGCGCGACATCTTCACAGAGTTGTACGCATAACCTATCCCATATAGTAATAATTTTTTGACGATGAAAGCGGGACTGAACGAGTCCCGCTTTCTTTTTTGTGTCTGCTGTTTTTGGCATGCGGCTATTCTATTTTTTTGTATTTTTGCACGCCGTCTGAAAAATGACAAATCATAGGTTTTTATACATTAATCTAACAAATATGCCAAGTAGAAGAAAAGAATTGTTCCCCAACGTTACCGATGCCGAATGGAACGATTGGAGATGGCAGGTCCGCAACCGTGTGGAGACCTTAGACGAACTGAAGAAATACATTGAACTGACTCCGGCGGAGGAAGAGGGTGTGAAGAAATCATTAGCCACCCTCCGTATGGCCATCACGCCGTACTATCTGAGCCTCATTGACCCGAATAACCCCAAGTGTCCGATCCGCCGCCAGGCTATCCCCACCGCCGCCGAGGTGCACCAGTCGCCCGCCGACCTGCTGGACCCGCTGCACGAGGATGAGGATTCTCCCGTTCCCGGTCTCACGCACCGCTATCCGGACAGGGTTCTTTTCCTGATTACCGACATGTGCTCCATGTACTGCCGCCACTGCACGCGCCGAAGATTCGCCGGCCAGCACGACTGTGAGTCCACGCAGGACCGCATCCAGGCCGCCATCGACTACATCGCCCGTACGCCGCAAGTGCGTGACGTGTTGCTCTCCGGCGGTGACGCTTTGATGGTGGGCGACAAGATGCTCGAATCCATCATCCAACGCCTGCGCGCCATCCCGCATGTGGAGATCATCCGTCTCGGCTCGCGTACCCCTGTGGTCTGCCCGCAGCGCATCACCGACGACCTCGTCAACATGCTCAAGAAATACCATCCCATCTGGCTCAACACGCACTTCAACCACCCGAACGAGGTGACCGAAGAGTCTATGGCCGCTTGTGCCCGTCTTGCTGACGCCGGCATCCCGCTCGGCAACCAGACTGTGCTCTTGCGCGGCGTGAACGACGACACCGAGATCATGAAGCAGCTCGTGCATGACCTCGTACGTATGCGCGTGCGTCCGTACTACATCTACCAATGCGACCTCTCGATGGGTCTGGAGCATTTCCGCACGCCCGTCTCCAAGGGCATTGAGATCATTGAGAACCTGCGCGGACACACCTCCGGCTACTGCGTGCCGACCTTCGTGGTGGACGCTCCTGGCGGCGGCGGCAAGATTCCCGTAATGCCTCAGTACGTCATCTCCCAGAGCCCGCACAAGGTGATCCTCCGCAACTACGAAGGCGTCATCACCACCTACACCGAGCCCGAGGATTATCAGGAGAACACCTGCAGCCCGCTGCCCGACAAGAAGCACGTCGAGGGCGTGGCCTCCCTCCTCCACGGCGAGCAGATGGCGTTGGAGCCCAACGAGCTGGCGAGAAAGAAACGCCACAGAAAATAATATTGCGATACCAATATGTAGAGACGTTCCATGGAACGTCTCTACTGTTTTAATATGCACGCCAGAAACCGCACATCTTTCCCGCTGTGGTTGGCTATGCTGTGGCGAGCGCCGTTGCCGGTGAACATCACGTCGCCGGCGCGCATAATGGCGGTCCGGTCATTGTCGGTGACTTCCGCCTCCCCCTCCAGAATGTAGTAAATTTCGGCATCTTCGATGTGCGGGTGCTCCTTGATGCGGCTGCCAGACGGAAGGGTGATGATGTTGAACATTGACGCACGCTCCAGCATCTCCGCCGGCGTGAGGATGATGTCCTTGCTGATACGGCCTTCAATGTTGCCGCTGTTCTCCACGATTTCAGTCTGAATGTCTTGCTTGTTTTTGATCATTGTAGTTTATTTTTTAAGGCAAAAGGCAATAGGGAACAGAGGGAATTGCAGGTATGTCATATTGTGGTACCCGCGGTCAATCCGTGACGGTGATAATCTGATTCAAGGAATAGGAATAGGCGAACTTGCACTTGTAGGCCGTGCTGTACACGAAGAACATAGTCAAGTCTTCCGGGCGGTAGAGCAGGAAGTTGCAGATGTCTGTCGGGGTGATAAACGGATTGTCTTTCAGGTGCGAGTGCATAATGGTCTCGACTTTTCCACCATCTTCAGTTTTCGTCTGCGTTGCGATAAGCGAACGATGGTACTTGCGGAAAGCCACCGGTTCCAGTTTTTCGTCAAAGTCTATCGAATAGTCGTTGCCGAATGGAATGACATCGGGCTTGATAGTGCCCTGCAGAAAATAGAGCCGCGTCAGCTTGCTGTTGATACGGACAATGTCAATATTCGGGGAGCCGAACGACTGGTTGGCGAAATAGAGGCTGTCGGCATACTTGTCCACCGCCTGCTCAATCATCCGCTTTTTCCGATTTATCTCGGTCTGTTCCAAAGACGAGATCGGGCGTGGCACATCCATGGATTCCTCCTGATTCGAAACAAAATTGTAGCGGTATTCGAAAATACAGTTTTTAGCGCCACTATCATAAACGACTGCCGCCCAGACACTGTCGTTCGGTTTCCAAGTCACCGAGCCGCCAATCGCGTCCATGTCGAATTTTTCCAGAACGAGGTCTGAGGCAATCCAATTCACGCGTTCCGAATAGTAGAGTTGCCATCCCTCGTTCACAATGCTGTCGAGGGTGGCAAAGAGTTCCGAAGGCGGCGGAAGCCGGTCCAATCCACTCATTTTTGCGCTGTTTCGGGTTGTGGAGCACGAGAAGAGCATCGCCACCGCAACACCGCAAGCCATCCACAGCATTGTCTTTTTCATGTATTTTTACGATTTAGTGATTTCAAAACTATCCAGCAAAAATAGAAAAATAATGCATACGAATAATACGCGGAGATAAAAAAATGTATCTTCGCGGCGTAAAACAACCGGACTATGATGACCATACGCAAAATTACCCTGATTCTCGCGTTCCTGGCCGTTGCGTTGAGCGGAAGGGCGCAGGACTTCCTCACTCCTGAGTCATACGGGATATATGATTATTATGAGAACGGAAACGAAACGTTATTCCGTCTGTTAGTTACAAGCGAAAAGCCAGAAGGGATAAGCTATACATATATGGCAAATTTTAGCACATACTACCTCTGTGCCCCGAGCTTTTCCCCGGAATATGCCCTTATAGTTGGCAAGAATCAGTTGATTTTGAACAAAGCGAAAGAAAGCGTTTGGCATTACATAACGGCGGTTGATTATGCCCAAGCAAAGGATTTCCGCAAACGCGACAAAGAGCAGCAAAAACAAATACACTCACTGGCAAACAGGTTCAACACAAACCCTGTTGACCGATTCACACTGAATATTTCTGAAGAACAATCCCAATGTATAGCCGAACTGTTTGAACATGCCACCAAGACAGCCACTCACCTCCAGAGTTTGAGTCTTGGCCATGACGGCACCACCCATTATTTCAACTATAGCGGACAACTCGCTTCGGTATGGGTACCACAAGGAGGACGCACCGCAAGACTGACAAGCATAGCTAACAGACTTTGTTACGCTGTGGAACACCAGGACACGACAGTGTTGAAGCAGCAAGTGGAATTGTGCAGAACACTGACGAAAGAATTCAAACAAGAATACCCGAATCGTTATTTCCAGCCGTCTTGGGTATCGAGATCCTCGGGCGACAAAGGGCCCTGGCATTGCGAATTAAGCGGAGACAACTGTATGAGATTGGAAGTTCTTTTTGACACCATGGTAAATTCGGAAACCGCCCAATTGGTAAGCGACTTATACACAGACAGTCTCGCGGCCTGGTCCCGGGAGATCTTTTTGATGAACAACAAGCCAAGGTATCCTTCCATTGTCATCGACAATCACACCGACACTGCCATTTGCGAGTCCAAGGAGGGCTGGCAC
>JAFYAW010000032.1 GCA_017540505.1 Bacteroidales bacterium | reverse complement strand
TCCCGAAAAGGCTGCACATCCCGTCGATGACGATGCCCCTGATGGCGTAGCCCATCTGCGTTATCGTCTCAACGGCCAGCATGTAGTCAGCCACGGTCTCGTGCCTGACGAAGGCGATGTACAAGGGGCGGCCCGTGGCGTTCACCGGTGCCATTACCACATAGTACATCAGCATGAGCAGCACTAGCACGGGCGTGCCGCGCATGATGTCGATATACACCTTGGCGGTGGTGCTTACCCACTTTCGACGGCTCATGCGCATCCAGCACACCAAACCGCCTAACAGTGTACCAAAAA
The DNA here is from genome assembly GCA_017540505.1 of Bacteroidales bacterium. Taxonomy (GTDB): domain Bacteria; phylum Bacteroidota; class Bacteroidia; order Bacteroidales; family WCHB1-69; genus F23-D06. The sequence goes on along the minus strand of JAFYAW010000032.1, from coordinate 7,545 downwards.
ATGGCGGCACAGAAGGTGATGAGCAGTGTCACCTACAGGCCGTCGAGAATCATCCTGTAGCGGTCCTCGGTAATGAGGTTGTTCGTAAAACTCTCGGCTATGCTTCCGATAATGTTCAATAATACCATTGTTATTCTTGTGTTTTAGTTATTGATTTGTTTAAGCACTTCATCGAACACAAGTTCGTCGTCGAGCCAGGCCTTAACACTGTCGCCGGCAACGGTTAGTTTCACGTCGTACCATTTCCCGGTCTCCACGCTGCCGGAGTGCGTAGCTGCCTGAAACCAGTTATCGTCACTCATCTGCTCGAGGGCGTGCTGTGTGTTGCCGTTGGTGCCGAAGTTCAGTCGACAGTAATGCTGCGGGTCCACATAGTTGAACACGATGATGAAGCCCTCCGGTCCGTCGTCCTTGCGGGCGGTACACCAGACGGTGTAGTGATCCGATTCGATGACGTAGTTGCAGATGGCCAACGGGGCTTCCTCACATGCCGTATGCTGCAGGATGCCGTCGTTCATCTCCCATGTGCCACTGACAAACTCGGGCATCCCCGTCTTGGGCAATGGTTCGCAGTGGGTGTAGCTGACCTGTGTGCGCCAGGCAGAATAACCCACGCGGTTTTGGTTCGGGATGGTGTGTTCCTGTTTGCAGGCGGCTAATGTCAAAGTTAGGAGGGTGGCTATCAGCCAAGACTTTGTTGTTCTCATATTGATGTTGTTTGCAAATAATCCAAAGATGTTCTTTTGGCCACCAACTCGGGACGGCCTTGCAGGTAGTCGGGCAGTTCCGCACCGTCCCAACTTTGGTTGGTGCGTATTAGTTCTTTGCTATTTACCTTCATCTGACTGATTCTTAATTGGTTAACTCTTTCGCTTTCGTTTTCCGATACCACACCGCGAACCACGCGATAGCCACCAACACGCAAAGGCCGCCCAGCGGATAGCCGATGCTGATGGGCAGGCCGAGTATCTGCTTCGAGACGAAGAAGTAGGTGGAGCAGACGGCGGTCATGAAAAGTGCCGGAATCAGGGTGATCCAGAAGCATTTGCGTTCTTGCACCAAATAAGCGGTCAAGGCCCAAAGGGTGAAGACGGCGAGGGTTTGGTTGAAGAAGCCCATGTACTGCCAGATGATGTTGAAGCCGTTAGGGTTGGCTATCTGCCACACCAGCATGGCGATGGAGATGGCGAAAAGCGGCAGGCAGATGAAAAGACGCTTGCGGACGGGGGTTTGGTCGATTTTCAGCCAGTCGGCCACGATGAGGCGGCTGGAGCGGAAAGCGGTGTCGCCGCTGGTGATGGGTGCGGCCACCACGCCTAACATGGCCAATACTGCACCGAAGGCACCCAGCCAGTCGCGGCTCACGAGATGCACCACCGCCGGCGCCGAAGTGGAGAAGCCGTTGGAGCCTTCAATGAGGTCGTAGCCGGGCGTGGGGGTGGCGTAGAAAAACCACATGCCTATCGAGGCCCAAATCAAGGCCACCAAGCCTTCGGTCACCATGGCGCCGTAGAAGACACGGCGACCCATGCGCTCCGTCTTCAGGCAGCGACCCATCAGCGGGCTTTGCGTGGCATGGAAGCCCGACACGGCACCGCAGGCCACGGTGATGAAGAGGGCAGGGAAGATGTGGTCGGTCCAATGTTCGGGGTCGGCTTTGGCGCCCATGTCATAGAAATGGCTCCACAACTCGGGAAGGTGCGGCATCTTGACGAAAAGCACCACCATCAACGCTACGGCCATGAAAACCAGCGCCACGGCAAACACTGGATAAACCTTGCCGATAATCTTGTCGATGGGCAGCATCGTGGCTATGACATAGTAAGCGAAGATGATGATGACCCACATCATGGTGTCGCCGCCAATCAGATGCAGTATCGCTGCCGGAGAGTAAACAAACACAGTGCCTCCGACAAGCAAAGTCAACAAGGTCAGGGCCAGCGCGACGCTTTTCGTCCACCTGCCCAAGTATTTCCCGATGATTTCCGGCAGGCTTGCGCCGCCGTTGCGCATCGAAGTCATGCCGCTCAGGTAGTCGTGTACGGCTCCGGCGAAGATGGTGCCGAGGACGATCCACAGGTAGGCCACGGGACCGAACTTGGCACCCATGATGGCACCGAAGATGGGGCCTGTGCCGGCAATATTGAGGAACTGGATCATGTAAACCTTCCAGTTGGGAAGCACCATGAAGTCAACGTTGTCGCGCTTGGCAATGGCTGGCGTCACGCGGTCGTCGGGGCCAAATACCCGCTCCACGAAACGCCCGTAGAACAAGTAGCCCAGAATCAGGACGGCAAGGCTAATGATAAAGGTAATCATAGTGGTCAGAGGGTTGCCATCTTGTGGTGGATTTGCTCGGCGAGGAAGTTAGCCACGACTTCGGGCTGGAGGCCTGTGATGTTGAGGCAGGCGTGGTAGTTGCGGGCATCGTGGCGCGAGGTCTCGGCAACGTTGGTCACGAAGTTGTCGCGGGCAGTGTCGACTTTGTCAACGACCTTGGCGGCCTCCTCTATAGTGAGGTTCTGCTTTCGTGCGATGCGTGCGTCGTGGTCGGCGATGAGGAGCAGGTGTATGGCGTTGGGGTAGTTGCGGAAAATGTAGAATCCCGCACGGCCTACGATGATGCAGCTTTCCTTTTCGGCCAAGTCTTGCAGCAGTCGCTTTTCGGCGTAATAGACGCTTGTGGGCGTGGGGTCGGCAATGGCGCCGGTTTGATGGCTGACTGCGCCAAACTGCTGGTAGAAACGGCAGAAATCGCTCCACCAGTTGGCTTTTTGGGCCTTGACGCGGTCCAATTCCTCGAGGGTGATGCCAAACTGCTGCGCCACGGCCTCAAGCATGGTGCGACCATAGACTTTAATTCCAAGTTTTTCTCCTAATAAACGGGCGATTTCGCCGCCGCCCGTGCCGCATTCGCGGTTGATGGTGATGATAGTGTTGTCATTCATAGTGTGAAACAATTTAGCGGTGTTTGTTGTACGACATGGATGGGGGCAGCCGCGTCCGAAACCACGCAGGGCACGTTCGATTCAATAGCCAATCAATCTGTCAACCTGCTGCAGGAGAGGCCTTCCGGTACAGTAATTCTCAAAATCCTCCAGAAAGAGATCTACAATTCTGTCGACAGTGTGTGGGAGGGAAGTGTCTCCGGCAACGTGGGGAGTAATGACGGCTCTTTGACTGTCCCAGAGCACGCTTTCTGCGGGGAGAGGCTCTTTTTCAAATACATCCAGCCCCGCATAGAGGCGTCCGTTTTGCAGTTCTTCTTCCAACGCTTCCTGATCAACCACGGTTCCCCTGCCCACATTGATGATAACGGCGTGATCGGGCAGGCGGCTGAGCTGCGGGGTTGAAATCAGATGAAAGGTCTCTTTTGTTCCGGGAAGGGAAATAATCAGGATGTCCGTATCCGTAAGCAAAGAAGCAAGCTTTTCGGGAGTCTGCACCTGGTCAAAGAGGTTGCCCGGGTTGTTTCCATGAAGATTGACCCCCTTTATGAAGCTCGGCGCAAAGGCTCGGAGTCGCCTGCATACCTCCTGCCCGATGTCGCCTGTTCCCAGCATCAGGATGCGGCTTCCGTAAATGGAACGGATGGGAAGGCGGCGAACCCACTCGCGCTCTTGAATATGTTTCTGGTACTCCGGCTTCCGCCGAAGGATTTCCAGCAAAAGCATGACGATATGCTCTGAAATGGTAACTCCGTATGCGCCGGAGGAATTGGAAAGAATCGCTTGCGGGCTGGCGAAAACGCCCTCCTTCAGAAAAGGGTCAACTCCTGCAAAGTGTGAACACATCCATTTCAGCTTGGGGGCACGGCCTGCAAGAGATACATCCGAACCCAGGATTACCTCGGCATCGGGCAGGAACCTTTGGCTTTGCGCGAAATCCATGCAAATATGACATTCAAACCCGTGTCTGGCGGCGGCCTCGCGCAGCCTTGCGGAGTGTTCTGCACTCAATTCCGGAACAACTACTACAAGCGAATGACTCATGACTGTTTAACTGTTTATTTGTTGGTTTGATAACGATTCAACAATTGTTTGATGACCTCGCCGACGACGCGCATACCGCTGTCAATCTGTTCGTCCGAACCATTTGAGAAGTTGAGCCGGATGTGCGGAACGTTCCGTTCGTATTCGTAGAACGGGTCGCCCGCACAGACGGCAAAGCCCCGGTTGATGGACTCGCGCTGCACGTCGATGCCCCGAACCCCGTCGGGCAGCGTGACCCAGAGGAACATGCCGCCATCGGGATGTGTGCAGCGGCAGCCTGCGGGGAAATATTTCTCGATACAGGCAATCATATATTCCGACCTGTGTTTGTAGAGTCGTCTTATCTCCGCAAGGTGAACGTCCAGGTCGTTGTCTGTCAGATAGCGATGCAACACCATTTGGCCAAAGATGTTGGTGTGCAAATCCAATGTGGCCTTGTAGACGAGCATTTTCTCAAGGAGATTCTTTTGCTTGCAGACGATCCAGCCAATCCGAAGGCCCGGTGACACGATTTTGGAGAAGGTACCCAGCATACAGCATTGCTCGCCGAGGTACCAGCCGAAGCTGTGCGCAGGCTCGCCCCGAAAGCGCAGGTCGCCGTAGGGATTATCCTCCAATACAAGGATATCGCGCCCACGGAAGATATCCGATACCTCGGAACGAAGTCTTTCAGAATAGCTCAGGCCGGTGGGGTTCTGGAAGTTCGGAATCAAATAGGCGAATTTCGGGCGCTTTTCGTCGACAGCCCTCCGCAAGGCGTGGGGGTCGATGCCGTCTTCGCGGAGCGGAACAGGTACGATCTCCGGCTCATACAGATGAAATGTCTGCAGAGCGGCAAGATAGGTCGGATTCTCAACCAGGACGCGGTCGCCCGGGTCGATCATCATGGCGGAGAAGATGTCCAGTGCCTGCTGGGAGCCGTTTGTGACGATGACCTCGGCGGGCTCAACATTGAGCCCTGAAGTGCGGTATCGGTCAGCAATGTACTGCCGAAGCGGGAGATACCCTTGTGTGCCGCTGTATTGCAATGCCGCGAATCCGTTTTCCTGAAGGACGCCATCGGCTGCGACATTCATCTCCGACACCGGAAAGGACGCGGAATTCGGGTTGCCGCCGGCAAAGGTGACCAGATTCGGATTGGTGTTCGCCTTGAGAATGGTGGCGAGAAACTGGGACTGGAAATCAGGCTTGCTGCGTCGGGACAGGCTTGGTGTCGCCGTTGGCTCTATTGTGATACTCATAATTCAACTTTTAACTTTCAACTTTCACGGTTAAGTAACCGTTCAAAATTATACTGCATTATTTTGACTTCGGGACACGGGACTTCGGGACTTCGAGTCAAGCCAATGACCCGTAGTCACGCGTCTCGCAGTCTCGCGTCCAATATGTAAACTACTTATGCTCATCTACTTATTACAGCGGTGTTAATGGATATATGATGATGACCATGAGGATGCTGACTATGAGAAACGCGAGTTTTACCGGCAGACCGATGCGGATGAAGTCGCCAAAACGATAACCGCCGGGACCATATACCAGCATGTTCACGGCCGAGCCGACAGGGGTGACAAAAGAGCTGTTGGCCGCCATAATCAAGGCGATAAGGAACGGTAACGGCTCATACCCCAGCTGTATGGCGGCTGAATACATGATGGGGGCGATGATGGCGGCCACCGTCGTGATGGACAGGAACTCCGTAATGATGGCTGCCACCAGACTGATGGCAATCAACACAGACAAAGGATTGCTGCCGCTGATGCTTAGGATGCCTTGCGAAATCCTATCCGCAATGCCTGTCTTTTGTATGGCCAGTCCGAGTACGATGCTGCCGGCAATGATTGCCAAAAGGCTCCAATCGATGGCTTCCATGGCCTGCTTCGGAGAGCAACAACGGCAGATGAGCATGACCCCTGCGGCAATAAAGGCGCTTTGCGACAAGGGCATGACACCGAAGACAGTGAGTGCCACCATGACAGTCACAATGGCGGTGGACAAGAGGGTGTGCCGTCCGATGTTGGGCACGTCGGTAGAGTCGAAGAACTGTAGCTGCTGACCGGGCGCGGTGGTGTCGATTTTCATGTGTGGCGGACATTCCAAGAGCAGCGTGTCGCCGGCTTGAAGCACCACATCCCTTGGCGCCTGCTCGATACGTTTGCCCTTGCGGGCTACGGCGACGAGGGTTAGGTTATTGTCGCGTTCAAAGGTGCCGTCGCCTATCTTGGTGTTGATCAGACTGCTTCCGAAAGTGATGTATGCCGTGCGCAGCTGTCGGGCGGTACTCACCTCGCTGTAGTGGAACACATGATGGTCGGCACTCACCAGGCCGTATTTCTTCTTCAAATCCAGCAGATCCTCAATTTGTCCGGCATACACCAAACGGTCGCCCCCCATCAGAGGTTCCCCCTCGGGCACGGGCGACATTATCCTGTAGTCGTCGAAATGGCGCAACTCAATGAGACTCCCTCCAACAACATTGTTCAGACCCAGTTCGCCCACGCTTCTTGCAATATGCGGATTGTCGGAAGGCACAAGCAGCTCCACCGTGTAAGCACCTGCCGATTCAAAAGCTGTCTCAGGCGCCTTCCTCTCTGGCAACAGACGGCGTAATGCAATGGTTGTCAGCATACCTGCCATAAGGCCGAACAGACCGGGAATGGCTGGGGCAAACAACCCCATAGCATGTCCGGTATTGCTCTCGTAAAAGCCACTGACTACCAGATTTTGCGGAATCACAAGGATGAGACAAACGCCCCCCATGTTGCTCGCAAAGGCAATAGGGATAAGGAGACGGGAAGGCATCATCTTCAGCTTTTTTGCCCACATCTTGACAACGCCGACAAACACGGAAACTACCGTGACGGTGTTCAGCAGCGGCGACAGCACAGCCACGGGTGCCATCAGCCGTAGCAAGGCTCGCTTGTAATCCTTTGGACGCCCCAACACATGTTTGATTATCCAATGCAATACTCCCGTGTGTGTCAGACCGGCCACCACGACAGACATCACACCCACCACAACCACCGTCGTGGAACTAAACCCGGAGAAGGCTTCCTTGGCATCGAGCACTCCCGTGACGAACAACAGACCTATGGCACCAAGAAACACCAAATCGGTGCGCAACTTGGTGGCCATCAGTATAGCGAACACACCCAGCACCGTCACGATGGTAATCCATGCATCAATGCCAAAACCCAAAAACTGAAATGTTTCCATTGTCCCTTTCTTAATTGTTAAAATGCCAATCCTGCGGTGTTTTTTAACTAACAAACTCGCAATCAATCTATTACGAATGATCTTCAACGACTCTTTGAGTTTTTCAGGTGCAAAAATACGAAAATTTTTGGCGTATAGGTCATTTTGCAGGCTGAAAAAACCGACATATGTTCCAATGGGTCATTTTGCAGGCTGAGAATTTTGGCGGGATGTCGGTAGTTTGTCCAGGGTTGCTACCTTTGCCGCACAGCCGAAGCATAGCGGGGCACTGCTGGGGAGCAACCCCGTGAGGAATAGGCTGTGCGACATGACGGCAAGTCAGTAGAGCCGCATCCTTCGC
>JAFYAW010000012.1 GCA_017540505.1 Bacteroidales bacterium | reverse complement strand
GTGTCTGATATACCAGTCCCCCGGGGCCGTCACATCAAACTCTGCAATTAAAAAAAAACTGCAAAAAAATAGAGAATTAAATCAAGTGAATCAAATAAGAAGAATGGGACAAACGGTCAACCTTATTCAGGCATTAACACAATCCCCAATCGCCAATGGCCAACAGCCAACGGCTAACGGCAAAAAAAACGCTTACGCCAATTGTGTGATAGCCTGCTCGATTTGGCGGTACAGGAGGTCGAAGTCGCCGTCGTTGTGGAATACATAGTCGGCCATCTGCATGCACCGCCCCACATTCTGGTGGTTGGGGTCGTCGGAGTCCATCTCCCGCTGCTCGTTGGCCAAGAAGGTCTCGAAGGATACGTGGTCGGTCTCGGAGCCGCGCAGCACGATGCGCTCGTAGCGGATCTTAGGGTCGGCATCCACCGCAAAAAGCACGAAGTTTGGGTTCTGCCGCAGGGATTCCACCTCGCCGGGCGTGCGCACGCTCTCGATGATGGCGTTCTCACCCGCCGCCGCCGCTTGCTTGTACAGCTCGTCGGTGATGAAGGAGGGACTGTGCGTGGCGCGCAGGTCGTTGGCCACCACCACGAAGGTGTCACGGTTGAGCGGTAGCCCCCGCCGCTCCGCCTCCTCAATGAGGTAGCCGCGCACGGAATAGTGACGGTAACCGTAATGCTGGATCAGATAATCGACGATGGTGCCCTTGCCGGCACCCAATGTTCCGGTGATGCCTATGATGTTCATGACGGGTTGTGCAGTTTTAAGTATATGAAAAACAGAATTTCAACAATCAAAAGTGCCAGCATGAGATGCCATAACCAGCGTTTGCAGTCTTTGCTGTAAACAAATATTTTATTGAAGAAATAGTTCAAAAGTCCTACCGGCAGAGCCATGATCAAGGCCCCCACATAGTTGTTGATCCCAAAGCAATAGTCTAGGAAATAGATGCTGAAGTAGTTGATGAAGTAGGTGATGGTGTAAACCATGACGAACCGGAATATCAGCTTGGGGTCTTTGTTCCGGAATACCAGATGCCCGTAGGTCTTGAAATTGAACAGCACGCTGATGATGGTGCCCAGCAGAGTGGCCCAAAACAGCGGGTCGATATGTGGGATCAGACCGAAAAGGAAACGCAACAGGGCGAAGATGCACCAGCCGAAGGCGGTGTTTAATCCGGCAACAAGCAGGAATCGGATGAATTGGGCATCGGTGAATCGTTTGAAGAGAGCGGTGATTTTATCAATCATAGTCAAATAACAAGTAGGTTAGACGATGTGGATTATCGGATAATGGTGAGCGAACCGTGATAGTCCACAATCTTCACTTTCCCTTTGTAGTAGAAGGAATAATAATATACGCCGTCGGAGAGCCCGCTGGCATCAAAGCAGTTGTTCCCCTTGGAGATGACCCCGTCCTTGGCGAAGGTGTCATAGTTCTTCACGTGATACACCATCTTGCCCCAGCGGTCGTGGATGTACAGCTCGTTGGTGCGGAAACCGTCCGGATCCTCGGGGTTGATGTCCGTGTTGAGGTTCTGGATGGCGAACACGTCGTTGACATTGTCCCCGTTCGGGGTGATGACGTTCGGGAAAATCAAATCGTCTTCGATGACAATGGTGTGGGCGATCTCGCTGGAGCATCCGTGCTGGTTGGTGATGGAAAGCGTCACGTTGTAGTCGCCCCAGGAGGCATACGTGTGCGTGGGCGAGAAGTTTTCGGTGTCGGTCTGCCCGTCGCCGAAGTCCCATGACCAGGAGGTGTTGTCCAGTCCTAATGCCGTGGAATCCGCATAGTTATGGAAGAGGATGGTACCCTGTGATTCGCCGAAGAGTGACTCCCAAGGGTTGGCCTCAAATTCCGCGATGGGCTGGGAATAGACATGCACGTACCCCCATCGGTAAAGCGAGTCGCGGCAGCCTTCGGATGTGGATGTCCTCAACAGGATGGAATAAACGTCAGGGTCCTCCAGGTTGAAGGCGGGTTCCGCCAGCGAGGAGGTGTAGGCCAACTGCCCGTCCGAATGAAGGACCATCCATTCGTAGAGGCAGGGTGCACCTTCCGTCTGGGTGAGGTTTTGGATGCGGATACCTTGAGGGGCGCAGCCCGCCGTGTCGGAGGTGATGAAATCGGCCAGCGGTACGGGGTTGATCTTGAGGTAAACGGTGTCGCTGCCCTGACAGGAGACATTGGCTGTGTCATTCAAGGTTGTGATGTGGACATAATATTGCCCTTGCGTGACGGCTTGGATGCTTTCCGTGCTGGCACCGGTGTTCCAGTGGTAGGTGGTGTTCGGCTTGTTGTAGTGGGCCGAAAGGGTCAGTATTTCGCCCTCACAGATGCTGGTGTCAGGTCCGAGGTCGGGCATGGGCGTGGGCACCACGGTGAGGGTGGTGACCGTGTCGTACAAGCAGCCGTATTCGTCCAATACATTGACGGTGTATTGGTGCACTCCGTCGGTTTCCGGCGAAATGACCATCCCGTTGGTGTTGGGCCCCGTCAGGTAGGTGGTGTCCACCAACACGGTATAGGACCAGTTCTGCGGCAGCAGGTGCGGGTCAAGGGCCATCTCCCATTCATGGATGTAGCCGTTGTCATTCGTCCAGAGGTCCTGCACTTCAATGCACCAGTTGCCGTTCAGCGGACAGCCAACCATATTGGAGAAACTCTCTTTGGGATGGTAAATCTGGGTCATGTTGGCCACATCGGAGGAGTCAATCTTGTAAGACTGGTTGCCATCATCCCAGTATGGATTCGGTGTGTAATGCACATTGACGGGCTCGTAGCAGTACCCGTAAGTGCCGGGCGCATATTGGTATCCTAATGTCGTATTGTTCGACCAGATGTAGTTCCAGGCGATACCCATGGGGTTTTGGGAGGTGTTGCAGCTGGCCACGTCTTGCAGCCGGTTGGCCACGCCGAGGTTGGTGCGGAAGTAGTGGGAAATGCCTCCCCAGCCGTCATTCTGATAGTCGGGCTGTATCTTGCAGGCGTTCCCGTTCGGGCATATCAGCCGGATGCGGATATCCTCAATGGCTGAGTGCTCCATCAGGATGCGGACGTAAAGGATGTCGTCGGCAGAAGTGATGGTGGCGTTGGGCGCGAAGGAGGTGAAGTTCACGTAGGAACGGTAGTAGTAGCCGTATGGCTGGCAGTTGACCCCGTCCGGCAGGAAGACCGTGTCCACCACTTTCAGCGAGGTGATCTGCTCGCTGCCGATGGAGTCCAGCTGGAGGCTGGAGATGTTGTCGTACCCGACACTCAGGTCCAGCGATTGGCCCACGCAGATGGGACGCAGCTTGCCCACGTCGCGGATAGGATTCTGCGAGGTCCGCACGCGGAAGGTCACCGGGGTGAGCGACACGCAATGGTGCGTGTCCACCGCGCTGATGGCCACATCATAACCGTGGCCCGGATCGAAGTAGTAGTCCAAAGCGTTGGCACCCAGACTGTCGATGGTCGAATAGCCGAAATCCCAGTTGAAGGTGCAGGTCGCGTCGCTCTGGTGGTAGCTGAAATCGTTGTCCGGATAGCTGCCGTATGTTACCAAATGGATTGTGTCGTAAGGACACACATCCAGATACAGATACCCGTCAGTAGGGTCTAGTTTCGGGACTTTGGAGGAAAGCAGCGTGTCGAAATAGAGGTTGATGCGTTGGCAGGGAGCCATGCACTCCACACTGATGACGAAGCCTGTCCCCACGCCGGAGGCGTCGGAGGTGAAGTGCAGGGTGATGGCCCCAGTGGTGTTCTGGATGGTGGCGGCGTAACGGAACGTGCCCGTGGGGTTGTAGTTGTCGTTATTGATCTTGTGCAACAGCGGGGCATTGGTGTTGATGCCGTCGTAGATGTACAGTGTGTCGCCCGAATCGATGTCCAAATCCAGAATCTCGACCATCACGCTGCCGCTGCTGGGATTGTTGGAGTACAAAACCATCGTCTCGTTGGCGTTGTTATTGTAGTTGCCCGAGATGCCCCCGTCATCGTAAATCCTGTAGTCACAACCGGATACGGTGGGCTGGCTGCCCATATTGACGGAATTCTGGGCAGGAAGCGCAAGGGCGCACAAAACCAGTGAAAAGAAAAACAAAAGTTTTTTTATCATGACCTAATGAATCATTCTTTTTTTAAGCGGACAAAAATAGTAAAAAATATAGAATATAGGTGTGTGCAAAAATAATAAAATGTTGTAAAAACTGCTATATGCTTTTTCCCTTTTTCAAGTATATAGTCGCAAAAGATCCTTAGTTGTTACAGATGTGTGGGGAAATGGTGGAAAAGTTTTTTTGGGAAAAAGGATTTTTTGAAAAAAAACGTATATTTGCACCCCCAAAATTTAGCGCGATGGAAGTAAAGCAATTACGAGATCAATTCAAACTCAGATTGGCTGGTGTGGAGGATGGAAATTATTGCTTTACAATGGTTTGCGATAAACAGTTCTTTGAATTGGCAGAGCTTACGGATTTGCAGGACGGACGTTTGGATTTGCGGGTTGACATGACAAAAACTGAAAAACTGGTGGATGTGAAGTGCCATTTTTCCGGTTTTGTGATGGCTCCGTGCGACCGCTGCCTCCTTCCCGTGAACATTCCGATGGAATTTGAGGACCGTTTGATTGTAAAACTGGTCCCCACCGTGGAGGAGGGTGACAATGAGGATGACGACATCTGGGTGATGGATGAGAACACCTACGAGCTGGACATCTTCCACTTTGTCTATGAGAGCATCCGCCTGGCCATGCCGCTGCGCATCGTTCATGCCGATGACGAAAACGGCAACTCCACCTGCGACCCCGCCGTGCTCGCCAAACTCCAGGAACTGTCCGCCGATTCGGCCAAACAGGACCATGACCCGCGTTGGGATGCTTTGAAGAATTTAAAATTAGATTCATAACCGATAAAACGTATAAATTATGCCTAATCCTAAAAGAAGACACTCAGCAATGAGAAGAGATAAGAGAAGAGCCCATGATTTCATCACGGCTCCCCAGTTGACCACCTGCAGCCATTGCGGTGCCCCGATCCTTTCGCACCGTATCTGCCCGGAGTGTGGTTACTATAGAGGAAAACAAGCCATCGAAGTGAGCGGCGCTGCCCAGTAACAGCCTGCAAGCCCCGGCTTGTGAAACGTGTATTTTATGGTTTTTTAGATGACATAAGCAATTATGCCATCTTTTCTTGTATATAGATGTATGGATATCGTTTTCGCCACCCATAACCAGCATAAGACCGAAGAGGCCCGCGCCATCGCAGGACCCAACTGGCATATCCGCAACCTGCACGACCTTTCCTGCACGGAGGAAATCCCTGAAACAGCCGACACCCTGCTCGGCAACGCCCTCCAAAAGGCCCAGTATGTGGCCGACCATTATCAGGTGGACTGCTTCGCCGATGACACAGGACTGGAAATTGAAGCCTTGGACGGCAGACCCGGCGTGTATTCGGCGCGCTATGCGGGCGAACACTGCTCCTTCAGCGACAATGTTCGGAAAGTGTTGGCGGAAATGCAGGGCATAGAGAACCGCAAGGCCTGTTTCAAGACGGTCATCGCCCTGATTCTGAACGGCGAAACGCATACCTTCGAGGGGCGTGTGGACGGCCGTATCGCCACGGAACCCCACGGCGAAGGCGGCTTCGGCTACGACCCCGTCTTCATCCCCGACGGCTATACGGAAAGTTTTGCGGAGCTCTCACCGGAAGTCAAAAACAGCATCAGCCACCGGGGGGCGGCCATGCGCAAACTGATGGATTTCCTGAAAGCGTAAAACTAATCCAGCTCTTTCTTGATTTTCAGCATCATCTCCTTGATTTCCATGAGCGAGGAGATGATGGTGGCATTGTCGGCCTCCTCCATGAAATTACGTTTGAGGGCGTCTTTGGCCCCCTGCAACGTATATCCTTTCACCCGTGTCAGGTAATGGATGGTGCGGATGAGGGCGATGTCGTTCTTGGAAAAGAAACGGTCCCCCTTCTTGTTCTTCCGGGGTTTGATCATGTCGAACTCCTTCTCCCAATACCGCAGCGTGGACGCGGGAAGACCGAATATCTCGGAGGTTTCCCCGATGCTGTAATAGAGCTTCTCCTTCAACTCAAAGGATTCGGGAAGCGGCATGTAGCTGTCATCGATTTCTATTTTCATTCTTCCTCATTTTTTCTTCGGCGTTCGTCTTTTTCCTTGATACTCTCCCGCTTGTCATACAGTTTCTTGCCCTTTGCCAGCGAGATGTCCAGCTTGGCGTAGCCGTTCTCGTTGATCCAGAGTAGGGTGGGGATGATGGTGAACCCTCTCTCGTTCAGCTTGATGGTGAGCTTGCGGAGCTCCTTGCGGTTGAGCAGCAGTTTCCGGTCGCGTTTGGGCTGGTGGTTGTTGTAGCTCCCGTCCGCATACTCGCTGATGTGCATATTGTGGACCCACAGCTCGTTGTTGATGAACGAACAGTAGGCGTCGGTGATGTTGGCCCTGCCGGCCCGGATGGACTTGATCTCCGTGCCAGTCAGAACGATGCCGGCCGTATATGAGGTGAGCAGGAAGTACTGGTATTCGGCCTTCCGGTTCTTGATGGCGATCGGTGTGTTTGGTGTGTTTTTGCCCATATTGGTTATATGCGCCGCAAAAGTACAAAATATTTTGTATTTTTGCCGACATCAAAAACCATTAACGATGAAGAACCTGAGCATGATTGCCGCCGTCGGGGAAAACCTCGAATTGGGCTACCAGAACCAGCTTCTGTGCCACCTTCCGGTGGACCTTAAGCATTTTAAGGAGATAACATCCGGACATGCCGTCATCATGGGCGACCGCACCTGGGAGTCGCTGCCTAAGAAACCGCTGCCCAACCGCCGCAATATTGTGGTGACCTTGGACGACGTTGCCTTTCCCGACTGCGAGACTGTCCATTCCATTGAGGACGCGCTGGCACTTGTGGAGAGCGAGGATGAGGCTTTCGTGATGGGCGGCGCCACCATGTACCGCCTGTTCCTCCCCTATGCGGACCGTCTCTACCTGACCCGCATCCACTCCTCGTTCACCGCCGATGTCTTCTTCCCGTCCCTCGTGGAGGATGAATGGATTTTGGTGGAAGAGGAATTTAAACCTAAGGATGAAAGAAACATCTACGACCTGTCTTTTCAAACGCTTATCAGAAAATAATCCATCATGAAAAAAATGATTCTTACATTGACGGTGCTGATGGCTGTATGCAGTCTTTCGGCACAAAAGCCCAACCAATTGCCCGTTCCCGACCTTCCGATTGATGAGCGCACCAACCTGGTTACCTATCAGGATGTTGTGAAACAGGAGGGCACTCCGCAAGTCTTGTATGCGCGGGCAAAAGCTTGGGTGAAAAAGTTTTATAAGAACACCGCTGAGGTTATAAAAAAAGACGATGCCGAGAAATGCACTTTGGAAATGCGCTCCAGCGTACGCATCTTTTCCAAGCAGAAAGATGGCACCCTGATGCCGAAAAACATTGTCTATTACCAGTTTAAGTTGGAATGCAGGGACAACCGCTATCGTTATACCATTACGAATTTCAACGAAAAGGCTGCGGCAGCCGCACCTATTGAGAACTGGTTCAAGACCGATTCCCCGTATTGGTCCCCGTCACAGTATGAGTTTCTTATTCAGATAGATGGACAGATCAAGGAACTGATACAGTCGTTAGAGGAGGGCATGATGCCTGAAGAGGTTTTCGAGGATGAATGGTAGATTCTTTCTTTGTGGCATTGCCGTATGCCTTCTGATGGCATCCTGCCAAAAGCCTTCCGGCAATGTTTGTGTCAATTTTTCCACTTCGGTGGATGGAAAGACATTACAATTGGACACTTTTTTATATGAAAATGCCTCCGGCAACCACTACTTGGTGTCGGAGGTGCAGTATTTCATTTCCGATGTGAAACTGATTCGGGAAGATGGGACTGAAGTGCAGATTTTGTCGGACAGCGGCGCCCATTATGTGGATTTGGACATTCCGGCCACGTTGCGATGGGAACCCTCCGACGAGATTCCTGCCGGTCATTACACGGCTGTTTCGTTCGTGTTCGGCCTGTCGCCAAGATTGAATCATAACTACTTCTATACCAATGCCCCTGAAAACAATATGGCTTGGCCGGGAATGTTGGGTGGTGGTTATCATTATATGAAAATAAACGGGAAATGGATGAATACGGAAGGCGTGGAGATGCCATTCAATCTGCATACCGGCAGAAGCGCGACGCAGGTGGATGGCTCGGATTTTGAAGACAACTCGTTTCTGGTGACGCTGCCCCTGTCGGGATTCAATATTGGGCGGAATGAAACCCGGACGATAGGCTTGAATATGAACGTGAACAACTGGTTCGTGAACCCCAATCTTTTTGATTTCAATGTCTTCGGTGGCAGCATCATGCAAAATGTGACCGCACAGCATATTTTGCGGGAAAACGGTGTCGATGTCTTTTCTATTGAAAAATAACTATCTTTGCGCTTTCATTGAAAAATAGACATGAAGGTTTCCGAATTGTATTCTATCATCAATCCCGAAAATCTGGTTGTGGCAAGCGACCGGGATGAGATTTCGGAATTGTGCATCGACAGCCGGAAGGTGGTGCATCCGGAGCAGACGCTCTTTTTCGCCATCAAAACAGACAAAAACGACGGCCATCGCTACATCCCCCAACTGCAACAGATGGGTGTGCGCAACTTTGTGATTTCCAATCCTGTGGAATCTTTGCAGGCCATTGCGCGTGCGCACCGGCAGCACTTCTCCTACCCAGTTGTCGGCATCACTGGCAGCAACGGTAAGACCATCGTCAAGGAGTGGTTGGCCACCCTGCTGGCAGATGATTTCAATATCGTAAGAAGCCCCGACAGCTACAACTCCCAGTTAGGTGTCCCGTTGTCAGTGTGGCAGATGTCGGACAGTCACCAACTGGCCATTTTTGAGGCTGGTATTTCCAAACCCGGGGAGATGCAGCAGTTGGCCGACATCATCCGTCCCACGATGGGAATCCTCACCAATATCGGTATGGCCCATGCCCAATTTTTCAATAATGAAAGACAAAAAATCGTGGAGAAGCTGCAGCTGTTCAAGACGTGCGAAAAGCTGATCTACCACGATGACAATAAGTTGGTTGATGAAATATTGGCTCAGCCAGAATATGCGCATCTTCAAAAGATATCCTGGGGCAGCGCTTCGGCGGCATATCCGATCGGGCATCGGCACACGGAGGGGGAAACCACCGTGGTGGAATTGGCGCACGAGTGCTATAGGATCCCCTTCTTGGATGCCGCTTCCGTGGAAAATGCTTTGCACGTGATTGTTGCAGCCTTGGAACTCGGCCTCCGTCCAGCGGATATTCAGGAGCGTCTTCCGCGCCTGACCCGTATCAAAATGCGTACCGAGATTCTGGAAGGCCGCAACCACTCTGTCATCATCAATGACACATACAGTCTGGATACCAATTCGCTCAATGCCGCGCTTGAGTTCATGGACACGCAGACGCAGATGGACCACAAAACGTTGGTCTTGTCTGATTTCGAACAGATTGGCCAGATGTCGGAACAGGATTACCGCGAGCTGAACCGGCGTTTGCGACAGCATGGCATCACCAAACTGTTAGCCGTGGGGGCGCACTTGTGCGAGCATGCCTACTGCTTCGACTGCCCGACGCAATGGTTTTTCAAAGATACCGCCACCCTCCTCTCTGAATTGCAGCAGATACCTTTCTTATATGAAACTATTTTAGTGAAAGGTGCCCGTAGTTTCCATTTCGAGCTGGTTGTCAGTCGGTTGCAGCATAAGACACATCTGACCATCCTCCATGTGGATTTGCCGGCCCTGATCCACAATCTCAATTTCCATCGGTCGTTTCTGAAACCCGAAACCAAGTTGGTGGCGATGGTCAAGGCCCAATCGTATGGGATGGGCGATGCGGAGATCATCAACGAGCTGGTGCATCACCATGTGGATTACTTGGCTGTGGCCTACACCGACGAGGGCGTGCGCCTGCGGAAGCGCCACATCACCACCCCGATTATTGTGTTGGGTGCGGAGGCGCATAGCTTTGACGTGATGGTCCAGCATGAGCTGGAACCCGAAATTTTCAACTTCTACTATTTGGATGAGCTGGTGAATGTGTTGCAGAAACATCCGGAAATCCGGCAGTTTAACATCCATCTGAAATTCGATACCGGAATGCACCGTTTAGGCTTCGACTTGGCGGATGTGCCGCGCCTGATCCAGAAGATACAATCCGTACCGCAGCTGCATGTGGCCTCCCTGTTTTCGCATCTGGCCGCCGCCGAGGATCCGTCGGAAGACGAGTACACACGGCATCAGATTGAACTTTTCCGGCAGATGACCGACCCGATAATCGGGGCGTTCCACTATCCGATTCTGCGCCATATTTTGAACAGTGCCGGTATCATCCGTTTTACAGAATCGCAATTCGAGATGGTGCGTTTGGGCATCGGACTCTACGGTTGCTCCGAGATTCCGGAAGTGGCCGAGAAACTCCATAACGTGGTGACATTGAAAACGGTGGTCACCCAGGTGAAATGGATACCGGCGGGCGAAACCATCGGCTATAACCGGAGCTTCCGGCTGGCGCACGACACGCAGGTGGCCATCATCCCGATCGGCTACGCTGACGGCTACCCGCGCGAGCTGGGGAACGGAAAGGGCACAGTGGTCATCCAAGGTCAGAAAGTGCCGGTCATCGGGAAAATCTGCATGGACATGTGCATGCTCGATGTGACAGGGCTGAACATCCACGAGGGCGATGAGGTGGTGGTCTATGGCGAGGGCAACACCGTGGGCGACATGGCCAAGGCCGCCGGCCTGATCAGTTATGAGCTGATGACCCGCATCTCCCAACGGGTGCCGAGAGTGTATGTTAGAGAGTAATTTCGTATTTTTGTCGCCCGATTTTTGGAATTAATCGTAATATGAAATCACCAATTAAGAAATTATACTTGAAGGTCAGGAAGTTAGGTATTACGCCGCCCTGGCTGGTCATGTGCATTGATATTTTGGTCGTGGCCCTGTCGGTGTTTCTGGCCATGTTCATCCGCGACAATTTCAAGTTCCCGTCGAATTTAGGGTACGTCGATTGGATTAATGCGCCGATTCTGATTTTGCCGGTTCGGATTCTGTTTTTGGCCATTTTCCAGGTCAACTACCAAGTCATACGCTACACCAGCACCCGCGATGTGGCCAAGATTTTCTGGGCCTGTATATGCGGTTCCACGGCTATTGTGCTTATAAACCTTGTAATATATTCTGTAACAGGTCGTTTCTTTGTGCCGAATTCCGTTTGGATGATGGAGTTCTTCATCACCACGGTGCTGCTGATTTTCTACCGTTTCATTTTCAAGATTTATTATATGGAAACCGTGAATCCGGTGAAGCTGCGCAAGAACATCGTGATTTTCGGAGCTGGGGAGTCCGGTGTGACCACCAAACGGACCATCGACCGTGACAATGCCTCCAAGTACAAGGTGCTGGCTTTCTTTGATGAGGACCCGACAAAAATCGGGATGCAGTTGGAGGGCTTGCCGGTGATTAATTATCATTATTTGAATAATTATCTTAAAACCAATAATATATCCTTCCTTATCATTGCGGTGCAGAAAATCGGGAATGCCAAGGTGAAGGAGATTACGGAAACCGCTTTGCCGCATAATGTGAAGGTTTTGAAGGTGCCGCCGGTGTCGCGCTGGCTCAACGGCAACCTCAGTTTCAAGCAGATTAAGAAGGTGAAGATTGAGGACCTGCTGGAACGCACGCAGATACAGTTGGACCTTTCGTTGCTGAATCCCGAGTTGTCGGGGCAGACGATCATGATTACGGGTGCTGCCGGCTCCATTGGCAGCGAAATCGTGCGCCAGCTGCTGCAATTCCCCTACAAACGGCTTGTTCTCATTGATGAAGCGGAAACGCCCTGCTTCTTCCTGCAGGGGGAAATCACTCAGATTAACGGCATGAAGGATGTGAATATGCACATCTTGGACATTTGCGACACCGAGCAGATGGAAAAACTGATGGAGCGTTACCGTCCGAACATCATCTATCATGCCGCGGCCTACAAGCATGTGCCCATGATGGAGAAAAACGTGCGCTCGGCGGTCAAGGTCAATGTGGAGGGCACGAAACGGTTAGCTGATATGGCTGTGAAGTATGGCGCGAAGAAGTTTGTGATGGTCTCCACCGACAAGGCCGTCAACCCGACAAACGTGATGGGAGCCTCCAAGCGCATTGCGGAGATGTACGTGCAGGCACTGAACTTCCACCAGCAGACCACCAAGTTCATCACCACGCGCTTCGGCAACGTGTTGGATTCCAACGGTTCCGTGATCCCGATCTTCCGCCAGCAGATAGAAAAAGGCGGTCCCATCACGGTTACCCATCCTGACATCACCCGCTATTTCATGACCATTTCCGAGGCGTGTCAGTTGGTGATTACCGCCGGCGCAATGGGCAATGGCGGGGAGATTTTCATTTTCGACATGGGAAAATCCGTGCGTATCAGTGATTTGGCCAAGAAGATGATCCAGCTCTCCGGATTGACGTTAGACAAGGACATCACCATCCAATATACGGGTTTGCGGCCGGGTGAGAAACTGTATGAGGAATTATTAGCCACGGAGGAGAACACCATCAAGACGGAACACAAAAAAATCATGATCGCCAAGGTGCGCACGTATGAGTATGAGACGTTGGCACCCGCCATCCAGAAGCTCATCGACCTGCAAAACGAGGACGATTTCACCATCGTGGCGCAGATGAAGGAGGTGGTTCACGAATACAAGAGCCAGAATTCCGAATTTGAAGTTATTGACAAGCAGAACAGCTATTTAGAATCATCAAGATGAAAAATTTCGCCATAATAGGAGTGGGTGGCTATGTGGCCCCGCGTCATCTGAAGGCCATCGCCGAAACGGGCAACAGTTTGGTGGCCGCCTACGACACGTCAGACAGTGTTGGCATTATCGACAGCTATTTCCCGGATGCCTCCTTTTTCACAGAGTTGGAGCTTTTCGACCGCCACTGCACGAAGCTGAAGGGTACGTCCGGACAGGTGGACATGGTGTCGGTGTGCACGCCCAACTACCTGCACGATTCGCATACGCGCTACGCGTTGCGTCTCGGCGCGGATGTCATCTGCGAGAAGCCGTTGGTGCTGAATCCCTGGAATATCGACGGCATTCAGAAAGTGGAGGAGGAGACGGGCCGGAAGGTCAACAATATTCTCCAGCTGCGGTTGCATCCCTCTATTGTGGCCTTGAAGAAGAAGGTGGAGGAAGGTCCTCGCGACGTGGTGTATGATGTTGATTTGACGTATATTACTGCCCGCGGGAAGTGGTACTACATCTCCTGGAAGGGCGACGCGCGCAAGAGTGGCGGCATAGCTACCAACATCGGGGTGCATTTCTACGATATGTTAGCCTATATCTTCGGCGATGTGGAAGAGAACATCGTGCATGTCTCTTCGTTTGACCGTGTGGCCGGTTTTTTGAGGTTGAAGAAGGCCCGCGTGCGTTATTTCCTGAGTATCAATCCCAACACCTTGCCTCCCGAGGCCCGCGACAATGGCTTGCGCACGTACCGGTCCATCCGCATTGGCGATGAGGAGTTCGAGTTTAGCGGCGGGTTCACCGATTTGCATACGGAGAGCTACCGGCAGATTTTAGCCGGTAATGGCTTCGGATTGGATGAGGTAAGAAACTGCATCCAAATCGTTTACGATATCCGCAATGCTGTTCCTGTGGGCTTGAAGGGCGATTACCATCCTTTGGCCGCACTTCCCTTGGAGCCGCACCCGTTCGGGTGGTGATTTGAAGAATTACCTACTGCCTCACCAATTTTAGATAATGCACCTTCCTGTCGTTGGTAATCACGCGGACGATGTAGCTCGCCTTGGCGAGGCGGCTGACATCGAAACGGCAGTCGTTGCGGTAGATGGCAACCTGGCCGCCCTGCATGGTAAGGACCATTATCTCGGCCACTTCCCCAGGAGGGATACCCATCACCGTCACCTCGTCACGGGCGGGGTTGGGCGCGAGATATGGCTTAGCTGATGACTGTCCCCCTACATCTCCGAAGCGGAGGCTGCGGGTGGTGTCGTTATCCGCCATGGAAGAATCGGAAAGATGACGGAACACCTCGGGAATGTCAGCCAACAGATCCGACGCCAGGATGCAATACTGTGTGCGGCATAACCCGCCCCCGTCAACACACACAATCATATTAATGCAAACATACTCCCATTCATTGCCATCTGCATCAGCCGACCATAGTCCAACATCAGCAGACCATCCAAATTATCTGGCGGATATGATATGAAGCTGATCACTTGCGAAGGGGTACTCCATACGGAAACCACATCTGTCGCAGCCGGGATGTGAGCATAAAAGTGGAAGTATGCCGTTTGATGCGACAGAATGAAATCCGGATAGAAGTCCAATGACACATAGTCCGGATTGCAATCCGTTTCAAAGCAATCATAGGCCTCCTGATAGAAATCCAGACATTGTGTATAGCGTTTCTCGCAGCCGATCTGCGAATCTATTAGCACAAACTCCAATAGGGAACTTATAAGGTCCGATATCTCCACATCAAGCTCTAAAAAATCACTCCCGTATGATGGAAGATACATTGGCAATCCTGTGACATTCAAAATGTTATTATCCATAAACACCTGTATGTCGTCAAAAGTGACAGGATTTGAGCCGTAATTGGCGACATCAAAGGAGAGATGGATATACATTCTACATTCCTCCACATAGCATTGGATATCCTCAATCGTCAACTCTATCTTCTCACACGGGCAAAGTTCCTTTGGCTCTATTGACAGAACAGGTGACTTGTAAACACAGTTGTCTCCGTATTCTGTTTCCATCTCGTACTTGCCATAATCAATCAAAGGCAAATTGGGGTCCAGATTCGTACCATGGGCAATCTCGCCCTGAACATCGTGATACCAACGCCAAAGCATCTGCGATGCATGATAAGGGTAAAGCCCGTAAACGGGAAGACGATAAATGAAGGAATCCGGACACATCGTGTAGCAACCAGTCAGCAGCGCATCGTAGTTGGGTGCGGGTTCGATGTAGGCGTACACCCTGTCTGACGGACAGCCTGTTATGGCATCTATGTAATAAGCGGAAAGATAACCATCTTCATAATAGCCTGTCTCTCTGTCGTATTCTCCGTTGCTCCACAGAAGGTTCTGTCCGGATGTGCATGTGGCTATGACGGGCTCCTGATGAATACATCCGCTCAACTTGATTGTAGGGGTGACAGGTTTGGGATGTACCACAAACGAGTAGGATGCCGTATCAACGCAGCCGTCGGGACTGGTCACCTGGAGCGACACCGAGTAGTTTCCGCTGGTGGAAGGCTTGAATTTGATGTTGGGCGTGGTGAAGACATGGTTCTCCGGCCCTGATATGACCCATTTGTACCTGTTTGAGTTTCCCGTGTTGCCCTTGAGCCTCACCGGCTCGCCCGGGCAGTACTCCGTGCTTCCGTTTATGCGGGCCACGGGTGCGTTGAGGAAGCCCACATTGCAGCGGCGCTCCGCCCGGCAACCCCAGACATCTGTCTCCACCATCACGGAATAGTCCCCCGTGGCAGTCGTATTGTACTGGTTGCTATGTGATGGAATTATGTCATAGTTCCAGTAATAGGCATTATAAGGAGAAAACTCCGTATATGTGATTCTTCTGAACTCTCCCGGACATACCGCAGAGCCTACTTTATCCAAATGACCATTCAAAATCTCCCCGCCAACTAACACATGCGCCGTGTCGGAAGCCGTACAACCCCACGAATCTGTCACAATAAGAGTGACAACCATTCTATTTTGGGCATCGGAGTAAGTATGGTAAATGCTGTCCCCAAAGTTATAGGAATTGTCCCCGAAATTCCACCGGTAGTGTGCAATATTTCCCGTGGCGCTGGCGGTGAACAGGAAGGGCGTGCCCGCACACATCTTGCGGCGGATGCCGATGCCGGAGACAGAAGGATTCCCCGCATAGCTGAAGACGGCGGTGGCGCTGCACGGGACCACCATGCCCATGTCCATCGTCACTGTGTATTCCCCGGGGGACAAGGTGTCAATGGGAATGGTGGCCGTGCGGTTGGTGCCCGTAAGGGTGGCCGTAAGCCCCGTCCCCCCAACCGTAATGGTGCGGGCGGGCATGGCGAAACCGTAACGGTATCGGGAGGTGTCCTTTACTATAAGGTGACCGTTGCAGTCGTATCTGACCTGCAAAACAGGGACGCAGTCTATAATAACATTCGTCAATCCTACATAGCACTGCCCGCTATCCTCTGTTTGCGCTAAAATCGTGTATATTCCAGGTTCGTCAAATATGGCAGTGGTCGTGTCTGTATCATAGTTCGGCTCACACGGGGAACTCCAACGAATTTTGCTATTGGTCGGATTTTGTGCAATTATCATTGCCTCTGTGCAATCGACAAAAGTATTTATCAGCGGGAAAAGCAGACACGGATCAGGGTCTGGAATACTGTTGGAATAATCCGAATGGCTGCTGCAGTACGGCGGAAGATTGCTGGTGACCGTACAGGTGTAGGTCCCCGTATCCGTAACGGCGCAGGCCGGGCCAAGCGCATTGGGGATGGGATTCCCGTCAAACTCCCATGCACAGCTCACATCCGGCTGCACCGCCACATACAGGCTGTCGCCGGCAAACGTGATTTCAGAGGAAGGTTGAGCCATCACCACCACCTGTCCCGACACGGTGGCGGCGTCGCAATGGGGATTCGGGTGGTAATTGAGCGTGAATGTGTGGATTCCCGGTGTGGAGAACCTGTAATCCGTACCCCGTATCCTCGGTACGACAGTGGAACTGTCGAATATCCATGTGTAATGCCTGTTGTCAAGGGTACCCGTAGTGGCCACGAAATAGTCCGGGGTGTTCACACAGACGGTGTCCTCATACACCACCGAAGGCGCCTCCACATTCTCAACGGAAATCCGCACCGTCTCATACACCTCCAGATTGGAGCACCAGGTCCTCTTCAGCGTCACATACACCATGGTCGGGGAGGTGAACCCGTTCAGGCGGTTGGTCAGTATCTGCACCGTCGGGGAGAGATGGTCGCCGACAACCGTCGCGGCGTTGGTGGGCGACAGGGTCCACTCGTAGGTCACCTGTTCCGGCTGTGCGGGAACGGAGAAGGTCACCGTGGAGCCGGCGCAGGTGTGGCTCAACTCCGGCAGCCCGTGGGGCGCCAGCCGGAAGGTGTCCACCGTATGGACGTAAGCCTCCGAGCGGCAGCCGTACTCGTCGTCCACCTGACAGACCGCCACACCGCACACCTCGGCCCCGAAGTTCACCGTCACCTCATCGCCCTCCACGGACGTAGGAGTGGCCGTGGGGCAGAGCGGGGCCCACCGCAGGTAGTAGTTGGGGGCGGTGGGCGTGGCCGACAGGAGAATGGAACTGTTGGGACAGGCCTCGTCGGGCCCCTGCACGGCGGTCAGCGCGGGCGGGTTGTCCAGCACCGTCACATGGAACTCCGCATCCCTGCAATAGCCGGGGTTTGACGCCACGACCCTGTAGTTGCCCGGGGTTACGAAAACGTAGTCCAGGCCGATTCCGGCAGAGGTGTGCAGCAGGGAGCTGTTATGCGTGTTCTGCCGGTACACCCGCCAGGTGACACTGTTGCCGTGCCAGGTGGTGTAGCGTCCGGTGTCGCCCCTGCAGAGCACGCTGTCCGTGGAACGGACGCTCATGGTGTCCTTCACGATGACGGTCTTCTGCGCGGTGAACGGGCCGCACTCCAGGAACTCGCAGGCGTACACGGCCCTTACGGTATAGGTCCCCGGCTGCTTGAACTCCGGCATGCACTGGTTCCGGTATTCCGTCTCATGGCCTGCAACCGTGCTGTTGCTGTCCGGCAGAACCTGCCACTGGTACCAGGTGGAACCCCACATCGGAAGCTCGTACAGCTGGATCTCGCCCACACAGGCCTCGTCGGACCCCTTAATCACAGCATGGTCCACAATAATCGGGATCCTCTCCGAAAAGAGGGAGTGACAGCCGCCGTCGCAGAAATAGGGGTCCAGCGAGATGACCCCGTAGCCCGATGATGGACTGCCCCACTGGACCGTGATCTCGGGGGAATCCTGACCCGCAAGTGTTCCCCCTTCCACGCTCCAATGGTAATGGGAGCAGGAGGGGCTGTTCACCGTATAAGTAGCCGTGGTGTTCTCGCAGACGGTCCCGTGGCAGGACAGCTCAAGACGGGCTTCCTGCCCTATTCTGAGATAGATAATCTCCTCGTTCATGCATCCGCACTCGTTCCACACATAATGGTGCAACGGGTATTCCCCTCCAAATGCAGGGGTGAGTGTGTAATTCTGTGTGCTGGCATCCCCGAAGCAGCTGTTCCACCCGTAGCCGGTGATGGGTGTGCGCCCCGCGCGGCTCCTGTCCGTGAAGTATATCGTCTCCCCCTGGCAGATCTCAACCACCTTGTTCCCGGCCGAGTCTATGTAATAGGCGGGCACGGAGGAGCATCCCGCCACAGGCGGGTCCATCAGGAGCACGCACACCCCGTCCGAGCAGATGTTGGAGTCTGTAGTAATCACCGTCACCGACAGGCTGCCCGTATTCCCGTCACCCCATCTGACATTTGCCGTCCTGTCCTGGTCGGTCAGATAATAGGATGCCGCGCCGGAAATGTTCCATGTGAACCGGATCCCGCTGTCGCAGACGGCGGTGTAAACCACCTCATTCCCCTTGCAGGCCAGCATGCAGTCGTCCGATCCCTGGTCCAACATGTTTGGGAGCCGTTCGGGGTATTCGTCCAGCAGGCAGTCGGAGTCGAAACCGGTGCTTATATACACCCTGCACGTCGGCTGGTTCTGCGCCGTAGCGAAACTGACCGCGAACAGGAACGGAAGCAGCAAAGACAAACGCGTGTTATTCATAATGATGTGCTTTTAAAGGTTGATGACTAATTGGTCTTGACAAATTTTTCCGTACGCACATCCCCTTTCCCCACCGCCTCCAGGATATAGGTTCCGGCAGGCAGCCGCGAAACGTCTATCGTTGCGGAACCGGCCCCGACGCTCCTGCGCAAAAGCGTCCGTCCGTTCAGGTCGCTGACGGTGATGTAGTCCATGGGCGACCGGCCGCCCTCCACATGGAGGATGCCACCAGCGGGGTTCGGCCACAGTCTCAGATCCGACACCCTTTCCCCATAACCGGCAATCCCCACGTAAGGCTCCGCATATTCCGGATTCCTGTACAACGCGAACACCGCGTTGTCAGACCCCGGATTGCTGTTGGACACAACGTCATCGCTGAACGTCACGGGCGAAAACGAAGTCAGCGACAGCAGCAGGGAACCGTCCGCATTGGCGGTCACCCCATACGATTTTCGCATTTTTGGCTGAGACGTATTGATTGTATCTGCCTTGATTTCATGACCGTCACTACTCAATTCGGTGTACATACAATTTCTTTCGTAATCAAATGAGGCAAGCATAAAAACCCGGTTTTGAATAACGGCAGGAGTCAAACAAGTCAACACGTTTTCCGCAGGTACAATCCCATGAGAAACATAACGGCCAGTTCTCTTGTCATACCTTACGAAAAAACCTATTCCGAAATCGTATGGAACAAATCGGCGCAAACTGTCGTTTTCAGTGTCAAAATAGATATTCGCATAACTGTTTGGAGTATAGGCCGCATCCCCAAGTATGTATATATAATCATTATTGATACAGTTTCTCCGCCACTCGGCCCTCGCATAGGGTGTTTCTATTGAGTTACCCTTTGTGTACATCTGGTTGCACCACTGCACACGACCGTTTGTGTCATATTTTATAATAAAGTTCGTACGGTATGCCCCGCTCATATCCTGTATGGTGGCGCAGTGGGTGCTGTCCCACCAGATGTGGATGGGGTAATGGTGCAGATGCCCCCCTGTCTCATAGTCGAACATGTAAATTAATATATAGCCTGACAAATACATGTTGCCATCCTCATCGTAAGACATACCCTCCGGCCTGATATCATAATGAGGGTTCACACTATCCGCTAAAAATTCCCATGATGCGGCAATCCCGTCCGTCTGTTGCACAACCAGTTTGGCAAACTCCAGCTCCCAATCCGGCGTGAACTTGTAAAACATGGTATTCCAGAAAGCCATGTAGGAATTACAAGCACTTCCGGGCAGATATATGTCGTATGTTTTGTTCGTATCCCCGTCCACCACTATAGTATAGGGATCTTCCTCGTTTCCAGCATAATAAAAACGCGCAAACAGGTAAACATTGCCTCCATCATCCACATGCGTGGGCATTGCCCCTTCCTGACCAACAGGTCGCACAGGTCGGATATATGTTGTCCCGTTCAAGATTTTATCTCTCGTGTACGCCTCCACAAAATGGTCCTCCAACAGATTCCCGTCCAGGTCAAATTGTGCGAAAAAGGTCCACTGGCTACGTTTGAACGGCGGCCTCCGTTCGTTCTCGGGCATACTGTCAACCTGCCCTTTCCGTATCAGGGTATCCATGTAATACAGCCATGTGCCGGTCGGGAAGTCGCCCCACAAACCGGTTATCCCCGATATGTAAACCCTCCGGTTCCGCACTTCCATCCATTGGGGAGAGGACATGTGACCTCCGTCATCGCTGCACTTCACAATCTTGTGCCAGAGCATGTTGCCCAACGTGTCGAATTTGGCCAGCAAGATGGTGGGGATGGCCCCGTTCGAAACCTCCGAAGGGACATCAGTGAGAAAGTGTTGCCCGTCCATCTCGGGGTTGCCTCCCATGGAGCCGTACACGTATATGTTGCCATCCTCGTCAAACGCCGTATTGGTTATCTGGTTGAAAATCTGAGTGTATGAGCCACCGCTGCCGGTCCAGCTGTGCGCCCACTTCCACTCGCCCTGCGGGTACGCAGTCAGGAAAGGGAAATTGGCAATGAGAATGGCAAGAATCAATTGGTAAAGGGGAAGATTGTGTTTCATAATTGGGGCTTGTTTTGGGGTTTGGAATTTGTTTTTTCGGGCGGTAAAGATAGGGAAAAAAACAATACGAAAGAATCCTCAAAACAAAACCATAAAATTTTTCTTTTGTCAAAACAAATAAGAACTAACGAATATTTCTTAAATTTTCCTAAAAATATTCTTCTGGTCTTGACAAGCCCTAGTGCTTTGTTGTATCTTTGTCCCCTGAAAAAAGGACTGTGATGAAGAAGTGGTTATTGTTGGGTTTGTGCCTGGTGATGTGGGGAGTGGCCCTTATGGGGCAGACGGATTCCCTTTACAGGGTGGCATTCTACAATGTGGAGAATCTGTTCCACCCTTCCGATGATTCCCTGACGGCGGATGAGGCGTTCACGCCAACGGGCTCGTATCATTGGAGCTATGCAAAATATTATCGTAAAATAAGCAATGTGGCTAAAGTCCTGATCGCCATGGGACGGGGGCATCCTCCGGCCGTGGTGGGACTGGCCGAAATCGAATGTGAGCAGGTGCTCAAGGATTTGTGCTACCATTCGCCGTTGCGCAAGTTCGGCTACCGTTATGTGCATCACGACTCGCCGGACCGCCGTGGCGTGGATGTGGCACTGCTCTACCGCGACAGCCTTGTGAGTGTGGTGCGGGAGCGCAAGCTGTCGGTACGCTTCCCTTTTGACACGTTGGCACGCACGCGCGACCTGCTGTACGTGTGCCTGCGTTTCCCCGAGGGCGATTCGCTGCACGTCATTGTCAACCATTGGACATCGCGCTACGGGGGCTATGCCGCCACCGTGCCCAAGCGGAACGTCTGTGCGGATGTGGCACGCGCCTGCGTGGATTCCGTCTTAGCAGGTGATTCATCAGCCAATATCCTGCTGATGGGCGACTTCAACGACTATCCCACCGATGTGAGCATGGAGCGGCATCTGCGCGCCCGCAGGTATTCGCCTGACAATGGAGGCGATACGCTCTACAATCTGATGTATGCCTTTGAAAAAGAATCGAATATGGGTTCCCATAAACATGAGGACTTTTGGGGTTGCCTGGACCAAATGGTGGTTTCGCGGGCTTTGATGTTCGGGACGGGTGGAATGTGCATCGTTGGGCGGAGAGCCCATGTGTTCCGGGATGATTTCCTGTTAGTGCCGGATGAGAAATATGGCGGGGTGAAGAACTACCGCACCTTCCTCGGTCCGCGCTATGTGGGCGGCTTCTCCGACCATCTGCCGGTGTTTATGGAAGTTTCGTCACAAAAAAGGTGAACTGCTTGTCGATTTTGTGCCGGAAATGCTTTAACAGGAAATAGTATGCCACCAGGAAGAGAAGACTGGCGATGACGCTGGCCAGCTCGTTGTGGAAAATGGCGTAGGAGCCGAACAGGGCCGCTATCAGGACCAGAAACGGGATGAGGTAGGCGATCAGGATGGCTTTCCAGCCCGCCTTCTGTTTCAGCACGAGGTGCACGCGCTCGCCAATCTGGAACGTCTCGCCGTACAATGCCTGGGCGGTGACGAACTCCTGCCGCTGATCGGAGGGTATGCAGATGCTTTTGGCGTGGCACTCGCTACACGCCGAGCTGACGGTGATTTCCACATCGATATCCTCGCCGCGCACGGCCCGTACGATGCCTTCCTTGCAAATGGTATTTTCTTCTGTCATGGGATTCGGATTTGGATTAGGCTTCGAACAGCAAACGGAACATCTCTTCCACCTTGACGATGGGGATGATGGTCAGCTGGAAGTCTTTGGGGTTGAGGCCTTTCATATTGTATTTGGAGATGAACATCCGGCGGAAGCCGAGCTTGTCGGCCTCGGCGATGCGTTGGATGATGCGGCTTACGGGGCGCACCTCGCCGCTGAGGCCCATTTCGCCGGCGAAGCAGGTCTTGGTGTCGATGGCAATGTCGGTGGCGGAGGAGAGGATGGCGGCCACAATGGAGAGGTTGATGGCAGGGTCGTCCACCCGGATGCCGCCGGCGATGTTCAGGAACACATCCTTGGCACCGAGTTTGAAATGGCATCGTTTCTCAAGCACCGCCAGCAGCATGTTCATGCGGCGGATGTCATAGCCGGTAGCGGAACGCTGCGGCATGCCATAGACCGCCGAGCTGACCAGGGCCTGCGTCTCGATCATCATGGGGCGGTTGCCCTCCATAATCGAAGCCACCGCATGGCCGCTGTAGTCCTCCTCATGCTGCGACAGCAGGATCTCCGACGGGTTGTGGATCTCGTTGAGGCCGGTCTGTGTCATCTCGAAGATGCCCATCTCGGAGGTGGATCCGAAGCGGTTTTTGATGCATCGCACAATGCGGTAGCCGTAATGCTGGTCGCCCTCGAACTGCAGCACCGTGTCCACGATGTGCTCTAAGATTTTGGGGCCTGCCAGCGTGCCGTCCTTGGTGATATGCCCGATCAGGAAGACGGGGATGCCAGTGGTCTTGGCCAGATGCTGGAACTCGGCGGCGCACTCTTTGAGTTGGGAGATGGAGCCAGCGGCGGAATCCAGCAGGTTGCTCTGCATGGTCTGGATGGAGTCGGTGATGACCATGTCGGGTTGGAGCTCTTCTATATGCTTGAAAATCTGGCTTGTGTCCGTTTCGGTAAGCACATAGCAGTGCGGGGCCGGTTGGTTGGAGATTCGCGAGGCCCGCATTTTGAGCTGGGCTTCACTCTCTTCTCCGGAGACGTACAGGATCTTGCAGTTCCGGATATGTAGTGCCATCTGGAGCAGCAGGGTGGACTTGCCGATGCCGGGCTCGCCGCCCAGCAGGATGATCGAGCCTGCCACGATGCCGCCGCCCAGCACGCGGTCGAACTCGGTGAAGCCGGTGGACACGCGGGGCAGTTGCAGCAGCGACACCTCGTCGATGGGTTTGGGGTGATGTTGCGGCGGCACCGCATGTGAGCGGCCCTTGGCCGGGGCTTCCCGCTCGATGACCTCTTCCACGAAGGTGTTCCACTCCCCGCACGACGGGCAGCGGCCGATCCATTGCGCCGACTGCGCGCCGCAGTTCTTGCAGAAATACTGGGTTTTGCTTTTCGCCATGCTTTACAGTTTTAATCGGCAAAGGTACACATTTTCTTCGTAAATGGTGTCGCGACTATTCCGAAAAATCTCCATCTTTTCTCCACCAACCCGAAGGTTCATATAGTCTATTTCCGATTATCCAAGAATCTCGTTTAGCAGTCCCTCACAGCCCTCTTGGACATCATCCCAGGTAGCCTGGAAGTTACCGGTGTACCAGGGGTCGGCCACGTCGCGTGGCGTGTTGGTGTAGTCCATCAGCAACGAAATCTTGCCTTCCACATCCGGTCCCACAATCCGTTGCATGTTCCGCAGGTTGTTCCGGTCCATCGCAATGATGTAATCATAGTAGTCGTAGTCGGCACGCGTCATCTGTTGGGCGGTCTTGCCCGCACAGGAGATTCCGTGCGCCTGCAACATCCTGCGGGCGCACGGATATACGGGATTGCCGATCTCCTCCCGGCTTGTGGCGGCGGAAGCGATCTCAAACTGCGTGGAAAGTCCCCGCTCCGCCACCTTCTGCTTCAACACAAATTCGGCCATCGGGCTCCGGCAGATGTTGCCGTGGCACACAAAGAGAATGCGGAACGTGTTCATGTTTGTATTTATAAGTGAAAAAGAAGTTTTTAATTAAAGTGCAAAAATACAACAACTCTCGGAAGGGGAAAAATATATGTTGCATTTTTACTATTTTTGCGCCTTGTTTTTTACGGCTATGAGAAATTTCTACATTCCAATTATCGCCTTTTTCCTGTGTGTATGTCCGATGCTGACCCCCGCCGCGCCGGTGGATCCCCTTTCTGCCAAGAATGTGGCGTTGGGCTTTGTGAATGCCCATCATCCCACAAGGTCTGACAATCAAGTGTATAGTGTCACCACCCCGTTCCAGCACCTTTTTGTGTTCAACGTGGAAGGCGGCGGCTTTGTGGTGGTGAGCGGCGACGACCGCACACGTCCCGTGCTGGCCTATTCCGAAAGCGGCAGCTTTGAATCCTCCGATATGCCTGAAGCACTCACCGGATGGCTCTCCTTGTATGAGGTTCAGCTAAAGTCCTTGGCTGATGGTGCCCAATCTTGTGCCTATCAACCCACTCGGAACGACCGTGCTGTGAGTCCGCTCATCGCTACCCGATGGAATCAGTCTTCCCCGAATGGAAATGGCTACAACGCCCTCTGTCCAGTGGACACTTCATTGCCCCAGTATGGAGGGCATCCCGCTGTGGGATGTGTGGCATTAGCCTTGGGCCAGGTGATGCGCTACTGGCAGTGGCCGCTGCAAGGCCGGGGCTCTCACGCCTACTCCTTGGAAGGATCCTATTCCTGTTGGCATTATGATACCCTGTCGGCTAATTTCGGGGCCACCACGTATGACTGGGCCCACATGCCCATTCGCCTTACCGACAGCAGCTCGCAGGCGGAGCGCACAGCGGTGGCCACCCTGCTTTACCATTGCGGTGTGGCTGTGAACATGAGATACAATAGCGACTGCAATGGCAGCAGTGCCGCCCTGATGTCGTCGCAGTATTATGGCGCCACCCGCTTCTTCGGCTATTCGAACAGTGCAACCCTTTGTGAAAGGGCTAATTATACAGATGCACAATGGAAAAATCTGATCAAAAATGACCTAGACAACCAGATTCCCGTCCTCTACAGCGGAAGCTCGTACTATGATCCGGTTAATGGCACGTACTCTGGCGCACACGCCTTCATCATTGACGGTTACGACAACGATGACTACTTTCATGTGAACTGGGGGTGGGGTGGTTCTTACGATGCTTACTTTGCCATTGAGGCGTTGACTCCCTACTACTATAATTTCTCACACGATGAGAATGCCACGTTTGGCCTTGTTCCTGCCACCACCGGCAATCCGCCGTTTACGGACCTGCTGCAGACAACCTCCCTTGACACCGACCGCGTGCAGAAGGGTGGCGTGTTGGGCGGACACAGCCGGATGGTGAATGTTGGTGACACTACTGACGATTTTTTTGTGGGCCAGGCTATCATTGAGAACCTCAGCCAGCAGTTTGTGAAATGGCTGGATGTGCAGCATCTCACCATTGCCGCCGGCGACACGCTGCAATACGCCTTCCAGAACACCGTCGATCTGCCTGTGGGCAGCTATTACGTGATGATGTATCGCAGTTCCGATTCCATTGACATCAACGCCTCCAACACCTTGGGTGCTATGCAGTTTCCGGCACAATTCCGCACGGATATTGATTTCTGGGTGGTGGACAGCAATCGGTCGGAGCTCACCAACTTGGTGATTTTCATCCGCTTCGCCGATGATGAGGAGATAACTCATGATTTTGCTCAGATTGACACTATGTTCAATGGTAAAACGCCAGGCTTTTTGAGCGTCTATAATTTCTTTGAAACAATGTCATACGGCAAAATAAGATATGTCACGAAATATGCCAACCAAGTGTATGGGAACCATATTGTCTCGTATATGGACGAGCATCCGCGCGGCTATTACGAGCCTTACAGCCCCACCAATCCGGATGGGTATCAAGGTCCCAACCCGTTTGTGGGCATCTCCATGCGGGAGGCTCAGCTGCTGGCCGCTGCCATGCAATATGTGAACAACAACAGATTGGTGGACACTTACGTGACCTTAGACGGCGACGGTGACGGCTATATTGACAACGTCAGCTTCATCGTCAAAGGAGGGACTGGGGCTTGGGCCTCCATACTTTGGCCGCATATGGAGTTTTTCCCTCATGATTCCATTGATTATCCGGTCCGTATCAACGGGATGAAACCCAATACGTTCAATTTCGAGTTTGAGGGCGCATCCTCTTCTCTTTTCTCTGCAAATGTCTTCCGGCACGAGATGGGACATTCGCTTAACATGCCGGACCTGTACCATTATACGGGTTATTCGGAGGTTGACCCTGCAGGCTATTGGGATATGATGTGTCGCAACTATGCGCCGAACCATACGAATATGATGTTCAAATCCAAGATTTTACGGGTGGCGGATGAACCTGTAGAGATTACGGAGGATGGGGATTATACACTGTTGAGCAACGCTACGTCCCCAACGCAGAGCTGCTATTATATTCGCTCCGCCATTGACAGCACCCAGTGGTTCACTCTGGAGTATCGTAACCAGGCCGACCTGTTCGATGAGGGCATTCCCGGCACGGGACTGATCATCGGACGCTGGAACGATACGGTTCCGCTGAACTATCAAGGTATGTTTGCCAACGCCTTTTTCGATTATGAGCATCAGGCGCACCAGTACTGGATTTTCCGTCCGGGTAGCAATTGTGACACGATGAACGGCGACATCAATATGGCGCATTTCTGCGCGGCGGAAGGGCGCACCTCCTTTGGCCCGACCACGGACCCGTATCCTTATCTGACGGACGGCACGCCGGAGAACAGCTTTGAAATCACGAATATACAAGAAAACGGAAGCAACCTTACGTTCCATGTGCACTTCTTTAACAGCGGTGTTCATGATGCGACATTGGCGGAGAGTGTGCGTGTGTATCCCAATCCGGCATTTGACCAGATCACGGTTTCGGGACAGGACTTGCAGCGTATTGAGATATACAGCCTTACGGGACAGCTTTTAATGTCGGAAAGTTGCAGCCAAGACCAATGCAGAATCTCCATCGGGCAAATGCCGTCAGGGGTGCTGCTGCTGAAGGTTATGCGCACCGATGGCTCGATGTGCGTTCGGAAGGTGGTGAAACGTTAGCGATTACTGGCCGAAGCTGGATCCGTCGAAACAGTGGGTGCAGATGCGCTCTTTGGGAAGACCGAGCGCTTTGGATATGGTGGCCAGCTTGTTGAATTTCAGCGTGTCCACGCCGAGGTGTTGGCGGATGCGTTCCACAAGGTTGGCATATTGCGGAGTGGTGTCATCACAGTATAGGTGCAGGTTCTTGGTGCTGTCGCCCTCCAATTCCTCAATCACCTGACGGGTAATCAGTTCCATTTCTGTTTTGGATGCGGAAAAGTTCAGGAAATGGCATCCGTAAAGCAGCGGCGGACAGCTGATGCGGATGTGGACCTCCTTGGCCCCATATTCGTATAGCTTGCGCACATTGTCACGCAGCTGGGTGCCTCGCACGATGGAGTCGTCGCAGAAGACAATCCGCTGGCCCTCAAGGATTTTAGTGTTAGGCAGCAGCTTCATGCGGGCCACATGCTCTCGGGTTTCCTGATTGACGGGCATAAAGCTTCTCGACCAGGTGGGTGTGTACTTGATGATACCCCGACGGTAGGGTATCTGCTTGCCCATGGCGTAGCCTAAGGCCATGCCGATGCCGGAATCCGGGATGGCGGACACGAAGTCGGCCTCCACATCGTCCTCGCGGCCCATTTCGTAGCCGTACATGTATCGTGTGTTCTCCACATTCACACCCTCATATTCAGAGGATGGATACCCGTAGTAAATCCACAGGAAGGAGCATATCTGCATCTTCTCATTGGGGGCCAGCAGCTGTTCGTATCCGTTGGCGGTCACCTTGACAATCTCGCCCGGACCCACAAAACGTTCGATGGCGTAGTCCAGATTGGCGAAACTGTGGCTGTCGAAGGCGAGTGCGTAGCCGGAGCTTTTCTTGCCGATGACGATGGGCGTGCGCCCGTAATAGTCGCGGGCGGCGATGATGCCGTCGTTGGTCAGTATCAGCATGGAACAAGACCCTTTGACTTTGCGATATACGTTCTGGATACCATCCACAAAGGTCTTGCCCTGCGTGATCATCAGGGCGACGAGTTCGGTGGGGTTGGTGGCGCCGGAACTCAACTCGGTGAACTGCTGGTTTTTGTTGAGGCATTCCTGCTCCAATTCCGCTATATTGTTGATTTTGGCCACCGTGACAATGGCAAAACGGCCTAAATGGGAATTCACCACGATGGGTTGTGCATCCGTGTCGCTGATGACACCGATGCCAAGGTTCCCCTTGAATTTTTCCAGGTCCTCGCCGAATTTGGTGCGGAAGTAGGAGTTCTGTATGTTGTGGATGGAACGATGGAAGAGATTCTCGTCAAGGGTCACCATACCGGCGCGTTTCGTGCCGAGGTGGGAGTGGTAGTCTATACCGTAGAAAAGGTCCGGATTGCAGGGTCCGTTCGAGACAACACCAAAAAAACCGCCCATAATTTTTTGAGTATTAAAAGATTAATAACATTATCTCTTTACTCCGGTACCGTCGCAAGAATAACAATATTTTTTACCAAGACCGTCGCAGCTGGAACATCTGCGATCATTATAATTCCAGCCACTTCCTTTGCAACTGCTGCAAATGGTATATCCTTTTCCTGCACATGAACCGCATAATCTCGTGTCTCGCTCTTCTATCGGTTTGTAAATGCCATTGCTTTCGTTGGCATATTCGATTTCTTCATCAAGGGCTATATGCCAGCCTTTGTTTTTCTGGATCCAAATTGTGCTGCCATGTTTCAAGGCCTGGCTTTCATAGTATCCGCTTGGTCCGGAAATAATCCTCACCTGTGCGGCAGTGCGCTCGTTGTTAAGTCTTTCCACAATACCGTAAAGAAGACCGTTATCATGGCTTACGCAGACTTGGTCTCCCTCATGCCACTTGCTCATATCCATTCCTTTTGCAATTCTGCTCTCGCGGGAAGGCAAGTTACTTTTCATCTTTTCCAGGTCAATGCGGTGTACGGGCATGTCGTTGGGATACTCTTTCATGTATTCCTCGTATGCGGTTTTGAAATCGGTGTTGTTGAAGCTTCTATAGTACTCCTTGGCGGCCATGTATTTCTTGATTTCCGCCGCTTTCCTTTCAGCCTGACGTTTCTCCTCAGCTATGCGTGCTGCCTCTCGCTCGGCAGCCAGACGCTGCTCTTCGTAAATCGCCGCCTGATGGTCGGAATAACCCATCTCCGTCCCATATTTATTTACCTTTATCTCTTCTTTCTTGTTGTTTAGTACAACGGCGTATCCTTCAGAGTTAAATGAGGATACAATACTTCCATAAATGGGTTTGACCACAAGATTGCCATACTGGTCAACAAAACCCCACTTGTTGTTTTGGGAGTAAGGGGCAAATCCATTGATGAAATCCCCCACATAATAGGATGCCTTTGTCACCTTTTTTGTCTCAGCAGGGAAGAACACGCAATCGAGAATGGCATTGCGATCTGTGATTCTTACTGTGGCTTGGGTTATCGTGAGATTGCCATTGACGATGCCGTTGTGAAATCTGCCGGAGAACAGATAATACTGGCGATTCCCAAGCGAGACAACTCCTGAACCATATCCTTCAATATAGCCGTTGGACAGTTCGCCGTCCCATTCCACATCCATCGCATTCGAAGAATTGGATCCCGGGAACAGATAAGCTTTCCCTTTTTTCGCGTCAGGGGTTCTCATTCCCGCCAAAAAATATCCTATCTCGCTTTCAGGCAGGAAATCCGCGGAAAGGACCGTCTTGACTGTGTTCCCGAACCGCACTTGGCTTCCAACAGCCCAGTTGCTGCCTTGAATAAGGAAGTAGCGGTTTCTCAACATATATTCGCGAAACTCGTCATGGGGCACGACATTTCCTTGTGGACGAAACATATAATACCCTTTCCCCAGATTACCCCGCCCGTTGGCCAAGGCTTGTTGCACCAGTGCAGGATAGCTGACCTTTTGTGCCAATGATATGCTTGACAATACAACTAGCAAGCCTAAAACAAGAATTTTTTTCATGATGCTATTGTTTTTTTCAGGGGGTTAAAACTCGTATATAAGACCTATTTCCGGGAAATGTTTGAATCCGCTTGACTGCTTGGTGAAACCATAATGCATCGAATATGCTCCAAACAAAGCCAACTGGTTGATAAGATACACCCTAACTTGTGCCATGAGGCTCAAATCAAACATAAATAAACGTACATCGCTGAAATAATAGTTAAATCCCATTCCGGCAAACACAGGAATCTGGACACGTCGTTGGGGCATGATGACAAAGCCGGGATGCCAGTATATGCCCAACTGTTTCACATTGTACGTGGCAGAGAAGCTAAAACTGGTTGTATCTGTTGTATTAATAGTGAACTGTCCTGTAAGATCTGCTGTGGAATAGGCGGCTTCAATCAGATGGATAGTTGAACCCCAATGTGTCTCGAAGTCGAATTTCAAAACCGGTTTGAGAAAAGAATGGTAACCCTTCAAAATAACCTCTTGAGGTTCATCCACGCCGGATATGGTGGCGTGAGTTCTAATTCGTTCATATCCCCATGGGGCATAGCTAAGGGAAACGCCATGATTCTGTGCGTTAGAAAAGAAAAACAGTAACGATAATACTGAAATGAATACAAATTTCTTCATTCTATAAAAATTAGCAACAGCATCCTGCAGACTCCCGATGCAGGACAGTTTTGATAGTGTCTAAAATAACCACATGAAAAGAGCGTGGGGGTCGGATTTTAACGCTTTTTCAGGTGTATCCTCACGTCCGCAAACCGTCAAGATTTCATCGCACGTTTGACGCTGCAAAAGTAAGCATTTTTTTCTAATACCCGAACAGGGCTTCCGCCTGTTTCATGCGCTCGCGTACGGGCACACCGAAAGGGCAGCGCTCCTCGCACGCGCCGCATTCCACACACTCGCCCGCGTGATGTGCCAATTGCTTGTACTCCGCAGCTAACTGGGCGGAAAGACCGTCTTTTTGAGCCTCGTCGTAGAGTTCGTTCACCTTGGCGATGTCAATGCCGATGGGACAGGGGGCGCAGTGCTTGCAGTAGGTGCAGCCACCCGTGCCAGCCTCCGCCTGTGCCGTCTGACGGTTCAGCACGGCGTTATAGTCTTTTTCCTCCTCGGTGGCTTTCAGATAATGCAGGTATTCGTCCAATTTGTTGGCGTTGTCGGCGCTGCAGAAACTCACAGCCACACATGGTTTTGCCAACGCGTAGGCCACGCACTGGTCGCGGGTGAGGGCCACCTTCAGCGGCGACTTCTCCGCATCCAACAGACGGTCGCCGCCACCGTAGGCTTTCATGACCGTGATGGCGATGTTGTGCTGGGCGCAGTAGTCGTACAGTTCCACACGCACGGGGTCGATGCCGGGCAGCATGTCGTTGAAGGTCTCCGGATCCCACGGGCTTTTCCCCGACAGCACACGGTCGAAGGCGGGGTTGAGGCTGAACATGATCACCTCCACCAGCCCGCTCTTGGCAATGGCGAGGGCCACCTCGGCGTTGTGGCTGCTCACGCCGATATGCTT
This sequence comes from Bacteroidales bacterium, assembly GCA_017540505.1. Taxonomy (GTDB): domain Bacteria; phylum Bacteroidota; class Bacteroidia; order Bacteroidales; family WCHB1-69; genus F23-D06. The sequence goes on along the minus strand of JAFYAW010000012.1, from coordinate 58,212 downwards.
GATCTTGCCCTCTTTTTTCAAATCCTGCACATATTGCAGGTATGGGCTGCCTTGTACGGCGTTCCAATCCTCCATCTTGTCGAATATGTGCATCATACCAATATCTATATAGTCGGTGTTCAGGCGTGTGAGCAGGTCCTCGAAGCCCTTCTTGCACTTCTCCACGTCGCGGGTGCGCTCGTAGCTGTCGCCGTTCCACCAGCATCCGATGTGGCCCTGGATGATCATCTCCTTGCGGCGGTCGCCGAGGCCGTAGCCGATGTTGCTGCGCACCTTGGGGTTGGCGTCGTACAGGTCCATGCAGTTCATGCCGCGGTCAAGGGCGGCGGTGACCAGCTCGCGGGAGGTGGCGGAGTCGATTTCATCGAAGCCGCCGCAGCCGAGTCCAATGACGCCCACGCGCAGGCCGGTGCTGCCTAACGTGCGGTATTCCATATCGGGATTCTCCTTGAAAGTGTTGCTCTTGCTGTTACAGGCGGTCAGCAAAAGCACCGCACACACGATGGCGAGGCACGGCAGTAAAATAGTGTGGATTTTTTTCATTGTATTTTCTTTTGATGAAACAATTGCAGAAATTTGAAAATAAAATGTGTGGATTTTGGGGAATGTTGTTGGACTACATCTTCCGCCCAACTCTCTTAAGCAGGCGCCGTACCTTGTTGTTCCGCTTGACCAACCACTCCTCAATCATCTCGTTTTCGTCCATGGGAGTTTCCAGAATCTCTTTTTTGCGCCTTTTTAATTGATGAAAGCGAAGATAGGTTCCTATATGGCGGCTCTTCTTGTCATGGTAGATTTCATCGAACGGAATAAGTACAGCCGTGTCTTCGATGTTGTGCATCAGCCGGTTCACCGCCGTGCCGAACATGAGCATCTGGGAGGTGATGGAGATATAGGCCGTCATGTTCGGCGGAACGTTCACACCCCTCATTCGGGCCGCCGCCTTAAGCAGTTTGTAGTCTTCTAACAGGTCGTCCTTGTTCAAAATCAGATCCATCAGTTCGGGGTCGGAACCCGGCGTTATCGCATAGTCGTCCCATGGGCGGATAAGCTCTTCCTTGTCTCCGAAATGCTTCCAGAGGAAATGGTAGATCAAGTCTTTGGCGATATGGTCGTATGAAGGATACAGGGTTATTTTCCCAAAGAAATAGAGCAGTCTGGGGTATTTCATGATAATGGCCACGAGGCCATCCCAAAGGTTGTCGAAGGTGAATATGGATTTTGCACCATTCTTGGAACTTTGGTACTCCGGAGCCACAAAGTTGCGGCCAAGTTCCAGGACGTGCGGCAGGTACTCGTCGATGAATTTCTGGGAAAAGTGGAACTGATGGGCACTTGCCATTATAGGCTGGCCCTTTTCGTCAAACGTCGCTTCGGAACCGAAGAGGAAGCGGTACCCTCCGATTATCGCTTCGTTGTCCGGATCCCAGACAATCAGCTGTTTGTAGGGATTCTCCATCTTGTCGTATTCATCCAGGTCTATGTCTTTGCCCGTGGAACCGCCGGCCTCGCGGAAGGTCAGCTCACGCAGCCTGCCGATTTCGGTGACGACATTGGGGGAATCCTGCCACGTGACGATGTAGAGCTCGTTGTGCCCCTTGTTGGTGTCTTCCAGCTTCTTGGATTTGGTGAGTTCTGCCTTGAGCAGTTCTACCGGTACAGGATCTATTATTTTTTTCATAATGTTAGAAAAGGTCAATCAATACTGGATGGCCACGGATTGGAGACTATACCGGCCATGTCAAGCATAGTCTTGTGTGCGAGGTCGCGCATTCGTGCCGTCTCCTCCTTGCGGGATGCGGTGAGGTCCGGGATGATGGGATCGCCCACATGGATGGTGACCAAAGGTTCGCCTTGGCAGAAGAATCTGCGCCATCCGGTGCGGGGCCTGAAGGAGATCACCATTGGGATAATCGGGAGGGCATACTTGTAGGCCATGTTGAAAGCACCTGTCTTGAAAGGTCTTAGCGGAGAATAGAATTTCCAACTGCAACTTTCAGGGAATATGTGTATCCACTGTTTCCTGGCGTGCAGCTCGTCCAGTGCCTTGTCAAATGCTCTCAGTCCGCTGCGTTCCTCTGGAATGGCGATGCCTCCGATGTTTTTCATCAGGAAACCATCTTTGCCCCGGAAAGGCTGGGCATACATGGGAATCCATGCGTGGCGGTAACGCATTGCCTGCAACACGCTAATCATATCCCATCGGTGCACGTGGTTGCAAACGGTCATCATGCCGTTGGCGAAGAGTTTGCGGTTCTGGCGGATCTTCTCACGGCCTTCAATCCGGAGACCATAGCGGATACGGTTTAATGGGAAAGCCGCAATCCAAAGTGTAAGGTAAATGAGAAAATGCCAAATCTTGAATTTCAGGGATTTGTCAAGATACGGATACGTTCCGTCAAATTTTATGTCCTTGAGCTCCCCGCGTATGGGGGCCATCCTTGTGAAAGGATTGTCTCCCGAGAATTCCTCTGCCGGTTCGGGGACATACACCCCTTCGCGAACCTTGAAGTTCCGATACGCAGGGCCAAAAGATGAATAGTCCTCTAACATTTCAAGTTTTTCAGAGCGATGGCGGATTTCATGCCACCAAGTTATTAGTCATTTTACGAGCGCAAAGATAATAAAAAAAAACTTTTTTTAACCAGACCGTTGTTTTTTATAAAATAGATTATCTTTGCACCAATTCTTATAATGATATAAAATGAAAAGGCAGATTCTTTCTTTGCTTCTTTTGTTTGTGAGCATTGCCGCGTCGTCCCAAACCGTTACCATCTCCTTCACGGCCCAAGACACGAATGCCTATCCTGTTCGGCTGAATCGTGTGACAATCACGAACTTAAGTAAAAACTGGCAGGAAACCATTTTCTGGCCCGACACTGCGCTGACGATGCAACTTGGAACAGGAATTGACGATTATGGGAAAGTCAGCAGGGTAGTTGTGTTGCAAAACAAACCAAATCCATGCGACGGTACTACGGAGGTGTGTTTGGCAGTGCCGGAAGACGGCCCGGTACAGTTGGAGATGACGGACTTGCGTGGGAGGTTGGTGTCTTCTCAGGAGATGTCACTGCAACGGGGGGTCCACTGCTTCCGCGTCACCCTCTCGTCGGCGGGCACATACGTGATGACCGCACGTCAGAACGGCCAAAGCGGCTCCGTCAAAATGGTCTGCAACCGAGGGGCGGGATCCGATAACATAGATTACTTGGGTGCTGGTCCGGACATCGACTATATGTTGAAATCCGTCAACACCAATCCGTACAATCATGGCGACACGATGGAGTATGTGGGCTATGCCGATATATGCGGTGCGGAGGCGGAGAGCCGACATGTTGTGACACAACTTTTTCATATCACGTGCACACTGCATTTCTCGGAAGCGCAGTGCTTTCTGCCGGAAGTGCTTACGAATGCCATTGTGGAATTTACGGACACTACAGCGACAGGAGGCGGCCGTGTGATATCCGGTGGCGGCGCCCCTGTAACGGCCCGCGGCTTGTGTTGGAGCACCTCGCCTAATCCTACTGTCAGCGACAACCACACAACAGAGGGTGACAGTTTGGGAAGTTTCACCAGCTATCTCACGGGGCTGACACCCGGAACCCGGTACTACGTACGGGCATACGCAGTGAACATAATGGGCACAGCGTATGGCGACACTGTGAGTTTCACCACCTGGCCCGCCTTTCATTGCGGAATAGATTTGGTTGTCGATATTGACGGAAACACATACACCACATTGCAGCTTGGAACCCAATGCTGGATGAAAGAGAATCTGCGCACGACGCACTATTCCGACGGCACACCCATCCAACAGGGAAGCTCAACGTCTGTGGATGTGGCTTATTGGTACTATCCGCACAACGATGCCACCACTGTGCCACTATATGGGTTGTTGTACAATAGGACGGCAGCGGTGGGGGTAACCGCATCTGGTATGCCGAATCGGAATATTTGTCCTGTCCGTTGGCATTTGCCCGATATAAATGAATGGTTTGATCTTACAAACTATGTTGGGAGCCAGAGTCAATATTGGTGTAATAATAATTCTAATTATATTGCCAAAGCGTTAGCCTCCACGGAAGGATGGGGAACATCGCCCAATACCTGTAGTGTGGGTAATAATCCATCCGCGAATAATGCCACCGGTTTTAGTGCGATGCCGGCAGGGAGTTACTACGGTTCTTATGGTGATTTCTGGGGAGCTGCTCATTTTTGGACTCCTAACATGCAACAGAATCAAGGTCAAGTCTTCTCCCTGACTATGGGTGGAGCCTCTCCAAATCCATTTAATACAAGACAATTATATTACGGAAATTCGGTCCGCTGTGTGCACGATTAAGAAAAGGCAATGTCGGTGTCCGCGCGACCGATTACGGCAGTTTCATCCTCCCTCTAAAACCCATTGTCGGACTTGTTTTCAATCTCTTTAAAAATATATGGCAGAAAATCGGAGAGATAAAGTCTCCAATTGCGCCATACATGGCCCCCTTTGGTTTCATAATAAATGTATGGGATTTGTTGAAGGTCTGTTTTTCGGGCAAAACGCCTGCTTTGTGGATGGAAGATGTCCCGTTTGCCTGTTCCGATCCAATAGATGGTGTTTCGATGCTTTGGCTGTTGCTTGCGATGCACAATCGGAGAAAATAACCCCACATATTTGAAATTGTCCTCGTACATGTTGGCAAGTGCGGCTGATTGGGTGGCTCCCGCCGATAATCCGGCCACTGCTCGCATGTTCATGTCGGAGGATATACGATAACGGGCGGATAAAAAACTGTCCAGTTGTAGGAATATTCGCTCGAAGTCGTGGTGAAACCAGGAAGAGTAAAGGAGCAGATTCCGTATCAATCCCACGTTTTCGTTTTGGCCGATAATTTTTTTTGGGTTGGCGTCAGGCATCACGATAATCATCGGTGTGGCTTTGCCTTGCTGTATCAGGTTATCTGCCATCTGCACCGCTCGTCCGCGGTCGTGCCAAGCCTGCTCATTACCATCTATGCCGTGCAAGAGATAAAGTACGGGATATTTTTGCTCTGTATGGTAATAGTCTGGTGGCAGGTATAGTAGGATGCGGCGTGTCTTCCCGCAGGCGGAATCCCAAAACTCGCACGCTTCTGTCTTTCCGGCCAACGAGTCGGTGCGGCACAAGTCCGACAGGGAGGATCCGGGAATGACGAACACACTCCGTTTCCCGTTTGAAATCCGGATGGAATCCGCATTGTTGGGATCTGTCAGTTTTTGCCCGTGCGATTGGAACCGATAGGTATAGACTTCCGGCGCGAGCGGAGGGGTAGTGTATGTAAACAGTCCGCTTGGGTCAAGGTGCATGCGTGCCGATTGCAGGTTTTCCCTGTTCACGTTGTACTTCTTGTTCCGCAATGCGCAATCGCAATATATCCGCACACGGCGGCTTTCTGGTCTTTTGAGAACAAATGTCACGGATCCGTCTTCATTATATATGGGGGAGCTGGATTCGGTTGGTTGTGCTCCTGCGAGAATGGGGAACAGTAAGAGCAGGATAACCAGTCTGCAGCTATTTTTTCCGGTTGGTTGTCTCATGATCCGCAATTTCCTCCATCAGCATTTTCTCGAAATTTGCCACTGATTCTGTTATACTGTATTGCTTAACAAGATTAGCGTATTTTCTTTCCATTTCTTTTCTGGCTTCCGGATGTTCAATCCAATAGTCGATTTTTTGCGCCAGCAGCTGTGGTTTGCGAGGCGTGAACAGACTGCGGCTGTCTAAGGCGAACTGGGGTGTTGCGCTTTGCGAACTGCTTGAAATAAGCGGCACCAGTCCAGAGCCCATTGCCTCCAGGCATGAAAGGGATTCCAATTCCACTTCGCCCGCATGCACGTACAGGTCCGCATATCCTAATGCTTTCATCAGTTGCCGGTCGGACATGTAGCCGATACGGGGCGGATTGGAAAGTTTCTTCCCTTTCTTGCGCAATTTTTTCTCACTTAAGCCAGTCCCCACTAAAATCACCTGGATTTTCGATTCGTATGCCGAATGTCGGACAGCCTCCAAGATGGTTTCCTGGTGCTTTTCTGGCGACAGTCGGCCTACCATCAGCACCACGAACTTGTCGGCACACCAGGAGGGTTTGTCGCATTTGTGCCAGGAGAATTGCGAAGGACAGCCGTTGCTGATAACGTGCATTTGACTAGTGTACCCAATTTGTACCAAATAGTCAGTTATGAATCGGCTTGGACAGTGTATATGACGGAAAAACCTATAAAAATGACGATAGAAGTAATTATATATCAATGTGTTTAACCACTTTACATTTTGCATGTGGAAGGTGGCTGTCACATTTTCCGGTTGCACATGGAAGGCCGCCGTACAAGGCTTTCCTATTTTGTCGGCCATCCGCTTCGTCGCAACCTCCAATCCAAAAGGCATGAAACAGTGCGCTATGTCACACCACTCCAAGGCTTCACGGATGACATCTTCATCCGCTTTGGAATACTGAAAGCCATGACGTTTGACCAATCGGTTGACCAGCGGAAGATGCAATTCTGGGACCACAAAACGGTTACCATCCGGTATTCCGGTTGTAAGAAACTTCACCTCATGTCCGCGACTTCTCAATTCTGAAGCGAACCTTCTGGCGGAAACACTGGTTCCGTTCTGGTTGTCTATGGTTTCAATGACAAAAAGTATTTTCATATTTTAATGCGTCTTCTTTATAAAAAATCGTGATTTTAAATCGGCGGCAAAAATAGTGCTTTATGTGTTACAAAACGATTTTATGATTTTTTATATAACATAGAAGATTGAATATAAGTAAATTATAAATGTTAAAATATGTTAATGAGTAAAAAATAGGAGGTGTGAGGATGTCGTTTTGCCTCGAATTTTATGAAAAAATATTCGGTGAAATTAATCAACGATACGTTTTTCGTTATAGTCCTTTTAAATCGCAATGGATTCCCCGTTGCGTTGGCGGACAGCCTTTTTCCAGTCGCACTCCACTTTGCGGCAGTGCCGCCGCCAGTACCGCCGTTGTTGGCGGACAGCCTTTTTCCAAGCTCGTTTGCTTTCGGGAAATCCGAAACGTTTTGACTGATAGGGTATTTCTGTTCCCAAGGATGCCTTGGTGTTGTTGAAATGATGGCGCAAGGGCGAACCATAACGGTATGAAAAAACTCGTGCCATTTCGTGTACCCGCTTTAGAAAGTACGTCCTATAGTTAGGGTTCTGCAGCAGCCGGCGAAGCAGCAGTGTGGCCTCGGGCGAGGAGGGCCAACACTGGCGGCTGCCCTCGAAAAGCGCGTTGTCCACCGCCGCAAAGGATTGCGAGCGGATGGCATCCCCATCAAAGAATATGAAGCGCCACGGCGACCCGTTTGCTGACCAACAGCGCATGTTGTTAGCGGGCCAGTCGCGGTTACCGATAAAGGTCTCGAAGAGGATATAGTCGGTAAAAGACTGCACGTCAACCATTTGTTGGAGTTTTGCGTAGGATTGGTCTTCTGAAAGGTTGGCAGTTTGCAGCCATTTCATTAGCAGGACGAAGGCGGAGTCCACATCCCCGTGTTTGTCGTGCCCTACCCAGTCGCGCACAATACGCACCTCTTTGTCGTCAATGCCGAAATGGCTTTGGATATAGCGTTCGTCGGGCTTTTCTTCCAGAAAATAGATGCCCCAGTATTCACCGTTGAGGAACAGCACCACCGGGCGGGAGTGGAGCGACTCGAAACCGGGAAACAGTTTGGCCATCTGTTGGCATAGGTGGTCTTGAAAGCCCGTGGAGGTCCACGCGCAACGGAACGGTTTTAGTACCAGATGCTTGGGTTTGAATGAGGTGTTGTCAAAAACGGGGTTGAATTTCTTTTTGCCGTACTCTTTCCGGGCGTAAAGGGAAAGTCCCTTTTGGGAATAACGTCGTCCGATGTTGCCGTGCGTGCGCACGCCGCACTCCTGCGACAGCATACAGTTCCCGTCTATCAGCTCCACATACCCCGCAATCTCATGCTCCCGGCCCGAAAGATAGTAGTTGCCGGTTTCAACGGGGCGCGCGGGATTGAAGGAGGCTCCGGGGATGAAGATGCCTCGCTCAAAATCGAAGAGGTCGGCGGAGTCGGCGCACAAGGAGACAACGGGTAGCGAAAGTTTCCGGCCCAGCAGCGAAGTGATGACGTAGGAGGCGGTGATCACCTCCGAGCAGCGTTGGCCGTCAAGGGTGAAGGCGGCGGCCCGCACCACGATAATATGTTCCACCCCAGAAGGAATGGGTGACTGATATTTGTCTATCGCATTGGGTATCTTGTAAATATCGGACGTAGGGTAGAGGCAGGCATCAAGTGGTAGGGGCTTTTTGTACAAAAAACTCCCAACGGAGGGAGTGCCTCCGTTGAGAGTGTATCGGATTTGGAAGGGGATGTCCTCATCGTTTCCCGCCGTAATGGCAAGGGTGAAGGCATCCGCATAGCATCCGCCGGGTTTGGAAAAGGAGAGGGTCACTTGGGCACTGGATAGCTGGATGTTGGCCAGCAAAACGAGCAGAAGCAACCGTATCCTTCTCATGGGCGGGAATGCAAGGTGAGACCGCAAGGTCTTATTTCTTGATCAGTTTGCCAAACAGGCCGCCGAGAATCTTACCGGCGCCAGAGGTTGTGGACGAGCTGCTGCTGCCGCCCAGCAGGGAACCCAGCACATTGCCGATATTGCTGCCGGCAGAAGCGTGGTTCTTACCTAAGATGGAGAGCAGGTTAGGGGCGATGGAGGCCAGGATGTTGGAAACCTGATCGTTGGTGGTGCTGGTCTGGCTGGAGAGTCCGGAGATGACGGAGCCGAGGTTGCCGCCGAAGATCTTGCTGAGGATCTTTTTACCGTCTTCGATGTTGATGCCCATGCCTTGGCCCGCGTGGCTGCTCAGTGCCTGCACCAGAGCGGATGCGCCCGCGGCAGTGCCGGCGTTCTTCTGCATGGCTCCCAGGAATTTCGGGATGGCCGCCTTGATGACATTGACTATCTTGGTCGTGTCGATGTTGAATTTCTTGCTGATTTCACCGATCATATTGTTGCCGGTGAGGGAATTGATGATACTGGTTAAATCCATAGTTTTTGTATTAATAGGTTAATATTAAATTAAGGACCGCAAAGGTATGAAAAATTGGGATTGCATATCGTTATTGTTCGTCCATTTCGGACAAATATTGTTCAATTTGGGCTTTGAGAGGTGGGAGATCCTTTTCAATAACGTTCCATAGCTCATCTTCGTCTATCTGATAATAGTCATGGACGAGGACATGCCGCATCCCAATCACTCCGCGCCAATTTGTGGCAGGATGGGCCTCAAGAAACTCCTTAGATAATCTGTTAGAGGCTTCGCCAATAACTTGCACGTTCCATGTCAGCGCATGACGCAGGATCTTATCGGAAACGATGTCTTCAAATATCTTTCCATCCACATATTCCTCAATAGTGAGTATTGCATTTTGGATATGTTCCAATTTTGTTTTATCGTTAAGCGGACTTCTCATAAATCAGTATTTTATCTCTATTTGCTGTTTCAACGGCAAAAGGCAATAGGGTTCCATTCTTGACTAAATCAACCTTTCGGTTCAATAAATCCTCTAGGTCTAACAACATTGTTGCATGACCTATAAGGGATACCTTGGCGTTTCTGTCAAAATCCACCAAGATGTCCACATCGCTTTCGGGAGTCTCCTCCCCACGCGCATACGAGCCGAATATCCAGGCCTTCAACACCGGCTGGGTCTTGAAATACTCGCGGATGGTCTCTATCATTTTACTGTCCATAATCTCTTCTTTTGCAAGGGCAAAAATACATATTTTATATATACACACAAAAAAAGTCGGCCCGATGGACCGACTTTTTTCAGCAGTAGCGGAAAACACTACTCTTTGTCGCGGTATTCCTTGACAATGTCCTTGACCATGGCAGGAGCCAGACGGCCATACACCTTGCCGTCCACGAGGCAGACAGGTGCCAGACCGCAGGCGCCCACGCAACGCAAAGAGGTGAGGGAGAAGAGGCCGTTGGCATCCGTCTGGCCCACTTCCACGCCCAGCTCTTTCTTGAAGGCGTCCAGGATCTTCTCGCCACCACGCACGTAGCATGCGGTACCCATACACACGGATACGGGATACTTGCCCTTCGGGGTCATGGTGAAGAATGCGTAGAAGGAAACCACACCGTAAACCTTGGCGGTCGGCATGTGCAGTCTTTCAGCAATCAACTCCTGAACCTCTGCCGGCAGATAACCGAGGAAATCCTGCGTTTGATGTAAGACATTGATGAGTTCGCCAGGGTTGTTGCCGAAGTTATCGCAAATTTCAATAACTTTTTCCCTGACCTCAGGTTTCATTTTTATTATAATCTTCTTGTTATCCATATTTATGCTTTTTTCAGATTAATTATTTGTTTAAATCCACTTCCACGGTGGTCTGTCTGTCGAAATAGTTGGTGTGCAACAATTCGTGAGACTTGTGACCGCAAGGTTCACCCAGGTATTCCTTGTAGATGGCCTGGATGGACGGGTTCTCGTGGGATTTACGGATCGGCATCTCTCTATCGGCACGGTAGATGGCTTCCCAACGGGCCTTGATGATGTCGGCATTACCGTGGTGCAGCGGCTGACCGGCACCGTCGATACAACCACCAGGACAAGCCATGATTTCGATGGCGTGGAACTGGCACTTGCCGGCTTTGATGTCTTCCAGCAGCTTACGGGCATTCTTCAGACCATGTGCGATACCGATGTTCAGCTTGAGGCCGTCCACATCGATGGTGGCGCTACGAACACCTTCCAAACCACGCAGTTCCTCGAAATCGATCTTCGGAAGCGGTTTCTTGGTGATGACTTCGTATGCGGTACGGACAGCGGCCTCAATCACACCGCCCGTGGTACCGAAGATAACACCAGCACCAGTGGACTGACCGAGCGGGCTGTCGAATTCAGCATCAGGCAGGGACTTGAAGTCGATGTTGGCCATCTTGATGAGACGAGCCAACTCGCGGGTGGAGATGGAGTAATCGACATCAGGATTGCCATTTACCTTGAACTCGTCACGGCCAACTTCATATTTCTTGGCCAAGCAAGGCATCACAGACACGCTGATCATATCTTCGCGTTTGATACCAATCTTTTCAGCAAAATAGGATTTGGCGATAGCACCGAACATCTGTTGCGGAGATTTTGCCGTGGAAGGAAGATCTCTCATCTCAGGGAACTGGTGCTCGAAGAAGTTCACCCATGCAGGGCAGCAGGAGGTGAGGATAGGAAGCGGAACGCTCTTGTCACCACCCAGATATTTGGTCAGACGGCCGATAAGTTCGGTGCCTTCTTCCATAATCGTCAAGTCGGCAGACCAGTCAGTGTCGAATACATAGTCGAAACCGAGGGCCTTCAGGGCGGCGGTCAGCTTGCCCGTAGCAATCGTGCCGGGCTCCATGCCGAACTCTTCGCCGATGGCCACACGCACGGCGGGAGCCACTTGGACGACCGTCTTCTTGGTAGGATCCACGATGGCGCGGAGAACGGCGCCGGTGTGGTCAACCTCGGTAAGAGCGCCCACCGGACAAACGGCGACGCACTGGCCGCAGAAGGTACACGGTGAGTGATCCAGATGCTGGTTGAAGGCGGTGGAGACCACTGCCGGGAAACCACGCTCGATGGCGGACAAAGCGCCCACCGTCTGCATCTCGTTACACATCGTCTCGCAACGACGGCACATGACGCACTTGTTCATGTCGCGGATGATGGACGGGGAAACCTCAATCTGATAGGAGGATTGGGAGTGCTCCGGTCCGATGAACGGGTTCTTGCGGATGCCGAAACGCACGGCGAGGTTCTGCAGCTCGCAGTTGCCGTTCTTGGCGCACTGCAGACAGTCGGCCGGGTGGTCGGAAAGGATCAGCTCGAGAACGGTTCTGCGGGCGTTGATGACGCGCATGGAGTTGGTTCTCACCACCATGTCGGGCATACATTCGGTGACACAGGCGGGAGCCAGGTTACGACGACCGGCCACTTCCACCACACAAATACGGCATCCGCCGGGTTTGTTGTGCACGCCTAAATTGTTCAGCTCGAAATGGCAAAGGGTAGGAATATCGATACCCATGCCTTGAGCGGCTTTCAGAATAGTGGTACCTTTCGGCACTTCAACTTCTCTATTGTCTATTGTTAATTTTATCATATCCATATTAATACCCTTTTACTATTTAATACTAATTGCGTTAAACTTACATTTTTCAATACAGGTACCGCACTTGATACAGAGCTCTTGGTTGATCTCATGCGGCATCTTCACCGTACCCTTGATGGCACCGACTGGACAGTTGCGGGCGCAAGCCGTACAACCTTTACACTTGTCAGGATCGATGACATATTGTTTCAGGGCTTTGCACTGGCCGGCAGGACATTTCTTGTCAACCACGTGTGCCACATACTCGTCCCAGAAGTTGTCGATGGTGGACAATACCGGGTTCGGGGAGGTCTGGCCGAGACCGCAGAGGGCAGTATCTTTGATGACGTGTGCCAAGTTGCGGAGCTTCTCGAGGTCTTCCATGGTGCCTTGGCCCTTGGTGATCTTGTCGAGGATTTCGCACAGACGCTTGTTGCCGATACGGCAGGGTGAGCACTTGCCGCAGGACTCTTCCACGGTGAAGTCGAGGTAGAACTTGGCCACGGAAACCATACAGGAGGTCTCGTCCATGACAATCATACCGCCGGAGCCCATCATGGAGCCAGCAGCCACGAGGTTGTCATAGTCGATCGGGGTGTCGAGGAACTTCTCGGTCAAGCAACCGCCGGAAGGACCACCGGTTTGCACGGCTTTGAATTTCTTGCCGCCCTTGATGCCGCCGCCGATTTCGTAGATGACCTCACGCAGGGTGATGCCCATCGGGACTTCGATCAAACCGACGTTGTTGATCTGGCCAGCCAAAGCGAACACTTTCGTACCTTTGGATTTTTCTGTTCCAATGGAGGAGAACCATTCCCAACCCTTGTTGATGATAACAGGGATGTTGGCGTAGGTTTCCACGTTGTTCACGTTGGACGGTTTCTTGAGATAACCTTCAACGGCCGGGAACGGCGGTTTGAAGGTAGGTTCGCCACGGAGACCTTCCATGGAGTGGATCAAAGCGGTTTCCTCACCGCAGACGAATGCGCCGGCACCGTAGCGGAGGATGATGTCGAAATCGAAACCGGTTCCGAAGATGTCCTTGCCGAGCAGGCCGTATTCGCGGGCCTGCTTGATAGCCACCTGCAGACGGTGGATAGCCAGTGGGTACTCAGCACGGATGTAAACCAAACCGATGGTGGCACCGATACAGAAACCACCGATAGCCATAGCCTCGATGATGGAGTGCGGGTCGCCTTCCAAGATAGAACGATCCATGAATGCACCCGGGTCGCCTTCGTCAGCGTTGCAGATGATGTATTTCTGGTCAGCGGCGTTCTTGGCGCAGAGTTCCCATTTCAAACCTGTGGGGAAGCCAGCGCCGCCACGGCCACGCAAACCGGATTTCTTGATGAGGTCGATGGTGGCTTTGGGGTCGTTCTGTTCCAGAACGGAAGCCAATGCCTTGTAACCGTCGCGTGCGATGTATTCGTCGATGTTTTCAGGATCGATGAAACCGCAGTTACGCAACGCGATACGCATCTGTTTCTTGTAGAAACCCATGTGCTTGGAGTCGGAAATGTGTTTCTGATCCTCAGGGTTTTCGTACAGCAGGCGCTGCACTTTTCTACCTTTGATGATGTGCTCGTCGATGATTTCGCGGCAGTCTTCGGGTTTCACCTGTGTGTAGAACGTGTTGTCGGGCAGAATCTTGACGATGGGGCCCTTTTCACAGAAACCGAAACAGCCGGTGGTGACTACTTGCACGTCGTTGCTGAGATTCTTTTCAGCTAATAAGTTGATAAAGTTCTCTTTGATTTTCGGGCTTTCGGAAGCGGTACATCCAGTACCACCGCAAAGCAGAATGTGATATTTGTAATTTGCCATTGGAGACCTCCTTGTTATTTGTTATCGATTTTTTCGTAGTTGACGGGGATGACGCCTTCGAGGATTTCACCGTCCTTGATGTATTTGGTGACCAGTTCTTGACCCTTCTTGGTGTCAACGTGGCCGAACACGATAGGATCCTCGCCCGGTTTCTTGACTTCCACTGTGGGCTCAGCATAGCAGTAGCCCATGCAGCCGGTCTGGGAAACCACAGCCTTGATGTTCTGCTTCTTGCACTCGTCAATGATGGCTTCCATCGTTTGCTTAGCACCGGAAGCGATACCGCAGGTGGCCATAGCAACCTTGATTTGAACCAAGTTTTCTACGTTGTCGCCTTCTTCGCGCAACTCAATTTTGGATTGGAGCTCTTCTCTCTTTTTCTTGAGATCAGCCAATGATTTAATTTTTTCCATGTAATTGGGTTTTAGTTGTTGATTTATAGGATGTTACACAATAATATAGACGTTCCGAAACACCCGAAAAACGGGTACGCGAAACGCGGGGCAAATGTAACATTATTTCCGAAATTTTCAGCTGCCGGAAACGAATAATTTTTCACATTTTACATCCCCTCAAAAAGGGATATTCCAAAGGCAAAAAAAAGAGGGCCGAAACCCTCTTTTTTAGTCAAACAACGTCCTGTTGAATTTGCGTTCCAGACGCACGTCGTTGTATAATTCGGTGATTTTCGCCTTGGTGTATAACGGGAAATCGGCTTTCATCATCCAGTCGTAATAGGCGGGTTCTTTCATGAAGACCTCCTTGACGGGAACATTCTTGTGCTTGCCGAAATTGAAGACGGCCTGGTCCTGGGCGTTCCAAACGATGTGCCCGGCCATGTCCACGTTGCGGTTCTCGCGGGTGAACGCGCTCAAAGCCTTGACATCGTTCTGGATGGGTTTGGACACCTTGCGGGTTCTGGGGTCCGTGTATTCCGTATCGGCGTAACGCTCCAATTGCGCCTTGAAGACCTCGTAGGTGGCACGCGTGTCGGCGTTGGCACTGTGCGCATTGTTCAGGTCCTTGTGGCAGTAGAACTTGTATGCGGCAATCAGGTTGCGCGGTTCCATCTTATGGAAAATGTTCTGCACGTCAATAAGTTGACGATTCAGCATATTGAGCTCCTTCCCGCATCTCAAAAACTCCTCCAGCAGTAAAGGAACATCGAATTTGTTGGAGTTGAATCCGGCCAAATCCGCATCGCCGATGAAGGCCAGCAGCTCGTCGGCCAGTTCCGGGAAGGAGGGTTTGTCATAGACATCCTCATCATAGATGCCATGGATGGCACTGCATTCTTCCGGAATATGTACTTCAATCTCCTGGACATTGCCGTCAAGCCCTTTTACGAGATTTACCGGGCGGATGAGGTAGGTGCGTTCTTCTTCGCTGCCGTCCGGCATGACTTTGATAAGCGATATTTCCACAATGTGATCTTTGCCGACATTCAGGCCGGTGGTTTCAAGATCGAAGAAAACCAAAGGGCGGGTGAGATTGAGTTTCATTATTTCTTTACGATTTTTTCGGTGGTGATGATTTGGTTGTTTTGCAAAATGCGGACAAAATAGAGGCCGTCGGCATAGTCTCCCAAGCGGATGGTGTTGGAGAGGATGGAACCTGACTGCAACAGTTTGCCGTAAATGTCATATACCTGATAGGAAAGATTATCTTGATTGTCAGCGGTTTCCACGTGCAGAATGTCGTGCGTGGGGTTGGGGTAGATCTGCAGGTCGGCTTGTGTGCGTGCGGGGACTCCGGAGTGATCGAAACGCTTGCCGACGACGGGACGGATCATAGGTGCGCCTGCATAGTAGGACGGGAGCCATTCGTTGGCAATTTTGTAGAAGAAATGGCCGCTGGCGTCGTTGTTCTGGTCGAAGCCGACGTTAAGCTGCACGTTATGGTTCTGGTAGAAGCCCACATAGAAGGTGCCCTCTATGGCGATAGGCTCTTCGAGGTAATAGCTTACGAAATCCAGAAACTCGTCCGCGTGGCCGGGCAGCTGCGAGGGTAGCGAGTATAACACTTCGCCGGGTTCCCCGTTGTTGTCGGCCCAGACCATGAGGGTGAAATAGTCGATGTTTTCGTCGTTCAAGGCGCTGTTGAACCAGAAGCGTACGCACTGCAGCGAGTCGGGCTGGGCCAGCGTGAACTGGACGGCCAGATAAGACTCGGGATGCGTCATCGTGGAGTAGAGGCAGTAGCCCGCCTCGGCGGTGCCGTCATCGTAGGCGTAGTAGTTGTGGAACTTCTGCTCAAAAATGCAGGTGTCGTTGGACTTGCAGTCGTCGTTTGCACCT
The DNA here is from genome assembly GCA_017540505.1 of Bacteroidales bacterium. Taxonomy (GTDB): domain Bacteria; phylum Bacteroidota; class Bacteroidia; order Bacteroidales; family WCHB1-69; genus F23-D06. Next base: position 41,922 of record JAFYAW010000012.1, on the reverse strand, counting down.
ACCAGGCTGAATGTGTGCATGATGCGGAACGTGGCGCTATCCTGGCCGTCATACGTGTAGGCGAAATCAATGGACGGGTCGGCGTGGTAGCTGTAGGTATGGAGACCGTCGTTATAATAGGGGTAGGCGTTGGCATTGTATGTGTCCGTGGCATAGACGAAGCTGTTGGGCTCTTTCACAACGGAGTAGGAGTAGTAGGTATTCATGGCCGAAGAGGAGAGGTTGCTGAGGTCGTTGTGGAAAGAGGCGGCCATGTCCGACGGACGGTATTGTTTCCAGGGCATGGCTTGATACAGATTCAGCGCGCTGGTGGTGGGCGAAACAAAAGCCACATCGCTGGGGTACAGGCTGTTGGCAGTTCTTCCGATATCCAAACGGATGTAGTCGATGTGCCATTGGTCGCAGTTGCTGGCCCAGCCCACGATGTTGCCGCTGCTCCAGGAGTCCAGATCCAAGGAGGCGAAGTTGCGGAAGCGGAATTGGAAGTTGGGACGCAGGTATTGCTCGTCGGTGATGGGAATCATCACCTGTTTGAAATAATCCAAGGGATTTTCCGCCAGCCAGGAGTCTAACGAGCAGCCGTGCGAGGACCATACCACGTTCCACACATATTCGGGACCGAACAGGGAGTCGGAGGGTATCATGATGACCTCTCCGGGGAAGGCGGCGTTTTCAAAAACATAGTAAGTACCTGGAATAAAAGGATTAGGCAAGCTGTCGCCCGCCTGATAGTGTTCCCCTTCGCCAACGGTGAAGTCGCCGTAAGCGAATCCGATGAATATCTGGTTGCCGGTGGCGTATCCGAATTCCAGAATGAGTTCGTCGTCATATTCGGGCTTGTCGCCGACACGCATCCACTCTACAGGTGGTTTTTGGCGGCAGCCTCCGCCTGGCTGGTAGTAGAAGCTGAAATAGAGCGAGTCACCGATGCGCATAAGTCTGTGCTGGGAGAAGTTGCTGTCCAGTCGGATGGGTGCGGAGGTGAGGGTGTCGGCGGGGAATGTGGAGCGGTCGGCGTGTGCATACACCCGTCCGTTCTCGTCCAAGGCATCTAGCGTGGCCACCCCGATGGAGGGCGGGTAGATGGGATATGTGTTGTTGACAAAAGCCTGCCGGTCGGTCCAATAGTGCGGGTTGGGATAGCCGATGCCGGTGGAGAAATCTTCGATGAAGGGCAGTTTCACGGGTGTGGGCAGATCACGGGTGGGTTGGCTTTTGGCAGCGGCCTTTGCGATGACGGCGTTGCGGACCACTCCCGTCAGCATCTCTTGAGCATGGAGATGGAAGGAGGCCGCGGTCAGGCAGATTATAAGGAGAATGGTTTTGGAAACAAGTTTCATGCGTTGTGATTAGTTGGTTATTTCTTCGGTGGATGCCTCCGTGTCCGGCAGGTATCCGATGTTCTTCCCGACGACAAGTGTGATTTTCTCGCCCATTTTGATGTCGGTGCCGGCGGCGATGGCATGGCCTTTATAGAGCACTTCCAGCACGGCGTTCTCATACGGGCTTGGCTTTTCGATGATGTTGGCCAGCACCAGCCCCTGCGATTCCAGCATGATCTGGGCCTGTCGGAGCGATACGTCATGCAGTTCGGGCATCTTGATGGTGGGCGGCACGTCGGTGGCCACGGTCAGATAGACCTTGCGGCCCCGTTTCACCTTCTCGCCGGCGGCGGGGTCCTGTTTCAGTACGGTGCCGGGCGCTTTGCCGTCCTCGTACAGGTGTTCGTTCACGATGAACACGAAGCCCTCGGTCCGTCCGCGCTGGGTGAGCGATTCCGCGTTCTGGCCCACGAAGCTCGGCATCTCGAACTCTCTGCCGTGGCGGGTGAAGAGTCGTAAGAACAGCACCACCAGCACCATCAGCACGATGGTGAGCACGATGGCGGCCAGCAGATGAAAACCGAACTTGTCAGAGTTTAATTTTTTCATATTTGGAAAAATCGTAACGGTATTAACTTGAAAAAATCGGTTATATTGTAAATCCGCTGCAAAAATACAAAAATTACTCGGAGAGCAAAGGGGCAAAAGACGGAAAATCTGCACGCTTCACTATTCACTGACCACTATTCACTAAAAATTCGTGTAAAGGCACGAAATCTCTTCGTGGGTGTGGGCCAGCAGCAGGCAAAGCACCAAAGCCGCAATGATGATCACGGCTATATGTAAGCTGGTGAAAAGCATGGGTGGGGGATTGTTTGACTAAGGGGCTAAACAGTAGGGGGTTGGGCATTGGGTTTTGGCCGTTAGCTATTGGCCGTTGGCTTTCTCTAAACTATAAACTCTCAACTCTAAACTTTACTCTTTCACCACCCTTTTCACCACCGCGCCGCTGTCCGTCTCCACGCGCAGCACATACACGCCCGCGCACAGCTCATGAACGTCAACCTCCGCCATGTTGGCATTCACATTCACCGTTTTCAACAGCTTCCCATATACGTCGTAAAGCCGTATCCGGTAAATGGTGGATTGTGAGCTGTGAATGGAGAACTGGCCGTTGTTCGGATTGGGGAAAATCCTCATATCGTCTAATCCCGTGCCGGCGGTGCCAACACCCAGCGAAAGCGACTTCGGAGGGTCCATGTCCGGGGTGTCCGCCGTGCTGTCCCCCTCCGTCTTGATGGGCTCCGGATCAACGATGGGGAGTATGGTGTCCCACGAGAAGAAACAGCCGCCGGAGGGTGCCCCATAATGCTGGGTCACACTCCCATAAATCAGTGACGGATCAAGGCCAACCGTGCTGTTGTAGTAGTTTATATTCTGTGGACCGGCATTGTAGATTCCGTAGTTTGTGACACCCGTGAAGGAGTTGGCGGCGGAATACCCACGGTACTTCTGCCGCATGGCTACGGTGGAGGAACTGGGAATGTAGATGCCGTAGTTGTTGTGCAGGAACTCGTTGCACGAAAACAGGAGGCCCCTTGTGCTGTCGCCGTTGTTGCCGGCGGCATGGATGCCGTAGGTGAGGTTCTCAAACAGGTTGTGATAGACAATGACATCACCCATGGTGTTATTGCTGGCGTAAATTCCCCTGCTCACTGGGATAGGGACATTATAGGCCCGAATGAAAGTGTCGCCCTCAAATTCCGCCCAATAGCTATTGGACAGATACAGGCCGTAAATGGTAGGCTTGTTGGAAACGAACGGCAGGCTGTCTAGGTGGAAACTGCATCGCTCTATGACAGTGTACAGGCAGTCGTGAAGATGGGCCCCGTAGATGTTGTTGCGGAACACCGTGTTGAGGAGGCATGGTCCCGTCCCGCTGAGGGTGTCGGAGGCATACACGCCATAGTGGAAGCCGGAGACCAGTGAGCGGTGCACGATGATGTTGGGGTTGGGCGGGTATGACAAGTCATCATCGTCTCTCAGCCCGAAAGTGGCCCCCAAGGCCCGGATGCCGCAATTCTGCAACCCGCCGACAAAACCGACGTTCAAAAGGGAGCACGCCTGAAATTTGATGGAATACACACCTTGCAGGAGGAGGTGTTCGCCAAATGCGGTGTTGTTCTGTGCGAAGCGGTTGCTGCTGTCCACCACGAAAGTGACACGGGTGCAGAAGGACTTGTTCGCACGGCAGCATACGCCTGCGGTGGAATCCATGTATGGGCGGAAGTGTACCGCGCGTGCGCAGTTGCGGAAGAAGGCGTCCGTGGCGGAGAGGATGCCGCCGGTGTGGAGTAGGTCGTCCTCATCCGCGCCGAGGGTGATGCCGCAGCGGGCGTGTTCGATGACGGCCCCGTTGCGCAGCTCCACACTGCCCTGGTTTTGGGCTAGCTGCCGCTTGTCCGAATGCCCCAGCACAGTGATGCCGGGCCACATCTCCGCATCGCAGGCGGCGGTGAGTGTGCCGCCATCCACCACAAGCTTCCCGCCGGGCCGCACGATGATGCGGGCGGAAGGCGCACAGTGGAGAATGCCTGTGATAGTCATGACTTTCCCACTATCCACAAATACAGAATCTCCCAATACGTATGTGGTGTCCACCATAAGCGTATCTCCTGAATACTGAAGGGTATCAATTGTAGGTAAGGTGTTTGAGATGATATGAACAGGATAATTGGCAAGGCGTTTTCGATGTTTGAGAGTGGATACTTCGGCACTAATCCATCCATCACCTATGGATAAGGGCGATAAGGCCACAGTGTACGGGTCATTTCCTGTATTTATTTGCAGGTTGTCGCTGCACAGCCACGTTACTGTAGCGGAAGAATCCTGCGGAAGGTGCAACGTGTATGTAGGCGAAGTGCACATCGTCACTTCGCGGTTGCCCTGAATATAAGTTTCAATTTCGTTAATGAGATAATTGAAGATATTCTGATTGAATGTAACATGTTCCATATTACTGTCAATAACTCCAGTATAACTGTCAAACGGAGTTAAACCTTCCGCAACCAAATCCCGAGTGGATATGTCTGTACAGTAGTTCATGTTACCGCTGATGTCCAACGTACTGGTAATGGGCATGAAACAATGAGATGTTTGATTATTGACAGAAAGAACAAAATGTCCAATATATTTCATTTTTTTTACTGCGTCTTCTATTTGCTCAAAGGTTTTATAGAAACCACCTGGTGCTACATCTGGACTACATTTCCCAAAATTATTAGTAAAAGGAATATGATAATGTATTGGAATAAACGTAATCCAATGAGTATAGTCAAAAACATCTCCTGTCCCCGAATTGACTACATTTCTAATTCTTAAATCCAACGTGTAAACACCAATAGTTATTATGCTTTCAAATGCGATTTGATGTGCCACACCATTGGGGATATTATTAAAACTACCATTTGAAATAGCAATATTACGACTATTTATAGGGTACCCATTTGAACTAATATTGAGGTTTTGAATTTGAGCATAGTAAGTGTTGAAAATCTGTTGTGCAGTTTCCTTTCTATGATGAATTAACATTTGTTGAGCCGCTTTGCAACACAATGTATTTTTCCAAATCTTTGAGACACCTTCATCCTCTTCTTCATTACTATAGTGTTCTATAAGTGCTTGTGCACCTATTGAAATATTGGCTCCTTGGTGCGGCGAGTCATACGAAATCCACAGTCTTGTGTTGTGATTACCAAAATTCGTGTTCTCATTTGAATTCTGTTCCATATACGTGAGGGCATAACGGGCAATTTGCCCTCCCATACTCGGTCCAACAACAACAATATTCTCATTGCTTCCATTTTGCTTTAACCGATTGTTCAACCTGTTTATTACCTCCACACAAACCATAGCATTCTGCTCAATGTAAGTTCCTCCTTCTGGAAAATCAAGCATGACCAAATCATATCCCAAATTCAAAAGTTGCAAACCAAGATGGAGTGTTTGATTATTTTGATTTTTATAATACAACATCTCCCATAGAGATTTCTTTTCTTCAGAAGTGCTTGTTTCAAATTGCCTCTCATTCATAGGATCGAAACCATCTATAATGAGCAGCGGTTTTCTTAAGATTTTGTCTGAATTTGAATAGTAAATACGTACAAAACCTTTGACTTTTGAGAACACGCCTCCATCATAAGGATTTGCAGGGGTGATTTTTGCCTCAATTGCATTATTTCCGATATAATCATCCACATAAGGATATACGCTTTCTGCATTTCCAGGATTGCGGGTTTTAACCTCAATTGACGCATACGCGTATAATGTAGCACCTTTTTTCAAACTCACTTGAAAACGAAGCACTTTTATTCCATCTTCGTCATATTCAACGGGAATAATGTCATCCACTAAAATTTGCCTATACCCAAGACCATCATCAAAATCTGCATATATTTTTTGAATCTTATCATGTGTGTTATCAAAATATAACATTGAGTTAACATAAAACAGAGGGTTATCTGTGTTTATGATGCTTCTTAAAGGAGAAGCCACAAAAAGCATTTCCTCATTGTATAAAGATCCAAAGACAGAAGTGTCTTCTTGTAGGATGCTATCTCCATCAAAAAATAATTTTTGATGTAACATATTGGCGTCAAAAGTGTTAATATCAAAATGCAACATTCCAATTTGAATCAAATCAGGATCTGATTCACAGATTTTTAAGATACTATCTTTGGGAACAATGGGACATGGCAAATTGAATGTTGCACGTCGAAGTTCATTTGCAGCTCTGAAAAAATGTGAACAATTGCTGGTGTCTGGATTGGATAACAAGGAGTTGAAGTTGGTTAAATTGGCAAACGGCAGAACACGTTCATAGAGTATTCCTGTATTTGCCCCAGCCCTACTCACATTGGCAAAGACGCTGTCAAAAGCCTGAATGTAGGTCTGCGCTTGAATGTTGGCAAACAAACCAAGTAAAACAACGAAATAGCAAGATAAGAGTTTTTTCATATTTTTCATTTTTAAGAATAATTTGTTTATAATCTAAATCTTATAATGAAATTTAAAGACCAGTCAAAACAACTTTGAGGGCTTTTACTCAAACCGGGAGTAAGTATATTCCATAGCTCATTTATTTCATTTTGAGTTTTTTCAGACCAAAATAGAACTCCATATCCGGGTCTGAAATCCAGTTGTAGAGATACTGGACTACTTGAAAAACGGAATTCGACACCAGCAAAAGCGTTACTGCCGATTTTCCAAATCATAGGTTGAAATGGTTGGAGACCACAACTAATTCCCCCGCCAATCATGTAATGAAATGTGACAAATCCTTTTTCAGCAAATAGATGTTGATAGAATAAATTTTCGGAAATCTCTATCAGAGGTAGAACGATGTATTTTGCTTTTGAATGAAAAAAATTGCCTGTAAGAAGTATTTTTGTTGCCAAATCTGTTTGCATAATAAAATCTTCCGTAGGCATATATTTATAGGAAATACCCGGAATTGTTGAATATCCAAACAACAGTCCCAAACTATGTTTATTCTCTTTTTGTCCGTACAATGAATTTCCGAACGACAACAAAAAAAACAGGAGTGCGAGGAAAAGGGTTTGCTTTTTCATGTTTTTTGGGGGTTTGATGTTATAATTAAGAAGTTAAGGAACTAAGGAGTTAAGAGAGTTGGCGGTGGTGATTTTGAGAAAAATTCTGTTTTAAAGATGAAATAGCGGTGTTATTTTTTCACAATCTTTACAGTAGTCCTTCCTTTTGTGGTGAAAAGTTCCAGCAGATAGAGACCTGATGGCCAGGATGAGGTGTTGAGAAGAAAATCAGTTTGTGGAATGGGCGGCGTTTGCTGATACTTTAGCCTGCCTGCCATATCCAAGACACGAATTGTCTGAACGGGTTTTTCACAGAGAATGCGGGGCCTGTCTGTCACAGGGTTAGGCGACACCAAAACCTCCACCTGACTCCTATGATCTTCCACTGCCACATTCGGGAAATTAGCGCCACGTATCCTATAAACGCTGGGGCCCCAAGAATAAACAACAAAGAATGTGGTGTCTTGTTCGCATCCTGACACGTCACTAACATCCTCTCCCAAATTTATTTTTAAATAATGATGCCCTTTGTCTCTGCTTAACCGTATGGTACTGGGACGTAAGATATCGTGTGGGTCCCATGCCCATGATGTGGCGACACAATAACCACTATTCAAGTATTTTGCCTGAATAACAAGATAAGGTCCACCAGGATTAGACACATAATACCCTGAATTCGCAATCTCAAATGTGGTAAAATCATCTTCCGTAAAAATTTGCTGATGCCCCATCAGCACCCCATCCCTATCCTCAAAAAAATGAATCTGATCTATTTCTATGGGTGCTTTAGATTGAAAATTTTCTGCTGAAAATATTGTTGTCCATGATGTACCCCAATCGGTACTTTTGTACACTATAGGAATATAATTATATGGTGGTGTAATGTAACAATGATCACATCCTTTGACAGCATAAACAATTGATGGGGGGACAAAAGAATAGTCACTTATTTTATTGCCCAGTACATCCAATTCCTCCCAAGACCATCCTCCATCCACACTTCTATATAAATTCCCATCTGAACGAGGATTTTTTAACAGATATGGGGATTCATCTATTGCAAACAAAGTATCCTTGTTTATAAAACGAATATTGGTGAAATAATGGCTGGTGTCAATGAGAGCCCATGAAATCCCGCCGTCCGTTGTTCTATATAACTTGTTGTCCTCGGGAGTTCCTATAAATGCTCCAGCATTTTTGGGGTTGGCAGCCGCGGAAGCAAATCCAAGAGTGTCATCAAAAAAACAGATTCCCTTAAATGGTGCCACAACCGAGTCGTATTCAAAGATTTTGTTCCAGGTCTCCCCATCATCGTCAGATTTGTACAGTCCTTTCAATCCTCCGCAATAGACAATATTGGGTACAGGATGCGAAACGCAGAACATTTGGTCTGACGGTGAATTCGGTAGTTCTTCTACTACTTGTCCCCGCCCGGCAAGGGCAAGGACGAGGAGGAGGGCGAGGAAAAGGGTTTGCTTTTTCATGTGTTTGAGGTTTGATGTTATAGTTAAGAAGTTAAGAAGTTAAGGAACTAAGGAGTTAAGGGAGTTGGGAGTTAATGTTGTTTTTCCGCCCCAAAGATAACACATTCCCAGACACAAATACCAACACTAAAGGCCGAAGGGGCGAAAATGTGACGAAACGGCCCAAAATGAGAGAATAAATGAGAGGATAAATGAGAGAATAAATTATGTTGTATATGATTGTAAACCACTATTTTACGGTCTTTTTTAAATTTCAAGAATTTCCACCCAAACCGATTTCGTCACATTATGACGAAACGGCCCCAAAATGAGAGAATAAAATCGTATTTTTGCGGGCGAAAAACAGAAAGAAAATGAAGAAAAAAGAAGCAATCCGGATTTCATTTGGGGTAGTGATACAACTTGTTTTTTGTGGTATAGTGCTATTCGCCTTTCACCACGTTTCCCTATTGCGTCCGGTGGCCTACCCGTGCCTGTACAAGGAGTACCTGTGCGCCATCATAGTGCTGGCAGCCATGCTTGTGAATGAGAAACTCTGGTTCCCTCTGCTGTACGCCCAAAATAAGACTTGGAAATATGTGATTGCCAGTCTGCTAACCACTTTGTTGGCGGCACTGGGCGAAATAGCCCTTGTGTACCCGCAATCGCATGCGAATCTGTTGCGGTTGAAGGTGTCGGGAGCAGAGTTGTTCTTTATAGACAGTTCTATCTGTGTCTTTCTGCGGGATGCAGGCTTTGTGCTCTTATCCTTTACCATTTGTGCGCTTCGCGAGACACACCGCCTCAAGAAGATATCCGAAACGCTGCTGTATAAGGAGAATATGCAGATAGAGGTGATAGATGAAAAAGGCCAACATCTGCTGGTCCAGGTTGCGGATATAATATACTGCCAGCAGAATGGCAACTTCACGAATGTGTACCTTCTGGATGGGAGGAAGTATCACCGTTACGGGTCTCTTTCCCAGTTGCAGAATATGCTTGCCACGGCGGGCATCGTGCCCATATCCCGCAATTGCTTTGTGTTGCGTCATGCAGTGGCGGATTTTAGCAAAAAGGATGTCGATTTGCGAGGGGATGGTGGATGGAATATGCAACTTCTCATTACGGATGCTTATCGTGAAAGTGCGATTCCTTTGCTGCAGGGGAAAACCCAACAGGAGGAATGGGGACAGCCTCGAAACGAGAAGACCTACAAGGCCATTTACGACTACATTGCCACTCATCCGCGCTGTTCGGCGCAGGACATCCAGAAACAAACCGGGCTGGCTCCGAGCAGCGTTTACCGCTACATCCGCCTGCTGAAGGAGGACGGCCTCATCGACCGTGAAGGCTCCAACAAGACGGGCGGGTATTATGCACATTCCGCTGTTTGAAAAACGATTGGGCATCCTGTCGTATCCCCACGGAAAACCTATATCTTTGCCCAATTTGAAATTATTGTATTATTATGTATAATATAGCTCTTATTGCCGGCGGGGATTCCGGCGAATATGAAATATCCCTCAAGACAGCTGACAACATCTTCAACCAGTTGGACAGGAACCTGTTCAACCCCTATCTGATCCATTTCAAAGGGGCGGACTGGCACTACACCGATGCCGACGGGCGCGTGTGGCAGGTGGACAAGAACGACTTCACGCTGGCCCTCCCCGACGGGAAGGTGACCTTCGATGCGGCCTTCATCGCCATCCATGGCACGCCCGGCGAGAACGGGCGGCTGCAGGCCTATTTCGAGCTGGTGGGACTGCCCTACACCGGCTGCGGCGTCTTCTGCTCCGCCCTGACGTTCAACAAATACTACTGCAATCTGGCGGTGGCCGACTTGGGCATCCCCATCTCGCCGTCGTTGCATTTCTACGTGAACGACCCGATAGACTTCGAGCGCATCGAAGCGGTGTGCGGCTACCCGTGCTTCGTGAAGGCCTGCAACTCGGGCTCCAGCGTCGGCGTGACGAAAGTGCACAACCGTGAGGAGCTGACAGGCGCGTTCGCGGAGGCCTTCAAATACGACAACCAGCTGATAGTGGAGAAGTTCGTGCGTGGGCGCGAGTTCACCTGCGGCGTGACCTCCGTATATGGCAAGGTGCAGGTGCTGGCTGTCACCGAGGTGGTGGCCTCCAACGAATTCTACGACTACAACGCCAAATACACCGCCGTGGGCCACAAACTCATCACGCCCGCCGTCATCGACGACGACAAGACCGCCCTCATGAGCGACTACGCCGCCCGCATCTTCCGCAACCTTGACTGCCACGGCGTAGTGCGGGTGGACTTCATCCTCTCCGAAACCGACGGCATCCCCTACTTCCTGGAGGTGAATACGATTCCCGGCCAGACGGCGATGAGCATCGTGCCCGGTCAGGTGGAATACAATAAATTGGATATTAAGGAGTTTTATACGAAGATGGTGATGGAGGCGTTTGAGCTCAGGAAGTTGCATTTGGAAATGGGTAGAAAATAATTGATAATTAATAGTTTACAGTTAATAATTAATAGATTTAGTGAAAAAAATATTCTGTATCGGATGTCTGCTTGTGATGGCAGGGCTGGTTTCCAATCATGTGCTTGCCCAATATACTGAGGCGGACATTCGGGATTATATTGTGAAATACCAGCATGTGGCCATGGATAAGATGCACGAGTACCGCATTCCGGCTAGCATCACGCTGGCGCAAGGAATCTTTGAGAGTGCTTGCGGCATGAGTCGGCTGGCCACGGAGGGCAACAACCACTTCGGCATCAAGTGCCACGAGGACTGGATGGGCGACACGATTCTCGTTGACGACGACGAGCTTCAGGAGTGCTTCCGCAAATACGAGGATGTGGCCGGTTCCTACAACGACCACTCGAAGTTCCTGACCACCCGCAAGCGCTATGCCAACCTCTTCCAGCTCGACATTCTGGATTACCAGGCCTGGGCCCGCACGCTCAAGGCCGACGGCTACGCCACCAACCCGCAGTACGCCGACCGCCTGATCAGCCTGATCGAACGCTTCAACATTGCCCGGTTGGATACCGTGTGCATGAAAGGGGAGGCCGGACAGGAGGTGGCGGAAAACCCGTACGGGAATGGCGGGAAACCGATGGATAACGGCGGCATGAGCCCTTCTGTCCCGCCCACAAAACCCATCCAGCCGGTGAAACCCGCTACGCCGGACAAGCCCATCACGGTGCCGCCTGCCAAAACAGCGACCAAGGTGTTTACGGCCATCGGCAGCGAGTATCCCGCTGGAGCCAGTCCTTTCAGCTACCGCAAGGTCTTCGAGAACAACCACACCTATTTCATCATCGCCCAGAAGGGTGACACATACGAGAAGATTGCCGGCGATGTGCAGGTGGCTGCGGTGAGCCTCCGCAAGTTCAACGACGTGCTTGACCCCAACTCGCAGCCGGTGGAGAACGAGATTGTCTATATCGAGGCCAAGGCGAAGACGCACAACAACAAGGTGCACATCGTGCAGGCTGGCGAGACCCTGCGATACATCGCGCAGCGTTACGGCGTGCAGCTGCACTACATCTTCAAGTATAATTCGCTGGATGAGAATTCCATCATCCATCCCGGCGACCAGATATTGTTAAAACATTAAATACAATCCGATTATGAAACGAATTCTGATTTTGAGCATCCTCCTGTTCGGCATGGCCGCCACCTATGCCCAGTACACGTTGGAAGACCAGATTTACGATTATATCGATGAGTATAAGGATTTGGCCATGAAGGAGATGGAACAGTATAAGGTGCCTGCCAGCATCACGTTGGCCCAGGCCATCTATGCTTCCAAATGCGGCACCAACCGCATCGCCAAGGAGGCGAACAACCATTTCGGCATCATGTGCCACACGAAAGAGTGGACCGGTCCCACCTTTTATGAGACGGAGAACCATAGTAGCGACTACTGCTTCCGGAAATATGCTTCGGTGGAGGAGTCCTACCGCGACCATTCGCTGTTTCTGTCGCAGCGCAGCCGCTATATCAAACTCTTCTATCTGCCCATTACCGACTACAAATCCTGGGCGCACGGGCTGAAGGAGGCCGGTTATTCCGGCAATCCGCGCTACGCCGACACGCTGATCTCCATCATCGAAAAATACTATCTGATGCATTATGACCGCAAGGTGGCCCAGCGGATGGGCGACACGGCGGCGTTGGCATCTGCTTCTGTGCCTAAAACCAACCCTATTACGTCTAACAGCACCACTCAAACACCGGTCACAAAGCCTGTGGAGAAAACAGAAACCAAGCCCACACAACCTGAAACCGTGGCCACGGCTCCTGTGAAACCGGTAGAAACCCAGCCGGCAAAACCAGTCCAAACTGAACCTGTAGAAACAAAGCCGACAAAACCTGTCCAAACGGAAACGGTAGAGACGAAGCCGGCGAAGCCCGAACCCAAGTCGGAACCCGCTGCCAAGCCGAAAGCCGACACGATGGAGGTGAACGGCATTCAGGTCATCGTCAATAAGTCGGAGAAACCCAAGCCGACAAAGGTGGACACCATCGTGCAGAAGGTTTCGGAGCCGGAGCCGGAAAAGGTGCAGGGCAAGAATGTTTTCGTCCTCAATCCCTATGCCGTGCCGTACAAATCGGCGTATTATCCCTATACGAGCCGTCCTGTGTATGAGAACAACAAAACCAAGTTTCTCATCGCCCGGAAGGGTGACACCTACAAGTCGTTAGCCACATCCATGCAGATGTCCGAGAAAAACCTTCGTTTGTATAATGATGTTTATGATGATTCGGAACCGATTGAGGATGAGGTTGTCTATTTGGAGATGAAGAGCACCAAGTCGCCGGAAGAGTACCATACGCTACAGAAGGGCGACACGTACCGATATATCGCGCAGAAATATGGTGTGCAGTTGAAAATCATCATCAAACGGAACAGCGGTGCCATCAGCAGCTATGGTATCGGAGACCGCATCTGCATCGGATGCAAATAAGGATATTATTATAAAAGTGTATTAATCAAGCAAATGCCAAACTCGTTTTATCATTTTAACCCCAAGACGCTCTCGTTTGAGAAGGTGAAGGTGAGCTTCAAGCACATCTTCAAGCGTTTGGTGTGGGTTTTCTTCAGCGGGGTGGCGTTTGCGGTGGTGTTCGTTTGGATTGCTTTTTATACGATAGATTCCCCAAAAGTGAAGATTTTAGAGCGGGAGAACAACGAGTTGCGTGGGGAGGTGGAGAACCTGTCGCACCGCCTTGACATACTTTCGGATGTTCTGGCCGACATTGAGGACCGTGACGACAATGTCTATCGCACGGTCTTTGAGGCTGATCCGGTGCCGGCATCCGAGCGTTATCCGCTTTTGTTGGCTGATCCGCGGTTCGACAGTCTGTCCCGTTCGGAGGCGTATGCCGAGCTGAAGGAGGCCAATATGAAGGCCGACCAGTTGGTGGTGCGCTTGGCGGCGCAGTCACGCTCGCTGTCGGAGCTGGAACAGATCGCCAGCAAGAAGTCCGACATGCTGAGTTCCATTCCGGCCATCCGCCCGTTGAAGAACATGCACACGATCACATCGGGTTTTGGGCGGCGTTATCATCCGATTTTGAAGACCTTGCGCGCCCATACGGGGGTGGATATCACCGCGCCCAAGGGCACGCCCGTGTATGCGACCGCCGACGGCACGGTGTCGGGCGATAATCCGGGCAGCGGCTACGGCATCGCCGTACTCATCAACCATGGGTATTCTTATCAAACGCTCTACGCCCATCTTTCAAAAAAGGCGGTGAAGCCCGGACAGAAGGTCAAACGTGGACAACTTATTGGATATGTGGGCTCTACGGGTATGTCGTCCGGCTCGCATCTTCATTACGAGGTGATTAAGAACGGCACCCCCGTGAATCCGGTCTATTATTTCAACGCCGACATTACACCGGAAGAGTACAATTCCATTTTGGAATCCTCCAAGAAGGTCAATCAGGCTCTGTCTTAAGAATTAACAGTTTACAATTTACAAGTAATAATGAGGAGGTTTTGGTTTTGTCTGGTTTTGCTGATGGTGGTGATGACCGGTTGCAGACCGAAGTTCGACCATTCGGACAAGAAGATCTTTCATTATAACGAGTCCAATGGCATACAGTCGTTGGATCCGGCATATTCCTCGGGCCAGGCCACGCTATGGCCCTGCAATCAGCTCTATAACGGGCTGGTGGATTTGGATGATTCGCTGAATATTGTGCCCGCCATCGCCAAAAGCTGGATCATCTCCGCTGACGGGCTGACTTATACGTTTTTCTTGCGCGATGATGTGACGTTTCACAATACAAAGGAGTATCCTTTTGACAAAGCCAGGAAGGTGACGGCGCAGGATTTTGTATATAGTTTCTCTCGGATTCTGGACCCTGAGGTGGCCTCGCCCGGGGCATGGATTTTCCAGAAGGTACGTCGCGATGCCGCCGGCAAGCCTTGTTTTAAGGCCTTGGATGACACGACGTTCCAAATACAATTGTCGGAAGCTTTTCCGCCGTTCCTCGGGATTCTGACGATGAAATACTGCTCTGTAGTCCCGAAAGAGGTGGTGGAGCATTACGGCAAGGATTTTCGGAAACACCCTGTGGGTACAGGTCCCTTCCAATTCCAGCTGTGGCAGGAAGGGGTGAAATTAGTGCTACGCAGAAATCCCGATTACTTTGAATGTGATGAGCAGGGGAATCGTCTGCCCTATATTGACGCGGTGGCTATCTCGTTCATTGTGGACAAACAGTCTGTTTTTATGGAGTTTATGAAAGGGACTCTGGATTTCATGTCGGGTGTGGAGGCCTGCTATAAGGATGCCCTGCTGACCAAGGACGGGAACCTTAATCCCGAGTACAAGGGGAAAATACAGATGCTCACGGGGCCGTATCTCAATACGGAGTATTTGGGATTTATGTTAAAACAGGGGGATAAGTCTAATCCTTTGTTAGACAGGCGGGTGCGTCAGGCCATCAACTACGGCTTCGACCGCGAGAAGATGATGAAATATTTGCGTAACAATGTGGGTTATCCAGGCACGGCGGGTTTCGTGCCTCGGGGAATGCCCTCGTTCGATCCCGCCCGCACGGGAGGGTACGACTATAATCCCAAGAAAGCGGCTCAGTTGCTGGCCGAGGCCGGTTATCCCAATGGCAAGGGCTTGCCGACCATCTCGGTTGCTGTGTCTGCCTCCTATGCCGATTTAGTGCAGTATATCCAGCATGAGTTGGCGGACCTTGGCATCGAGCTGAAATTGGATGTGGTGCAGGGCGCCCAGCAGCGGGAAATGATGCGCAACTACCAGCTGCCCTTCTTCCGGGGTTCTTGGATTTGCGACTATCCGGATGCGGAAAATTATCTGGCACTCTTCTATTCCAAGAATTTGCAGCCCGTGGGCTCCAATTACACCCATTATGTGAATCCTGCGTTCGACAAATTGTACGAGGCCTCACAACGTTGTACGGATGAAGAAAAGCGTAACGACTATTACACCCGTATGGATGCAATGCTGATGGCCGATGCGCCGGTGGTGGTGCTCTATTACGACAAGGTGGTGCGCTTCACTCGTGCCAACATCAGCGGCCTGGGCACCAATCCCGTGAATATGCTGGATTTGAGAAGGGTTCGGATAAATGGTGACAAATAGTAATATTTTCTTTAGAATCCCCATTTTTCTCCGAAATTCGGTTTTTATTTTTAACTAATAGTTGTTAAATTATTCACACTGATTATTAAATTGCTTATAATCAGGGGCAAAAAATTTTGTTTTAACACTTGACATGGGGTAAACTATATTGTATTTTTGCTGCGTTGAATTTTAAAATAAATTAAATGATCAGGGGTCCTATTAAATATTATAGTCCTATTACCGATGTCACATTTCGTAAAATATTCGGGCAAAACATTGACTTGGCCACGAGCCTCCTTAATGCTTTCCTGCCGTTGGAAGGTGGCCGAACCATAACATCCTTTCACTACATCTCAGCTGAACTTATGCCTGAGACACCAGCTCGCAAGAACAGTATCGTGGATGTCTGTTGTAAGGATTCTTCCGGTTCTCAGTTTCTTGTGGAAATGCAGCTCAATTGGGCGGAAAGCTTTTACCAACGGGTTCTTTTCAACACCTCAAAAGCTTATGTGAATCAACTTCAGAAGGGGGGTACGTATGATTTACTGCAGCCTGTCTATTCTTTGAATTTTGTCAATGGAAATAGCCATCCGGACATTGAAGAGTGGTATCATCCTTACCGCATCGTTCACGAGTATCACACGGATAGGGTGCTCGAAGGCCTTAAAATCGTGTTTGTTGAGATAGAGAAGTTTCAGAAGTTACAGGAGAAGGGCTCTTCTAAGCGGGATCTCTGGATGCGTTTTTTCACGGAGATGCAGGAAGAGACTCGCTTTCCGCCTCCAGATCTGCTTGCCGACCATGATATCGCCAAAGCCATCGGGCTATTGGAGGCTATCAACTACAGCGATGCAGAGCGTTATATATATGACAAATATTGGGATGCTGTCAGCGTGGAGGCCACATGGATAAAAGTTGGCCGACGTGAAGGGGTGAAACAAGGGATAGAAGAGGGAAAGGAATTGGGGCTGAGAAAGGGAATGAAAGAAGGGATGAAAGAAGGTTTGAAAAAGGGAATGAAAGAGGGGTTGGAAAAAGGAATGGAAAAAGGAATGGAGAAAGGAATGGAGAAAGGAATGGAGAAAGGAATGGAGAAAGGAATGAAGAAAGGAATGAAGAAAGGAATGAAGGAGGAAATAGAAAAAGGAATAGAAAAAGGAATAGAAAAAGGTCGAATAGAGGAGCGTCAGATGCTTATACGGAATATGCTGGCTAACGGCATGGCGCCAGCTGTCGTCGCCAAAATCGTAGGGATGGATGAAGAAAAGATATTGACTATGGAGGTATAAGGAATAGAGGAGTCGGATTCTTCTATTCGTTCAAGAAACTTTTGGTGGCGGTTATTGCGGTTTTGAGGCCGTCGATGGCGGCACTCATGATGCCGCCGGCATAGCCGGCACCTTCGCCTATCGGGTAAATGCCCTTGACGGCACATTGGCGGTCATCGCCACGCAGGATGCGCACAGGCGAGGAGGAACGGGTCTCCACGCCGGTCAGGACTGCATCAGGGTCGGCAAAGCCATGCATCTTGCGGTCAAAGAGGGGTAAGGCCTCGCGAAGGGCTCGCACCACATATTCGGGCAGACAGCGGTTGAGGTCGCAAAAGATGATGCCGTGCGGATAGGAGGGCTGTACGCTGCGATGGCCCGTGGCGATGCGTTGTTGCAGGAACTCACCCACCAGATTGCCGGGAGCGCGGTAGTCGCCGGCTACTTCAAAGGCCAGACGCTCGTATTTCTCCTGATACAGCAGACCGTCCAGCGGGTTGTCCACATAGTAGTCCTCCGGGGTCACGTTGACCAGCAACGCGCTGTTGGCGTTGGTTTTGTCGCGGAGGTGTTCGCTCATGCCATTGGTGACGATGGTGTGTGGCTCGCTGGCGGAGGCCATCACGGTGCCGCCGGGGCACATGCAGAAGGTATAGACGCTACGCTCTTTCAGGTGTACCACGCCCTTGTAGGATGCCGGTGGCAACAGTCTGGCGGCGGCACCGTACTGCATCCTGTTGACACGTTGCTGGAGATGCTCGATGCGCACTCCCATGGAGAAAGGCTTGGGCTCCATCAGCAGACCATGGGCGTGCATCTGACGGATGGTGTCCCGCGCTGAATGCCCCAACCCCAATAGCAAATGCTGCGTGGCGATGGGTGTCGGCGGGTCACAAACCAGTTGCAAATGGTTACCCTCCTGCCGGAAGTCCAAAAAGGTGGTGTTGAAATGGAACTCTCCACCCAACGATTCGATTTCTAACCGGATGTTGCGGACCACTTTCTCCAAATTGTCGGTGCCCACATGCGGATTCTGCAGGTAGGTGACGTCCTCGTTAGCTCCATGTTTGTAAAACTCTTTGAGGATGAAATTGTTGTATTCGCTGTGGACGTTGGTGTTCAGTTTCCCGTCGGAGAAGGTGCCGGCACCGCCTTCACCGAACTGTACGTTGGAATGGGTCTTCAGCGTTTTGTGGTTTAAGAAATCCGTTACGGATTTCTTGCGTCCTTCAATCTTCTCGCCACGTTCAAGGATGATGGGACGGGCTTGGCAACGGGCAAGGTATAGGGCTGCGAACATTCCGGAGGGTCCGAAGCCGACCACCACAGGCCTGTGTGCGCCGCGCCATCGGGGGTACTCAACCTCTATGGGAGGCTGCCACGCGAACACACCTGCTTGACCCATAAGGTGTTGGTATTGCTCGGGCAGCGTGACCAACACCTGGTAATCATAGACCACGCGATCCCGCTTGCGGGCATCTATGGCCTGCCGCACAATCCGGAGGTCGCGCAAGTCTTCCGCCCGTATGCCGAACTGCCGGCCTATCGCAGCCTCCAATCCGTCTTTACAGCCGACGGGAATCCGTATGTTCGAGAGTTTTATTTGCATGAAAATTCTAACGTTTTGTATATGTTGCGGATGTGCGGCTCGTAAATCATCAGCACCACAATATTAGGATTCACTTGTCGTATGATATCGTAATTTGCCCCATATTGCCATGCGTCGAAAATGAAAAGCGACTCATGGAAGTAGGGCGATACAAAGGGGATGATGTTGTTACAATAAGAGTCACGGATGAACAGGATTTTTGGGTGGTCGGTGCGGTTGGTACGGAATTGTTTTTCATACGCGTCCGGATAGGCGAACCCTTCGGTTGGGGTGAAGTCCTGTTCGGTATCCTCTATGGAAATAAAACCAATAGTATCCGTGTAAAGAACGCCATATTCCTGATCTGCACGGTATTTGGGAGAATTTCCCCGTATGGAGATCCAAGAATACAGATTGCCGCCGTCATAAACGTAAGGGCTAAGGTCAAAATCCTGACATATGGTAGCAGGCAGCATAGGATAGTCTTTGGAGAGCGTCTTCAGGATTTTTTCAGCACTATATTGAGCCGCAAGCATGTTCCAGTGGTTGTCGTTTTTGCGGTATAGCAGCGTGCCCCCTTTATGGTTGAGGAGAGTGGATTTGAGGTAGGTGAGTGGGACTTCTGGCGCACGCTCACGCATCACTTTACAAAACTTATCGGTAGCTGTTTCAGGGGCCCGCCGTAAATAGGGAGGCAGATATTCCGGGTGGATCTCATATGAAGTGGGGGCAAGGAATACGTAGTAACGGATGCCCATCTTTTGAAGAGTGTCGAAACGCCGTGCCAACTCATCCGCCACAATGGCCATCTGCTCCTCCGTAAACTCCAATTTCCCTTCGAAAAGCTCTTTCTCCTCTTTACCACTAAAAAGGAAATCCTCTTTGCCGAGAACGACGGACGGTGTGGGTGACTGTCGGTTGAACATGGCATAGAGGAAGTAGGCGTCCAAGAATCGGTCGCGGAAAGGGAAATGGTCGTTGAAATAGTAATCGAACTGGGCTGGGAATTTGTCCAGACGGGCCGGATTCAGTGAAGGGAATGAAGCCAAGGTCCTGTTCTCCCGTTGGCTGTCGGTCGCCTGATTGCGATGGCATACTAAATGGAAGGCAGGGAAGGCCAGCATGCATACGAACAGGATGACGGTGAGGATAATATAGGGGTTCTGGCGCTCTTTCATGGTTAGAATCGGAAATAGATGAAAGGATTGTAACTGCCAGCGACTAAAAAGCTGCTTACTGTCAACAACAGGATGGCGATGGCGGCGATGGTGCCGATGTGCTGCAGGTGCCAAAGAGGTTTGTTGCCTCTAACGATGGCTGTCTGAAGGGCTTCATGGCAGCGGGCGAACAGCGGGGTGCATCCGACTACGCCTACCGTGGCGAACAGGATAAACGAAGGCTGGAGATATTGTTGCAGGAAGAGACCGCTGCCGGAGCCGCCAACGAAGGCGAACATCTGCCGCACATAGTGCAACGCGTAGGTTATTCCGTCGGCACGGAAGAAGACCCACGCGATGACCACCACGAGCAGTGCGTACAAGTGTTGTGCGGGCTTGAAGACTTTGCCCAAAACACGGTCGAAGCCAATGCGCTCTATCACCATGAAGGAACCGTGCAGAAGGCCCCATACCACGAAGGTCCAGCTGGCCCCATGCCAGAGGCCAGTGAGGAAGAACACGATGTAGAGATTGAGAAAAGTGCGTTTCTCACCCTTGCGGTTTCCTCCTAATGGGATGTATAGATAATCTTTGAACCAGGCCGAGAGTGTGATGTGCCAGCGCCGCCAGAATTCACGGATGGAGGTGGCAAGATACGGGAAATTGAAGTTCTCGGGGAATCGGAACCCGAACATCCGGCCCAATCCGATGGCCATGTCGGAATAGCCGGCAAAGTCGTGGTAGATTTGCAGCGAGTAGCAAAGGGCGCCGATCCAAAGCGCCCACCAGGGCATGGTTTCCGGTGCGCGTGCGAAGATGTCATCGGCAATGATAGCCAATTGGTTCGCGATGAAAACTTTACGTGCCAACCCGATGCAGAAGCGGCGAATGCCCTCATACATGTTCCCGAAGCTGAAATCACGGTTCGAGAGTTGCGGCTCGATTTCATGGTATCGGATGATGGGCCCGGCTATCAGTTGCGGGAACAGAGCAATATAGGTGCCTAATTTGATGAGGTTGGTCTGCGCCTGCACCTGACCCCGATATACGTCCACTATGTATGAGATGCCCTGGAAGGTATAGAAGGAGATGCCGATGGGCAATACTATGTTCCGCAGAGTGATTGGCGACATGCCGAACATGCCACCCAAGATGTTGAAGTTGTCCACTATGAAGTTGGCGTATTTGAAGAATGCTAACGCGGACAAATCCAAGATGATGGCTAACACTAACCAGAAGGTCCGCCGCCGTCGTCGGGCGATGAGCAAACCGCAAATGTAGTTTACCAATATGGATACAATGAGAATCAGCGTGTAGCTGACACCGCCCCAAGCATAAAAGAGGATGCTGGCGGCGAACAGGAGTGTGTTCTGATAGGGCACCCGCCGGCAAAGTGCCAACAGGCATATAACAATGGGGAGAAATAGGAATAAGAAGGTCAGCGAGCTGAAAACCATGTTCCTGCAAGGTTATGGGATCGT
The DNA here is from genome assembly GCA_017540505.1 of Bacteroidales bacterium. GTDB lineage: Bacteria > Bacteroidota > Bacteroidia > Bacteroidales > WCHB1-69 > F23-D06. The sequence goes on along the minus strand of JAFYAW010000012.1, from coordinate 20,426 downwards.
TGCCGACTATCGTCCCTCGTACATTTTCTTGTAGTAGTCCACGTAGGCTCCAGAGGTGACGTGGTTGAACCACTCCTCGTTGGCTAAGTACCAGTCCACGGTTTTCTCGAAGCCTTCATCGAACTTCACTCTCGGCTGCCAGCCCAACTCGTTCTTGATCTTGGTAGGGTCGATGGCATAGCGTAGGTCGTGGCCGGCGCGGTCGGTGACGTAGGTAATCAAAGCCAGCGAAGTGCCTTCTGGACGGCCCAGCTTGCGGTCCATGATCTCGATCAGCTTCTTGATGAGGTCGATGTTGCGCCACTCGTTATTGCCGCCGATGTTGTAGGTAGAGCCGGGAGCGGCCTTGTGGAAGATGAGGTCGATGGCCTCGGCATGGTCCTCCACGTAGAGCCAGTCACGCACGTTGATGCCCTGACCGTACACAGGAAGCGGTTTATTGTGTTTTATATTATTGATAAACAAAGGAATAAGCTTTTCTGGAAACTGGTACGGACCATAGTTGTTGGAGCAGTTGCTGATGACGGTCGGCATGCCGTATGTGTCGTGGTAGGCGCGCACGAAATGGTCGGCACTGGCCTTGGCGGCAGAGTAGGGACTGTGCGGGTTGTATGGGGTGGTCTCCTGGAATGCGCCTGTAGCCCCCAATGCTCCGTAAACCTCATCCGTGGAGATCTGGTAGTATTTCTTGCCTTCCCAATTGCCGTTCCAAATGGTGCGGGCGGCATTCAGCAGATGCACGGTGCCTAACACGTTGGTGTGCACGAAAGTCATCGGGTCGGTGATGGAACGGTCCACGTGTGACTCGGCAGCCAAGTGGATGACCCCGTCAAACTGATGCTCCTGAAAGATTTTCATGATAAAATCCTGATCGGCAATATCGCCCTTGATGAAATGGTAGTTGGTTTTTCCTTCCACATCGGTCAGGTTTTCGAGGTTCCCGGCGTATGTAAGGTTGTCTAAGTTATAGATGTCGTAATCGGGATATTTGTTGACGAAAAGTCTTACAACATGGGAGCCGATGAAACCGGCACCTCCGGTAATCAGGATTTTTTTCATATAAAATGTTTTTATTCTTTAATGCTAAATAATTGCGGGGCAAAAATACGAAAAAACGGGGAATTTGCAGGAGGATTCTCAAAACTTCCAACAGCGCATGATGTTCTCTCCTCGGCTTTCCCGGAGGTGCATGGCCCCACCCAAGCATTGCTTGTATTCGGTACAGCGGGCGCAGGGACCGCAGCGCATCCACTCACGTTCGCGCATGACTTGGAAACGGTTGTCCCACACATCCATAAGGTCGTCATGGTAGATGTTGCCTTGCACGAATGAACGGTTGATGTTGGGGCATGCGGAGATGTCGCCGTTGATGAGCACGGAGCCAATGTTGATGCCGGCGCGGCAGAAGAAATAGCTGTCGCGAACGCTCTCCTCATATTTGCCCGTATAAGCTTCACAACTGAATTTGATGTCGATTTTCCCTTCGCGGCGTGTGTCGGCGATGAACTGGAACATGGATTCCACCTGTGCGCGGGTGAGTTGTAGCTCGTGGTCGTGGGCGGCGCGTCCGATGGGGGCGATGGTGAAGAGCCGCCAGTGCCGGATACCGTTGGCGATGAGCACCTCCTTGAGGGCTGGAAGTTCCGCCAGATTGCGTTGGTGCACGCAGGTTACCACGTCGTAGTTGAGCTGCGGCGCACTGGCTATGAGCTTCAACGCACGCAAGGCACGCTGAAAACTCTCCGGATGCTGGCGGAGCCAGTTGTGGGTCTCTTCCAAACCATCCAAGCTCACGGTGACGGAACCTAAGCCCGCTGCCAGAAGCTCCTTGTGGCGCGTTTCGTCGTACAACATGCCATTGGTGACGATGCCCCAATGGAAACCGTGTTGGCGCAAGGCTCGCCCGCAATCGGCCAAGTCCTTGCGCAACAGCGGCTCGCCACCCGTGATGGCGATGACGGTGGTATTGCGCGGATAGCGTTTTTCCAAAGGTTTTATGGCGTTGAGGAAGTCGGCAAAGGGCATGTCCTGGACACAGGATTCGGTCTTGCAGTCGGAGCCGCAGTGCCGGCACGACAAATTGCACCGCCAGGTACATTCCCAAAACAGGTAATTCAGTTCGTGAATGGCGGTCTCATTCCGACGGAAGATACGGAACAGACATCTCTTGAAAGGGTTTCGCCTATTCGTCTTCATGAACCCGGTTGACTGTCAGCTGGATGGGTGAATGCAGGTCTTCGAATGAAAGCGTGGTGGTCTTCGACTCATACAGGCCATGTTCTGTGCTGTCGGTATCCCATAGATAGACATGGTAAGTGTCGAACCATAGAATGTACTTGGGGTTAGCATCTCCGAAGGAGCCAGTGTTGTCGGTCGTGTCTATTATGCCCTCCGGCACTCCTTCTCCAAAACCAATGGCGATACCTTCCACGGGCTCTTGGGTTTCGGCATCTGTGACAACGCCAAAAATCTGGACTTCCTCTTCGAAAGTCGGCGGCCCATAGCAAGCCTGAAAGGTAAACATCAGAGCGGTGGCGGAGAACGAGCCGAACAAGAACCGGATCAACTGTTGCTTTTTCTCTTTGATTTTCTGAATGAGTTTCATTGTTCTCTTTTAAGATTGACAAAGATGCTCTATTCGTGCGCATAGACCGGCAGCGACTGGTCGATGACCTCGTGCCAGGGCAGTCCGTAGCCGCCGATCTCCTTCATGAAGGGATCCGGATCGAACTGCTCCACGTTGAACACCCCCGTGCCTTTCCAAGTGCCGGTGAGAATCATCTTGGCGCAGAGCATGGCGGGCACCCCCGTGGTGTAAGAGACGGCCTGTGCGCCTATCTCCTTGAAGCATTCGGCGTGGTCGCAGTTGTTATACACATAGTAGGTGCGCTCTTTCCCGTCTTTTATACCCTTGATCTGGCAGCCGATGGAGGTCTGTCCGTGGTACCCTTCGCCTAAGGAGGAGGGCTCCGGCAGCACGGCCTTCAGGAACTGCAGCGGCACGATGTCCATACCCTGGTAGTTGATGGGCTTGATGCTGGTCATGCCGATTTCCTGCAGCACATTGAGCACGGTGATGTATTTCTGTCCGAAGGTCATCCAGAAGCGGGCACGCTTGATGGATGGGTAGCTGCGCACCAGCGATTCCAGCTCCTCGTGGTAGAGCAGGTAGGATTCGCGTTCGCCGATGTTGGGGTAATCCACGGGACGGTGGATGGACATTGGGTCGATTTCCACCCATTGGCCGTTCTCCCAGTACTTGCCGCGCTGGGTGATCTCGCGGATGTTGATTTCGGGATTGAAGTTGGTGGCGAAGGCCTTGCCGTGGTCGCCGGCGTTGCAGTCCACGATGTCGAGGTAGTGGATCTCATCGAAATAGTGCTTGGCGGCGTATGCGGTGTAGATGCTGGTCACGCCCGGGTCGAAGCCGCAGCCGAGGAGGGCCATGATGCCGGCCTCTTTGAAGCGGTCCTGATAGGCCCACTGCCAGCTGTACTCGAATTTGGCTTTGTCGCGGGGCTCGTAGTTGGCCGTGTCCATGTAGTTGGTCTTGGTGGCCAGACAGGCATCCATGAGCGGAAGGTCCTGATAGGGCAGGGCCACGTTGATCAGCAGGTCGGGTTTATAGCTTTCAATCAGGCGGATGGTTTCCTCCACATTGTCGGCATCCACCTGTGCGGTCTGGATGCGGTTGCCTCCGATTTCGGCTGCGATCTTGTCGCATTTGGATTTGGTGCGGGAGGCGAGCATGATTTCCGTGAAGACTTCCGGTACGGAAGCGCATTTGTGGGCTACCACGGCACCTACGCCGCCGGCCCCGATGATGAGAACTTTTGCCATATTCGTTGTTTTATTTGGGTTATTTCATAATGAGCCGCAAAGATAAAGAAAATACGGAAACGGAACGTTTTTGATATTCCCCTAAGTTTTTGTATTTTTGCCACCCTTTTATGAAACGAATCTTCACCTATATCATCCTGATCTGCTGCGGCCTCCCTATTGCCGCCCAGAAGGACTACGGCTTCCGCCTGTGGGAGGATTCGCTGATCACCCTGCGCGACCAGGTGATGAACGAGCCTGACGAGACCGCACGCCTGGCCCTGAACGAGGATTTCATGACCTTGCTGGAAGAGGTCCTGCAACGCCCGCACTCGTTTGAGCACAAATGGGATTCCGTCAAGAACTTCGCCGTGCTCACCTCCCCTGATAATGTGTTCCGCATTTTCACCTGGTATGTGATGAAACAGGATTATTCCGTCGAGAATTTCGGATTTGTCCAAATATATAATGAATCCAGAAAAAAATTCCTGCTTTTCCCCCTGTATGACAAACGCAACGCCATCGATTATCCTAAAACGATGATCGGCAACCATAACCGTTGGTATGGCGCGGTTTATTACAAGATAATTCCAGTGAAGGGAAAGGATTTCACCTATTATACACTGTTGGGATGGAATGGCAATAATCTGCTCACCAATCAGAAAATTATCGAGATTCTGCATTTCAACAAGGAAAAGGTGCCGATTTTCGGAGGACGTATTTTCAAGAACTACCCTGAAAAGGTCAGCCGCGTCATCTTCGAGTATTCCAAAAACGCCACGCTGCACCTCAATTACGAGCAGCAGCAGTATCTGGTGAGTACGGGGAAATACAACCCCAAAACCAAAGAGATGGACTACAAGGCGGTGAATGCGCCGATGATCATCTTCGATGAGCTGATCCCGATGGAGGAGGGCCTATCCAGTGCTGCCTTCCTGGTGCCCGAGTCCAGCTTGAGCCAAGGTTTTGTGGAGGAGTCGGGCCGCTGGGTCTTCATGAAGAGCGTGCGCGGCACCAACCCCGACAAGGTGAAGCCCGACTACCATTATTCGCCTCGGCAGATTTATAACCCGCAAAAACGTTAAAATCAGAAAAATATGCACTCCTCGCTCTATCCTTTCCGTTTCCAACCTATTGTAAAAGAGAAAATCTGGGGTGGTACCCGCATTACCCGCCTGCTGGGCCGTGACACCAGCTCCATGTCGCGCTGTGGCGAGAGCTGGGAGGTGTCCGGCCTTGTGGATGATGAATCGGTGGTGACGAACGGTTTCTTGGCGGAAAACAACCTCAACGAACTTTTGGAAATTTACCTTACGGATCTGGTGGGAGAGGAGAATTATGAAAAATATGGTTTGGGATTTCCGTTGTTGATCAAATACATAGATGCGCAGGATAATCTCTCGGTGCAGGTGCATCCCGATGACGAGTTGGCGCAGAAGGAGTATGGGCAGAACGGCAAGACGGAGATGTGGCACGTGCTGGATGCCGAACCCGGCAGCGGCCTCTATATTGGATTCAAGGAGAAGCTGACATTAGAGCAGATTGAAAACGCTGTCAACAGTGGCGCGTTAGCCGAGCTGCTGCGCTTCTACCCGGTAAGCCCCGGCGACACGTTCATGATTCCGGCAGGCACGGTCCACGCCATCGGCAAAGGCGTGCTCCTCGCGGAAATCCAGCAGCCCTCCGACATCACCTTCCGCTTCTTCGACTGGAACCGGGTGGACGAGGAGGGTCGCTCGCGCGAGCTTCACGTGGAGGAGGCGCTGAAGGCCATCCGCTTGGAGGAGAACCTCGGCGAGTTCAAGATGCCGTACGAGCCCAAGAAAAATGCGCTGGTCAGCCTCGTGCGCTCCCAGTATTTTAATGTGGGCCGACTGGATTTGGATCAGCCGTGGACGAGGAATCTGGTGACGTTGGACTCTTTCGTGATTTATATGTGCATCAATGGAAAGGCCGGGATGCGCTTTGACGGCGGTGAAGAAACAATGAACAAAGGCGATGTGCTGTTAGTGCCCGCCGACATGCAGGAAATCACGCTGGTGCCGGCTCCGACGGCAAGCCTGTTGGAAATATACTGTTAAATGGCCTCTTTTCTGTTCAGGAAATTTGTGTTGGAACACGACCGTAGCACGATGAAAATCGGCACGGATGCGGTGTTATTAGCGGCCCTAACCGATGTGCGGGATGTGCGGTCGCTGCTCGACATTGGCTGCGGATGCGGGGTGGTGGCCTTCTGTGTGGCCCAAAAGATGGCCCGGCAAGGCGTGTCGGCACATATCTATGGCGTGGATGCCGATGCCGGCTCCGTGGCGGAAGCGCAGCATAATGCGAACCTCTATCCGTTGCTTCCTGCCGGCAGTTTCCAGTTTGTGCATGGTCGCATCCAGGATTTCGCCCGGATGGATGTTGCTCCGAAATTCGATTTGATTGTCAGCAATCCGCCCTTTTACCATCGGGATCTGAAACCAACGGAGCCCTCCCGATTGAAAAGCCGACATGGTGACGGCCAGCTCACGTTTGAGGAGTTGGTGGCGTGCGTGCGGGAACTGCTGTGCGAAACGGGACGTTTCGTGTTGATACTGCCTACGATGGAGGGGGAGGCGTTTGATGCTGTGGCGCGTGCGGCAGGATTGTGTTGTAGCGCACGCACGTTCGTGCGGCCCACCGCCAAGAAGCCCGCCCATCGGGTGGTGCAGGAATACAGGTGGCAAATATCAGAGTGCAAGGAACATACGTTGACCATCCGCGATGAGCGGAATTACTATACAGACGAGTATCTGGCGTTGGTGAAGCCCTATTTGCTGCTCACCCCGAAAGTCTGATGGACGGTTTGTTATTTGGAATCCGTTTCATAACGATATTTTCGCTATTTTTGCCCCTGCTAAAAATATGGGAGGGAAAAGTGAATAGGAAGGATACCTATACCGCGCAGTGCGGGGCAAATTGATGGGTTAAGATTGCATTTAAAATTCTAATGGCTATGACAAAGATGACGTTGCGGATGATACGGGTGTTCGTTGTATTCTGTTTGGTGCTGGGTGCGCATCAGACATTGGTGGCACAGGATAACGTAGCAAGAAATGCGATTTATGTTCGATACGTACCTGTAAAGGATGGACCTCAGAAAATACGGGCGAAAGACCCGACAGGGTATAAGACCCATATTGACAACCATTATACAATTGTGGACAATAGTATAATCGATCGCCTGAAACGGAAGAGCAGTGTCTCGTTTTGGTATGAGATTCTCCCGAGTGATACGGCTAGGCATTTTGTGGTGAAGGCCAAAACCAAAAGAAATACGATCGGCTTCACAGGCTCGTATTATTTTTATGGGAAAAGCCCGAAAAAAAATGCATGGATACAGGATTCGTATGCAGCGGATTTTGAGGATGTCTCGTGTCGTATGACGGACTTTTCGGCGGGTTTGTATTTGGCACATCAGTTGTTTGCGACAGACAGGCACCGCCTTAGTCTGGAATTGGCTGCAGGTTATCGTCAGACAAAACAGGCTTTCGAAGCCGGGCATTATTCTACCGTATATGATGCACATGATCCGGCAGGAGTAGCGTATGTACGTCGGATTGAGGTCTCGAACTACAACGAATCCCAATTGTGGAGAACTATCTCGGTCCCTATAGGCCTGCGCTACGACTGGTTTGCGTTAAAATTCATGTCCGTTTTTGTCGGATGCGGATTGCAGAACGATTTCACCTTCCAACAGATTTCCAATGCTTCTGGGGATATCCGTTGTTCGGGACAATATGGGGATGAATATTCTAATGTGGTGATGGACCAGAACGGGAATTACGATTTCGGCAGTTTCCCCAATAATCATTTCAGGACGGAGGAAACGGAAGGGGTGCGATATTCCATGTATGGCTATGGTACGGCGGGTTTGCAGTTCTTCCTCGGGAAAACCATTTCCCTCGAAGTTGCCGGGTCGTACCATCACATGTTGTACACAGACTTGATGAAGTCGGCAAGTGCGGATTTCCGCTTGGTCAGTTCCGCCTACAAACATCAGAGTATGATGTCGGTTCTCTCACCGTTTATGTTTCACCGGTGGGGAATTAATGCAAAGCTGAAATTTAATTTTAAATAAAGAGGTGAAAATCGGGCATTGGTCACGCTTCCGCTGTGGCTTCCGTGCTGACCTCATGTTCGTGGGGTGTGGGGCCTATGAATATTTTGCGTTGGGAGAAGAGCAATACGGCGGCCAACAAAGCCCCCATGACATCCGAAATGGTGCAGGCCACCCACACGCCTGTCAGCCCGTTTAATTCGTGGTTGGTGAAAATGATAGGCATGATGAAAGCTAACGGCAACAGGAAAATCATCTGCCTTGACAGACTCGTCACGATGGCAATCCAGGGCTTGTCAATGGATTGGAAGAAAGTGGAGTTCACGATGGTGAAGCCGATCAGCGGGAACATCACCATGAGGAAACGCATGGCTGGGATGCCGAGGCGGATAAGGTCGCGGTCGGAGGTGAAGATCTTCACCATGGTGGCGGGGAAAAGGCAGGAGACAAGGCTGCCGACAACGCCGATGATGAAGCAGATTTTCAAGGTCAGCACAAACACATGTTTGAGGCGGTCGGTGTGCCCGGCCCCGTAGTTGTAGCCGGCGATGGGTTGCATTCCTTGGCAGATGCCGATGAAGAGCATCACCATGAGGCTGGCGAAGGTGTTCACGATGCCATAGATGCCCACGGCTAAATCGCCGCCGTAACGCAACAACTGGTTGTTCAGCATGGCCACCACAAAGGAGGCGCACACGTTCATCAGGAACGGACTCATGCCGATAAGTGTTATATTTTTGAAAATGTATCCTTTAGGTTGCCATGCATGGGCTTTGAACCGGATGAACGAGGTTGGCTGGACGAAATGCAGAATGGCAACCAATGCCGTGATTGTCATGGAGATGGTGGTAGCCCATGCCGCACCCGCAATGCCCAATCCAAAACCGAAAATGAAAATGGGATCCAGAATCATGTTGAGGACCGCCCCGCCCACCATGATGAACATCGACTTCATGGGATACCCGGAGGCACGGATAAGACCGGTGAGGTTGAACATCATCGTGGTGAAGAACATGCCGGGCAGCACGATGTACATGTATTCGCGTGCGTAGGAAAGAGTCTGCGCCGTGGCCCCGAAACTGGTCAGGATACGGTCCATGAACAAATATCCGCAGGTGACGAACAGGCAACCGATTATGATGGTGTAAATCATGCTGTTGCCTAAAATCTTCTCCGCCCAGCGGACATCCTTCTGGCCCAGCACAATGGACATGCGGGAGGAGGATCCCACACCGATTAGGGAGCCGAACGCGTGGATGATGTTCATGAGAGGCATCGTGATGGCCAGACCGGCGATGGCTAATGCGCCCACCCCATGCCCGATGAAAATGCGATCTACAATATTATAGATGGATGCTATGATCTGGCTGATGACGGCGGGTAGGGCATACTGCCACAGCAGATGTCCAATCCCTTTGGTTTCCAATTCTTTGGTACGGTCTAAATCTTCCACGTTTTTCGTTTAAAAGTCGTCAAAAAGTACTAAAATGTGTTGGCTCTATTATTCTAATTGCTTTTGGGAACCAGTGCGATGCGGAAGCCGCAGTCCTCGTAACGGGAATGAATGCTGCCGCGGTCGCGGTAGGCGCAGCGGTTGTATGGGGCCGAATAGCTCCAGCTGCCACCCCGTTGTACGCGGTAACTGCCCTCTTGCACATTCAGCGGGTTGTCCCATTCCGTATTGGTCGAGTAGAAGCTTTCGTCGTACCAGTCTTCACACCATTCCCATACGTTGCCGCTCATATCGAAAATGCCCAGTTCGTTGGCCGACTTGGTCCGCACGTCGTGGGTGCGCTGATTGCTGTTATCATAGTTCCATGCGATCTGTGCCAGATTGTTGCCGCCGGAATAGCGTGTGCCAGCACTCTTCATGCCACCGCGGGCGGCGTATTCCCATTGGGCCTCACTGGGCAGGGCAAAACGGTAACCCTCCGGAAGCTCCTCAGCCAGATATTTGTTCAGACGGATGATGAAACGGCGGCATTCTTCCCAGCTCACACGTTCCACTGGAAGCAGGTTGCCTTTCCAATAGCTCGGGTTGTTGTCACGTCCCATCACAGCCATCCACTGCGCCTGCGTGATTTCCGTCTCGCCGATATAGAAGTCCGCCAGTGTCACGGAATGTGAGGGCACTTCCGCAGTCCGGCAGCTGTCATCCCTTTCGCTGGTGCATCCCAACTGCAGATTTCCGCCTTTCACGAACACCATCTTTATCGGGACGTTGTTCACGTGGAAAATCCGGTTGCCTGTAACTTGCGTCTGTGCCGGAAGCTTTCCCACACATGAGGCAATCAGGACGAAAAGGCCCAACACTGCTACGTTCCATTTTATATTTGAAATGTTTTTCATTACTGTTTTGCTAATATAATAATTGTTATTGTAAAACATCAACTAATCTGCTTTCTTTATGAAGTTCTTATGTTAGAACGCATATTTCAAATGCAACAAAATCTTCCACGTGGAAGCGAGGTTGTTGTAGGCCTCCCATGAGGGCTGGGTGAAAGTGTATTCACCACCATCATATCTGAGCAACACATTATTGTCAAGAACCTTATAGGTACCCCATCGGCTGCAGAACAGGTTGGTGAGGTTGTGGATGTCCACACCGACTTCAAGGCATTGACGACGGCCGGAAACCTTGAAGTAGAAATCTTGGGCGACCTTGAAATTGATGCGGTTGATCCATGGGGCCACACCGCCATTGCGTTTGGAATACTCGCCCCGGTGCTTGCTCAGGTAGCGGTCGCTGTTGATGTAATTCTCAAATGCGATGCGGTTTTCCTCGGAGGAGAAGGGCATTCCGGCCAGCTCATCAGACGTGGGAATGTACATCAGCTGTGGAGTGCCTAACCCACTGACATTGTTGATGAGATAAGAGTAGCGGGTGATGAAGTTCCCTCCGTAGAGGCCCATGTTAAGGCCTTCATAGAAGATCCCGAGCTTGGTGGCGGCGAGTTCCCCCTCCTTGATGGTGTAGCCGAGGCCTGCTATCACACGATGCGGTGCCACGTATGCGGAATAGCCCAATTCAGGACTGTTGCAGTCGTTGACGGTCGGATTATTGGCAAGTGCCGACACCTGGTCGCTCAACCCGTCCGTGATGTTTGTGGCATAGCTGAAGGTGTAAGCGGCCATAAGGTCGAGACCGAACCGGAATATCTTGGCCAACTGGGCGGAAAGGGAGAAATATTGCCCGTGAATATTCTTCACATTGTGCAGATAATAGCCGCTCATGACATCCCCATTCCGGTTCTGGATATTCTCACTTGCATAATACGTGCGTCCGCCAGGCTCTCCGGGTAACTCGAAAGTGCCGTCTTCTGTATATCCCAGTTTGGTGGCGTATATTTCGTTGAGGTTGAAGGAGTAGATGCCTTCAATGGTGGCTTTGATGTCACCGGGGATGAGGACATCAAGCGCGAGGGAGGTCTTCCAGCTCGTCGGCATCTTCAGATTCCTGGCCAAAATGGTGGCGTTGGTCGGGGCGGCAAGTTCCTGTTGGCCGGAATAGACGCTGTTGATGATTTCTTCCCTGTTGGGGCTGAATTCCACCACATCAGCCATGGTGATATTGTTGGCGATGTACTGGTATTGCAGACAGTTGGAGTTTCCTAAAGCACTGACTATCCATACGTTTGGTATGCGTCCGGTGAAAAGGCCCGTTCCGCCGCGTAGGATGAGCTTGCGCTTGTGGGTGATGTCCCAATTGAAACCGACACGAGGCGAGATGTTCACGTCAACTTTGGGATAGTCAGCAGTGCTGAGGCCGGCAAAGGAACTGTTGGGATGTGTGGCGGCAATCTGTTCGAATTCGGCATTCCGGTTTTCGTGTGAGAAACGGATGATGGGGATCTCCAAACGCAGACCCGCCGTGAGTTTGAAGAATTTGCTGATGTCCATTTCGTCTTGCGCATAGAAGGACATCTGAATATGATTGAATGTGGGGAAGACCTGTTCAGTGGGGGTGTCGCTGTTGGCGTGGGTGATCATGAACATCGAAGGGCCGGCATCTCCCACATTGTTCACATCGTTGAGAAACGACTGCCAGGAGTCATAGACGTACCAACCGGTACCGCCCTGCATGAAACCGTTCGCAATGTTGTTCCATTCAAGCTGCGCACCAGCGAGAATGGAATGGATGCCAGTCTTATAGGTGAACTCATCGGTGGCGGTGAGGGTGTGGACGCGGCGCAGGTTCCCGTATGTGAAGGGGTCTGGTCCGAAGGTGGTGAAGAATGCCAGCTGCTTGTCCCCATTCGCATCGAAGTAAGGTTCCAGAATGTCCACGGTCGGAAATTCGCCGCCCATGAAGGTGCGCGGCTCGTTCTGGAGCGACCAGGTGAGGCGGAACATGTTGCCGCTTCGCTCGTTCAGCAGGCGGGTGTTCAGTTCGGCGGCAATGGTGGTGAAATCCATAATCTGGTTGTAGCGCACCGATTCGAATGGCATCGCGTATTGCGAGATTCGTCCGGACGTGTAGCGATTTAAGGTGTAGGTGCCGTCTTCGGTGGTGATATTGATGTTGTCGCCACTCAGCGGACTCATGGAGGAGGCACCGGGTTTGGATTCGGCAACATGGGTGTGGCTCACCCGGATGTGGAACAGATTATATTCGTTGATACGCCAGTCCAATCGGGCGAAAAGCTTATAGTCGGGAGACTCGATGGAATAGTTTTGGTAGCGGCCGGGGTCGTAGCCGAATCGATCGTTCAGAAATTGCCGGATATTATCCATTTCTGTCACAGTAGGGCGGTTGTAGCCGGTGCTGCCGCCGTAGCTGTAACTCTCGTCAGGCCGAGCCTGAATGGAGGATCCGGCGGCATGGTCCACCGTATATTCCCCATTGAGGAAAAGAAAGAGTTTGTTCTTGATGATAGGACCTCCCACGGTGAAACCCGTCGTGTTGTTCAAAGTGTTGGAACTTGTCAAACGGTAGTCGCCAATCTTTTTCCCTTGTAATGCACTGCCTGAGAAATAGTCATAGACAGATCCCTGCCAGATGTTGGAACCCTGTTTGGTGGTCATGTTGATGGAACTGCCTTGGAACCCGCTTTGGCGGACGTTGAAAGGGGTGATGTTGACATCAATCCGGTTGATGACTTCCAGGGAGATGGGGGTGCCGCCGGCCGGCAGGCTTGACCCAATGCCGAAGGCGTTGTTGAAGCTGGCACCATCCACGCAGACGATGGAACTGCGGTAGTTGCCACCGCCGACGGAGAAACCCTCTTCGGTACTGCTACTCTGTGGGGTGAACCTCAGGACTTTATCCAGTGTACGACCCACATTGGGAATCATTTCCATCGCATTGGAGGTAAGATGCACACCCGCACCCGACCGGTTGATATTCATGGAGGCCCCATCGCTGAGCACGGTCACCTCATCTAAACGCATAGAGGTGGGTGAAAGTTCCACATCCACAACGGCTGTCTCACCTAACGGTGCTTCCACATCCTTGATAATCATTGTTTTGTAATTGAGCCGTTCCACTCTCACGGTGTATGGGCCACCCGCCAGAACATTGTTGATCACAAAGATGCCCTTGTCGTTCGTGATGCCGTAGAAAGGGATTCCACTCGGGTCGTGCACGATGGTTACCACAGCGTTCGGCACCGGATTGTTCCCGTCACTGACATGGCCGGTGATGGAGGCGGTGGTGACTTGGGCGGAAACGGCCAATCCGCTGAAAACAATCAGAACGGTTAGCATTAAGCCCATGATGTTGCTGCTTTTTATGCCTGATAATCGTAGGATATGCTTCATCATTTGTGTATTTTTAACAATAAAAAGGCACCGTCTTGCAATACGGCAATATTAAAACGGCAAAAATACAAAAATTATGGGGATAGACAACGCACTTTTTTAATCCCTCAAAATCAATTTTCTCTTTCTTCCCAAAATTCTGCCCCCTTGATATCCAGCTCTTTAGGATCGAAGTGCGGTTCTTCGCCCCGCTTCTTGGTTTTTTCGTAGTTGCGGAGCGCGCGCAGTGCCTTAGGTGACAACAACAAGATGGCTATGAGGTTAATCCAGGCCATAGTACCAACACCAATGTCGCCCAACGTCCAGGTGATGCCGCTGCTGGTCATGGAGCCTACGAATACGGCCGTGATGGTGCACACGCGCAGCACCCACACCGCAATCTTCTCACTGCGGTCATCGCCGAAAACCTCATCGGCACGGTCCATTGCCTCCTCCGCCTGTTCTAAGGTCTTGCTGTTCTGCTCTTTCTGACGCATCCGTCGCAGATGCCATCTGCGGAAACGGCTGAAGAGGTAGATGAGGTTGGTCTCCGCATAGTAATAGTATGCCATGATGGTGGTGAAGGCGAAGAAGAAGAGTGCTATGGACACTAGGTTGGCGGCGGCACGCTGGCCAAGGAGCGTGCTGATGGCCCCGATGGTGTAGAACACGCCGGGCTCGCCGGCTGGCGCGGCAGGGTTCTGCTGCAGGTAGGTGACCGTGCTCTCGCCCACCGCCGACGTCTGCACGCTGCCGATGATGTTGTAGGTCTGGCAGGCCAGAATCATCATGGCGGTGGCAGTACATACTAACAGCGTGTCGATATAGACGGAAAACGCTTGCACCAAGCCCTGCTTGACGGGATGGCTCACCTTGGCGGCAGCGGCCACAATAGGCCCCGTGCCCTGTCCGGCCTCGTTGGAGTAGATGCCGCGCTTCACCCCCCAGGAGATGGTGCTGCCAAGGATGGCGGAACCTAACGGACCCGCTCCTACCGCGCCGCGCAGCATGTCAAGGAAGACACCGGGCACCAGTCGGTAATGCACAATGAGGACCACGATGGAGAGCATGATGTATAGGATGGCCATAAAGGGAGCGACAATCTGCGCCACGTTGGCGATGCGCTTCACCCCACCGATGATGACTAGGGCGAGGAGCAATGCCACGGCAAGGCCTATCACCCACGTGTTGACGCCGAAAGCCTGCGACATGGAGAGTGCGATGCCATTGCACTGTACGGGTGGCAGGAAGATGCCGCAGGCCAGTGCCGTGATGACTGCAAACACACAGCCGAAGAATGTGCTGCGTAACCCTTTCTCAATATAGTATGCCGGACCGCCGCGGAACTGGCCGTGATGGTTCTCCTTGAAGATCTGTGCAAGTGTGGCCTCCACAAAGGCACTGCTTGCCCCGAAGAAGGCGATAACCCACATCCAGACGATGGCTCCCGGACCGCCGAAGCCGATGGCTGTGGCCACGCCGACGATATTGCCCGTGCCCACACGTCCTGACAGTGCCATCGCAAACGCCTGGAATGAGGTAATGCCCGTCTTTTGTGTCTTGTCGGTGCTGAACAGCAGGCGGCACATCTCGCCGAAACGGCGCACCTGCACGAAGCGCGTGCGCAAGGAGAAATAGAGTGCCGACAGCAGACACAAACCCACTAACGCCGGACTCCATATCCAGCTGTACAGGGTCTCGATGAATGAGGTTATATGTGAAACGTCTAATAGAAGCATGTTCTTTTTATATTAAACAGCAGGAATTGGTCTGGTCCGGGAGGTAATCCACGGGCTGAGGTTCCGAATGGACTCAAACCGATTCTTAACGGATTTTTTAGTCTTTGCTGTCTGGAGATTGAATCTTGCCTGCATATTCAGCCAAAGTTCGGCAGGAATATCCAATGCGGCCTCTACTAGAATGGCGAAATCAGCAGTTATAGAACGTTTCCCATTTAATATTTCATTCAACATCGTATAAGATATTGAAATAGCTTTAGCAAAATCCTTTTGGGAAATTCCTCTTGACTCCAATTCTTCTTTTAGAACTTCTCCCGGATGAATGGCAATGTATGAAAATCCTATATCGCTCATTTTTATTTTTTATAATGATTACTAATATCCAATATGTTACAAATTGTAATAACAGGTTCTTTTTTCTCCTCTACTCTGAATTCCAGTCTATATTTTAAATCTATCCGAATAGATGATATTCCAGCCTTGTCTCCTTTCAGCACCTCATAGTTTAGCGAATTAAGAACATATAATGCTTCAACATTGGGGGCTTCAGCTAAAGTGATAATACGTTTCACATAATTTCTTACAACGTTTGGTTGAAATCGATGCTTTTTGTTTGAGCATTTGCCTGTATAGTATAATTCTGATAGATAATCTTTGTCAAATTGTATCGTCATAGATCTGTTTCAATTGCGTTGCAAAGATACATTTTTTATGTAAATTCACTATAATAGTGAATCGGGGAAAGCAACTTTTTCACTCTTTTTTCCGAAACGCCCTCGGACTCATACCCATTTCCCGACGGAAAAAAGTGCCGAAATGGCTCTGGTTGCGGAAGCCGAGGCGGTCGGCAATCTGCTGTACGGGCAAGGTGGTCGTCAGCAGCAGCAACTTCGCCTGACGGATGAGGTTGTATGTGATGCACTCACCCGCACTTCTGCCTGTCACCTGCTTCACCACATTGGCGATGTACTTGGGCGTGAGGCACATCTCGTTGGCGTACCAGTCGATGGAATGGTGTTCATGGCAATGCCGCTCAACTAAGGCAAGGAACTTTCCTGTCAGCTCCTCCGGACGGGAAATCGTGTAGAGTGAGGAGAAGGATTTGTCGTACAGTCCGTAAACGAAATAGGCCATCGAGCGCACCAGATCGAGGGCCACTTCGCGAGTGTTGTTCCCGTCAGGCATCTGGATGACTTCTCCTAACAAATCAAAATAGTGCAAGATGACCCTCATCTGCTGTTCCGTCAGCGGGAAAACAGGACGCATATAAGCTCGGATGTGCGCATCGCCAGAAAGATTCAAATGCAGGTCTTCTCCGAATTGCGGCGAAAAACTCAACACATATTGCAAATGGTCTTCGCTTGCACTCACCACCTTGATGGGCTGGTTGATTAGGGTGGATGAGAAACAGGGAGCTTCAATATTGTATGACAAATGGTTGATGTTGGCGGTTATACGCCCTCGTATATGAAGATTCAGGGCGTAAACAGCGGTCTGGAAATAGTTCGGCAGCGACATTGCGGGCCCTTCGATAATGGCCAGCCGCAGGTCATCGCCGAGGTGGATCTGTTTCGTGGCATTGTCAATGTCACGCAAAACGGGCAGTTCGTGGGAATGAGGTGTGATGGGCATAATGCGCGATAATGAATCATTTTCCAAGTGCAAAAGTACATTTTTTCCAACATACTTGATTGTGATCAATGTGGAAAATAGAACAAAAATAATTACTCCAGCAACAGCAATTGTTTTATCGAATATTGTACTTTTGCATTCCCTTTATTTGCAATTATATTAATTAAATCCATAATATTATGAAAAGACTGTTTACGCTTTCCCTTCTGTCGCTGATATGCTTCTGTACAGTGGCACAAACCGTTACGTTCACCGGCCGTGATGCCAGCAGCCGTTATGTCCAGCTCAATCGCGTGGTTATCACCAACCATACCAAAGGCTGGCAGGAAACCATTTTCTGGCCTGACACTACCTTAACAAAATCGCTGGCCACGCAGCAAAATGTCACCGGCATAGATGAATTTGTCGAGAACGGCGGTTTTGTCCTGTCGCAGAACAATCCGAACCCGTTCAATGCCACCACGGACGTTTACCTCAACGTGGCAGAGAAAGGAACCGTGACGCTGATGATTGCCGACATGAACGGACGTGTCGTACGGTCAGAGGAATATTCGTCCCAATCGGGTGTCCACCATTTCCGTGTAAGCCTTGCCAATGCGGGCATGTACGTGATGACCGCCCGCCAGAACGGCAAAACATCCTCCATCAAGATGATGTGCAACGAAGGATGTGGTGCGGATAAGATTGTAAAGCAAGGGTTCGTAGAGACGAATAATGATTTACCCAACGAAAAGAACCATGGTCAGAATATCGGCGACCAGATGGAGTATGTGGGATACGCCACCATTGATGGCATTGAGATGGAAAGCCGGCATATAACCAAGCTGCAAGCCACTTCGCAGACGTTTGTCCTGCAGTTTGCCAAGATCCCGTACAAGATGGAGAAGACATCCCCGGCAGAGAGCAATTCGGAACCTTTCCGCGTGGCCCTGTCGTTGAGTCCCTTCTCGTTGAACCAGTTCGAAAAGGGTTACAGATTCAACGTCGGCGACAAGACTGCCACCACCCCGGAAGAGCTGCAGGCTATCTATCGCGATCTCGGCTCCACGGAGATGTACGTGCGTATTGCCACCAAACGCCATAAAACGGCCGAGGATATCACCGACGGTGAACCGGATGAGAATGCCAATGTACACACGTTCGACCAGGGTGTCGAGTTGTGCCGGATTGCAGCCGCATTGAACATCCCCATCAATCCGGAAATCATGTGCGCTTACACCTACATGGACATGGATAAGCAGCAGGCTCCGCGCTTCGAAGAGTATCCTGAGTTCAACTATCTGATGAATGATAAAAAATGGGAGGAGCTGACGTTGGATGAAATCTGCAGTGTGCTTGAAGAATATGGTGAGTTTGTGGCCGAAGCGATTCTGCAAACCGGCTGTACGGTGAACAATTGGAATCTCGGCAACGAGGCCAACTTCGGTTTCGCCGGTATCAGCATGGGCCTGAAGACGGCTGTGGACCCTAAGCTGGAAAAGGCCGGAACCCTCAAGAAATACACGGCTCCTGTGTTTGCACGCGGCTGGCTCAAGAAACATGTTTGGAAACATGATGCCCAAGCCTACGCGGCAGTGAAACGGGGTATCTTGAAAGCATACGCAAAGTTGGGCGTTGACGCTTCCAACGTCAAATTCTCAACGCATGTGGCCACTGTGGTCTTCCCTGCGGGATGCACGGCAAAGTTCTTCAATTTCATGAAGGAGAACGGCTACGAGATGGAGACAGCCGGCATCAGCTATTATCCCAGCGCTCCGTCCATGTCGGTGAATAAAAAAGCTCTCCTGAAGAAAACAATCAAGAAGATCAACAAGAAATGCGGCCTTCCCGTGTTTATCGGCGAGTTCTCCTATCCGTCAGGCAAGATGGACGGGCCTTTCGCCGGATGGAACAAGAAGGTGAGAGGTTACAAGCATGACCAGCAGGGACAGGCTAACATCTATGCCGATGTGATGAAATGGGGCATGGCCAATGGGATGGCTGGCATCCGCTACTGGGCTCCGGATTATGAAGGCTGGTATGCCATGTCGATGTTTGAATTCTCCAACAAGGTAGGCACGGCCAAGACCATTCTTTTGAACCACAAGGAAATTATCGGAAGATAGTCTTTGACACAATAAAAAAGAAAAGGCTGACATCATTTGTCAGCCTTTTCTTTTTTTCAGCAGGGGATGAGAGAATCGAACTCCCATCTGCGGTTTTGGAGACCGTCATTCTACCATTAAACTAATCCCCTGTAAAAGAAAGGGCATTATTGCAATGCCCTTTCCCGATTGTTTGTCAAATCGATTCCTTTAGTCAAGGATTTCAGTCACCTGGCCGGCACCGACTGTACGACCACCTTCGCGGATAGCGAAACGGAGGTTCATGTTCAGAGCGATTTCGGAGAGCAATTGAACATCGATTTCGACGTTATCACCAGGCATACACATTTCAACGCCAGCAGGCAGAGTGATGGCACCGGTGACATCCGTTGTACGGAAGTAGAATTGCGGACGGTAGTTGTTGCCAAACGGAGTGTGACGACCACCTTCTTCTTTCTTCAAAACGTAAACAGAAGCTTTGAAGTGTTTGTGCGGATGGATGGAACCCGGTTTTGCGATAACCATACCACGACGGATTTCATCTTTGTCGATACCGCGGAGCAACAGACCTACGTTATCACCAGCTTCACCTTCGTCGAGGATCTTGCGGAACATTTCCACACCCGTGACGACGGATTTGAGTTTCTCAGCACCCATACCGATGATGTCAACAGGATCTGAGGTGTGGATAACACCCGTTTCGATACGTCCGGTAGCAACGGTACCACGACCAGTGATAGAGAAGACGTCCTCAACAGGCATCAGGAACGGTTTGTCGACAGCGCGCGGAGGCAGCTGGATCCAGTTGTCAACAGCGTCCATCAGTTCCATAATCTTCTCTTCCCACTCGGGAACGCCGTTAAGAGCGCCGAGGGCAGAGCCACGGATGAACGGAGTGTTTTCAGCGTCGAAATCATAGAAAGCGAGGAGTTCACGCATTTCCATTTCAACGAGGTCGAGCATCTCAGGATCGTCCACCATATCGCACTTGTTCATGAAGACTACCAAGCGAGGAACGTTCACCTGACGGGCGAGCAGGATGTGCTCACGAGTCTGAGGCATCGGACCGTCGGTAGCAGCCACAACGATGATAGCACCGTCCATCTGGGCAGCACCGGTAACCATGTTCTTTACATAGTCGGCGTGTCCCGGGCAGTCCACGTGAGCGTAGTGACGATTCTTGGTCTCATACTCAACGTGTGCGGTGTTGATAGTAATACCACGCTCTTTCTCTTCGGGAGCGTTGTCAATCTGGTCGAACGACTTAACCTCAGAAAGGCCCTGCTTAGCCAGAACGGTGGTGATAGCAGCGGTCAGAGTGGTTTTGCC
>JAFYAW010000011.1 GCA_017540505.1 Bacteroidales bacterium | reverse complement strand
AAATCAGTTAATTAACCAAGTGCTTTGATAAAAAAACCAACAAAAACATCTGCGGTGTTTGAAAGATAGACCGCAGATGTTATTGCTAAATGATGTTTATTTTTTGGGGAGGGAGGGGGACTTTTTCAGTGAACTCAATGCATTGCGTCTCTACGACTTTTTTTTTGTATCTTTGCCCCGTATATTATAATGGGTAAAAATACGCTTTAACATATTATGAAAATCGGACTTATCAGAGAAACGAAGATCCCCGAAGACAACCGCGTAGCGCTGACACCCAGCCATTTAGCCGAACTGCAACGCAGTTTTCCGCAGGATGAGTTTGTCGTGCAGTCGAGTGACATACGCGCGTATTCCGACGAGACCTACCGAAAGGCAGGGGTGCGGGTAACGGACAATGTGGACGATTGCGATATCCTGTTCGGCATTAAGGAGGCGGACATCCGCACGCTCATCCCGAACAAGCACTACTTCTTCTTCGGGCACATTGCCAAGATGCAGGCATACAACCGTCCGCTGCTGCAGACCCTGATGGCCAAGCGCATCACCTTCTCGGATTACGAGTACTTAGTGGATGACGACAACCGTCGCGTATGTGCGTTCGGCTGGTGGGCGGGCATCGTGGGCACTTATTACACGCTGCGCGGCTATGGCCTCCGGCATCATCTCTATGAGCTGCCCAAGCCCGACAAGCACTTCACCTTGGAAAAACTCACACAAGCACTTAAATCCGTGGAATTGCCCCACATCAAGGTGCTGGTTACCGGCAACGGGCGTGTCTCGCACGGCGCACAGCACATCCTTGAAACCATTGGAGCCGTCCGCCTCACTGAAGAGCAGTTTCTCGCAGACGGCCCCGTCAACGCACTCTCGTTCTGCTCGGCAGACGCCGACCGCCTCGTGACCCGCAACGACGGAGAAGAGTTCTCCTGGGACGATTTCATCCACCACCCCACCACCTATCGCAGCGACTTCATGCGCTGGGCCCGCAAAGCCGATGTTTTGGTTTCCGCCCACTTCTGGGCTCCGGAGGCCCCCGTTTACCTCAGCCAAGAAGACCTGGCCGACCCCACCCTGCGCATCCGTTTCATCGGGGATGTGACCTGCGACATACAAGGCAGCATCAAGAGCACCCTCCGCGCCTCCACCCACAATGATCCCTTTTACGACTACAACCCGCAAACCAGCAAAGAAGAACCTGCGTTCTCCAACGATAGCAACATTTCGGTTATGGCCGTGGACACCTGCCCCAACGCCTTAGCCCTTGACACCAGCGCCTATTTCGGCGACATGCTGATGCAGCATGTGCTCGTCCCATTGCTAAAACGCGAGCACTCCAACATCATCCAGCGCGCTACCATCCTTGAAGACGGGAAACTGACCCCACATTTCGCCTATTTGGAACCGTTTGCAAAAGGCGATGAATAACATAAGACGCTAAAACAATGGCTGACGGCGACTTGAAACAGAAGACCATTTCCGGAATGCTGTGGAGCGGCATCGGACGTGTCGGCACGGTAGGGATCTCTTTCCTCTCCAACATCGTGCTCGCCCGCCTGCTTATGCCCGACGACTTCGGCTGCATCGGCATGCTCTATGTTTTCATCGCCATCTCCAGCATCTTCATCAGCGGCGGTCTGGGACAAGCCCTCATCCAGAAAAAAGAGCCCACCCATATCGACTACACCACCGTGTTCTACTGGAACCTGGTGATGTCGCTCATTTTCTATGTCATCCTCTATTTCTCCGCTCCCGCCATCGCCAGATTCTACGACATTCCGCTACTGAAAAGCGTGCTCCGGGTGCAAAGTATCGTCCTGTTTATCCAATCGTTTGCCATTGTCCAATCCAACCAGCTGCAGAAGCAATTGCGGTTCAAGGAGCTCTCCATACGGAACATCGTCTCCGCATTGTGCGGCGTAACGGTGGCCATCATCATGGCCTTTTTAGGCTACGGCGTCTGGAGTCTCGTGGTTTCCGCGTTAGTGAGCGCACTGGTGAGCGTGATGCTGCTCTGGAAAATGAGCACCTGGCGACCCACCCTGGAGTTCAGCTTCCAGTCGCTGAAAGAGCTCTTCAGCTTCGGCGGACTTATGCTGCTCTCCTCCCTCGTGGAAACCATTTACACCAACCTGCAAAGCCTGATTATCGGCAAGTTCTACTCCGCCAAAGACTTAGGTTATTTCACACAGGCGAAAAAACTGGAAGAAGTGCCCACCAATTCCCTGTCCGCCATTGTCAATGAAGTCTCCTTCCCCGTATTTTCGGCCCTTCAAGATGACAAAGAGAAACTTTTAGCGGGTGTGCGCAAAAACATCAAAGCCATCACCTACCTCAACTTCCCGCTCATGGTGCTGATGATGGTCGTTGCGCAACCTCTCATCACGCTTCTTTATGGTGCCAAATGGATCACCGCCGCCCCCTACTTCCAGATTTTGTGTGTATCCAGCATGATTTACACACTCAATACATTGAACACCAATGTCATAAAATCATTAGGAAAAAGCACTATCTACTTCATCGTCCAACTGTCCAAGCGCCTCATCGGTATCGGACTCATCGTGGCCGGATTCCAATTCGGCATTTACGGACTGCTTTGGGCGGTAACCTCCGTTGGATATATCTCCTTTATCATCAATGCTATAGTAAATGGAAAACTCATCGGATACGGACTGATAAAACAGATCAAAGATGTGGGATTCTGCTACTTGGGCACCGCCATCATAGGTCTTGCCGTCTATTTCATCGGATTGCACATCCCCCTGCATCCCTATTGGGTAATGTTCATCCAAATCATTCTGTTTGTCGGTCTGTACTGGCTGTTCTCCATTGCCAGCAAAATGGAAGGATATCAAACGTATAAAGAAATTCTATTAAGCAAACTGAAGAAATGAGTCATATAAAACTGTTTTTCCATATTCTCTTCAAAACCAACCTCATCAAGACGTTGTGGTTGAATTTCAAGATGCTGCCATTCCGACAGGCCATCCGGTTGCCCCTATACGTCTATGGCAGAGCTGAGTTCAGGCGGATGACCGGGAAAATCATTTTGGACACGGACAATATCTATTCCGGGATGGTGAAAATCGGGAAGCGGGACTACTACATCGCCACAGCGGTACAGAAGTGCATCTGGACACTGTCGGGCACGATGATCATTCATGGGCCCATCAAATTCATGCAAGGCTCCTACGTGCTGGTGGCAGACAACGCCACATTGGAAATTGGCGGACGCGACGGCATTTTCGGCACAAACATCCGCATTTTCTGCTTTGACCGCATCACCATCGGGCGCAACGTGCGTATGGCCTGGGACATCCAAATCATGGACTCCTCCTTCCATTACATCGAGCTCACCCACAAGGGCAACCAAGTCCCCCCGCTCACCAAACCCATCACCTTAGGCGACAACATCTGGGTGGGCAACAGGGTAACCATTTCCAAAGGATCGGTGGTGCCAAGCCAAAGTATCATAGCATCCAACAGTTTGATAAACAAAGACTTTTCCAATATAGAACCCGACTCTCTGCTTGCCGGCGCGCCCGCCTCCGTAAAGGCGACCGGATTTCACCGGATTTTTGACGTGAAACGGGAAAAAGAACTGGACAAGCAATACGGATATACCAGAGCTCACCTGTAACAATATGATAATTAACACTATATATCGAAAAATAAAGCATCTGGGCAACTGCTTGCACCGCTATCCTGCAGGAAAACGGTTGCCCGTATTGCGCGACTATTTCCATCTTCACAAGAAAAGAGGCATCACGTTGGAGGAATATGACCAATTCTCCATGTATAACCGGAGCGAGGCCTTCCGTCAACAGTTTCTTGGCATAAATGAACAATGCTACTATCTGGATTATCTGAACCCCAACAAATACTACATCCTTTCCCGCAACAAATACGTGGCACACACCCTAATGCAGAATGCCGGCATCCGGACTTCCGAATTATATGCCTATTACCAACCGGAAGGAAGCGTTGAATCGGAAAACGTTTCCCACTCAACATCCGGCATTTGCAGAATATTGCGCGAAAAAGGGGTACAAAAATGCGTCATCAAAACCACCGAAAGCTCCCATGGAGACAACGTGCTTGTTGTCAACTCGATTGAACATCTAGAGGAGGACGCCATGCTGCATCTTTTTAACGGGAACGTGACGCGATTGTCCGAGCTGCTGGCCGACGAACCTCTAATCTTCGAAAGCATTGTGGTGCAAACCGACCAGATGGCCTCCTTGAATGCCAGCTCGGTCAACACGGTGCGCTTTATGACCTTGCTATATCCCGACGGGGAGGCGCGCATCATCGCCACCTTCACGAAAATCGGGCGGGCTGGCAAGTGCGTGGACAATGCCGGGGGTGGCGGTAACGTGGATGCCTGCATTGACACCGAAACCGGCACATTGCAATACGCCATCCAATATGACGGTTGGCAAAACATCCGCGACATTGACGTGCATCCCGATAGCGGAAATCCCATAAACGGGGTACAGATTCATGATTGGCAGGACATCAAGAAAGAGGTGCTGAAATTCCAGCAAGCGCTGCCCTTCATCAAAGCCGCCGGTTGGGACATCGCCATTACCAACAATGGGCCTGTCGTGATTGAGGTTAACGACTTCTGGGACCGCACCGGCCAATACTTCATCCGTAAAGGTTGGCGGCAGGAAATCCGCGACTGCTATTTTGCTTGGGAAAAAACCGGAAAAAAATACGACTTCGGACGCTTACCCCATACTATGTCTATAAAACATCTTCAAAAAATCATCGAAAGACCCTAATATCCGACCGCCATGTTCATGAATCTGTACAAACGCTGCCTTGCCAAAATCACCAAACAGGTGTCCATACACTCCTTTGTGTCGGAGCTAACCCGAAAATACCATAAACTGCATGTGCGCCGGGAGCTGACACGCGCACAGAAGAAGGAGATACAGGCCTACTACAAACAGCTCACCGGGCACCGCGTGCCGCTGATCTGGCACAAGTTCCTCTATTCCAGGACCAATGAGTATTCCAAAAAATACATCCCACTCAGCTTGTACCGCACCGAACTGATCGGCAGGATGAACCAATTCTGGATGATGGAGGCCTACGCCGACAAAAACATTTCCGAGATGCTCTTTCCAGATGTGAAGCAACCTAAAATTTTCATCCAAAACCTGAACGGTTACTATTATGCGGACGGACGAGCCATTACGAAGGCGGAAGCCGAAGAGATATGCCGCAACTTAGCATCGGCTATCATCAAGCCCTCCATGTCCACACGCGGCCACGGCGTGCGCAAGATCAGCGTTCAAGACGGAGTCACCGACATAGAAGGGAAAACCATCGGAGATGTATTCGATTCCTACGGGCAAGATTTTCTGGTTCAAGAAGTTATCGAACAACACGAGGCCATGAGTGCCTTGAATCCCACCTCTGCCAACACCATACGGCTGTTGACTTACCGTTCGGATATGGAGATCATCCTTCTCTATGCGGTCATCCGCATCGGGCAGAAGGATCAGGTGATTGACAACGAAAGTTCCGGCGGCATCAGCGCCCGCATCAATCCTGACGGCACACTGGCAAAATACGCTTACGGCGCACCGGGCAACGACATGGTGGAAAAAACCGATGTTGGCGTTACGCTGGATGGCTACGCCATACCCAGCTTCGACCAAGTGGTGGAAACCGCCAAACGGTTGCATTATCGCCTGCCCTACTTCAACATTGCGGCTTGGGATTTCGCTGTGGGCAAGGATGGCACGCCCATCTTCATTGAATGGAACGCCAACCCCGACCTTAGCCAAACGGCCAATGGGCCCGCCTTCGGAGAGTACACCGAACATATCATCCAAGAAACCTACAAAAAGAATAATTCCCGAAACGAATATTGGTAAACACATAAAAATCAATTATATATGGAATTCCGTTCCAAAACAAACCTCGCATTTCGCTACCTGCTGACGACCTTGTCGCCCGAATTGAGTGTGCGCACCCTGTTTCGGATCTACCATCATCGGAAATTGAACCTTGACAACCCGCAAACCTTGGACGAAAAGATCCAATGGATGAAACTCAACTACTACAAGGACAATGAGTTGGTAAAACAATGCGCCGACAAGTACCGTGTGCGCAAATACGTGAAGGATTGCGGATTGGAGCATATCCTGAATCCGCTGATAAAAACATATCATCACGCATCGGAAATCAACTGGGACGAGCTGCCCGAAAAATTTGTGCTGAAGTGGAACTTCGGCTGCGGAGGCAACGTCATATGCCCCGACAAAACAAAACTGGATATCCCAGCCACTATCCGCGACTTAAACCGCTTTGAGAAGATAAAATTCCATCTGATAGCCGCCGAACCACAATACGACTTCCCAAAACGCCTGTTGTGTGAACAGTTTATCGAAACAGAAGACGGTCATTCGCCCGTAGATTATAAATTCTACTGTTTCAATGGGGAAGCCCTCTATGTCCTGTGCTGTATCGGCAGGGGGACGCAGCAAAAACCGGATTTCTACTTTTTTGACCGCCATTGGCAACTGCAACGGCTGAATCGGCAGGGCAAGGCGGCTCCGGAGGGTTTCACTCTGCCCAAACCGGAGGGTATAGACCAGCTTTTCGACTATGCGGAAAAACTCTCCAAGCCTTTCCCGTTCGTGCGCGCCGACTTCTATCTGGAAAAAGGACAGCCGTACTTCGGCGAACTCACCTTCACGCCTGGTGGCGGTTTCGACCGGGGACGACTGCCGGAAACCGACCTGCTTTTCGGTCAGAAAACCATCCTTCCACCGCCAAACAACCGATAAATCTACCGCAATGGAAAACATCCGAATCTTTTTCGCCGGAGACTTCTGCTCCAAACCATCCACCGCCCACATCTCCGTTTCCGAGGATTTGAAGGCCCTGTTGGATAGTTGCGACCTGCGAGTCATCAACTTTGAGGCGCCTCTGATGCCGGAACCGGCACAGCCGCACGTCACGATTCACCAAAACGACGATGCGCCCGCGTTCCTGTCCTCCTTAGGTTTCAATCTTTTCCCGATGGCCAACAACCACATCTTCGACTGCGGGGAAGAGGGCTTCCTGAAAACGGCAGCCGCCTTGGGGCACCGCACCTTCGGGTCGGGCAGCTATGAAGATGCCTACAAGGTTAAGATAGTGGAAATCAAAGGGGTGAAAATCGGCTTTATGGCATTATGCTTTGCGGCGAAGCACGGTGTTTTCGACCAACTCGAGCCTCACGACGGTTTGGCTTGCGCCTACCTCAACGACTTACGTGTGAACCACGACATTATGGCGGCGAAAAAAGAGGTGGATTTCCTGTTCATGCTGCCGCACGACGGCATCGAATACCTTGACGTGCCCATGCCGGAGACCATCGCACGCTACCGCGACCTTATCGACTACGGTGCCGACGCGATTATCGGCACGCATCCCCACTGCCCGCAAGGATGGGAAACCTACAAGGGCAAAACCATCTTCTACAGTCTAGGCAACTTCTTCTTCAACAGCCAGAAAGACCCCGACTTCAAAGCTGACAAACCACACTGGTACGAAGGACTTTGTGTTATCGGGAACCTCCGCGACGGACAGCTCACCTTCGAGACCGTGGACACGCTGAATAGCGCCAATAGGAGAATCTCCATTGACAAGACCGAAGAACGGCAGCGGCACAATGAGCAGCTATGCCATTACCTGCACGATGCTCCAGCCTATGACCGTTACCTCCAAGAGGCTGTGCAAAAGCTGGCCGCCACCCAAGAGTTCCCCATCATTGAGCGTTTCGATGCCCGTCTGCCATTGGCAACCCGAACCCAAATCTTCTTTAAGAGAATCCTTCACCGTGTGACAGGGCGCACCTCCAAATCGCAGCAAAGCCTGTTGACGATGCTGAAAAACGACACCCGTCGGAACCTTCTGTTCCATGCATTGAAAAATACCCGATCCAAATAGTTTGAAAAACACCTCCAAAATCAGATATATTTTACAGCAATGAAAAATAAAATCGCCAAATACCTATTGTTTGCCACCTTGGGAATGGTCGTAGTTTCCTACCTCCCGTGGGTCTATTTGACTGCCATCTACTACATTCTCCGCTATGCCATCATGGCCTGCATGGCCACCGCCTTCGTGCTCACCTTCTCCCTTGAAACTTACTGCTCCGAACGGTTCATGCGCCTTTTCATCCTCACCATCCTAATTGTGGCGGTGGAATTTGTCGTCTTCAAACTGCTCGGGCAGCGGTTCCGGCCCGCCGACCTGTCGCAACTCGTTGTCGCGTGCCTGTGCGTCGGCATCGGCATGACCTTGGACTACGACATTGAGCAGTGGGCGGACATCTGCTATTATTACACCTTAGGACTCATCATCCTATGTGTCATCAACTGTTTCTTTTGGGCCGGCAATCTCATCGTACCCGAACACTACATGCTGGACGAAGGCAAAAACCAGATTGGCGGCATGGTGGCCATTGCGGGTGCCGTCATGTACTTCTTCGCCTTAAAACTGCCCAAACAACGCACGCATTTTCTGGTTCTGTTCATTCTCACCCTGCTTCTCCTCGTGCTCATCCGTGCCCGCTCCGACTGCTTCGCACTGATAGCGTGTGCGTTGTTCCTCTCCGTCAAAGACATCCATTGGGAATGGCATCCTACCCTGAAGAACATCCTCACCGTTCTCGGCATCCTTCTGATTGCATACATTATATATGTAGGATTCATCAGCGACGAGCTGACGCGCTTTATGGTTGGAGGCAAATCCTCCTCGGATCTCGACGTGCTGACCTCCAACCGTTGGGAACGGAATCAGAAAGGGTTGGAGTTCTTCCTCAAAGACCCGCTCCTTGGCGAACAGGAGGAATCTTCGGGCATTCTGATCATCCACAACTACATCCTGCTGCGCATGGTGCGCTACGGCATCTGGTCGTTCCCGTTGGTGGCCTTCTACCTTTATTTCGGCATCCGTACCATCGTGGCACTGTTCCGGGAGCGGCGGACCGCCCTGCGCGATGTGGGCTTCGTGGCCTGCACAATCCCTCTGATGGTCAGCTTCGTAGAGCCCAATTTCCCGTACGGGCCCGGCTCCGTGCAGATGATGGCCTTCCTGCTCCTCGGAGCCACGTTCCGGCAATATCAGCAGGCGCCTGCCCGCGACGCACACGGCGACACCGTACTGCATATCAGCAACGACTTCACCTACAGCAAAGTGCATACGGAACTGTACCAGCATCTTGACCAACAAGGGGTTCAACAAATTGTTTACACTCCCATACGTAACGAATCCCTTACGGGACAAAACGCTTTTGAAGGTGAGCACACCCGCATTATCTATTCATTCATTCTGAAGCCGTTGCACCGGTTGTTTTTCAACCGTAAAATCGACAAAATCGGGAAAGACATTGCCAAACAGGTGAATTTGGACGAGGTGGCGTGTGTACATGCTACCAACCTGTTTAGCGACGGAGCCGCGGCCCTGTGGCTCAAGCGGCATTATGGAATTCCCTACATCGTGGCAGTGCGTAACAGCGACCTCAACGCCTTCCTCAAATACATGCCGCACCTGTGGTGGGTGCACCGCGCCGTCATCCGCGAGGCGGAAAAGGTGGTCTTCATCACCCCGATGCTGCAACAACGCCTGACCAACCATTTCACCCTCGTTGGAATGCGCTCCCAGCTCCGCGACAAAAGCCTCGTCATCCCCAACGGACTGAACGACTATTGGTTATCAGCCCTGAATCCCGATCCGCAGCAGCATGGTAAAAACCATTCCGTCCTCTTTGTTGGCAATTTTGACAGCAATAAAAATGTACTGCGGCTTATGGATGCCGTTTTGCAACTCAAAAACAACATCCCCGACATTCGACTGAATCTGGTGGGTGGCACCGGCGAGCGCGAACAGCAGGTTTTGAATCTTGTGAATGCCCACGCCGACACTTTCACCTACCACGGACAAATCTTTGACAAAACCAAACTTCAGGAAATCTACAAAGCCAACAGCCTCTTCGCCATGCCCTCCATCCATGAGACCTTCGGACTGGTGTATGTGGAAGCCCTTTCCCAGGGATTGTCTGTGCTTTACACGAAAAACGAAGGCATTGACGGACTTTTTGAAGAAACGGTGGGAGAAAATGTCAATCCCAACTCCACCGAATCCATCCAGGAGGCTCTGCACAAACTCCTCACCCATCCGGAAGAGTACCAGACTCTGCCCGAGGAACGGTTCCAAACTTTCCAGTGGGCATCCATCGCCCGCACCTATCAAAACATATATCAAGACATCCTGACAAAAGCCTAATCCGTATGATTTCCATCATCTGTCCCATTTACAATGAAGAAAAATACATTGAAAAATGTATTGAATCCATTCTGCTTCAAGACTTTCCCAAAGAGGACATGGAAGTGCTCTTCGTGGACGGCATGAGCACCGACCGCACGCGGGAGCTGGTTCGGGCGTATTCGGAGCAGCATCCCTTCATCCATCTTTTGGACAATCCTGACAAGATTGTGCCGGTGGCGCTGAACATCGGCATCCGAGTGGCCAAGGGCGACATCATCATCCGCTTAGACGCGCACGCGGAGTACCCGAACAACTACTTCTCTATCTTGACCGAGCGGCTCAACGCGCTCGGGGCGGACAATGTGGGCGGCGTGTGCCGCACCCTGCCTGTCAACGACACACCAGTATGCCAGGCCATCGCCTTCGCGTTGAGTTCACCTTTTGGCATGGGCAACTCCTACTTCCGCATTGGTGCACAACGCGAGATGCCCGTGGACACGGTACCCTTCGGCTGCTTCCGCAAAACGATTTTCGAGAAAATCGGCATGTTCGACGAGGACCTTGTGCGCAACCAGGACGATGAATTCAACGGCAGGATCATCCGCGACGGCGGGAAAATATACCTGATACCCTCCGTTGTCATCAATTACTACGCCCGCGACACGATAGGCAAAGTGAGCAAGATGTTTTACCAGTATGGTCTTTTCAAACCATTGGTAAACAAAAAACTGGGCAAGCCCGCCACCCTGCGGCAATTCTTCCCGCCGGGCTTTGTGCTCGGGCTGCTCATCGGCGGCATCTTAGCCTGTCTGCACCCCATATTTCTCGCCATTTACCTGATTGTTCTTGCACTCTACCTGATTGCCGACCTCCTTTTCAGTCTGAAATCCACCCGGAACCCGAAAATCGTCCCCATCCTGATGGCGGTTTTCCCCGTCATCCATGTCAGTTACGGATGGGGCTATCTGGTGGGCATCGGCAAAATCCTGTTGAACAAGAGTTTCTCCGTAAAGACAAACCGATAGGTATCCTCTCCCATTTAAAACCTCACGTCTAACGTCTTACCTCTCACATCATTCACCTTGCATACAAAAAAGTCGTATCTTTGCGGCTGCAAACCATTCATACTATGTCCAAAACCATTGACTCCCCCATCCTCTTGAGCCGGATGGCCAAAGAATACGCCAACCAGGATGTCGTTTCCTGCGAACAACTGCCCCTGTCGGGGTCGCACCGCCGCTACTACCGCCTGACGCTTGCGGACGAGCGCACGCTGATCGGCGCTTTCAACGACGACATTGCCGAGAACAAGGCATTCTTCTCCTATACGGAATTTTTCACCCGACAGCAATTGCCTGTGCCTCAGTTGTATGTAATTGCCCCCGACCAACAGCATTACCTGCAGGAGGATTGCGGCAGGCAGACGCTGTACGATCTGCTGTGCGCCGAACGCTTGGAGGACGGCTCTTTCTCGCCAAAGGTACTGGCCTGCTATGAGCAGGTGGTGCGTACGCTGCCGAAGCTGCAACTCTCCGGCAAGGAGGGCTTTGATTTCTCCGTGGCCTATCCGCGTGCCGCCTTCGACCGCCAATCCATGCAGTGGGATTTGAACTATTTCAAATACTACTTTCTGAAACTGGTCAATGTGCCATTCAATGAGCAGCTTTTAGAGGACGATTACAACCGCCTCATGGACTATCTGCTGACAGCGGACAGCGACTATTTCCTGTATCGCGATTTCCAGTCGCGAAACATCATGGTGCGCGACGACCAGGTTTTCTTTATTGATTATCAAGGAGGTAGAAAAGGTGCGTTGCAATACGACCTCGCCTCTTTGCTATACGACGGCAAGGCAGACATGCCACCCGCCGTCCGAACACACCTGTTGGAGGTCTATTTGGAGGCGCTGTCGCAGCACATCAAAGTCAACAGGGAGGAATTTCTGTCTTATTTCCAAGGTTTTGTGCTGATTCGCATCTTGCAGGCGATGGGCACATATGGTTATCGGGGCTATTTTGAGCGGAAGTCCCATTTTCTGCAGAGTGTGCCGTATGCAGCGCGCAATTTAGAAGGATTGCTCGATACGATAGACATGCCCATCCAGCTGCCGGAACTGACCCGTGCGCTGCGGGCGGTTATCGCTTCGGATTTCGTGAAACCCTACCGCCCCTCCGACGGGCTGACGGTGCAGGTGATGAGCTTCTCGTTCCGCCGCGCGCTGCCGATGGACCCCTCCGGAAACGGTGGCGGCTTCGTCTTCGACTGTCGGGCACTGCCCAATCCGGGACGCGAGCCCCAATACCGCGCATTTACGGGACAGGATGATTGTGTGATTGAATATCTGGAGCGTTATCCGGAGGTGCAAGCGTTCAAGGACCACACCTTTGCGTTGGTGGACCAGTCGGTGCGCAAGTACATGGAGCGGAATTTCGACCATCTGATGGTCTGTTTCGGATGCACTGGCGGGCAACACCGTTCTGTCTATTTCGCCGAGCAGACGGCCCGCCATCTGCGGGAAATGTTCCCCGACATACAGGTGGAAGTGCGTCACACCGCCCGCGAAAACGGATAATTCCTACAGATATGCAACGCCTAACGGCGTTAGGGGCGGGAACAGAGAATATAGAACCGGAAACCGAAAATCCCAATCCCCAACTCCCAATAGCTAACAGCCAATAGCCAATGGCTAAAGCCCAACTCTAATGCAGAATCTTGTAAATCAGCTCTTTTAGAAGCTCTCCCTCCTCACAGTTGTTGTCCAAGCCCTTGGTCTTCATGTCATATTCGCGCAGCAGGGATATGATGCGGGTGAGTTGCGCGATACTGTGCTTCTGGGCCATGGGCACCATCCGGAAAGCCAAATTCCCGAATATTTTCTTGCCGGTATCGGAGTTTTTGTCGGGCGACAGATGGTAGCGGAGCATGTTGTTGTAAAAACGAAACAGCATCAGGATGGTTTTCACGTTGGGATTGTCCTTCAGATGCTGCGCAAAGTTCAGCGTGATCTTGTAGGCTTTCGGCTCGTTGCGGTTGCCCAAGGCATCCTGCAACTCAAAGATGTTGTACTCCTTGCTGATACCGATATATTTTTCCACAACATCGGGGGTGAGGGCACCGCCGTTGGGCAGGATCACGCGCAGTTTCTCGAACTCACTGTATATGCGCGACAAGTCGTTGCCAATGTGCTCCGCTAACAGCGTGGCGGTGGCGTCGTCCATCGTGAAACGGAAACGGCCGGCCTGCTTCAGAATCCACTTGGACAAATTCCAGTCCTTTTCACCCTCCGACACAAAGACTTCGCCGTGCTGTTCGAAAGGTTTGCACTGGGCGGCGGTAAGCTTCTTGTATTTGTAGCAGATCACCAGGATGGTGGACTGGGTGGGATCTTTCGCGTAGGCTTGCAACTGCGCGAATTCCGCCGAACCCTTGTCCTCCTTGGAAGATTCCAACTCATCTACAGAGGCGTTTTCCTCTTCCTTGGCTGATTTTTTGGATCCCTTAAGATTAAACAGATCTTTTGCCTCCTTCAGGATGACAACACGATAGGGCGCGCCGAACGGGAACTGCTTGGCATTGGCGAGCACATCGGCCACAGTGACATCCTTCCCGTACAGGACGGACTGGTTGAAGTCGCGGTCGGCCTCGTCCAGCACATTGTTCTCAAAGAAGGAGCAGATGCGGTCAATATAAAAAGGCTCCTCGCCGTGAAGCAGATATACGGGCTTGAACTGTCCGGCTTTGAGCTGTTTTGTAAGGTCTTCGTATTTAATCATATCAGATGTCGAATGTGGAGCCGCAAAAATACGAAAAAAAGAAAGCCGTTCGGGAAGAACGGCTCTCAAAATCAAACATTATGAACAAAATATCACCTTATCGATTATTCCTGAGGAATAACGGATACAAATGATCTATCCTTGTAGGTTTTGCGGAAAGAGACGATACCGTCGCAAAGGGCGTAGAGAGTGTGATCCTTGCCCATGCCGACATTCTGTCCCGGATTGTGGACAGTGCCTCTTTGGCGGACGATGATGTTGCCAGCTTTTGCAAACTGACCACCGAAGATTTTCAAACCTAATCTTTTGCTATGTGATTCGCGGCCGTTCTGTGAACTACCGACACCTTTTTTGTGTGCCATATCTTTTTAAATTATGTTCGTTAATACTGAATTACAATGTGATATCGTCGATTTTGATGGCGGTCAGATACTGACGGTGGCCGTTCAATTTCTGATATCCTTTTCTTCTTTTCTTCTTGAAGACAAGAACTTTGTCACCTTTAAGGTGTTTGACAACGGTAGCTGTAACGGCAGCACCATCCACGGTGGGCGTTCCAACTTTGACAGAACCGTCATTGTCAACTAACATCACACGGTCGAATTTCACCTGTGAACCTTCTTCAGCCTTGAGGCGTTGAACATAGACGCGGCGGTCTTTTTCAATCTTGAATTGTTGCCCGGCTATTTCTACAATTGCGTACATTTTTTTACTGTTTTTTTGATTAAAAATTTTGGGCTGCAAAAATAAAAAAAAATCATAATCCTTATCCTGCCCTTGCAATTTTTTTTAAACATATTCGTTATTGTATGGCTTTTAATAGAAAAATATGATGAAAATAATGTCGAAAGAACTTATTAAAGTGCTGTTTATCAGTATAATATTCGCTTTCCTAACTCCCGTTGGGATTCAGGCCCAAACTCCCGCCAAAGGGCCCGTTTATGTGGATTTGACCACCGCCGCCGAGCGTTCTGTGAATGCCGTGGTCTATATAAAAACGGAATTTATGCAGAAAAATTCAGCTTGGGATGAGTTTTTCGGGGGTACCATCTGGGAGCACTTTTTCGGTTCAAGGCCGAGCACCTACCCTGTGCAGGCGGCTGGCTCCGGGGTTATCGTCACCTCTGACGGCTACATCGTCACCAACAACCATGTGGTGGAGGATGCCGTGAAGGTCACCGTGACGCTGAACGACAAGCGCGAATACGAGGGCACGATTGTGGGTACGGATCCGAAAACGGACCTCGCCGTGCTGAAGATCAATGCGGAAGGGCTCTCCTACCTGGAATTCGACAACTCCGACGAGGTGCGCATCGGCGAGTGGGTGTTAGCCGTGGGCAACCCCATGAATCTGACCTCCACCGTCACCGCGGGCATCATCAGCGCCAAGGCGCGACAGCTGGCGCTTTCAGGGCGAAGCCAGACGGAAGAGTCCTACCTGCAGACGGATGCGGCAGTCAACTCCGGCAACTCCGGCGGCGCTTTAGTGAACGCTTCCGGCCGGTTGGTGGGCATCAACACGGCCATCGCCTCCGGCAACGGCTACTACACCGGCTACTCGTTCGCCATCCCGTCCAACATTGTGAAGAAGATATACCTCGATATTAAAGAATATGGTCAGGTGCAACAGGCCTACATCGGTGTCTCCATCGCCGAGCTGAACGCCTCGCTGGCAAAAGAGTACGACTTGGAAGATGTGCGCGGGGTCTATGTGGCGGAAGTGGATGACGAAGGCGCGGCGGCCCAAAGCGGCTTGCAGGCCGGCGACGTGATCACCCACATCGGCGGCACACCCGTGAACAGCCTCGCGGAGGTGCGCGGCGTGCTGAAAACCAAATCCCCGGGCGACGTAGTCAACGTAAGTGTTGTCCGAAATAAAGAAAAATTCAACAAACTTGTAACTTTATTAAATAATAAGGGTACAAAGGAGCTGTTTGAAAAAAATCCGAGATAGAAGAAAGCCGGAAGGCTTTTTATATTTTTTAATATTCACAAAACCAAACGATTATAAGAAAATATCTATATGCGACAACTGAAAATCTCCAAATCCATCACCAACCGTGATTCCGCTTCCCTTGACCGATATCTGGCCGATATCGGCAAGGAACAGATGATCACGGCGGAAGAAGAAGTCGAACTGGCCCGCAAGATCAAGGCTGGCGACGAAGAGGCGTTGAATAAGCTGACAACCACCAACTTGCGGTTCGTGGTCTCGGTGGCCAAGCAGTACCAGAACCAGGGTATCAGCCTCCAAGACCTGATCAACGAGGGCAACGTGGGACTGATCAAGGCCGCCAAGCGTTTCGATGAGACCCGCGGGTTCAAGTTCATCTCCTACGCTGTGTGGTGGATCCGCCAGTCCATCCTGCAAGCCATCGCCGACCAGTCGCGCATTGTGCGTCTGCCGCTCAACCAGGTGGGTGTGATCAACAAAATCAAGAAGGAAACCGCCCGTCTGGAGCAGAAGCTGAAACGTATCCCCACCACGGAGGAGATTGCGGAAGCCATTGATATGCCGGTATATAAGGTGTCGGAGATTATGAAGATGAACAACCATCCGCAGTCCATCGACTCGCCGATATCCCCGAATGAGGAGACCCGCTTCGTGGACATCTTCGTCCACGACAATGACGAGGACACGGACACCATCCTGATGCAGGAATCGTTAGCATCGGAGATCCACGATGTGCTGAACACGCTGCCCGAGAAGGAGCGCGAAGTGCTGATGTTGTTCTACGGCATCAACACCTCACACGAGCACACGTTGGATGAGATTGGCGACCGGATGGAGCTCTCCCGCGAGCGCGTGCGCCAGATCAAGGAGCGTGCCCTGAAACGCTTGCGCCAGAACAGCAAGAATAAAAACCTGAAAAGCTATTTGTAGTCCGCCATGAGAGATCCTGAACGGCATCTTCTTGTGGTTGTGGCTTTTCTGATGGGATTATGTGTGACGGTGGCTGCCTGCCGCCATCGCGATGTGCCGACCCCGAAACCGGTCGGCTATTTCCGCATTGACCTTCCCGAACGGCAGTACCAGCACACGGACACCACCCTACCCTTCACTTTCGATCAGTCGGACCAATCTGTCCTGTCCATCCGCAACCAAAAGGACGGGAGCTGCTGGATTGACGTGTCGTACCCCGCGCTGAACGCCGCTTTCAAGCTGACGTGCA
The DNA here is from genome assembly GCA_017540505.1 of Bacteroidales bacterium. Lineage (GTDB taxonomy): Bacteria > Bacteroidota > Bacteroidia > Bacteroidales > WCHB1-69 > F23-D06. The sequence continues at coordinate 33,775 of JAFYAW010000011.1, read as the reverse complement.
TTCCCGTGCCGAAGGCCGACAGCCTGCGCAATCTGATGATTCGGGAGGAGAAAATGGTGAAATTCCACTATCAGAAGGCGGACGATGTGGAGTTCTCCGTCATCCAGGACCCTGAAGCCCGTCTTTGGGGACGGTTTTACGATATTGAAGGCAAAGAGGTTGCCACCCCGCTCATCTTCTGGATGACGGACAGCGCCCACTATTTCCTGCGCGGCACCCTCTATTTCAACTTCACCCCGAACAATGACTCCCTGCAGCCGGTCATCGACTACCTGCGGGAGGATTTCATGCAGTTTACAAACACCTTTAAATGGAAATAAGCGATGATATCCTTTAAAAGATTATCAATAGGTATATATCTGGTTTGCGCGTCCGCACTTTTCGCTCCTCATGTTCAGGCGCAGGAGGTGCTGAAGATGATGCAATACAACCTCATGTATTACACACAGACTTCCGGGGTGAGCGAATGTAACTCCACCACCAACAACTTGGATCAGAAAGATGCCAATATCCGGAAGATATTTCATTATGTGATGCCGGATGTGTTCTGTGTGTGCGAGATGGGGACCAACATCTCCTACGTGGAGCGTTTGCTCAACAACGCCATCAACACCGACGGGGTGAACTATTACCAGCACGGACCGCTGACCAGCTACTCGGGCGGGCAGATCGCCAACATGATCTATTACGACTCCCGGAAACTGAGATACCACAGCCTCATTGCAATATCCACGGCCTATCGTGACATCAACGGTTATAAAATGTACTACAACTCCACCGAATTGGCCCACGGGGACACGATATTCATCACCTTTTGGGTTATGCATCTCAAAGCCGGAAGCGGGGAGACCAATGCCTCCGCCAGACTGGCACAGACGCAGAAACTGATGAGCAAGCTGTCGTCCCTGGGTGGCCCCGGCAACCATGTGGTGTCCGGCGACTTCAACGTCTATGGCTCGGAGGAGCCCGCCTACCAGGAGATGACGCAGTACTCCAACAGCCTTTACCGTTTGTACGATCCCATCGGGCGCGACGGGCACTGGAATAACAACAGCTCTTTCAGGGATATACACACCCAATCCACCCATTACGAATCGAACGGATGCTTTGCCACCGGCGGTCTGGATGACCGATTCGACATCATCCTGGTTTCCCCATATGTATATTATGGTGTCAATGGGGTGATGGTGAAACCGGAAACTTACCATGCGTTGGGGCAGGATGGCAACCGCTACAACAGCTCCATCATCTCACCAACCAACAGCGTGATTCCAGCGGATGTGGCCAATGCCTTGTACAACCAGTCGGACCACCTGCCAGTGATCACGGAATTCTCCATCGCAGCCCATGTCGGGGTGGCCGACCTCGACTCTGATTTTTACTTGCAGGTGACGAATCCTGTGCAGGACGACCGTCTTTCCATCCGGATGCAGGTTGCTCAAGAGGGCAATTACTGTTTTGAGGTCTTCTCGATAGATGGAAAATTGACAAAAACATTCACAATCCATCTGGACGAAGGAGCGCACCAGCTGTCGGAACCCTTTGATTTGGCACACGGTATGTATCTGCTGAAGGTGTCGGACGGCAAGCATCGGCCACAAATTCAAAAACTGGTGAAATAAAACCTTGTTCCTATCGAAAATTATTATATCTTTGCACCTCATTTTAATTAAAACCATTAATTATGACAGCAAAGATAGTGAATCGTTATTCAGATGAGGAATTAGAGGAATTCAGAATACTCATAGAAAATAAGATTGCTGACGCCAAAAAGGCGATGGAAGTCTATCAGGATGCCTATAATGGTGCCGGGAACGACACCAACGACACGGCTCCCACCTTCAAGAACATGGAAGACGGCAATCAGGTGCTCTCCAAGGAGGAGAACAGCCGCCTGGCCGGTCGTTTGGACAAATACATCGCCAACTTGGAGGCTGCGCTCATCCGTATCGAGAACAAGACCTACGGCATTGACCGCATCACCGGCAAGCTGATTTCCAAGGAACGCCTGAAAATCGTGCCGCACGCCACACTGGATGTGGATTCCAAGTTGAACGAGAAAAAGAAATAAGGCTTGAGCAGGCAGAAAAAATTCCGGCTTATAGCCATAGCCATCGTGGTTGTAGTGCTGCTCGTGGACCAGATTCTGAAATTCTGGGTCAAGACGCACATGACCATCGGTCAGCTGACCCCCGTGTTGGGCAATTGGTTCAATCTGCTTTTTATTGAGAACGCGGGCATGGCCTTCGGCCTCTCTTTCGGGCAGAATGTCGGCAAGCTGCTATTGTCGCTGGTGCGCATTGTGCTGGTGGTGTTCCTATGCTGGTACCTGCACCGGCAGATCAGCCGCGACAAGCTGGACGGCCTCACCCTGACGGTCTTCTGTCTGGTAATCGCCGGCGCGTTAGGCAACATCCTGGACTCGCTGTTCTACGGATTGATCTTCAGCGAGAGCACACCGGAGACCTTGGCCGTGCTGTTCCCGGACGGCGGCGGGTACGCCCCGTTCTTCTTCGGCCGGGTGGTGGACATGTTCTATGTGCGCCTGTTCCACATCCCCGACGGCTTCCCGCTGTGGGGCGGCTCCTATTTCTTCCCAGCCATCTTCAACTTCGCCGACGCATGCATCACCGTCGGCATCTTCCTGATGCTCATCTTCAACAAACGCTTCTTCCAGCCTTCGGCAAAAGAGGAACCTGCAACGGATTCTGCCGATACGACAGAAGTTTCCGAATCCTGATTTTTTGACAATTATAAAAAACCAATACAATGAAGAATTTTAGAAAAACATTATTGCTGTCCCTGATGACAGTATTCTGCACGGCCGCTTTCGCCGTGAATCCGCCTGATGAGGGCATGTGGCTGCCGATGTTCATCAAGAACTACAACTACGCCACCATGCAGAAGATGGGTCTGCATCTGACTGCCGAGCAATTGTACGACATCAACAACTCCTCACTCAAGGATGCTATCGTCCAATTAGGTGACGGCTTCTGCACTGGCGAGATGGTCTCCCGCGACGGTCTCATGTTCACCAACCACCACTGCGGCTACTCCTCTGTGGTGGAACTCTCCACGGTGGAGCACGATTACCTGACCAACGGTTTCTTCGCCATGAGCAGGGAGGAAGAGCTTCGCGCCAACTTCCATGTCCATTTTTTGGAAAGAATGGAGGATGTGACGAGTATTGTCCTTGCAGGTGTGGACGAGAACACCTCCGAGCAGGATCGTGAGAAAGCCATTTCCACGGCCATCAAAAAACTTAAAGAGGATAATTCGGGTGGAAAACGCTATAAAGTGGTGGTGAAACCCTTCTACGAAGGCAACGAATACTATATGTTCATTTACACCGAATATAAGGATGTTCGTCTGGTATGCGCTCCGCCTTCCGCCATCGGCAAGTTCGGCGGTGACACCGACAACTGGATGTGGCCGCGCCACACGGGCGACTTCACCGTATTCCGCATCTACACGGCTCCCGACGGTTCCCCGGCAGAATACTCCCCGGAAAATGTGCCGTTGCACCCCAAGCATTTCCTGCCCATTAGCTTGAAGGGCTACCAGCCGGGCGACTACACGATGATCTGGGGCTATCCCGGTACAACGGAGCGTTTCAAAACCTCCTACGAGGTGCAGAATTCCATCGACATTGAAGGTCCGGCCTACTATGAACCGTTGGATATCATCCTTCCTGTCATCAGCGACGCCATGAATGCGGACGAGGCTGTCCGTCTGAAATATGCCGACGGCCATGCCAGCCTGGCCAACGGTTGGAAAAACCAAAAGGGTATGGTGGCCAGCTTGAAAGCCCTCAAAGTAGTGGAAACCAAACAGAAACAGGAAGCCGAACTCACCAACTGGATCAACCAGGACGAACAGCGTAAGATGCGTTATGGCAGCTGTCTGGATGAAATCGCCCAAGTATGCAAAACCATTGACGGCAATGCCTACAAAGTGTATTTGGATGCCAATTTTGCACTCCGTTCCTCAGCTGTCCTGATGGCCGGTTGGCGCACCCATAACAAACTCGAAATCAAGGATGGGGAAAAGACCTTGTCGGATGCCACCATTAAAGCAGTGCGGGCTGCATACGACAAAGCCGTTGACGATAAGGATATGGAAACGGAAATCAAGATCATCATGGCTACACTGAAGATCTGGAACAACGTGCCGGAATCCTACCGTCCCGACATCCCGGGCCTTTTGGCAAAGAATTTCAAGGGCAGCGAGGCCAACTTCGAGGCTGCTGTACGCAACTCCATCTTCATCTCCAAGGATAATCTGGAGAAATACCTGGCGAAACCCTCCAACAAAGTGCTGTACAAGGATCCTATCTATCTCTATTTGCAGCAGTTGTCTGGTGTGATTTTCTCCAACCAGCACATTTTCACAGATATGGGCAAGTTAGACATTCCGCGCCGCACCTATCTGGCCGCCCTCAAGGAGATGAACGCCTCCACTCCGATGTATCCGGATGCCAACAGCACCATGCGTACCACTTTCGGCACGGTGTGCGACTACTATCCGGCGGATGGCGTGCACTACAACTATTTCACCACCACAAAGGGCATCCTGCAAAAGGAGATCCCGGGCGATCCTGAATTTGACGTGCCGGCCAAGCTGAAACAGCTCATCCTGAACCGCGACTTCGGCCAATATGCCGACAAGGACGGTGAGTTGCACGTGTGCTTCCTCTCCAACAACGATATCACCGGCGGCAACTCCGGCAGCCCGATCATGAACGGCGACGGCGAGCTCATCGGCCTTGCCTTCGATGGCAACTGGGAAGCCCTGAGCAGCGACATCGTATTCAACACTGCCCTGCAGCGCTGCATCAACGTGGATGCCCGCTATGTGCTCTTCGTCATCGACAAGTTCGGCGGCGCAGGCTACCTTCTCAACGAGATGGATATCCGCAGATAAACTTGCATTTCACTATAGGGGCAGTCGGCAGCGACTGCCCTTTTTGCCCCTCTCTTTTTTGTCATGAAGAATCGGAATCTCTGCTATATACTCGCCAAGTCGAGGCGCTTCATCAAGAAGCACCTCAGCAGCCGTGCCGTCATCCTGTTCCTGAGTGTGCTGATTGGCGTGTTAGGTGCATTGGCAGCCATCGTCATCAAAAACCTGCTGCACTTCACCACCACAATGCTCAGCCGCACCTTCACCGGCAATGGCATCAACTACATCTATCTCATATTCCCTCCGATAGGCATCTTTCTGACCATCCTGTTTGTGAAGAAAGTGGTACGTGACGATTTGAGCCACGGGGTCAGCATCGTACTCAAATCGATTTGCAAAAGCGACGGCAAATTGAGATTCCACAACGTCTATTCCTCGATGGTATCGAGTGCCTTAACGGTAGGGTTCGGCGGCTCTGTAGGTTTGGAGGCACCGATGGTGCTCACCGGCTCGGCCATCGGCTCGAATCTGGGCCGCTTCTTCCATCTGAATGCAAAGCAGACCACACTGCTGCTGGCGTGTGGCTCCACAGCCGCCATGGCGGCCATCTTCAAAGCCCCCATTGCGGCCATCGTCTTCACCTTCGAAGTGCTGATGCTGGATTTGACGGGAAGCGCCATTCTGCCGCTGCTCATCTCCGCGGCCACCGGCACAGTCATGTCCATGTTCTTCTTAGGGCGAAACGTAATGTTCACCATCGGGGCCACTCACGAGTTCTTCATCACCAACATCCCGCTCTATATCGTGTTAGGCCTGTTATGCGGGCTGATTTCCGTCTATTTCCTGCGGGTGTCGCGCATGTTGGACCGGATGATGCGGAAGCTGCGTTATCCCTGGCTCAAGGCGGTGGTGGGCTCACTGCTGCTCTGTTCGCTGATCTTCCTCTTCCCGGTATTCTACGGGGAGGGTTATGACAGCATCAACCTGCTGATTCATGGCGACTATGCGGCGCTGTTCCGCAATGCGCCCTTCGGCATACCGAACACCAACAGCGTGCTCTTCTTCGCGGGCATCGCCGGCATCATCCTGATGAAAGTGTTCGCCACCACGTTCACCACTTCGGCAGGCGGTGTGGGCGGTGTGTTCGCACCCACGCTTTTCATCGGGGCATTCACGGGTTTTTTAGTCTCTTCCGTGGCCCATTTCTTCACAGGCATGAACTTCCCCGTGGTCAACTTCATCCTCGCGGGCATGGCTGGCGTGATGACGGGCGTGATGCAGGCCCCGCTGACCGCCATGTTCCTGATAGCGGAACTCTCCGGCGGCTATACGCTGCTGATCCCCTTGATGATTACAGCCACCTTCTCATACATCTGCACCAATCCGTTCGAGAAATACTCGGTCTATACCCGCCCGCTGGCGGAAAAGGGCAACCTCAAGACCCATAACAAAGACCGTTTTGCCTTGAAGAAACTGCAATGGCAGAAGATTTTGGACACGAATATCAGCACCATCCCCGCGCACAGCACCCTGCGCACCTATACGGATGCGATTGCCCACTGCCGCCGCAACCTCTTTGTGGTGGTGAAAGACGGCAACATCTTCTCGGGCCTTCTTGTGATGGACGATCATCGGGAGGTGATCTTCAAGCCGGAACTTTACGACCTGGTACGGGTGGAGGATCTGATGATAGAACCTGAAGAATTTATTTATGAGGATGAAACTGCGGAAGAGGTATTAGCGAAGTTCAACAAGACAGGCAATTTCAATATGCCGGTCATCACCCGCGACCGGCAGTATCTCGGATTCCTGTCAAAGGCGCGTTTCTTGGCCGAGTACCAGCAGTTCATCGCCGATGATTCCGAAGATTGATTTTTGTTGGAGTTTTTTAGAATAAAAATTAACTATGCAGATAATCACAACGCCTATTCCGGGTTTGCTCATTCTGGAACCGAAAGTGTTTCACGATGACCGCGGCTATTTTTTTGAAAGTTATAATGAGAGGACCTTGGCGGAGGCCGGCATCCACGAGAAATGGGTGCAGGACAACCAGTCGTGTTCGCAGAAGGGGGTGGTGCGCGGCCTTCATTTCCAGCGTCCGCCATACGCACAGGCCAAGCTGGTGCGCATCCTTAACGGTTCCGCCTTGGATTTTGCCGTGGACATCCGGAAGGGAAGCCCCACCTACGGGCAATACTTTTCGGTGCTGCTGACCGCCGACAACTTCCGGCAGTTCTACATCCCTGCGGGCTTCGCGCACGGGTTCGCGGCACTGGAAGACAACACCCTGTTCGCCTACAAGTGCTCCAATTTCTACAACAAAGAATCCGAAGGCAGCATCCGCTATGACGACCCCGACCTGCACATCGACTGGCAGGTGGAGCATCCGCTGACCTCGCCCAAGGATCTTACGGGCAACTTCCTGAAAGATTTTGATTCCCCGTTTTTGTTTTAGCCATGCCCAAGCTCATCATCTTTGATCTGGACGGCACGCTGCTCAACACCCTTGAAGACCTGGCGGATGCCGCCAATCATGTGTTGGCCGCCCATTATTTCCCCACGCATCCGGTGGATGCTTACTGCTATTTTGTGGGCAACGGAATGCCCAAACTCATTGAGCGTATTCTGCCGGAAGGGCATCGTCAAGGTCCGGTTTATGATGCCTGTTTTGCTGAGTTTTTAGCCTATTACAAGGAACACATGCATGATAAAACGACGGTGTATCCTGGCATAACGGAACTTTTGGAACGGTTGCAGCAACAGGGCGTGATGTTGGCGGTGGCAACGAACAAGGTGCATGAGGCGGTGGCACCGCTTATGGCTAACCTTTTCCCCACCATCCGATGGGATGCCCTTTTCGGGCAGCGTCCGGGCGTTCCAGTCAAGCCCGACCCGGCCGTGGTTGCCGACATCCTGACCGCTACAGGGTGTGGTGTGGAGGATGCGTTGTATTTGGGCGACTCAGCCGTGGATATGGAGACGGCGCACCGGGCTGGCGTGCGGGCCGTGGGCGTGCTGTGGGGCTACCGTCCACGCACGGAGCTGGAGAACGCCGGTGCCGAATTTATCATCGGAAAACCCGAAGAATTGTTGGAGATTTTAGACAACTTTCAATAGCAAAGACAAGAAATTATTTCATTTTTTCGTACTTTTGCCCCCTCTGATAAAACGACACCCCTTATGCGCAAGACAGGCCTTTACTTCGGATCCTTCAATCCCATCCATGTGGGGCACCTCATCATTGCCGAATACATGCTGGAGCACTCCGACCTTCAGGAGATCTGGTTTGTGGTGTCGCCGCGCAATCCACTGAAAGAGAAGGCTTCTCTGCTCAACGACCGACAGCGCCTCCATATGGTGACCTTAGCCATTGAGGATGACGACCGCTTCCGGGCCAGCGACGTGGAGTTCGCCCTACCCCAGCCCTCCTACACGTGCCACACGTTAGTGCATCTGGCGGAGAAACACCCCCAGCGGGAATTTGCCCTCATCATGGGAGAAGACAACCTGGAAACCATCCATAAATGGCTTAACTATGAATGGATTTTAGAAAATTACGACCTTTACGTCTATCCCCGTCCTGGATATGATGCCGGAGAATACAAGGCAGGTGCCCGCGTCCATTTCGTGCAGGCTCCGCTGATCGAATTATCCTCCACCTTGATTCGGGAGAGCATCCGCCAACGGAAATCCGTCCGGTATATGCTGCCCCAAAAAGTATGGCAGTATCTGGATGAAACAGGATTCTACCAACGCTAACCAAAATTAAACTAAGAAACTAAGAAATTTCAACCTTACAAACCCTAATACTTTCCCATTTTCAAACTGTATATTCATGTCATTCAAACGCTATACCATCGAAGATTTGGAAATCCTCTCCGCCGGTGCGGAGGGCAAGGCCGTGGCCAAACTGGACGGTCTGACCATTTTTGTCCCTTACGCCGTTCCCGGCGACAGAGTGGATGTGGAGATATTCAAGAAAAAACACCATTATGCCGAGGCCAACCTGATAGCAGTGCGGCAGCCATCCCCCGACCGTGTGGTGCCGCCCTGCCCGCACTTCGGCGTGTGCGGCGGCTGCAAATGGCAGATGCTCGACTACGCCAAGCAGTTAGAGTACAAACAGAAACAGGTGGATGACAATTTCCGCCATCTCGGCAAATTCGACTATCCGGAGCTTCGCCCGATTTTGGGTTCGGAGAAACAATACTATTATCGTAACAAACTGGAATACACATTCTCCAATATGCGGTGGCTATCGTACGCGGATATGGCCCGCATGAAGGCGGGGGAACCTTTTGAGATGCGCTGCGCCGGATTCCACATCCCCGGCATGTTCGACAAGATCCTCGACATCGACCACTGCTGGCTGCAGACGGCCCCAAGCAACGACATCCGTCTGTTCCTCAAAGCCTACGCCATGGAGCACGGCATCACCTTCTACGACCCGCGTGCCCGCGAAGGCGTACTGCGCAACCTCATCATCCGCTCCGCCTCCACCGGCAACCTTATGGTGGTGATGATTGTCTCCGTTTTCAATGAGGAGGTGGAGCAAATGCTGAACGCCCTCGCCGACCGGTTCCCGGAAATCACCTCTTTAATATATATGGTCAACACCAAGGTGAACGACGCCGTCTTCGACCTGCCCTTCCATCTGTTCAAAGGCAAAGACCACATTATGGAGAAGATGGAGGACCTTTACTTCAAAGTCGGGCCCAAATCCTTCTACCAGACCAACAGCGAGCAAGCGTATGTCCTCTACAGTGTGGTGCGCGATTTCGCCGCCATCCAGCCCAACGAGGTGGTGTATGACCTCTTCACCGGAACCGGCACCATTGCCAATTTCGTCGCCCATCAGGCGAAAAAGGTGGTCGGCGTGGAGTACGTGGATGCCGCCGTGGACGACGCCCGCATCAACTGCGAGCGCAACCAAATCCACAATGCGGAATTTGTGGTGGGCGACATGGCCAAGATCTTCACCGACGACTTCATCGACAAGCATGGTCGCCCGGATGTCGTCATCACCGATCCGCCGCGCGCGGGTATGCACCCCAACGTGCTGCAGATGCTGGTCAAGCTGCGGGTGCCGCGCATCGTGTATGTGAGCTGCAACCCCGCCACACAAGCCCGCGACCTCACCCTGCTGGACAGCACCTACAAGGTAACGGCGGTGCAACCCGTGGACATGTTCCCACACACCCAGCATGTGGAGAATGTGGTACGGATGGAGTTGCGGTAAAACTTTTTCTTATTCCCTTTCTGAATTTTCTAGATTTTTGCGATCAAACTTGATTGCTATAAAGGAGAAATTTTTGCAAAAAGCACCGGCATATCAAAAAAAAGTGTATTTTTGCAGCCTCTTTACAAATGGTCTCTTGGCCGAGTGGTTAGGTACCGGTCTGCAAAACCGTTGACTCCAGTTCGAATCTGGAAGAGACCTCCAAGGCGGAATGCGAAAGCACTCCGCCTTTTTTATGCTTTTTCGGAATGAAATCAGATTAGTAGCGACAGCAATTCATCAGTGGAAACGCCATTGAAATAGTCGGATACGGAAACCGTGCCCAGCACTTTAGCGAGATGGACGCGGTCGTGTGGCTGCCCGATAAGCAGGTCGGCAAGCTCGTCCGGATCTTTGGTGGAGAAGAAGTCGCCAAAGAAACGTACACTCCGGATATGGCCGTTTTGCACGTCCATCAAGGCTTGGATAATGCCCCCATTGGTTTTCGTCTTTTTCGAAAAAGCGTATTGCGGCGATTTCCCGTAATTCCACTCCCATGTGCTAAACTTGGTGCGTTCCAACTCGCGGATGGCGGCCTCCTCGGCGGGTGTGAGACGGTCCGGCTCGCTGATGCCATAGGGCTGCATGACGAACCGCATCAGATAATCTTTGAAAGAGAGCACATCCATGGGCTGGGGCAGATGCTCGGAAATGTTGGTCACGCGACTGCGCACCGACTTCACAGCTTTGTCGCTGAACTTCATCGGGTCTGCCTTCAGCGCACCCGCCAGCTTGGACTGCAGGGTGGAGAAGAGCAGAGTGCCGTGTTCCAGGGCCCGGTTGCCGTAGAAGGTCATGGCGTTGCCCGAGATCTTCTTGCCGTCGATGACGATGTCGTTACGCCCCGAGAAGGAGGCCGGCACCCCCAACGAGCAAAGGGCGTCCACAATGGGCTGCAGGTAGCGCAGAAAGTTGATTTCCTTTTCGTGGGACTGGATGTTTTGGATGAAGGTGAAGTTAAGGTTGCCGAGGTCATGGAAGACAGCTCCACCGCCGGTCAGTCGCCGGGCCACGGTGATGTGGTGTTGCTTCACGAAGTCCGTGTCAATCTCCGCGAGGGCGTTCTGGTACCGCCCGATGATGACGGAATCGTCATTCTGCCACAGCATGAAGATATCCTCTTCTGAATTTTTCAGCAGATACTCCTCGGTGGCCAGGTTCATGTAAGGGGATTGGCTGGTGAGCCACAGGAATCGCATAGGGGTATGAATTAAAAAACGGGATGCGCCAAGGGTGCATCCCGTTGAAATGTTATGAATTAGGGTTATTTCTTGAAATAGCGGTTAAACAAACCTTGGAATCCTTGGCCGTGACGGGCCTCATCCTTGGCCATCTCGTGGACGGTATCGTGGATGGCGTCCCAATTCATCTCCTTGGCGCGTTTGGCAATGCGCATCTTGTCGGCGCAGGCACCGCTTTCAGCCAACATACGCTTCTCCAGGTTGGTCTTGGTGTCCCAAACCACGTCGCCCAGAAGCTCAGCGAATTTGGCGCAGTGCTCGGCCTCCTCGAAGGCGTAGCGTTTGAAGGCCTCGGCCACTTCGGGATAGCCTTCACGGTCGGCCTGACGGCTCATGGCTAAGTACATGCCCACTTCCGTGGCTTCACCCATGAAATGAGCGTTGAGGTCCTTGATCATCTCCTCATCGGAGCTCTTGGCCACGCCGATGACGTGTTCGGTGGCGAAGGTCAGTTCGCCGTCTTCTTTGACTTCTTCGAATTTATCAGCGGGTTGTTTGCATTGAGGACATCTCTCGGGGGGCGTGTCGCCTTCATAGACGAAACCGCAAACTTTGCATACGAATTTTTTCATGTCTCTTTTTTTTAGTTGTTGTTTTGTTTTATAAATAATGTTGTCTAATCTTTAGTAAGATTCTCAAGAAGCATTTGACGCAGGGAGGAGTCCGTGAGGTCGCGGGTCATCTGTCCCTCTTTGCAGATGGAGATCTTGCCAGTTTGTTCGGACACGATGACGGCGATAGCGTCGGTCAGCTCGGTGGAGCCGAGGGCGGACCGGTGACGGAGACCCACCTCCTGGGGGAGGTTCGGATTCTTGGATACCGGCAGGATGCAGCGTGCCGCCGCGATGCGGTGGTCCTTGATAATGACGGCTCCGTCGTGCAACGGACTGTTTTTAAAGAAGATATTCTCCAAAAGTTCCGAATTGGGAAGGGCATCCAGCTTCTTGCCCGTTTCGAGGAATTCATCCAGCGGGGTCTTGCGGGCGAAGATGATGAGAGCACCCGTCTTTGTGGCCGACATATTGTGGCACGCATCGCGCACGGCCTCAATCTCATTCCGATAGGTGTCGGAATCCTCCTTGCGTCCCAACTTTTCGTTGAAAAAGCGCAAGAGACGTCCATCCCCGATGAAAAGCAGGAATTTGCGTATCTCCGGTGCGAAAAGGATGATGATGGCCAGGATGCCCACGTTGATGACCTCACCCAACAGTTCCGACAGCAGGGTGAAATGGAGATAGGCCACGGCCTTCCAAATCACATAGAACAGGGCGATAATCCAAAACAGCTTGACAGCGGCGGTTCCCTTGGTGAGTTTGTACAACTCGTATAAGAGGATGGCCACGATCAGGATGTCGAGGATATCGATCAGCCGGAAGTTGAGGAAACTGAGTGCGTCGGGCATGGCTGGGCGTGTTGTAGGGGTTTATTTAGCCAGCAGGGCGGCTAATGAGATGGAATAGAGTTTCGTCTTGGCACTGTCACCGCGGGAGGAGAGCACGCAAGGAACCTTGGCACCCATCAGGATGGCACCAATCTCAGCGTGGTTGAACTTGGTGCAGCATTTGTAGAAGACGTTGCCGCTCTCGATATTGGGGAAGAGCAGACAGTCGGCGTCGCCAGCCACATCGCTCTTCAGCTTCTTGATTTCTGCAGTCTCCTTGTCGATAGCGATATCGAGAGAGAGCGGACCATCCACGTATGCTCCACCAATCTGGCCGCGTTCGGCCATCTTGGCGATAAGGGCGGCATCCACGCAGGCTTGCATGCCAGCCAGCATCTGCTCGGTGGCGCAAATCAGGGCCACCTTGGGCTTCGCGATGCCGATGGCCTTGGCTGTGTTCACTAAGTTGCGGAGAATTACCTGCTTTTGCTTCAGGTCGGGAAGCGGGATGATGGCCACGTCGCCCACAATAAGCAGCTTGTGGTAGGCGGGGTTCTCAATCACGGCCACATGCGACAGGGTGGCGTTGGGCGGACAGAGGCCACGCTCCTTGTTGAGGATGGCACGCATGTATTTGTCGGTGGGGAGCAGTCCCTTCATCAAAATGTCACCCTCACCGTTGTTGATGAGGTCGCAGCTCATGGCGGCGGCCTTCGTGTCAACCGTCTCATGGATGATTTTGAATTTGTTGATGTCGATGTTCAGCGTTTTGCAAACCTGCTCAATGGCAGCGGTGTCGCCCACCAAGGTCGCATCAATCACACCCAAGTCCACGGCGGCGTTGACGGCCTGGATGGTGTGTTCATCATTGGCATTGGCTGCCACCAATCTCTTTCTCGGTTTGGACTTCACCAAGTCCACCATTTGATCTAATTTGGTAATATCCATGTTGTTATAAAATTTATGTTGTTGTTTTTCAATAGGTGCAAAGATAATAAAAAAGAATTATCGGATGGGAGAAATTTTTTTTATTTTTTCTTGTTCCCATGTAGTTTTTTTGGGGGGTCTTACGTTATTATATTTGTGAAACCACTGGATCCTTTTGAAGCTATGCTCCATCGCCACAGGGGGTTGCTTTTCTCGCTCAGCCGACACTTCAGCCGGCGGGGACTGGAAATTGACGACCTGTTGCAGGAGGCCACCGTAGCGTTGTGGCGCGACAGAGAACGGTTGCTCTCCCTGCCTGTCTTGCAACAGACGGCGTTAATTTGGAAGATAGGGCGCAATGCTATAATTGACTGCCTGCGGCGCGTGAAGGAGACCGAAGCGCTGCCGGAGGACTATGAGGAAGTGGACGAGGACCGCAGTCTGCTGCGGGAATTGCACGAGAGGATTGCCCAGCTTGACGAACCCGACCGCTCAATTGTACGGATGCAACTGGAAGGTTACAACTACAAGGAGATCGGGGAACAAATAGGGATCACAGAGAAGAATGTGAGCGTGAGACTGGTGAGAATCAAAGAGAAATTAAGAAAATCAATGGAAATATGACAGAAAACGAATTTGATATGTTATGGCAACGGGCTGAGGCTGAAGGCTATGGTAAGCGGCTGGCTGCAGAATACCCCCTCTGGAGGCAGAAGCAACGCCGCGTGGTCAGCATGGTGGCGGCTCTTTTGATTGTTGTGACAGTGGCCATGTCGCTGTTCACCACGCAACTGCACCATTCCCGGAATTATGAAAAAGTATATTGTAACCGCGTCGGCACCACCGATGCGCAATGGGCCTCCTTGGCCGCAGAAATGCTTCTGGAATAATGAAACGACTGATAATTTTATTAATGCTGCTGCTCCCGATAGTGGCCATGGCACAAAGCGGCCTGTACAAGACCTACGCTTCGAGGCAGAATCTCACCGTGGCACAAGTGAGCGGTTTCAAACTCAACGAAAGCGAACGTGTTGATGTTGTGATAATAGTGGCCGATGATGACGCGACATGGCAACAATTATCTAAAGAATTGAATATCAAGAGTGAAAACGGCTCGGTGAGTTGGCTTGGCGATATTGATAAACCGGCACAGCGCGTGAAATGGTCGAGTGTCCCCGTCTTGCGTGTGGTGGCCTCTCCTACACGCCGTACCATAGCGTTCTATCGTATCAATACAGAATCGCAATACGATGCCCTGCTTGATTACCAGCTAAATAATATGAAACAAGCAAAATAAAACTCGTATATATGAAAAAAACACTGAGATTCACCGCTTTGTCAGCGGTATTGATCATGATCTTCATGGCCTGTGAAAAAACCAACAACCAGGGAGGCAACAAAATCAACAACGAACCCCGAGAACGGACTATCATTTACACGGTCGGGAACAGCGAAGCCCGCCAGACTTTGGCAACGGAAGGCGAATGGGATGTTTTGGTGGATGTGCTCTGCGACCAAGCCCGGGGCGGCAAGAAGGTGACTTTTTACAACATGAGCCAGACAACGTACCTTCAGAACCATGGATTGCAAGGCAGCAAGGCTGCCATAACATTCAGCACCACCAATCGCGAAGAGATGAAGGCCTGGATGAAAAAGATGGAGAAAGAGGGACGCACGGTCGTTGTCTCCTACGACAACGGCACATGGAACGGCATGGCCTACGCCACAGCACCGCCCACAAGTACCTCCAGTACCATTGTCGGCACGTGGCATTTCACCTGCTCGGTGGTGAACCATATCGGTCCGAATGGCACCTTGACAGGCAGCGACCTCTACGTTCCGGAGGATGGCGGTGGCTCTATGTATTACACCTTTTATGATGATGGTACTATAACATTGTCTATCACTGGAATGGATGGCACTACCGCTACGGAAACCTCCACGTGGACCCTTTCGATAGATGGAAAACTCAGTAGTGATCTCTTGCCAAACGGCACTTGCTGGGATGTCAATTGGATTACCGACAACACCTTGATTATGTCACGAGCAGACCTCGGCACCGAAGAAGGGGACATCGTCTATCAATTGCAATTTGACAGGAAATAAAAAAATTTTTTGGCTGTAGTTTTTCGTCTTCATGTTACGTTCTTATAGCTGAAAAAACGAATCTTTCAATAAACAAACTAAAAATTTAAGGTATGAAAAAAAACATCTTTGCAATCGTAGTAGCCGCTATCGCGCTCTGCTTTGCCTCTTGTCAGAAAGAGGAAGTCTCTCCTAATGGAAACAATGGAAATGGAAACAATGGAAATGGAAACAATGGGAATAACGCCAAAGTGACGACCACCGCCGACCTCATCGGCACCGATTGGACGGCCACCCTCTCCCTCGGCGATTTTATCTACGCTTTGACGGACTCAACCCTCAGTGATTATGGTTGTCAATTTCCGGATGGCTTCGACACCACGATGGTTTTCCACCTCAACTTCGACCAGGATTTTGCACACATCACCTTCAGTGACAACATAAGCATTATTAATGTAGCTCAAGTGGCAGGAGGCTACACTAACGAGGAATTTGAGCATATGGATCTTGCATACGTCTATGACGCTACCACGCACACGGGCACTTTGACGGCTGTTGGCACCGATGAGAACGGCGCCCCCATCAACTATCAGATTGTCTTTATCTATGATGACAACGCCGATACCATTACTATCAACATGCAGTTTGCCAACGCCAATGACGAAAATACAACTATAAGATTCCCACTGGTGTTCCATCGCGATGTAACAACGGCATAGATATCAGCTAAACATCCTATGATCGGTCAGCACCTACATTCGCGTGGGTGCTGATTTTTTTTTACGGCATATCCCTATTGCAGCGTGCACATTATTTGCATTCCCAAGGATGACACACGCAACAAAACATCAAATCTTTCTTATTCCAAATCTGCCGCCTTTTTCACCGCTTCGATGACCAGCTCCACCTGTTCGTCGGTAAGGTCATAATAGACAGGCAAGCTTATTTCGCGGGAATAGTTGTCGTAGGTGACAGGATAGTTTCGGATGTCATAACCGAGTTTTTTATAGCAGGTCAACATGGGGAGAGGGATGAAATGCACGTTGACGCTCACCTCCTGATCGAAGATGCGTTGGATGACGGCATCGCGGCGGGCCTCATCCGCCTGACGCAGGCGCAAGGCATACACGTGGAAGGAAGAGGTCTTGTCAACGGTTTCATATTCAGGAATTTGAAAACGATTGTCGTCTTTGAAAGCTTGGGTATAGGCTTCGAAAATGGCCCGTCGGCGGGAGAGAATCATATCCTCGTAACGGTCAATCTCGATGAGGCCGATGGCGGCGGCAACATCTGTCATGTTGCATTTGTAGCCCGCACAGGAAACATCGTAACGCCAATTTCCAGGTTTAGTCTTGGCTAACGCGTCTTTGGACTGGCCGTGCAGCGAGAAGGTGCAGAGTTCCTGGTAGAGGGCATCCACATCGAACGGCTCCGGCAGGTTGAGGCAGATGGCCCCGCCTTCCGCAGTGGTCAGGTTCTTGACCGCGTGAAAGGAGAACACGGTGATGTCGGTCAGGGCACCGGTGCGACGATTCCTGTAGCGTGCCCCTAACGAGTGGGCAGCATCGGCCATCACCAAGATGCGTCCCAGCTGACGCTGCACATCGTTGGTAGGATGGAAATGTTCTCGGACGGCTGGTTCGTTCACAATCCGGTTGATGTCGTCGTAGTCGCACGGAAGGCCTGCAATATCCACTGGGATAATAACTTTCGTATTCGGGGTGATGGCCTTGCGGATGTTGTCGGGGGTGATGAGGAAGTCGTCGCCCACATCCACCATCACAGGTTTGGCTCCGCAGTGCAACACCACTTCCGCGGTGGCAGTGTAGGTATATGCGGGCACGATGACCTCGTCGCCAGGGCCGATGCCGAACCAGCGGAGGATGAGTTCCAAGCCGGCGGAGGCGGAGCTGACATTCAGCACGCGCCGGATTCCGCAATATTGGGCAATCTTCTGCTCGAAGGCCTTGGTGCGCGGCCCGGTGGTAATCCATCCTGACTTCAAGGCGACCACCACTTCTTCTATAATCTTATCATCAATATGCGGAGGGGAAAAAGGAATCATGTGTGATGTTTTTGTTGTTAAAAAAGGTTAAGAATCCCGTTGGAGTTTTTTTATCTTGCGGTTCTGATGCAGTTGTGAGAGCTCTCCGAAATTGAGGCCGAGGTTGAAGCAGTTGGGAGTGGCCCCAGGCGCATAATGCAACCGTGCGAATCCGAGGTAGATGCCTTTTACCTGGATGTTAAAGCCGTAAGAGAATCCTGCTAAGGAGCGACGGGCTGTAACCTTCATTTCCTGATGGATGTTGTGGTTATAGGCGAACTGCAGCGAGAAATATTTGGAGGGTTCTATTTCGATACCGAAGACAAAATGCCGGAAGAAATTGTCGAAAAATTGCGCCGCCTTGGAGGGGTAAATCAGTTCATTGGTGAATGCATCGGTTTCCAAAAACGGATTATCCTTGCCGTAGTAGTTCATGTTCCAGCGATAAAGGTCATGCAGCGAGATGTGATAGCGGATGGGCACATGCTTGAGCCGCTGGGAAAGGGCAAACTGGATGTCGAACGGAGGCAGACCCACTTTCCCGGGCGCAAAGGTCTTCATCTCTGAGCCCACATTCTTGACTAACAATGTCAGAGAGAGCTGTTTGTCGGGGTGATGGTAGCTGCCGGCCACGTCCACGGCCATGCCAAAGGAGCTGTATCGTTCGTAGGTGCAGTAAACCAGCTTCCAGTTGGCACCGATGGTGAAGTTGGGGGAGAGTTCGCGGCCCCAGCCTAATGCGAGTGCGAAGTCGCCGGCATAGAAAGGTCCTGTCTCCACGCCCGCCTCCGTGGCACCCTGGAACTTCCCGTATCCCACATGCATCATGGAGGCGGTGAAGCTGCCCGCCTTGGGAAACGTGTAGGAGTAGAGGCCGGAGGTGTAGCAGGTGTTGGCAAAATAGTCGGTAATGTTCATCGACAGGGTGTTACTGTGCCGCTCCCCGATGTAGGAGGGATTCATCCCAATCAGGGAGGCATCGTCGTCGTAAACGGATATCAGATTCCCGCCCAGTGCCATCTGTCGCGACGAATAGCTGAAATTCAAGAAGTTGTAAATCATACGCCCGCCCGTCTGTGCAACCCCTTGAAGGGTCAGGACAAGCAGAAACAGCAAAATGGCGGTATGTTTACTCTTCGTTGCAGTCATTGTGTCGGATGCCAGGACCCTATGGGGCAAAGGCGGGGCAAAAATACAAAAATTGATTGTCTTTGCCTCCTGACAGACCCAAAATAATCACCCAAAAGTATCAACAGGCAAATGCATATTTTTTGTATCTTTGCCGTTTTAATGTTCGGATTTATGAAGAAACTGAATTTATTTGTTATTTTATTGACTATTACCACGTTAGTGGCATGTTCCTCCCAAAAGAAAAATGAGCCGGAGCAGAAAAAGCAGGCTGATGCGGTTCAAACGGAAACGAAAAAAGTTGAAACAAAAACCGACAAGATGACACAGATAAAGATTGAAACCTCCATGGGCAACATCACCATTGCCCTGTACAACGAGACCCCCCAGCATCGTGACAACTTCATCAAGCTGGTGAAAGAGAGCTATTACGACGGTGTGCTTTTCCATCGAATTATCAAAGGTTTTATGATACAGACGGGTGATCCGGACTCCAAGACAGCCAAGCCGGGCCAACGCTTGGGCATGGGCGGTCCCGACTATCGGATTCCCGCCGAGTTCGTGCCGACGCTCTACCACAAGCGCGGTGCCGTGGCTGCCGCCCGCGACAACAATCCGGCCAAGGCCTCTTCCGGCTCGCAGTTCTACATCGTGGACGGCACCATTTACGACAACGCCAAACTCGACATGTACGAGCAACGGATGGGCAAGAAATTCAACGCCGAACAACGTCACATCTATTCCACCATCGGCGGTGCCCCCTTCCTGGATGGCGACTATACCGTCTTCGGCGAGGTGGTCTCCGGCATGGAGGTGGTGGACAAGATAGCCTCCCAGCCGAAGGACGGTGCCGACAGACCCAATACGGACATCAAGATCATTCGTGCCACAGTTGTGGAATAAAAGGTGGGAAACGGACGCATGAT
The DNA here is from genome assembly GCA_017540505.1 of Bacteroidales bacterium. Lineage (GTDB taxonomy): Bacteria > Bacteroidota > Bacteroidia > Bacteroidales > WCHB1-69 > F23-D06. The sequence continues at coordinate 13,863 of JAFYAW010000011.1, read as the reverse complement.
TGCGTCCAAAAAATTTGGAATCAAAAATTAAAAACAGATAATGAAATCCATTGACGAATTAAGAGCGGAAATAGAAAAATTCAAGATTGAAAATGCAGAGACGCTGGAACAGTTCCGTCTTCAGTTTCTGAGCAAGAAGAGCGAGATTCAGGCATTGTTCGCCGAAATCAAGAACATCGCCCCCGAAGAGCGCAAGTCGTTCGGGCAGTTGGTGAACGAGCTGAAAGACAAGGCCCAACAGCGTTTTGAGGAGTGCAAGGAATCGATGGAGGCCGCGCAGGGTGTGCAGCACTCAATCGCTGACGTGACGCGCCCGTCCGACAGCATCCCTGTAGGGTCCATGCATCCCATCTCCATTATGATGAACCAGGTGCGCCGCATCTTCGAGGACATCGGATTCACGGCGGTCACCGGACCGGACATTGAAGACGACTGGCATGTGTTCACCGCCTTGAACTTCCCGGAGGAGCATCCTGCCCGTGATATGCAGGACACCTTCTTCATCGAGTTGCATCCCGACGTGCTGCTCCGCACGCACACCTCCTCGTTGCAGGTGCGCACGATGGAGAACCAGCAGCCGCCCATCCGCGTGATCTGCCCGGGTCGCGTGTTCCGCAATGAGGCAATCACGTCCCGCGCCCACTGCATCTTCCACCAGGTGGAAGGCTTGTATGTGGCCGAGAACGTCTCCTTCGCCGACATGAAGCAGACTCTCCTCTATTTCGCCCAGCGCATGTTCGGTCCCGACGTGCGCATCCGTCTCCGTCCCTCCTATTTCCCCTTCACTGAGCCGTCAGCCGAGATGGACATCTCATGCTACATCTGCGGCGGCGAGGGCTGTAACCTCTGCAAACATACCGGCTGGGTGGAAATCCTCGGCTGCGGCATGGTTGATCCCAACGTGTTGGAAAACTGCGGTATAGACAGCAAGAAATACAGCGGTTTCGCCTTCGGTCTCGGCATCGAACGTATGACCATGCTCAAATACAGAACCAATGACATCCGACTCTATTTCGAGAACGATGTCCGTTTCCTGCAGCAATTCAAAGCGGCATCGCGGTGATTTAGCTAATAGCCGTTGGCCATTGGCTATTAGCCGTTAGCCATTAGTTAAAAAACAACCAAGCCCCAACTCCCAAAATCCCAAAATCCCAAAAGCAAATATTAAAACCTAAAAATAATGAATAAAACACAAAAACTGATTAACACGATCCTTGGTCTGATCATAGGTGTTGTGGCCTCTGCTGTGTATATTATGACGGCAGAGCCGACCGTATCCTGGTGGGACTGCGGTGAGTACATCGCCACCACGTCAAAACTTTTAGTGGGACACCCCCCTGGAGCACCCACCTTCCAGCTCATCGGACGTATATGTTCGCTGTTCGCTGGCGGTGATGTCACCAAGGTAGCTCTCTGCATCAACTGCATGTCGGCGGTGTGCAGCGGCCTGACCATCATGCTGCTCTATTTCACCATCGTGCGTCTGGCCCGCAAGCTCGTGGCCAAGTATGGTGAGCTGAACACCCCCCGCTTTATCGCCGTATTGGGCTCCGCCCTCGTGGGTGCCATGGCTTACGCTTTCAGCGACACCTTCTGGTTCTCGGCTGTAGAAGGCGAGGTTTACGCCATGTCGTCGTTCTTCACGGCTCTGGTGTTCTGGTGCATCCTGAAATGGGACGAGGAATATGACCATCCCAAGGCCGACACTAACCCCAACCGCTGGATTGTGCTGATTGCCTATCTGGTGGGCCTTTCCATCGGTGTGCACTTGCTGAACTTGCTAACACTGCCGGCCATCGTGCTGATTGTCTATTACAAGCTCTCTAAAGAAGCCACCGGCATGGGTGCCGTGCTCTCCTTCGCCATCATTTCCTTCTTCTTCGCCTTCTTCTGTCCTCCCATCTGGATGTTAGCCATCTGGGCACTGATTACCGTGCCTTTGTTCGTATTGTGCGCCAAGAGAGGAACGCTGAAGTCGAAGGCCGAATGGGGCGTATTCCTGTCCCTCTGTGGCTCGGTGGTGCTGCTGGGCCTGATCCTTTGGGGCATCATCCCGCAGGTGGTCAATCTGGCCGGCAAGTTCGACCTGGCCTTCGTCAACGGTTTGCATCTGCCCTTCAACTCCGGCACCATCTTCTTCTTCCTGCTGATTGCCGCGCTGATAGCATGGGGCATCTGGTACGGCTACCGTAAAAACAAACAGGTCTTGCTGTTGGGTACGTTCTGTTTTACGATGCTGCTGGTCGGCTACTCCACTTTCTTCACGCTGGTGATCCGTTCCAACGCCAATCCGACCATCGACGAGAACAACCCGGAGGATGCCGTGGCGTTGTTAGCCTACCTCAACCGTGAGCAATACGGTTCCAACCCCTTGTTCCACGGGCAGACCTATAACACTCGCGTGATTGGCGCCAAGGACGGCAATCCGGTTTATGTGAAGGATCTGGTAAACAAACGCTATGTGGTTTCCAACGACCGCAAGGAAGACCAGCCCCTCTATGATCCGGCAGGTTGTATGCTCTTCCCGAGAATGTGGTCCGCGGAAAAGAAGGGTGAATACATCAACTGGCTGAATAACCGCTACAACAGCGACAGCCCTTCCGACAAGGAGAACCGACGGCTGCTGGCCCGCGATGTGCCACCCACATGGCAGCAGAACATCAAGTTCATGCAGACATACCAGTTCGGATTCATGTACTGGCGCTATTTCATGTGGAACTTTGCCGGTCGGCAGAACGACCTTCAGGGACGTGGCGACTACATGAACGGCAACTGGATCTCCGGTATCCCGTTTGTGGACAAGCCTATGGTGGGTAACCAGAGCAACCAGCCCTCCGCCATGCAGCGTCCGGGACATAACAAATACTACCTGTTGCCCTTGCTGTTGGGCATCATCGGTATTGTATTCCAGACAAGAAAAGACACGCAGAACTCCTTTGTGGTGTTCATGCTGTTCGTCATGACGGGTCTGGCCATTGCCTTCTACCTCAACATGTATGCCTTCCAGCCCCGTGAGCGTGACTACGCCTTCGCCGCCTCGTTCTACGCCTTCGCCATCTGGATTGGCTTCGGCGTGCTGGGCATCTACAATCTTTTTGAAAAATTGAAGAGCAACACGGTGCAGGTGGCAGGTGCCGCCCTCACCACGGTGGTCTGCTTCGGCTTAGTGCCGTGCGTGATGGCTAACGAAAACTGGGACGACCATGACCGCTCGAACCGCTACACGGCATTGGCAATTGCCAAGAACTACCTGGATTCCTGCGCCCCGAACGCCATCCTGTTCACGTTGGGGGATAACGACACCTTCCCGCTTTGGTACGTCCAGGAGGTGGAGGGCTACCGTACGGACGTGCGCGTGTGCAACCTCTCCCTGTTGAGTACCAGTTGGTATGTGGACCAGATGAAGCGCAAAGCCTACAACTCGGATCCGCTGCCCATTTCCATGACCTGGAGCCAGTACAAGGATGGTACCCGCGACGTGCTCTATCTGGAACCCGCCGGTAGCCAGTTCGTGGATTTGAAGGCCCTGGTGGATTACATCAAGGATCCGCAATTTGACCACACACGCCATATCCTCCTGCTCTCCCAGGATAAAGGATACAGAAGCAACGGGCGTGCCGTACCGGCCAGCTTCTCCCTCAAGGTGGACAAGGCCAAAGTGCTCGCCAACGGAACGGTCAGTCCCAAGGACTCCGCCCAGATTGTGGACCGTCTGGAATGGAATATGAAGACCAATGCCGTGAATCCGCTGGCCAAGGCTTACATCATCATGATGGACATCCTTGCCAACAACGATTGGGAACGTCCTATCTATTATGCTTCGACCACCGGATCGGAGGCCTATCTCGGCTTGGAGGATTACTTCCAGCTGGAGGGCTTCGCCTACCGTCTGGTGCCGATTCGCACCCCGCGCCAGAGCTATTCCGACATCGGCCGCATCAATTCCGATGTTTTATATGAGAATCTGATGAATGTCTTCAACGACCACAGCCGTATTGACCGCGTGAACAATCCCAACGCGCCGGCGAAAGAAGCCTATCCGTACGATTGGGGCGGCTTCAACGATCCACGTGTCTATCATAGCGAGGACAACACCCGTCTGGTCTCGATGATTCGCAAGATCTACGACCGCTTGAGTGGCCAGCTGGCTGCCGAAGGCGATCTGGAAAAGGCCGAAAAAGTGTTGGATAAGGGCAATGCCATTGTGCCAGATGAGGTCTTCCCGTATGTCTCGGTCATGTCCAACATGTACGGATACACGCAGAACAGCACCTTCTACATGCAGGACTACTTCAATCTGCACACGCCTTCCGCCGACAAGAAGGGTATGGAGATGGCCAAGACCATCTGGAAGGAGATGGTGGAACTGTTCGATTGGTACAACAAGCAGGATGAGAAGACACTGGCCTTCCATGCTGATAATTTGCGCTACGATTTCATCTTCCTGCATTATTTCCTGAATAATGTGAAATTCCCGACCAATGAGCTGGTGTCCCATTATAAGGAAATGAAGTTTGACCATGTGGCGGATATTTATATTGGGTCTTTGTCTAAAAGCATTGCGAAACAGATCCGGAAACCGGACTTCGACCAGCAGGCAGCGGCCGGCGACTTCCAGGAGTTGCGCCAGATCATGCAAGTGGCGGAGATATGCGGCGATACAGGCACAGCCCAGAAGATCCGTCAGGTGGTGGACGCCCAGATTGTCTCGCTGGATGCGATGTCTCCCGGTTTGGGTGGAGCCTTCCAGCGTTTCTTCTATGGCACACAGGAAGAGGAACAACAGGCAGAATAACTAAGATTAAAGAATATGAAGAAATTTGCAGTGATATTATGCGGTTGCGGCACTTTGGACGGGAGTGAGATTCACGAATCCGTGATGACGCTTCTGGCCATTGACCGTAACGATTGTGAGTACAGTATTTTCGCTCCGGATGCCGACCAGTACCATGTGGTGAACCACGTGACCGGTCAGGTGATGGAGGAGAAGCGCAATATGATGGTGGAGGCCGCGCGCATCGCGCGCGGCAGAATCCGCCCACTGGCCGAGTGCCGCGTGGAGGATTTCGACGCCCTCGTGTTCCCCGGCGGCAACGGGTCGGCCAAGAACCTGTTCACATACGCCATTGACGGGAAAAAATGCACCGTACGGGAAGATGTGGCCCAGCTGATCCGCTCCTTCCACGAGCAGAAGAAGCCCATCGGAGCCCTGTGCATCGCACCCGTCATGCTGGCGAAGGTGCTGGGCGACATCACCATCACCGTGGGCAACGACGAGAAAACCATCGACCACGTGACCTCCTTCGGAACCAAACACATCAACACCCAGCAGACGGAGGTCATCTCCGACAAGCAAAACATGGTGTTCTCCACGCCGTGCTACATGCTGCCAGCTCGCATTTCCGACATCGCCGACTGCGCCGAAAACCTCATCGAAGCCATCCTGGACAACATTCAGTAACGATGGCCACGGTGGTGATTGTAGGTTTCCCCGGCGCGGGCAAGACCACGTTGGGCAGGAATTTAGCCGAAAGGCTGCATCTCGCTTTCGTGGACCTGGACGCAAGAGTGGAAGAGCGTTACCATATCTCGGTTCCCCATCTTTTCCAAAAGTATGGGGAACCTGCTTTTCGGAAATGCGAGTATGAGACGCTGACGGAAACCCTGTCACTGACGGATGTGCTGATTGCCACCGGCGGCGGCGCGCCCTGTTTTGGGGATGCCATGCAGCAAATCAACGCGGCCGCCACCTCCATCTATCTGGAACAGCCGGAAGAGGTTCTTTTCCAGCGGCTCCGCAACAGCAACAAGGTGCGTCCGCTCCTGCAAACCCTGGACGATGACGCCCTGCGCGAATACATCCATCGGACCCTGCAAGAACGCGAGCCCTATTACCGACAAGCAAAAATGACAGTGAAAGCTGACAGTTTGGACGTGGAACAGTTAGTCAATAAAATTGTATCTTTGCAACTCTAATATATATTGTATAATGGATTCGTTTGACGATATCAGACCCTATTATGATGATGAAGCCCCAGAAGCGTATCGGCGGCTGATGGACGACCCGCGCTTCCAGGACGCCATGCGGAAGTGCCTGCCGGATTACACCATAGAGGATTTCCGAAAGGATTTCGACCATTATCATAGTATCGATGAAATCCAAGCCAGTTTCATCCGCCGCTGGATTGATGTCTTCGTTTCCCAAAGCACAACCGGATACACTTTCTCGGGTATGGAGAACACCCCGCCCGACAAAGCATGCCTCTACATCGGCAACCACCGCGACATCACGTTTGACCCGGCCATGCTGGAATTCTATTTTTTTATTGAAAAACGGAAAACCTCCAAAATAGCTGTGGGCGACAACCTGATTAACACCCCTGTTTTGGGGGATGTAGCCCGCCTCAACAAGATGATATTGGTGAAACGGTCGGGCACGCTCCGCGAGAAGCTGGCCAACTCGCACCAGCTGGCCGCCTATATCCAAAAAAGCCTCTTTGAGGAGCACGAGTCCGTGTGGATTGCCCAGCGCGACGGACGCACCAAAGACGGGCATGACCTCACGAAGCAGGGATTGCTCAAGATGTTGACGATGGGTTATGAGAAGGAACTGATACCGACCATAAAGAAGATGAATATCACCCCGTTGGCGATCTCATACGAGTACGAGCCCTGCGACCGACTCAAGGCCCGCGAGATGGCTTTGAGCGAAAACGGCCCTTACCACAAACAGCCCGGCGAGGATTTTGAGAGCATCAAGACGGGCATTTTCTCCCCAAAAGGACATATCACCATGATTATCGGCACACCCATTCAAGAGGAATTGGAGGATATTCCGGCTGAGTTGAACAATAACGATAAGCTTTATCATGTTTGCCAGCTTATTGACAAGCAAATTTACCAGAATTATCATTTATACCCGAACAATTATATAGCCAACGATTTGATGCACCAGTCCGAGCGGTATGCCGGTTTCTATACGCCGGAGCAGAAAGAGCAGTTTGTTCAATATCTGAACCGCAAGGCGGTGATGCAGGATGTGTCGCGCGAGAAGATGATGCACTATCTGCTGCGCATCTACGGAACCCCCGTGGACAATCATTACCAGAATACCGAAAAATAATCAATAATAATTTATAACAACCATAGCAATGGATGAAAAACAACCCCCGTCGAAAATGAAAATCCTGGTCATCCGCCTGAGCTCCATCGGCGATATTGTGTTGACCACACCCGTCATCCGGGCAATCAAAGAACAGTTGCAGGATGTGGAATTGCATTTTCTGACCAAGAAGGCGAACGAGCTTGTCGTCGCCTCGAACCCCCACATTGACAAGATTCATTTCTACACCCCGGACAATCTTTCCGCTCTCATGAAGGAGCTGAAGGAGGAGCAGTTCCAAGTGGTGGTGGATTTGCAGAAGAGCCATCGATCCAGACAGGTGGTGCGCCGCTTGAAGGTGCCCCATACTACGTTCCCGAAGTACAATTTCCGCAAGTGGCTTTGCGTCTGTCTGAAGTTGAATTTCCTTCCGGACGTGCATATTGTGGACCGTTACTTTGATGCGGTCTTGGATTTGGGGGTGTTGAACGACCACAAGGGGTTGGAGTTTCATGTGCCGGAAAACGCCGCCTTTGACGAAGACGACTTGCCGATGGTTTTCGAGGACGGCTTTGTGGCGGTGGTGCTGGGCGGACAACATGCCACCAAGCGTATCCCGGTTTCCAAAGTGGTGGAGATTGGCAGTATCCTCCATAAGCCCATCATGTTGCTTGGCGGCAAGGATGTCATCAACGAGGGGGAGGAGGTGGTGGCCGCGTTGGGCGGTCGTGCCCACAACGGATGCGGGAAATACTCTCTGTATCAGTCGTGTTCCATTCTGGACCAGGCCGATTGCGTCATCACTGGCGATACGGGCCTCATGCACATTGCGGCGGCGTTGCACAAACCGACTGCCGTCCTATGGGGCAACACCATCCCCGAATTCGGGATGTATCCCTATATGCCCGGACAGCGGGAACTGTTCCGCAATTTCGAGGTGTGCCCGCTGCACTGCCGTCCTTGCTCTAAGCTGGGATACCAACGCTGCCCGCGCAAACATTTCAAATGTATGAACAACATCCCCGCCGTAGAGGTGGCCGATTGGGTTAACAGATTTTAAGATAGTTGTATGTCGGAAAAACGCCTTTTCACCCAGCCAATCACCCTGCAAGGATCCGCCTGCTTCCTGTCGGATGCGCATTTTCATGTGCCTGAAAACGAAACAAGTCGGGAACGGGAGGAACTGCTTATCCGTTTCTTGGAAAAACATAGGGAGCAGATACAGCATCTGTTTCTCTTAGGTGACATGTTTGATTTCTGGTTCGAGTATCGCGATGTGGTACCCAAAGGCTATTTCAGACTTTTTAACACACTCTACGACCTGCATCAGTCGGGCGTGGAGATTTACTATTTCACCGGCAACCACGACATGTGGGTGCGCGACTACTTCCAGCAGTCGTTCGGATGCAAGGTTTTCAAACGTCCGCAGGCATTCGTCCTGAACGGGAAACGATGTCTGGTGGGCCACGGCGACGGCCTTGGCGGGAAGCAGTTTGGCTACCGTATCATCAAGGCGATATTCGGATTCAGGCCCAACCAGGTGCTATACAGTGCGTTGCATCCTCATCACGCCTTTTCCATCGCCCGTTCCTGCTCGCAGAAAAGCCGCCGTTCCCATAAGCCTGAAAACCTCGTCTTCGCCCGCGAGGACGAGCCGCAGGTACGCTATGCGCGTTCCGTCTTGGAGTCTGAGCCAGTGGACTATTTTATCTTTGCGCACCGTCACATCCCAGTCACGTACAAGCTGACCGACACGTCCACATACATCAACACTGGCGACTGGCAGGATAACTTCAGCTATGTGATGTTCACGGAACAAACGCCGGAGTTGTTGTTTTACCACAAAAAACAAACGGATGTAATTGACCAGTAGGCTATTGAATACTGGCCGTTGGCAGATATTGCCAATATCACAACTTCAGCGTATCGAAGTTCTTCCCGAACACGCTGGAGGTTTTGGTGATGGTGACGAATGCGGTGTCGTCAATATCCTTGATGATGCGGGTGACGCGTACCTTGTCGCTGCGGTGGGCGATGATGAGCAGCACGTCGCTCTCCTGCCGATTGTAGGAACCGTAGCCTTTGAGGAAGGTGGCGCCCCGGTGCAGCTCCTGATTGATCCGTCGGGAGATTTCATCGTTCTTTTTTGAAAAGACCATAAACTGATAGGTCTGATGGAAACCGTCGATTACAGTGTCGGCCACCAGCATACTCACAAAGAGCACCACAAAACTATAGACCAGTCGCTGCACATCGTGCAGGATGAAAAACGAAGAACCCACGATGAGGAGGTTGCACATCATGTTGATTTTCCCGTATGAGATGTTGCGGTATTTCCCCACCATCAGGGCGATGATATCGAGGCCGCCGGTGTTGCCGCCCCAGTTGATGGAAATGCCGGCACCCAGCGCGCCTAACGAGGCACCTATAATGACGCTCATGAACATGTCATCCACAATCGGTTGCGTGAAAATGCGCTGACCGATATAGAAGAACACGGAAATTATAATGGTACAAATCAAGGAGTTGATGCAGAATTTGGGTCCAAGCACCTTCCAGGCGATGGCGATGAGGATAGCATTGAGGGCAAACGTTGTAAAGCCAATCGGAATTCCAGTAGCGAAGAACAGGATAGACGCGATACCTGCCACGCCGCCGCCCGTAACCTCGTAGGGTGTCATAAATGCGGCCCATCCCAGCACAAAAATCGCCAAACCGACAGTGATAAAGAAATAGTTTTTGGCCTCTTTTAGCACGTCTTTGAAAGTCAACTTCATCTTATTGGAATTTTATATTGTTGATTATCAATTATATATTATAAATCATCTGCTCAAATCAGCGGCAAAGGTAAAAATTTTTTTCGGGGTGGTGCGCATATTGAAAAAAAATGTATTTTTGCCGCCGTTAACGAAAGCCGCTAACGATCCGCTTCCTTAGCTCAGTTGGTTAGAGCATCTGACTGTTAATCAGAGGGTCCAAGGTTCAAGTCCTTGAGGGAGCGCAAAGAAAATGAAGCACTTGCAAAGCAATTTGTGAGTGCTTTTTTTTGTGGACTAACATTTGCTCTGAAAAATACTGGTTAATCCTATATTACAATGAAGTGACAATAGAGGAGGACTATTATGTTTTGGATATTTTTGTCAGACCTCCCTTGTTGCCCATCACGAACAGTTCCGTGTTGCCGTCTTTGGTCAGCAATTCCACATACAGCGGCTGGTTCAGTGTGAATCGCTGGCAGAGGAAGCGGTCTCCCGCTTTCAGCTTGGCATTTACGGATTCTGTTACCTCAAACAAGCTGTTTCCCAAGTATTTGAGAGTACAACGGCGGTTGGGGTTCCATGCAATTTTCATCTGAGCGCCGATGTTCAGGTCTTTGGCGTAGAGCGACTTCCCCACCACGCGATGCGACGATTGCACGCCCTCCACTTCGCAGTAGTCCGACACGAAGGTCTCCCAGTCGGGGAAACCGGTGAAGCGGGCGAGAATGTCGAGGGTGCTTGGGCGCACCGAGGCGTAGCCATCCACATAGCCCCAGAGCCGCTTCAGTGTGGAGACGCTGAGGTTCTCATTCAGCCGTCCCCGGATCTCTCCCGACAGGAAGATGAAGTCGTTGGAGGTTTCAATACGGTGATCCGCCGACTCCTCCACGAGTTGGCGCAGCAGGGTGATATGTTGCAGGTTAACAGGCATGTTCTTTCAAATTGCGGGCGCAAAAATAGCAAACATTCGGATATGCGGGGCAGGTTCTTGTTCGGTTCTTTTTGCATTCGATGGTTGACCATCAACAAGCCTATAGGGTCTGAAGCTAAAACCTATAGCCAAAAATGCTATTTTTGCCGCATGTTTGAAAATCCCGACGACATATCCACCTCCGGGTTCGTTCCGTCCTCCGGATACGTTGTTTCGGGGCGGTTCTCCGAATTCCTTGAACTGCCCTCTCGAGGCTATTGCCGGTTGTTCAAGGCGCAGCGCAGCGGTCAATGGTTCACCTTGAAAACATTGAAGTCTGAGGTCGCCAACGATCCTGTGTATCAAGGGATGCTTGAGAAAGAGTTCGACCTGATGATGCAGCTCAACCATCCGAACATCGTGCGGGTCTATAGCAAAGAGGTGGATTCGGTGGCGGGTAATAGCATCGTGATGGAATATGTGGATGGGCGTACGTTGAAGGAGTTTTTGACGGAAAACCCGACGCAGTCCGTCCGCGAGTCGGTGGCGCGGCAGCTATTGGAGGCCATTGGCTACTGCCATGGGAAGCAGATCATACACCGCGACCTCAAACCATCCAACGTTTTGGTAACTTACAACGGCAACCGTGTCAAACTGATAGACTTCGGGTTGTCGGACAGCGACCGTTACGCTGTGCTCAAGGAACCGGCCTTCACGAAAGCCTACGCCGCGCCGGAGCAGCTGTCGGGCGGGGAAGTTGATAACCGCGCCGACCTTTACGCCTTCGGGTTGATTCTGAAGCAGTTGATTCCGAATCGGTACGGGCGTGTAGTCCGCAAATGCCTGCAGCCAAGGAGAGAGAAGCGGTATGCCTCGGCAGAGGAGGTGGCGGCGGCGATGGCAAGCTGCCGCAAATGGCGGAGAGTTATACCGTGGGGAATGGCCGCGATGGCCGTTATTGCTGTATTATCCGTCTTTTCGCTGCTTCACTTTTCGAAGGGCGAAACAACAGAACCTATGCAACCGTCGGTGGAATCGCCTTCTTCTGTCCGAGACACCGTTTTTCTGGCGGAACCAACCCGGACGCAAGCAGCTGAATCTGCACATAATCGCACATCATCACACGCTTACGAAGACAACAGCAGCGGGACGTATCTCAAAGACAAACCGTTGACGACTGTATCAAGCTCCGAGGATCCTCAGGCCGTGGTGGCGCGACGACAACGCACTGATTCCATCTTGAACACTATAAAACAGAAAGAGAATCAGGAACAAGAATCGCTTGACAATGCGATATATAACTTCAAATTCACCATTGACAGTATGTTCAAGCTGGTGGATTTGTATGTGAAAAGCGATGAGGTGAAAACCTCCAATATTCTGCGCGATCTGATATACATTGCCGAGTACAAGGCAAAGATTCGCGAATGCCAGATTCGGCGTCAATTGCCTAAATCCAAGCGGAACAGTTTCTTCAACTATGCCACCGACCAAATTGGGGCGAAGAAAAAATCATACACACAAAAATATCCTGACATACCCTATTATCCCAATGAGCAACAAGTTAGAGAGCCCGAAATATACCAACCGATTTTAGAGCAGAGTAAAAAGTACCGGGAAGAGGGGCGGAGGCTGTATAAGGAGTGGAAAAGGCAAATGAGTTCCATTCAGTAACAATAAGGGAACGTGCGCGGCAGACCCTAATTTAATCACATACAATTATTTTCCGCAAGATACATTGAAATTATTCCGCAAGTTTAGGAAAGTCCACTCCGCAGTTTTTGAATATAATGTGTTAAAACTTGCGGTTCATAGCTGTGAGCTTTCTTTGTTTGGCATTGCGGAGGGGTGTTTGTGTTGTTGTTGTTGCTCTCAAAAAAGTGGGGATGGCCATGGTTTTCCAATTAAACAAATGCGGGACAGTGTATTTTTTCGTAATATAAATTTGCGGGTCATCATATTTTTATTATTTTTGCAGCGTTTTTCAAACTAATTTTATGGAGCGGATATTCAAAAGGAAAACGTACCGGCGGTTGCTTGAATGGAAAGCAACAGAAAATGGCCGGACTGCAATTTTGGTGGAAGGGGCGCGACGTGTGGGAAAGTCAACTATTGTAGAACAGTTCGCTAGGAAAGAATACAAGTCGTACATTCTCATAGATTTCAATAAAGTTGGCAAGAATGTGGTCGGGCTTTGGGACGAACTCCTGGATCTTGACAGGATTTTTCTTTTGTTGCAGCAGATTTACAAAACAACACTTTATGAAAGAAATTCCGTCATTATCTTCGATGAGGTGCAGAAATGCCCTCCAGCTCGTCAGGCCATCAAATATTTGGTGCAAGATGGCCGCTATGACTATATCGAGACAGGGTCGCTGATTAGCATTCACAAGAACACAAGGAATATCACCATACCGAGTGAGGAGGATCGCATAACCATGTATCCTATGGATTATGAAGAGTTCAGATGGGCTTTGGGAGACATGGCCTCGATACCCTTGTTTGAACAACAATATAATAGTCGCATGTCGTTGGGCGATGCCGTCGTGCGCCTGAATATGCGCGACTTCAGACTATACATGTTGGTAGGAGGCATGCCACAGGCTGTAAATACTTATTTGGAGACTAACAACTTGAGTTTGGTGGACAAGACCAAGCGAGGAATTATTCAGTTGTACCTTGAAGATTTCCAGAAGATTGACGCGACCGGTAATGCGGAACGCTTGTTTAAAAATATTCCAGCACAGTTGAGTGGCAAGGTCTCCCGATACCAGCCCTATACTGTAGTGGGGCAGCAATCGGCAGCAAAGATGGGAGAGCTGCTGCAGGAATTGGAACAAAGCAAGATCGCTCTTTTCTGCCACCATTGCACCGATCCCAATGTGGGCATGTCTCTGAACAAGGATTTGTCCCGTTACAAGATTTTCATGGCAGACACCGGCTTGTTTGTAACACTCTGTTTTTGGGACAAAGATTTTACCGAGAATGTGATTTACGACAAACTGTTGTCGGACAAGCTTGATGCCAATTTAGGATATTTATATGAAAATGTTGTAGCACAGATGTTGGCAAGCGCGGGCAATCAATTGTTT
>JAFYAW010000033.1 GCA_017540505.1 Bacteroidales bacterium | reverse complement strand
GAAACTTGAAACTTGAAACTTGAAACTTAAAACTAATGGAACTTACATACTAAGGAGATTATCCCTCACCCAAACGCTGTCCCACGTGATCATAACCTGCGGAACACACGTGCGGCGATTGATGTCCTGACGTTGGTCGAAGATGAAGTTGCCGAGACTGTAGTAGATGTATTTGCTGCGATACTGCTCAATGGTCTGCAACGTGTGGGTGTGATGACAGATCAGGGCGTCAGCACCGGCATCAATCAGGCGGCGGGCGACACTGCGCTGCATCGGCACCGGCTCCAAGGTGTGTTCCCGCCCCCAGTGCAACGACACTAAGATCACGGCGGTGCTGTCCTCCTCACGCAACGCCCGGATGCGGACCAGCATGGAATCGATGGACTCCTGGTTGACGGAAGGTGCCTCGGGGAGATACGGGAAATGTTCTAATGCCAGCTGCAACGAAGCAATCAGCCAAACCTTCCGGGGATGCTCCGCCAACAGGACGGGCTGTGCGGCTTCCGCCATCGTATTGCCCACCCCGACGGCCGTCATGCCATACCGCTCCACATTGTGCCAAGTGTCCACCAATCCTCGCCGACCTTGGTCCACGGTATGGTTGTTGGCCAGATTGAGATGGGTGAAACCATGAGCGCGCAACGCCTCCAACCATTCCGGCTCGGCACGGAACACGAACTTCTTCATCATCGGCGTGTTCAGCGTGGTGGCAGGACATTCCAGATTCCCCACCACAATGTCGGAACAGCGGAACAGGGAATCCGCCCTCACATCGAAAATGCTTTCTATGCCGCGACTCTCAATCTGCCGACGCACGCCCCTGTCAAGGAGGATGTCGCCCGTAAAGGCAACCGTAAGCGTATCACCACCCGACGGACAGGCAGGCTGTATCTGACCACCCTGAAAGGACAGCAGTAGCGTAAGCAACAGATACCAGAAACCGTTATATAATAACATAATACATAATTTCATTGTAGGGCCGCCATAATATGACGGCCCTACATTGCCATAATATGACACCCTACATATAACCACATATCAACACCCCGAACTGTAATAAATCAAATCGTTATCCTTCGGCACCTTGATGGGGGCAGTGATGCTCTCCATCCATTTTGGGACACCGAGGCGGGGCTTGGTTTCCAACATCTTCTGCCACTCCTCGTCGGTGTGACGGGGCGTGCTGAGGGCGTTGTGAAACTCCCGATAGGAGAAGACTGCACCGCGGGTGAGGTAGAGGTAGCCGTCTATCTCCACGATGACATAGATGACATCGGAGGGGCCAATCCCATTATAGAGTACAGCCTGTTTTTCAATAGGGATATTCTTGCCGTTAGCAGTATAGATATCGGCAACCACCGCCACCTTGCGGTCAGCATTTTTCACCTCATCCCAGCTGTTAAGATAATCGTTCTCGCCACGCATCATACTTAACGTCATATTCTCGAACACGGCACCCACGATTTCAATCTGACGGTATTCCTGATCGCTCAGCTTCTTGCCGGCGAGCTCTTTCTTACTGCAATTCAGGAAGAACTGCGCCTCTTCGGCCATGTCTTCAGTCAGGGAGAGCATCTCATCGGTCATGATTCCGAAAGCGCTAAAAGCCTCCTTCGTAGCATACAGCAGGTCAATCACCGCCGTCCAAAAGCCGACATTAGGCTCCACATACCCTTTCACGATGGGGTCATCCGGCCCGTCGCCGCCACATTCGGCGCCATCCGGCTGCTTGGCATAGAGGATGGCGTCGTGTTTCAGCTCGGCATAGGAAGCAAGAGCCGCATTCAGGTCTTTCTTCCCCCATGCGGGACCGGCCATGAAATACGGGGCACCCGCCGGATGATGACCTTTGGCAAGTTCTATGAGCACCTGCTGCCAGCGCACAGCGATATTCTCCTTCCAGTTGATTTCGCCCATCCGCTTCTGCATACGACTCATGTTCGTGTCAAACCCTGTCCAGGTCTCCCCTTCCTTGTCCAACTGGAGGGCAAGCGCACTGCCTCCCGCAGCAAAGAAATCGATGCCTTTCGGACAAAAACGCTGCGACACCTGGCTCTTCCAATCGTACATCTCCTGCAGCACTTCGGCATCGGGTTGGTAGCGTTGGGGCATCAGGTTGACCTTGTTATGGCCGGAGAGTTCGAACTTCGGACGGATTCGCGTCTGCCGCTCCGCCAAAACATCCACCTCCGCGACGAATTTCTGCAACACTTTGTCATTCCCAATCACCTTGGCATAGTCGTACCGTTTCAGAATCTCATATACCTGCATCAGGGTGACATTGTCCGGCTGGCCCATGATGAACGTCATGGGATCGAAGATGGCCTTGAAGGCGGCGTTCAGCTCGGCGTTTCCGCAAATAGTCTTGGCCAAGAAAGCGGTCCTGCGCATCATCGAGGGCTTGTCGGTATCGAAGGCGGCCGTCTGCAACCACATCATGCCGCGGAAATAGTGCTGCAACTTCTCATCGCGGGTGTAATGCCCGCGGGGACGGAACAGGGCGTAGGGGAATTTCACCTCCATATATTCCATGAAAGGAGAGAAATCCGTGGTAGCGGCCGTGCATTTCGCCACCTCATCATTTACCATCGTCTGGTATTGCGGGGCGACGAGGCAATCCTCTTTGGGGTTAAGCAGATGCAACGCGATGGCGAAATAGGCCTGGCTGTATTCGGCGAGTGCCTTCTCCTGCTTATTGACGGGGGTTTTAATAGCGCGCGTGCTCTCGCGATAGCCCTTACGGCAGAAGTCCAACAAGGCATCGAAGAGTTTGCCCTCCTCGGCCTTGCGCAACATGCAGTCGAAATACATGTGGTAAAGCTGCAGATAGAGGTCAGTGGTGACGAAACTGGGGAAGTCATGATAGTCGTTGTTCTCATACACCTGGAACAGCTGGTCGTAGGTGTCGGGCACGATAGCAAAGCCCTGTTTTGTGAGCATATCCGTGAGCTTCGGGTCGGGATTCTCAATCTGGAAGCGGTTTATGAGATTGTCTGTCATCGGTTTGCCATCGGCGAAATTGTGCTTCTTCAGTTCATTCTCCCTGGCTTTGAGCCTAGCCATGAAGGCTTCCTCTTCCTTAGTGAACTTATACCCCGGCATCTCTTTATTTTCGTAGGCAGCCTCATCTTCAAGATACCATCTGCCCCACATCGTATCTCGGTACCACGTGGTCTGATAAAACACCGACCGCAAGTCTGACATCATGAAAGCATATCCCTGACGGGCGTAGAACGCATTGCGCAGCACCCGCAACTCATTGATACTGAGATTGGAGATATCCATATTCAGATCTATCTTCTTGTTCAGCATCTCCACATCAATCTTTCCGTTGCCGGGAAGGATGTAGTGTTTCTTCTCACCTTTTTGGCTCCATCCCATAAGGATGAGCATCGACAGCATGACGGTAACCAGTATTCTTTTCATATTGATAAAATGTTTGTTTCACTTCTTCTGCTGTTACATTTGTTATAATATATCTCAAAAACCGTGGGCCGAACCTGGACCATTCCCATTCGTTCAGATTATATTGTCCGTTCCGGCATTTCTCGATACTGACCAGCTTGCCGTCCGCCACGCAGAAGTCCACCAGTTCCTCGCCCAACCGCGATCCCAACCACAGGGGACGGATCCTTCCATCACGGTTTTTGAAGACAAACAGTCTGTTTCCCGGCTCGGGATAAAACCTCGTGGCCTTCACCACGCCCACCAAGGCCTCCTCCACTCCATCGCCATCCACGTCGCCAACACGGAACTGATAGACCGGATAGGGCAGCCGCCACTCATCCGACAGGGAGTCCGTGGTCAGTACCAGCACACTGCACGTGTCGTTGGCCCGCTCCAGCGCGAACGTCTGGGCGCACAAACCTGTACACAGGCAGCACAACAGCGATACTATGGCGGTGCGGAGCAACATGGGATATAGCTTTTTGAGACGGCAAAAATACATTTTTTCACGCGGATTTGCGAGGGTGGAATGAATCATTTCTCCCATTGACTATGGCTTTTGTTTGGCGGTTTGTGCATTGTAACCGAATCCGCAGTTGTGTTGTGTAAAAATTACACACAACTCTTGATTTTTCCCAATGAAAACACTATCTTTGCCGCCGTTTCTTTTTAATGGAGAAAACTATTCAATTAAAAGTGTATCAATAAGTTATAAAACTAATATATAAAGAAATGGCAAAAGTTGGGAAACATTATGTGACAGGATTTCTGATTTTGTGCTGTATCCTGATGATGGGGTTCCATCCTGTCAGCGCGCAGGACTCCGTCCACATCAATCTGGACAAGGCCATCGAGATTGCCCTGTCGGAAGCGCCTTCGATGCGCATTGCCGACCGCGACGTTCAGATCAAGCAATGGTACAAGAAAGAGCAGATCGCCGCCCTTTTCCCGGATGTGTCGATAGCGGCCAACTACAACCGGACGCTCCTCAAACAGACGATGTCCATGGACATGGGTGGCCAGACGATGAACATCAAGGTGGGTCGTGACAACACCTACTCCGTCGGCGCCAACCTGAGCCTGCCCATCATCGCCCCGGCATTATGGTCCAATCTGAAACTCTCCTCCATGGATATTGAAATGGCCCTGGAAGCTGCACGTTCTTCCAAACTGGAACTCGTAAATCAGGTAAAACAGGCCTATTTCATCTACCTGTTGGCCAAACAGTCCTACGACGTACTGCAACAGAGCTACGCCACCATGGAGGCCAGCAACCAGTTGGTCACCAACACGTACAACCAGGGATTGGTTTCCGAATTCGAGAAACTGCGTTCCGACGTGGCTTTGCAAAACCAGAAACCCGCCGTCAACTCGGCAGCCAAGGCCGTACGCTTGGCCAACATGCGCCTCAAGGTGCTGTTAGGCATGGACATCAACGAGCCGGTGATCTTCGAAGGCATGCTTTCCGATTATGAAGAGAGCGTGCTGAACGCCACCATGCCCGACGAAAAAGACATCCAGCTTGCCTACAACTCGGCCCTGCGTCAGTTGGACCTCGGCATCCAAGAGCTGGAGCAATCAAAAAAAATCATCATCGGGTCCACCTGTCCCATGTTGGCCTTGGCCGGCAGTTTCCAGTATTCCGGCATGGGCGACGACGGCCAGAAATTCACCAACTACCCCTACTCTTACGTGGCCCTGTCGCTGCAGGTGCCCATCATCTCTTGGGTTTCCACCTCCTACAAACTCAAACAGGCCAATCTGAACATCGACAACATGAAAGACCAGCGGTTGGATGTGGAGCGCAACCTGCGCATCGGCGTGCAGAGCTACCTGAACGACATGCAGCAGGCCATGGACGACCTTGCCGCCAACCGCGAGACGATGAATCAGGCGCAGAAAGCCTATGACATCGCCAAGAAGCAGTATGAGGTGGGCATGAATACATGGCTGGACCTTAACAATGCGGAGCTGACCCTCACCAACACGCAGCTCACCTACTGCCAGTCGTTGTACAACTACATCACAGCCAAGGCTAATTTGGATGCCACGTTGGGCATCGGCCAATAATATTTTTTAAAACAAGAATAAAATCTACCTATAATTATATATAGTATGAAGAGAACGATAAAGATCATGGCCCTGACAGCCCTCGTGGTGATGGGGTGTGCCGGCTGCAAAGACAAGAACAAAGACGCGGCCATCAGCAATCAGAAAATAACCATCCGCACGCAGCAGGTCAGCGCACAGGATGTGGACCAGGTTTACGAATACACAGCAACCGTGGAGGCGGAAGCCGTGAACAACATCGCCCCCCTGACCGGCGGACGCATCGACAAGATCTACGTGGAGGTGGGTGACCGTGTGAGCAAGGGCAAGGTCCTTGTGCAGATGAACGAGAACAGCCTCAAGCAGGCCAAGGTGCAGCTCGACAACCTGAAGGCCAGCTTCAACCGTATCGACGAGCTCTACAAGGTTGGCGGCACCTCCAAAGCCGACTGGGACGCGATGAAGACCCAGCTTGACGTGGCGCAGACCACCTACGACAACCTGTTGGAGAACACCCGGCTGATCAGCCCCATCAACGGCGTCGTCTCCGCCCGCAACTATGACAGCGGAGATCTTTACGGCGGACTTCCGGTGGTCACCATCCAGCAGATCAACCCCGTGAAGATGAAAATCAACCTTTCGGAATCCCTGTTCCAGAAGGTGAAGGTCGGGATGCCCGTTTCGGTCAAGGTGGACGCCTACGGCGACGAGGAGTTCAAGGGCCGCATCAGCCTCATCTACCCGACCATCGACGGTGCCACGCACACGTTCCCCGTGGAGGTGCAGCTACCCAACGCCAACAGTCGCGTGCGCCCGGGCATGTACGCCCGCGTGACGGTGAACTTCGGCACCTCGCACCACGTGGTCGTCCCCGACGAGGCCATCTTCCGCCAACAAGGCTCCGGCAACCGCTACGTATATGTTTATAAAGACGGCAAGGTATCCTTCATCCGGGTGGAAACCGGACGCCATTTGGGCAATGCCTACGAGCTGCTCTCCGGCGACGTACAGGACGGCGACCTCGTGGCCACCACCGGCCTCGCCCGCCTGAAAGACGGTCTGGAAGTGAATGTGGAGAACAAATAACAATTAACAATTAACAATTAACAATTAACAATTAACAATTAATAATTAATAGTTGATAGTTGAGGGGGGACACCTATTTTCAACACCTAAAGTTCATAGTCATAGTTCATTGTTCAAAGCCCTAACACCCAACAGCAAACAACGTAAAATATGAGCTTATATCAGAAATCTGTCGCAAGACCCATCATGACGGGGTTGATATACATCGCCGTCATCATCATCGGCATCTTTTCCATGACCAGACTGCCGGTGGACCTGTTCCCGCACATGGACGGCAACACCATCATGGTGCTGACCGTTTACGGCGGAGCCAGCGCGGAAGACATTGAGGACAACGTTTCCAAGCCGATTGAGAACGTGCTCAACACCCTAAGCGACCTGAAGCACATCACCTCCAACTCCAAGGAGAACTATTCCATTGTATATCTGGAATTTGAATATGGTGTGGACATTGATCAGAAGACCAACGACGTACGCGACAAGCTGGATATGGTGAAGTCGGCGCTGCCCGACGGTGCCAACCAGCCCTACCTGTTCAAGTTCAGCGCCGACGACATGCCTATCATGATGCTGTCGGTGCAGTCGGACCAGAGCACGCAAGCGTTGTACAAGATTCTGGACGACAAGGTTGCCTCACCCTTGAGCCGTGTCAGCGGCGTGGGTGCCGTATCCATCGCCGGCGCCCCCCAACGTGAGATCCAGGTCTATTGCGACCCCTACAAGTTAGAGAGTTACAACCTCACCATCGAGACCATCGCCTCCGTGTTGGGTGCGGAGAACCGCAACGTCTCCCTGGGTATCATGGACGTGGGTTCCAAAACCTACTCCATGCGTGTGGACGGCGA
Organism: Bacteroidales bacterium; assembly: GCA_017540505.1. Taxonomy (GTDB): domain Bacteria; phylum Bacteroidota; class Bacteroidia; order Bacteroidales; family WCHB1-69; genus F23-D06. The sequence continues at coordinate 24,843 of JAFYAW010000033.1, read as the reverse complement.
GTTCAACAGCGCGGACGAGATGGAAGACATCGTGGTCGGCAGTTTCAACAACAAGAACATCTTCCTGAAAGATGTGGCGGTTGTGAAAGACACTCTGCAGGAGCGCATGCAGGAATCCTACACTGACGGCCAGCGCGGTGCCATGGTCATCATCCAAAAGCAGACAGGTGCCAACACCGTGAAAATCTGTAAGAAGGTGTTGGAGCAGCTGCCTGACATCAAGAAGACCCTGCCCGCCGACGTGCAGCTGAACGTCCTGGTGGACAACTCCGACAACATCACCAACACCATCGACAGCTTGGAGGAGACCATCCTCATCATCCTATTGTTAGTGGTCATTGTGGTGCTCTTCTTCTTAGGTCGCTGGCGGGCCACCCTGATCATCGCCATTGTGGTGCCCGTCTCCCTGATTGCGGCTTTCATCTACCTGTTGGCCACAGGCAACACCCTGAATATCATCTCCCTATCCTCCATTTCCATCGCCATCGGCATGGTGGTGGATGACTCCATTGTGGTGCTGGAGAACATCACCACGCATATCGAGCGGGGCTCGAAGCCCAAGGCGGCGGCTGTGTTCGCTACCAGTGAGGTCTCGCTCTCCATCATCGCCTCCACCTTGGTGATCATCGCCGTGTTCTTGCCCTTGACCTTCCTCACCGGTATGGCCGGCGTGCTCTTCAAATCCTTGGGCTGGATTGTCACCATCGTGATTGCCGTCTCCTTGGCGGCGGCCATGTCGCTGACGCCGATGCTCTGCTCTCTCCTGTTGAAGAAAAACCCGAAAAAGAGCAAGTGGTTCAATGCCATCTACACCCCCATTGAGAACTTCCTCAACCGGCTGGACAACTGGTACGCCCATCTGCTGCGCTGGTGCGTCAACCACCGCAAGACTGTCGTGCTGATCGCCTTCGCCGTGTTCGGAGCCAGTCTCTCGCTGCTGACCGTCATCCCTACGGAGTTCTTCCCCACGCAGGACAACGCCCGACTGAGTGTCACCGTGAAACTGCCGCAGGGCACCCGTGTGGAGACCACCAAGGCCTTGGGAGACCGGATTGTGGAGGAGATCCGTGAGAAATACCCGGACGAGATCAAATCCATCAACTATTCCGTGGGTATGCCCGATGAAGACAACACCTGGAGCCTGATGCGTGACAACGGCACGCACCTGCTCTCGTACAACATCCGTTTGGTGAAGAAGACCGAGCGTAATAAGTTCATCACGGAAATCGCTGACGGTATCCGTGGCATTTTGCGGCAGCATATTGAAATCGTCTCCTCCACGGTCACCACCGGCCAAGGTAACATGGGCGGACAATCGACTGTGGATATCGAGCTGTACTGCTACGATTTCAACACCACCGACCAGTTCGCCGCCGACCTTGCCGCGCGGATGCGCAACGTGGAAGGCTGCTCCGAAGTGGTGATCAGCCGTGACGAATACACCCCCGAGCTGGAAGTCGTTTTCGACCGCCAGAAATTAGCCGAGAATGGTCTGAACTCCACTACGGCAGCCAGTTATGTGCGCAACCGTTTCAACGGTTACACGGCCTCGCAGTTCCGTGAGGACGGCGACGAGTACAACATCCGCGTGCGTTACGCCCCCGAGTTCCGCGACGACGTGCACGCCATCGAGAACATCCTGATGTACAACAGCCGCGGCCAGGGTATCCGCGTGGGCGACGTGGGCCATGTGGAAGAGACCTTCACCCCGCCGACCATCGTCCGTAAGGACCGCGAGCGTATGGTCAAGGTGTCGTGCGTGGTAGCCAAGGGCGCCGCTTTGAGCGAGCTGGTGGCCTCCGCCCAGCACGAGTTGGACCAGATGGACATCCCGCCCACGCTGGATTACAAGATCGGCGGTACGTGGGAAGACCAGCAGGATGCCTTCGGAGACATGTTCACCCTCATGGCACTCATCGTCATGTTGGTGTATGTGGTCATGGCCGCCCAGTTCGAGTCCTTCACCTATCCCTTCGTCATCATGTTCTCCATCCCGTTCGCCTTCACCGGCGTGTTCATCGGTCTGGCCGTGACGCACACCGCATTAGGCATCATGGCCCTCATCGGCGCGATGATGCTGATCGGTATTGTGGTCAAGAACGGTATCGTGCTGGTGGACTACACCAGCCTATGCCGTGAGCGTGGCATGAGCATCAAGGATTCCGTGGTCGCCGGCGGCCGGTCCCGTCTGCGTCCCATCCTGATGACCACCCTCACCACCGTGCTCGGTATGATTCCGCTGGCCATCGATAAAGGCGAGGGTGCCGAGATGTGGAACTCCATGGGTATGGTCGTAGCCTGGGGTCTTACCGTCTCCACGCTCGTGACCTTGATTCTCATCCCGATCCTGTACAGCAAGTTCGCCGAGTGGTCCGAGAAAGGGCAGGCACGCCGCCGTGCCCGCCGCGAACGGAACAAAGCCCTAGGCGTGAACGAAGTGTAAATTAGCCTTTGGCCTTTAGCCGTTGGCTATTAGCTATTGAAAAACTTAAAACATAATATATTGAAACACATTCCTCAAACAGCCTCGAAGAGGCAAAACGCGCGAAGCGCAAATAACCCCACTCAAGGCGAAGCCGCAGCGTGGGGGAGACGATAATATACAACTAACCAATCCAAATAAAATGAAAGCAGTCTTCATATCGCTATATCAAGCCTTCTATGATGAAATCATGGAAGTGTTGGACAAAAACGAAATCCGCGGGTTCACCTTCTGGAACGAGGTGCAGGGCCGTGGCAGCCACGATGGCGAGCCGCATTATGGCACCCATGCCTGGCCGACGTTGAACTCCGCCGTGCTGGCCTTCGTGCCGGACGAGAAAGTGCGGCCGCTGCTCCACGACATCCACGAGCTGGACCTCTCCGCCGAGCAGCAGGGGCTCCGCGCCTTCGTGCTCAATGCCGAGGAGGTGACGGACAAGGATTGCTAAAACCGCATCGCCACTGCACCACATTCCAAAATGAACACAATATTTCTATTTCGAACAGGAATAATTTTAAAATATTCTCATTACAAATAGAAATATTTTGTATCTTTGCTCCAAAAAGTGACAATGAGGGAGCTCTTTCTTATTATTGTGTTATTTTCGATAGGAGATGTGATCGCCCAGGAGTTGGAGCACCTGCGACCGATTTCCGTAACGGAAATCTCTTTGGCAACACGTGACACCTCAAGTTACAAGAGCCCCATAGCCAAACAACTATGCTCCTATATCGACACAAGCATCACGTTTTACGAATGTCGTAACGACAAGGGTACTGTCGGTTTTTTACTGGATCTCCACGACAGCCGCCCCTTCCATGGTTATAAAGCGATTTGGGAACATACATCCAACTCCTCGGAGGGCATCGCCATCCATGCAGGGCTGAAGGAGGTGCAGCGGGCTGAAATCCTGTTGGCCAATGAACTGGATCTTAAAGCCGACTCTTCTCAAATTATTCGTCGCGCCCTCACGGCTCCCAGGTTTTATCAATACGCTCGTCAATATATCTTTTATGTGGAAGAAGACGGTGACACTTGTGCGAGCATCAACTTCGCCATTCCAGAAGAATTCGACTGTCTGAACAACAGATATTTAATGGTTTGCGACGGCGGAGACGATTATTGGAATGCCGTACTCAACCTGTCAAAAGGACAAATTCTAAACTATTATGTCAACGGTCCGGAAATCAAAACAGTAATGGGGCGTAACAAAGAGCCGCATGGATTAATCCGTAACTGCATTTTCAGAAATGGAACCCTGTATCGAGAAGAGGCCATAACATACAACCAGTTACCTAAAAAAGTGCAGACGAAGGTCGAGAACCCTCACGACACCACGAATGCTTACATTGAAGTGCATCATAAAGGCCAGTTATATTACTTGATTTTCAGCAATAGCATTCAAAAAGGATATCGAGATGATGGGACGTGGTTGTTCACGGGTGCGGAGGATTTGTTCTGCGGTGATCTTCCGGAAAATCAATGGCAAAAGGTGCCGCACATCAAGAAGATGCTGTCCTACATTCACGACGACATGTCCCGTCGCGGACGCGACTTCCCAAAATACGGGAAGCTTATCTCACTGGAAGTCGTGGACAAACACTACGTCATCCACATCTGGTATTATCCAGACATTGATTACTACAAGATGTGGGCGGCCTACACCTTTGACCGCAAAGGCGATTTTGTTGGCATTGACATTGACGGATTGCATTGATTGTTGCATTTACGGAAAGCATGTAAACTTAAAAAAATACTATACAGAATTCCAAAATTTCCATATCTTTGCCGCACTAAAAACATCCATCATGTCCGAAATTAGTAGATTCTATGGCATTATCATCACCATGTATTTCCCAGATCATAACCCACCACATTTTCATGTCAGATATAACGAATTTCGCGCTCTTATTGACATCTCCACAGGCAAAATGACTGGATCTATGAGCAGAAGGGCTTTAGAATTTGTATATGAATGGATGGATTTGCACAAAGATGAGTTATGGGAAAACTGGAGACGAATGGAAAATGGCGAACCTTTGAAATCAATTAAACCCTTAGAGTAAAATGGAAGAAATCAATAATATTATATGGGTTGTCGCGGCAGAAGTGCTTGACAATTATACGCTGCGGCTGACTTTCAACAACGGTAGTGTGAAAACCTTTGACTGCAAGCCTCTTATTCAACAGTTCCCTATTTTCAGCCCATTGCAGGACAAACAAAAATTCAACAACATCGCATTGGATGGTTGGACCGTGACTTGGGAGAACAATTCCATAGACATTGCCCCCGAATACCTTTACGAAAAAGGTGTTGCGGTGTATGAAGCGCGCGAAACAGCTGAGAGTTTTGTGGCGGAGGACAATGCTTCATATAATTCTGAAAAATAGAACCTACAACACACCTTATGAACATTGAAGAATTTCGTGAGTTTTGCCTGTCGTTGGGCGAGGTGGAGGAGAAGCTGCCCTTCGCGAAGATGCCCGGCGGAGACACCTTGTTAGTGTTTTACGTCTGCGGACACACCTTCTGCTATTGTGACCTCCACGAGTTTACCGTGGTGGTGAAGTGCCAGACAGAACGCATTACAGAGCTGCTTGCCACCGCTGAAGGCGTGGAGCCTCCCGACAACCACTTCAACACCAAGTACTGGATCGGCATCGACCTGCAAACCATTGACACGGAGCTGCTCAAAGAGCTGACGCGGAACTCGTATGAGATTGTAAAGGGAAAGTATTCGAAAAAGAGGAAATAGTCTTCAACTTTTCGATTTGAAACACGCTTCTAAAACATAATGCCCCAAAAATACAGCAAAGAGAATAGGATATCACAAAATGTGACGACCTATGGAATTATGTCAATACGCTTTATGGAGCCCTTGTTAATTGCCGATTGAGAAAAAATTCACATATATGTTAAACATCTCAATAAAAAGATTATCTTTGCCACGTTTTCAAAAAAGACAAAAATATGAAAAGAGTAACTCTCAAGACACTGGAACAAACAGACAACGTCAGCCTATACTCTATCTGCTTTGATGGCAATGCCATTAGCGAATATGAGGCTTTTGTGAAAAAATTCAAAAACGATGCCACTCTTAATAACGATTACAAAAACATCATATTAGCATTAGAAAAAATCGTTGCAGTTGGAGCATTCGAACGCTTTTTCCGTCCAGAAGGCAACATGAGCGACAGAGTGGCGGCTCTATCTATCGATTCTCGTAAACTAAGATTATATTGTCTTCGTATATCCGACCAAATTCTTATAGTTGGCAACGGAGGAATAAAAAGCACACGCACTTACGAGGAAAGCACTGAATTAAGCGGTTATGTGATGGATCTACAAGAATTCGACAAATTACTTGCTGAAGCACAGAAGGATGGTACCATAACTATCGAAAAAAATGTAATCACAGGTATTGAAGGAAAAGTATTTCAGTTATCATAACAATTGATATGAACACAAGGATATTTTCACCCATTCTACAAGAAGCACACGACTCTATAACGCCACAAGAGCGCGCCGCTTTTGACTTGAATTTCAGTATCTCCGAAAAGATATATCAAATTCTGCAAGAAAAAGGTATGACCAAACGCGATTTAGCAAAACTGACCGGCAAAAAAGAATCTGAGGTATCAAGATGGTTCTCTTTTGGTCACAATTTCACTTGCAAGACAGTCGCTTTGATTCAACAAGCACTTGGTGTACCTATTATTGAGATTGCCAAGTGACGAATATTTCAATACATTTGTAAATGAAACGGCGCAAAATCATTATTATTTCTTTATTCTTAGTTTTGCTCTTAGCGGTATTAGCAGAACTTATGATTTATTTATCGGCTATGCTTGATGGTAAATACGCTTTAACTGAAGCAACTTACTATGCACACCTTAACAGAATGGCCGTTGCACTCGTCATAAGCAATCTTGCCATTTTAGGTCTTTTGATATGGGTTGTCAATAAAAAGTAATTTCCTTATATGAGAAAACATTTCTTCTGCACCCTCGTTCTCCTTTTCTGTGCAACCCTCTCTTTCGCACAAACGCCATCCGACAAGTCTGGCGCAGTCCAAGACACGGCATTTGACCACGGTTCCAACATAGTTTTTCCCGAGATAACGCCGCAACTGGTGGACAACCTTGAACTTTTAGGACGCGTTTGGGGATTCCTGAAGTATCACCACCCGACTATTTCCAAAGGCGTGTACAACTGGGATTACGAGCTTTTCCGGATGCTGCCCGGCTATCTGCAGGCATCCGACAACAAGCAGCGTGACGCATATTTGGCCAAATGGATTCTTCATTATGGTAAAATCCCCGTCAACAAAGACGTCAAACCCGTTGACACCAATGCGTTCATAAAACCGGATTTGGCGTGGATCAACCCGGACAAACTGTCTCCAAAGCTCTACAAAACACTGATGAATGTCTATCAGAACCGCAATAACGGCTATTACTATGTGACCTATTCATCCCTCTGGGTGAAGAATGCGCAGTTCAACAATGAGAATCCTTATGCAGAGATGGAGAGCCCCGATGCCGGGTTCAGATTGCTGGCCCTGTATCGTTACTGGAATATGGTGTATTATTTTTTCCCGTATCGGTATCTGATGGATACGGACTGGAATACTGTGATGAAGAATCATATTCCTTCCTTCATTTTGGCCGAAGACAATAAAAACTATTGGAGCACTGTCAGGCATCTGATTGCCCTGATAGACGACACACACGGGGCGGTTTGGTCTTCAAAACCGTCAAAATCGTCGGATGTGTACTATCCTCCGTTCAGGGTGAAATTCTTGCAAAATGACACCATGGTGGTCTCCTCCTATTGGAACCCGGACAAGATCGACAGTGCCGGGCCGCATATTGGGGATGTCATCACGCATCTTGACGGGAAACCTGTTTCCTGGTGGGTTGACAGCTTGTCACCCTATTATGCAGCATCCAACCACCGTGCCAAGCTCCGTCAGCTGACTTGGCATATATGTAACGGTTCTGAACCGACTGTCAACACCACCTTCGTATCGGATGGCATTCAGAAAAAGACCACTGTTTCGCGATATGACTATGAAGAATTCGGTTTCGAATTCAAGACTGATAGCATTTGCTATAAAGATTTGGGCGACAGCATTGGATATGTTTCTATGGATGACATTTCCGGAGAATGGGTGGGACGCATAGCGGACACCCTGCACACCACAAAGGGGCTGATTCTGGATTTGAGGGAGTATCCGAACGAGACCGTCAACTACAGATTATACAAGGTCTTGTCCGACAAATCGAGGCCGTTTTTCAAGGCTACATATCCAGATTTAAGCAATCCCGGTGCTTTTAATTGGTTTAAACCCAGTTATACCGGTAAAGGGAAGGATGCCTATGCAGGCAAGATTGTCATTCTCATCAGTGAGATGTCGCAAAGCCACGCGGAGTTTTGCACGATGATGTACCGCACGCTCCCGAACAGCATCGTTATCGGCAACACCACATCGGGCGCGGATGGCGATGTGGTGGGAATCCGGCTTCCGGGCAAGGTCTGTTCCTATTTCTCCGGAATCGGCGTCTATTATCCTGACGGCACAGAGACACAGCGTGTGGGCATCATCCCCGACATCTACGTCTGGCCTACCGTCCAGGGCATCCGCGAGGGCCGTGACGAATTGCTGGAAAAGGCACTAGAATGGTTGAAGCAATAAGGAGAAACCTATTTGTTGTTTTCAACTGATTCTTGAAATCTGTGGAAATTAGTTGTCTTTGCCGCAAAAATTTTCATTCTATGAAAAAAATCCTATCCATCAGCCTTTTATTGGCAGTTATCCTGTTCGGCAAACTCTCCGCCCAAATCCAGCACTTCACCTGGCAGGGCGTGGAACGCGAATATCTTGTACGCACCCCGGCTAACCATAACGGTACACTTCCCGTGCTGTTCTTCCTCCACGGTCTGGGGGACAACATCTCCAATTACGACCAAGGCTTCAATTTTGCCCAGATTGCGGAGGAGTATCATTGGATGATTGTGTTGCCGCAGGCCCTTGACCAAGGAATTGGCACTATGTGGAATGCCGGTCTGGCCAGCAGCAGCATTGATGACTCCGGTTTCCTGATGGCCCTCCTCGACTCGCTGACGGTACAGTATCAGCTCGACACCGACAGCGTTTTCTTCGCAGGCATGTCTATGGGCGGCTTTATGACGCACCGTATGGCCATTGAACACGGTGACCGAATCGCGGCGTGCGTGGCTGTCAGTGGACTGATTTCCAGTGTGGATGCTGCCCAGACGCCCGTCGCGCCCGTGCGGATGCTCCACATCCACGGCACCAATGACAACGTGGTGGGTTACAACGGTTACTCTACTGCTTTCGGTATGAACCTCGGTCTCGGGGTGGATGCTATTATGGACTACTGGCAGAACGCTAACGGCTGCTCGGGCGAACCCACGATAGACACGCTTCCCGACCTCAAGAATGACGGTCTGCGCTTCATCCGCTACACCTACAACTGCGGCACGGACCTGCAACATTTGAAGGTGGTAGGCGGCACCCATACTTGGTACCTCAACGCCAATCAATATGATGTTAGCTACAACGATATCATTTACGATTTTTTCACAGGCCACAACAACACATCAGAAATCCCCAACCGCAAGACGGATCATTTCCAGATTTGGCCGAACCCAACGGATGGCATCCTCCACATACAGACCTCGGGTCCCCAATTGTCGCATCCTGAAATCCGCATTTACGATGTGCATGGGAAAATATTGGATGTTGTAGAAACGATGTGCACATCACTGCCACAAACCATACGAATCGACATCTCCCACTACCCCAACGGTGTCTATTTCGTGCAGGTCGGTGACGGTGCAATGACAAAGGTGATAAAACGACAAAATTAACATCTATGGAACCTCTATATACCATAAGAAGTCTCTACTCGAAAGAGGAATTCATACGGTTCAACCGGGCTCTTCGACTAAGAAACAAAAAAATCATTGTCACACTAACCATATTGAATGTGCTGTTGGTTGCCCTGATAGTGCTTTGTTTGGTACATGGCAGCTATGTCTGGGCGGCAATTGGCGGATTTTATCTGATTATTTTCAACTGGTACCTGTTTTTCGGTACCGACAAGCGGATGGCCAAAGTGTTCATGCAAAACAAGTTGATTGCTGGTCAGGAGTGCGAGTTCCGCTTCTATGACGATCATTTTGAGGCGGCCACGAAAAACGGATCCTCCAACATCAGCTACGACAAGATTTACCGCACCATCGAAACGAGAACCAACATCTACGTCATGTACTCTGACGCACAAGGCATCATGATGAAGAAGCCTGTTCCTGAGGGATTCTCGGAATTTCTTCAGGGAAAGAGTCAAAAATAGAGACTCGAATCCCTTCCCTTTAAGCAACGTTTGTTTTGTCAAAGATACAAGCGGGAATGTCGCGAAGGCATTGCAAGGACGCAAGAAACACTCCGGCAAACCCATTCGTCATAAACAGTCGGATTATTTACAATCCATTGTTTGGAACTATTTTTTTTACGAACACTATAATTAAAAAAAAATGTATATTTGCAACCGCGAAAATTATAAAATTACATAACATATGAAAAGAGTGTACAGTTTTCTCTCATTGGTCATGGTTATTGTCTTAACGTGCGCTGCATCAATAACATATGCGCAGTGCGACAATGACACTTTCATTTACGGAGGCAAGAGTTCGGGGTCCTGCAAAAAGGGCATCGCTGTTGCAATCGGACAACATGAAACGCCGACCGCCGCGTTAACCCTTCCGCATTTCAAGGGTGGAAACAAGGCCATGTGCCGCTACATCAACAAGACAAAGGTCTATCCGGTGAACCTGAAAAGCCAACGTGCTTCCGGTACGGCTATCGTACAAGCCAAGGTCTTGGCCGACAGTACCATCACCGATGTCGAACTGGTGACCAGCTCCGGCTACAAGGAGATGGACGACGAAGCCATCCGCGTGGTCAAGTCCTTCCCGAAGATGTGTCCGGCCACCCAAAGCTGCACCGCACAGGACATGATCCTGCAAATCCCGGTCACCTTCTCCATGGAGGAGGAAGAGGCGAAGGTCAAACTGGCTGAAACCAAGAAACAAGTCAGATCCATCGGACCCATCACCCTCTATTTCGAGAACGACCGTCCGGACCCGCGCACCAAACAAGACTACACCAGCACAGAGTACAAGGGCCTCTATGACAACTATATGAATCAGAGATCCAAATACATCACCGAAGCGGCTAACGGCTTGACCGGCAATGCAAAATCGCAAGCCGAGAACGAAGTCCGTACCTTCTTCGACGACTCCATCGCCACGGGTTACAACCGTCTGCAGAAGCTGACCGACGCCCTCGTGGAAGTGCTGGAAGCCGGCTACAGCGTCTCCTTCAACATCAGCGGTTTCGCCAGCCCGCTCAGCAACAGCGACTACAACATGCACCTCTCCTCCCGCCGTATCGAAAGCGTGCTCAACTACATGAAGCAGGCCAACGGCGGCAAGCTGGCTCCCTACATCACGGGACAGAAATCCGGCTTGACCATCTACAAGAACCCGAAAGGCGAGGTTGCCCATGCTGAAACCTCTACCGCCCAGCGCGTCACGGTTTACGGTTTGCAGGCCGCCAAGGACAGAAGAATCGTCATTGACAATGTCCAAGTGAAATAACGGACATTCCGTTGAAATATAAAAGAGCCTCCGTTGGAAGGCTCTTTTTTTATTCGTTCTTTTTCAGATAAGCATACAAATCTGCCGCCTTCTTCGGCCCGATTACAGCAGCCAGCTCCGACTCGGAGGCCGCCCGGATGCGTTTCAAGGACTTAAACTCCGACAGAAGACGCTGCTTGAGCACGCGCCCGATGCCCGGAGCTTCATCCAAAACCGATGCGATACTGGTTTTCGACCGGCGCTTGCGATGATGCGTGATGCCGAAACGGTGAACCTCATCGCGCACCTGCTGGAGCAGCTTCTGCGCCTCCGATTTCTTGTCAATATACACGGGCAGATCATCCCCCACCTTGTAAATATCCTCCAACCGCTTGGCAATGCCCACCAGCATCAGCCGGTCCTCTATATGGAGACTGCAAATAGCCTGATATGCGGCATGGAGCTGTCCTTTCCCGCCATCGATCACCACCAGATCCGGAAGGGGTTTTTCCTCCTCCAACAGCCGATGATAACGCCGATAGACCACCTCTTCCATGGTGGCAAAATCATCAGCCCCCACCACCGTTTTGATATTATAATGCCGATACTCCTTTTTGGCGGGCTTGCCGTCCAGGAAACAAATCATGGCGGCCACGGGGTCCTCACCCTGTGTGTTCGAGTTGTCGAAACACTCAATATGGCGGGGCAGGGTTTTCATGCCCAACGCCTGCTGCAGGGCCAGCAACACACGCTGGCTCCGACGTTCGGGATTGACAAGATCCTGTCGTTTCTTTTTCTCCAACATATAGAAATGGGCGTTACGCACGGCCAATTCCAGCAATTTCCGCTTATCCCCACGCTGCGGGACCAAAAATGTCCAGTCGTCCTGCTCTATGGATGGCAGGAATGGCACAATGACCGTAGGGAAAAGACCGTTCAGACGGTCGCGCATCTCCAAAAGAGCATCCCAGAGCAGATCCTCACGGTCGCGATCCAGCGCATGTTCGATTTCCAGCGTCTGCGCCTGCACGACGGCACCATCCACGATGCGGAGGAAGCTGACGTATGCGCAGTTGCCATCATCCTCCATGCCGAACACATCCGTCTCCGTCAGTTGAGGGTTCACCACCACCGACTTAGCCACAAACTGCTCCAGCGATTCGATTTTCCGTTTCAGAACGGCCGCCTGCTCAAACTCCCAGCGTTCGGCACAGGTCATCATCTCCTCCTTGAGCTGAGTGATGACCTGTCGGCGGTTGCCCTTGATAATCTCTACAATCTTCTCTATATTTTGCTGGTATTCCGCCGCCGTGATATTGCCGCAGCAGGGGGCCGGGCACTTCTTCAGCTGATACTGCATACAGGGCCGTTCCTGACGAACCAGCCGGCGACAGGTGCGCAGCATGAACAGGTCGTTGATCGTGTCCAACAGGGCGTTCATGTGCTTCACAGAGGCATACGGCCCGAACAGGCGCATACTGTCCGGCTCCGGATGTCGGGTCGGATAGACGCGGGGGAACTCCTCCTTGGTCACAGCAATCCACGGATAGGACTTGTCATCCTTCAGCATAATGTTATACCGTGGCTTGAATTGTTTGATCATGCTGTTTTCCAACAGCAGTGCCTCCCATTCCGTATCCACCACCGTGGTCTGGATATCGCGGATCTTGGTCACCAGCATCCGAACCTTTGAAGAATCATGTTCTTTGGTGAAGTAGGATGACACACGCCTCTTGAGACGTTTGGCCTTCCCCACATAGATAATCGTCCCCGTCTCATCCAAAAAGCGATAGACTCCGGGCTTCTCCGGCAGCGATTTCAGAATCAAGAGTATATTTTCAGGGATTAATCTCATAGGGATTTTTCGTGTTTATGGTGTCTATATTCTCACTTCCTTAACTTCTTAACTTCTTATCATATCAGTTCCTTACTCGGCTGCAAAGATAATCAAATTAACAAAACAGGAATTGATCCACGGAGAGACAAACAAAACAGACACAAAAAAAGCCGCTCTTCCGAGCGGCTTTTTTTAACGAATTCCACAAAGGATTATTCCTGATCTTTCTTGCAGCAGCATTTGTCGCAGCTGAAGCATTTCCAGACCAAAGCGGAAAGGGCTGCACCGATGAGCGGAGCCACGATGAACACCCACAGGTCGCACAAAGCCTGGCCACCAGCGAACAGGGCCGGTCCGATGGAACGGGCGGGGTTCACGGAAGTGCCCGTCAGATTGATGCATACGAGGTGGATCAGGATCAGCGTCAGACCGATAGCCAGACCAGCCAAGTTGCCGGCACCGACTTTCTCATCGGTCGTACCCAGCACCACCAGCACGAAGATGAAGGTGGCGATGATTTCCACGAGGCAGGCACCCAGCGGACCACCCGCATTGGCAACACCATTACAGCCAAGGCCAGTCATGCCCTCTGCAATACCGCAGGCCGACGGAGTCACGATGTTGACAAGAGCCAACAGGACAGCACCGGCGATGATACCACCGATGATCTGGCCGCACCAGTAGCCGATGGCATCCTTCCAGCTCATACGTCCCGAAAGGGCAACTCCAAGCGTGATGGCCGGATTGATGTGGCAACCGGAAATGCCGCCGATAGTGTAAGCCATTGCCACCACGGAAAGACCGAAGGCAATAGCCGTACCGACCACGCCCGCAGGAGTGGCACAACCGAGGAACATAGCCGTTCCGCAGCCAAGTAACGTGAGAACGAACGTTCCCACCATTTCAGCGAAATACTTTTTCATAAGCGTTTAATTTAAGTGGTTAATAAAAAGGTTTATAAAACAGTTCCGATTATACATTATTTACATGTTAAAACTCAATGACTAACAGATTCCTCACTTACTGCGGATGGCTGAGGGCGGCTGATGGCCAGCAGCGTGAAGAACACAAGCAAACCATTGACAATCAGCAATTCATAGCCAAACTTATAACCGTTAAGCCACTCCACGGAATGGGACGACACAATATAGCAGAGCGTGGGAATCAGAACGGCGATCAGCGGGATAAGGAAGCGTCTCGACGCGGGGATTTCCCGATGAGTGAAGATGCCGAACACGAAGAGACCAAGCAAGGGGCCATACGTATAGGAGGCCACCGTGAAGATGATGCGGATCAGCGCATCGTTATGATGGTTGGCCACCACGATAATCACAATCAGGAAAAGCATGGATATGGCCAGATGCACCAGCCTGCGCACCCGTGTCTGCGCCTGTGCCGACGGGAAACGCTTCTCTATGCCGAGAATGTCGTAACACACCGTCGTGGTCAAAGCCGTGAACGTCCCGTCCGCACTGGAAAATCCGGCGGAGATAAGACCGAACACGAAGACCAGCGCCCCGAACTTGCCCAAATACTTGAACGCGATTTCCGGATAGATCCTGTCAGTGGGCATGCTCGCCACGTCAATGCCGTTACGTTTGGCGAACACCAGCAGCATCCCGCCCAAGAGGAGGAACAACACATTGACCACCACCAATATAAGGGTAAAAGAAAACATATTGCGTTGGGAATCACGTAACGTTTTGCAGGACAAATTCTTCTGCATCATATCCTGATCCAGCCCCGTCATGGCAATAGTGATGAACATGCCGCCGATAATCTGTTTCAGGAAATAGCTGTTGTTGCGCCAATCCGTATTCACAATCGTGCGACAGTCGGTGCCATCCTTGCCCACATCCGACATGGCTTGCCACAGTCCGGAAAAGGAGCCACCCATATCCTTCATGATCACAATGATAGTGACAAGCAGAGCCCCTATCAGGAAGGTTGTCTGCAACATATCCGTCCAAACCACGGTTTTCAGACCGCCGCGGAAGGTGTACAGCAGGATGATAGCAATCATCACAATGGCAGTCAACCAAATCGGGATATGCCAGCCGTCGAAGACAAAGACCTGAAGAACGAAGATCACGAGATACATGCGCAAGGCCGATCCGAGAAGACGCGACACAAAGAAAAGCACCGATCCTGTCTTGTGCGCTTCATTCCCTATCCGCGACCCTAAATACTCGTAAATGGAGGTCACTCCAGACTTATAGTACAACGGCAGAAGAATCGTCCCAATCACCACATAACCAAGAATATAGCCAAGTACAACCCCCAGGTATGTAAACTGGGTCGTATAAACATCACCCGGCACCGACATGAAGGTCACGCCGGAGAGCGAGCTGCCAATCATGCCATACGCCACCACAAACCAGGGCGACTTCCGGTTGCCCGTGAAATAGGTCTGGTTGTCCGCTTTCCGGGAAGTGATTCCTGTGATCACGAACAACAGCACCACATAGAAGAGGAAAAACGAGAAGATGAAGATTTGCATTAACGGTTTGCAATTAACGGTTTACGGTTTGCGATTACTTACTGTAACCCGGTTTTCCCAATAGTGTGAACATATTGCGTTTGTAGGCCTCCACACCGGGCTGGTCAAACGGATTGACGCCCAGCATATAACCGCTGACAGCACAGCTCATCTCAAAGAAATAGATCAGTTCGCCGAGATAGAACTCGTTGATTTCAGGAATGGTAATGCGGATATTCGGCACTTTGCCATCCACATGTGCTTGGCAGGTTCCCTGCTGTGCAATATGGTTAATCTCATTTATACTTCTGTGTTGCAGATAATTAAGCCCATCCGTATTCTGCTCATCGAAAGGAATTGGAACCGTATGATGCGCATTCTCCACGGTCAGGACCGTCTCAAAGAGCTGGCGGGAGCCGTCTTGGATATACTGGCCAAGGGAGTGCAGATCGGTGGAGAAGATGGCGCCTGCCGGGAAGATACCCTTCAGTTCCTTGCCTTCGCTCTCGCCGAAGAGTTGTTTGAACCATTCAATCAGATAGAAGAATCTGGGTTCGAAGGAGGTCATCAGTTCCACTTTCAGATTCTTATTATACAAAACATTACGTAAAGCGGCATACTGCATAGCCGGGTTGGTGTCGAAGGATTTCGCCTCCATCAGTTGCTGACGCATTGCGCGGGCACCGTCCAGCAGTTTGCGGATGGAGAAGCCTGCGGCGGCAATCGGGAGCAGGCCCACAGGAGTGAGCACAGAATAGCGTCCGCCCACATCATCGGGGATCACAAAGGTGGGATAGCCGGACTGGTCGGCGAGGGTTTTGAGGGCACCACGGGCCTTGTCGGTGATAGCCACGATACGCCGACGGGCCTCCTCCACGCCATATTTCTGCTCGCAATGCTGTTTGAGGATGCGGAAGGCGATGGCGGGCTCCGTCGTGGTGCCGGACTTGGAAATCACCACAAGGCTGTAATCCTTTACGGCGAGCACATCCAACAGATCGTGCAGATAATCCTCGCTCATATTGTTGCCAGCATAGACAATCTGCGGCTTTTCGTTCGGCAACATAGGGCTGAAGCTGTGCTGCAGGGCTTCGATGACGGCGCGGGCACCCAGATAGGAGCCACCGATGCCGATCACCACCACCACCTGCGACTTGGCAGCCAGGCGTGCGGCAACAGACTCTATTTCCATAACTTCCGATTCAGAAACCTCCTGAGGCAGATTCACCCAGCCAAGGAAATCATTTCCCCTGCCGGTTTTGTTGACCGTTTCCAGATAGGCGGCTTCCGCCGCAGGGGCTTGGGCCTTCAACTCGGCTTCGGAAACAGCAAAGAGGGCATCTTGTAAAGAAATCTTCATAACAATAATTTATAGGTTATAATTTAAATTATTAATTTTCAAAATATTATACTTCTAACATAAAACAGAGGCTGCAAAGATAGAAATTTTGTATTTTTGCGCCTTTAAAAAAAAGCGATTTTGAATTTTTTTTTCCTCAAAATATATCATTTTTTTGACGAACACCGTTCCGCGCTATGGTTCACCCTTCTGCTGGTTGTGGCCTTATGTGTGCTGTCGGCGCTGCGTCTCCATTTTGTGGAAGACATCGGCAGTTTCCTGCCTAACAATCGCGAAAACAAGCGCATAAACGAGGCTTACCAACATCTTGGCGGCGACAACAAGCTGGTCATCAGCATCGCCATGAAGGACACCGCCTCAGAGGCGGACCTGGATCTTCTCTCCTCGGTGGCTGACAGGATGGCCGAGAAGCTGACCGAGGCTGACACTTCCGGTCTCATCAAGCAGGTGCGCTATCAGGTGGACGACCAAGAAGTGGAAGGTATAATGTCCTTTGTATTGGACAATCTACCCTACTTCCTCACGGATGAGGACTACCGCCGCATGGACACATTGGTAACGCCCGAGCACATCGCCGCACAACTGGCTACAGACCGACAGCTCCTCGCCTCGCCCGTGCCCATGATGCGGCCGATGATCCAGCGCGACCCGCTCTTCTTCTCCTCCAACGTGCTGCAAGCCCTGTCCGAATTCAAACTCGACGACAGCTATCAGACGGATAATGAACATATTTTCAGCAAAGACGGGAAAGAAGCCCAAGTGATTGTGACCTCCAACTATCCGCTGAGTGAAACCAAGCGCAACGGCCAGCTTGTGCACCTGATCGACCAGACCATGCGGGAGGTGGAACTGCAACAGGGCAGCGTGCGCATCTCCTGTTTTGGAGCCTCACAGGTGTCGCTGACCAACTCCAAACAGATAAAGAAGGACAGTTTCATGGCCATTGGCATAGCCTTGCTGTTCATCGTCGCCCTACTCTACTACTATTACCGCAATTTCCGCAGCATCCTGATGATTCTGGTATCAATCTCCTTCGGGGCGCTGTTTGCCTTAGGATTCATCGCATTCGTCAAGAATCCGGTGTCCATAATCGCCATCGGAGTGGCCTCCATCATCTTAGGCATTGCCATCAACTACCCCATCCATTTCCTGTCACATTTCAAGCGCACCGATGATAAAACGCAGATACTCAAAGACATTGTCAACCCGTTGCTGATCGGCAACATCACCACGGTGGGAGCTTTCCTCAGCCTTCTCTTCATCAGTTCCGATGCCATGAAGGACCTCGGGCTCTTTTCCGCCCTGCTGTTAGCCGGCACTATCCTGTTCGTGCTCATCTTCCTACCACACCTGACGGGGAAGCATTTCCAAGGCACGAACCGCGACCTTGCCTTCCGGCAGGTGGCTGAATTCCGTTTCGAGAACATCCGTGGGCTTTTCTGGATCATCATCGCGTTGACCATCGTGTTCTACATCTTCAGCTCGCGCACCTCCTTCGACACTGACATGCACCATATCAACTACATGACGAAGGAGCAGCAGGCGTCCTTTGACAAGCTGCGCGCCGAGAGCGACACCACCGTCAACACGGTATATGTCATCGCCGAGGGGAAAACCTTGGACGAAGCGCTTTCGAATCAAGAAACAGCTCTGGGCAAACTGACATTAGTCGATAGCATCCATCCCTCTGCCATTGTCCGTTACAGCGGCATCGGGCACTTCATCCCATCCCAAGAGACACAGCGGCAACGGCTTGCGCAGTGGAACGCTTTCTGGGAAGGCAGGCGCGAAGCCTTTTTTGCCGATCTGGACCAAGCGGCCTTGCGTAACGGATTCGACCCGAGAGCCTTTGTCCCGTGCAAGGAAGTCATCGCACGCACATACAGGATTCAAGACAACGGCTTCTTCCTACCGATTTGGAAACCGTTAGCCACCAACTACATTGTGCAGACAGAAGACAAGGTGATGATTTACAACATCTTGAAAGTAAAAAAAGAGAATAGTGAAAACATCGACATCGACCTGAATAGGATATTGGAGCATGATAACGGTTTCGCCTTCACCGACACCTCCATCGCCTCGCGGTTAGTGGAGGCGCTCTCCTCCGACTTCAACTATGTGCTATACATCTGCGGAATCATCGTCTTTGCCTTCCTGCTCTTTTCTTTCGGAAGACTGGAAATCAGCCTCATGGCCTTCCTGCCGCTCTTCATTGCCTGGATCTGGATTTTGGGCATCATGGGCATGACGGGCATCCGTTTCAACATTGTGAACATCATTTTAGCCACCTTCATCTTCGGTATGGGCGACGACTACTCCATCTTTGTGACGGAAGGGCTTCTGTACGAGTACGCCTACGGGCGCAAGATGTTAGCGCAGTTCAAGAATTCCATCATACTGTCGGCCTCCATCATGTTCATCAGCATCGGGATGTTGGTGTTTGCCAAGCATCCGGCCATGCGCTCTTTGGCGCAGGTTACCATCATCGGGATGTTCTCCGTGGTGATGATGGCCTACATTATCCCACCGTTGGTGTTCAAGTGGCTGACCATGCGGAAGGGCAAACCCCGCCGCCAGCCAGTCACGCTCCGCAGCCTGTTCACAAGCGTCATCGGGTTCCCCTACTTTTTCTTCGGCGTGCTGGTATTGTCCGCCGGCGGCTTCTTCTGGTTGGTGCTCGGCAAACGCAATGACGCCAACAAGTTGAAATACCATAAATTGCTGCGAAAACTGCTCTATTCAACCGCACGTGTCATCCCGAATTCCTCATTCACGATTGACAACCCTCTCGATGAGACCTTTGAGAAGCCAGCCGTCATCGTCAGCAACCACCAGTCGCATTTCGACCTGATGTACCTGCTCATGCTCCATCCCAAGATCATCGTACTGACCAACGACTGGGCTTGGAACACCCCGTTGTACAGGCGCATCGTCCGGAACGCCGACTTCCTTCCCGCGTCGTACGGATTGGATTCCAACTTTCCTAAGATCAAGCAGATGATTGATAAGGGGTATTCCGTGCTGGTCTTCCCCGAAGGCACCCGTTCCTTTGACCACGAAATCCTCCGCTTCCATCAGGGAGCATTCCACCTGGCCGACAAGATGGGGTTGGACATCCTGCCCATTATCATGCACGGCATCGGAGACATGTTCCCCAAGCACGACACCTGCATCCATCGCGGCATCATCACGATTTCCATCCGGGAGCGCATCCGTCCCAACGATGCTGATTTCCGAAACGGAAAAACCACACTGGAGACCAGCCGACTCTTCCGCCGTTATTTCACCCAGGAATTCGCCGCTTTGAAGGAGCATTGTGAAACTCCAGAGTATCTGAAAGATATCGTTTACCACAACTATATTTACAAAGGCAAGGCGGTGGAGGTTTCCTGCCGCCGTAAACTCGTTTGGGTGCAGGAACTGGTCGATGCGCTGGCGCCGATACCCGACGGCAGCCGCGTGCTTTACAAGCATTGCGGAAACGGCGAGCTTTCCCTGACGGCCGCCCTGTTGCGCAAACATATAGACGTCACTGCGTACGATGCCGACGACAACTGCATCGCCTTAGCATCCCATTGTTTCTCCGTGCCGGAAAACCTGCACTACACTTCCGAGCTCCCCAATGAATCATCGTTCGATTTTGTCATCGACGAGCAAGACCTTCTTTCTTCAATAACCGAAAAAAAGCAGCACCATGTCCAGTAACAGATACGATATTGCCATACTTGGCACGGGGTTGGGAGGATTGGTTTGCGGCTATATCCTCAGCAAAAACGGCTACAAGGTGCTGTTGTTGGAGAAGAATGCCCAAATTGGCGGGTGTCTGCAGACCTTCAAACGCTTCGGGGTCAAGTTCGACACGGGAATGCACTACATCGGCAGCATGTTGCCCGGACAGATCCTGCACCGTCTCTTCCATTATCTGAACCTGTTGGACGATGTGCCCATCAGCCGTTTGGATGAGAGCGGTTATGATGTGTTTTCGATTGCGGGCCGGCACTACCAATATGCATCGGGCTATGACCATTTTGTGGACACCCTTGCACAGCAATTCCCAGACAACCGCGAGGATCTGCGCGAGTACACCCGTCGTTTGCAGGCCATCGCCGATGCCTCCCCGTTATACAATTTAAGAAAAGTGGAGGAGAACGTCTTCATCGAGGCGGACTACATCAAGACGAGCATCAACGACTTCATCGCCTCGGTCACGGACAACCGGTCCCTGCGGGACGTGCTGGCGGGCAATCTGCCCCTTTACGCGGGCGTGCGTGACAAGACGCCGACCTATATCCACGCACTCATCAACAACTTCTACATTCAGAGTGCCTGGCGCATCGTGGGCGGCAGCGACTGTATTGCACAATCCCTGGCGAATTCCATCCGCCGCTTCGGTGGGGAGATCCGCACCCGCAGCGAGGCCAAGCGCATCCTGTGCAACGACACGCGGGCCACGGGCGTGGAACTGATTAGCGGGGAGATTATCGAAGCAGACTCCATCATCTCGAACTTCCACCCGCAAGCCACCATTGACATCATCGACTCCCATCTCATACGGAAGGCCTACCGCGACCGCATCCACGGATTGGAGAACACCATCTCCAATTTCACCGTCTATATCAAATTCAAGGAAAATGCCACACCCTACCTCAACTACAACTACTATTTTTATAAGAATGAAGATGTGTGGAAGGCCAACGACCGGAAGCCTGGAGATCCGTTGCGCAGCTACCTGTTCATGCACCAGTGCGCGCAAGACGGGCAGCAATGGGCACAGAGTGCCGAGCTCATCGGGTACATGCAGTTTGATGAGGTGGCCAAATGGGCCAACACGAAGGTCGGGCAGCGAGGGGAAGAGTATCTGGAGTTCAAAGAGCGCACCGCCGAGCACTTCCTCGACACGCTGGAGCGATCCTTCCCTGGCATCCGATCCTCCATCGAGGGGTATGAGACCTCCTCACCCCTCACCTACCGCGACTACACGGCCACCCGTTTCGGATCCATGTACGGCATCATCCGCGACAAGAACTTCCCGACGCAGACATTAGTGTCGCAGCGGACCAAGATTCCGAACCTTTTCATGACCGGCCAGAACATCAACTCGCACGGCATTCTGGGCGTGACCATCGGAGCCGCCCTCACCTGCGCGGAATTTTTAGGGTTGAATAAGATTATTGATGAGATAGAAATTAGCCATTAGCTATTAGCCCTTAGTAATTGGCTGAAAAATAGAACAAAGAATTAAAAATTAACAATTTATACATTACACATAGCCAATAGCCAACAGCTAAAGGCCAATAGCAAAAAAAAGATATGAAACTGAAACTGATTTATCCGAAATGGAAGAAACTGCCTGGGCAGACCACCTTCAACCTGCCGCCGCACGGCCCTGTGGTCTTCGCAGCCACCTTGCCCGAATACGTTGACGTCTCTTTCACGGACGAGAACGTGGAGGACTTGGACATGGACGAGGAATGCGATGTGGTAGCCATCTCGATGATGCTCACCACACAGGTGAAGCGGGGCTGGGCCATTGCCGACGCCTACCGGGCCAAGGGAATTCCCGTCATGTTCGGCGGCATCTCCACCATGCTGCATGCGGAGGAGACCCTGCAACATGCGGACAGCATCTTTTTAGGCGAATCCGAAGGCCGTCAGGAGCAGGTTTTCCAGGATTTACAGAACGGATGTCTCAAGAAGGTCTATAACTATATGGGGCACCAGCCCGACATTGCGCTGGTGGGGCCCGCCCGCCGCGACCTTTACAAACGGGAACTCTACAACCACAAGGGTGTGCAGATGGTGGATCTCTTCCACGCCTCCCGCGGATGCCGTTTCAGCTGCTACCCGTGCGCCGTCTCCTACCTTGGAGGCCGATGCTTCCGCCCGCGGCCCATTGACCAGACCATCGCCGACTTGGAGACCATCGACAACAACCGGCTTTTCATCGTGGACAACTCGCTGGCCCAAGACAAGCAATGGGAGATGGACCTCTTCCGGGAGATGATACCACTAAAGAAGAAGTGGATCAGCCACACCATTGAGGACGACCCGAAGGTGCTGGACCTCGCCGCACAAGCCGGCGCATGGTACGTGTATCAGGCCGTGTATGACACCTCCGACTACATCAAGGAGCGGGTGAAACGCTACCACGACTATGGCATCGGGGTGGAGGGCACCATCCTCTTCGGCCTGGACAACCAGACCGAGGATGACATCCTGCGCCTTATCGACTTCCTGCTGAAGATAGACCTCGATCTGGCCGAGTTCACCATCCTGGCCCCCTTCCCGCACACCAAGGCCTACGACGACCTGATGCGACAAGGGCGCATTTTCGATCACGACTGGGACCACTACAACGCCGGACAGGTGGTCTATCAGCCCAAGCACATGTCGCCCGAACGCCTTCAGGAGCTGTACGAATACGCCTGGAGTGCCTTCTATCACGATGAGACCCAAGAGGAAAAGATGTTCAAGCTCTTCACCAAGGTGATGCTACGCGAGATGGAAGACGGCACCTACCGCCCGCGCAACCGCAAGCTCGCCAACAAGAGCTTCGGCAAGGACGTGGACCGCAGCAAAAGCCACTTCAACGCTTTTTAATTCACAATCACCGATTTTTATTAACAGCCGTGTGTTAGCACGGCTGTTTTTTTTTATCTTTGCAGCCATAATAAAAACGATTAACCAATAAAATTCCCATAGTATGAAAAAAACGATTTTTACTCTCTCTATTCTTTTTATTGGTATAACGGCCATGTCGCAATCAGACATTGTGCCCTTGGGAGGCACAGCGACTGGCAGCGGCGGCAGCGCCACTTACACCATCGGCCAACCCGCCATCCAACGGATACAGAACGGCAACACCTACATCATTGAAGGGGTGCAACAGCCCTACGAAATCCAGACCGTGGGTGTGGACAACCATCCTGGCATCACGTTAGAGGCCATTGTCTATCCGAACCCCACCCGTAACGTGGTCCACCTGCGCATCCGCAACTATGAGATTCCCGCCGAGGGATTGAAGGCGCAGCTCTACGACAACAACGGCAGACTACTTCGGATTATCGATGTCACCGATTTGGAAACCGAAATCGACATGAACGCCTACCCTTCCGCAACCTATCAGCTGCGCGTCTTGGACGGCAAAAACCTGCTGAAGACCTTCAAGGTGGTGAAGAACAGAATGTAGCCTATCAGTCAACAATTTACAATTAACAATAATAATTAGCAATTGATAATTGTAACTTCACTAATCCTTGCAGGCCCATAGTCTGCAGGGATTCTTTTTATCAGAATAAAAACTAAAAACAACACCGATATGAAAAGATTTTTCCTTCTTTTAAGCTTTGTCGTTTTCTCCGTAGCGGCTCTGTTGGCGCAGACCCCGCAGAAAATGACCTATCAAGCCGTCGTGCGCAACAGCGGCAACGTGTTGATTACCAACCATAACGTATCTGTACGGATTTCCATTCTACAAGGCTCCGAATCCGGAACGCCCGTGTATGTGGAAAACCACAGTACGACCACTAACGCCAACGGTCTGATGACCGTGGTGATTGGCGGCGGTAACGCCGTCAGCGGCTCCTTCGAGCATATCAACTGGGCCAACAGCCCCTATTTCCTGAAGTCGGAGATTGATCCGGACGGCGGCATCAGCTACAGCATCACCAGTGTGCAGCAGTTGTTGAGCGTGCCCTACGCCCTGTTCGCGCAGGAGGCCGCCAACGGATTCACCGGCGACTACAATGACCTGAGCAACATCCCCAACTTCGCCCCCGTAGCGACCAGCGGTGATTACAACGACCTCACGAACCGGCCCACCTTCACCGAATCGCAGATTCTGACCATCAGCAACGACACCATTTACCTGACGGGCGGCAGCTTCGTGAAACTGCCTGCGGGCTTCGACGGCAACTACAATAACCTGACCAACAAACCCAACCTGGCCCCTGTCGCTACCAGCGGCGCGTACAACGACCTGACGGGTAAACCTAATCTGGCTCCCGTGGCAACGAGT